>CAYUFM010000024.1:1550-2023 GCA_964444225.1 uncultured Candidatus Saccharibacteria bacterium | reverse complement strand
TTGAAACTGTTTTAAAAAAGCTAGGATTAGTTGAAGTTTGTGGAGGCGAAAAAATTGCGGGAGCTATGGGTTTTGCCTCAGATTCTGAAGTATGGGTAAATGAAGAAACCGTTGATTTCCCTAAAGGTGGCATGATCGGATTCATTGCTTGTCGTCGAGGTGCAGCACGCACTATGCATGAACCTACAGTATTCGGCGAACCTGCAGAAAGAGTCAATTAATCGACTTGCGATCATCTATTACTTCTGTTAGAATATATATAACATTAAGTAGTCTGAGCCTTTTTGGTGGCATCCAAATCGTTGCAGTAGATTACAACCATTAAGGAGTATTAATGCCAACAATTAATCAGCTAGTGCGCAAACCGCGCGTTAAAGTGACTACTAAAAGTAAGTCACCAGCTCTTCACCGTGTGGTGAATAACCTACAAACTAAAAGTTACGAAAAAAACGCTCCGTTTAAGCGTGGTGTTT
>CAYUFM010000024.1:0-1540 GCA_964444225.1 uncultured Candidatus Saccharibacteria bacterium | reverse complement strand
AAAGAAGCCTAACTCTGCGCTACGTAAAGTTAGGCTTCTTTTGTGTCAAGGTGACAACTCGTACACCAAAGAAGCCTAACTCTGCGCTACGTAAAGTTGCTCGTGTGCGCCTGCAAAACGGTTACGAAGTTTGGGCTTACATTGGTGGCGAAGGCCACAACCTACAAGAACACGCTGTCGTTATGATTCGTGGCGGTAGGGTAAAAGACCTTCCAGGTGTGCGTTATCACATCGTCCGTGGCACCCTTGACCTTCAGGGTGTAAATGACCGCAAACAAGGCCGTTCAAAATACGGCACTAAGAAAGCAGGTAAATAAAATGCCTAGGAAAGTAACCAAATCATTAGTTCGAGATATCCAACCAGATCGCTTATATAACAGTGTTATGGTTCAGCGTTTGATCAACCGAGTTATGCTCAATGGTCACAAGCAAATTGCTGAAAAATTAGTATATGGTGGTATGCAAAAAGCTGCCGATAAACTAAAGGTTCAGAATCCTCTAGATGTTTTTGACCAAGCTATGAAGAACGTTCAGCCACATGTAGAGACTCGTTCTCGTCGTGTCGGTGGTGCTAATTACCAGATTCCTTTTGAAGTGAAAGGTCAACGCCAGAGCCACCTAACTCTTATGTGGTTTGTAGCTGCTGCCCGTAGCCGTAAAGGTATGAGCATGGAAGATCGTCTAGCGCTAGAATTTATGGATGCTTATAACAACGTAGGTTCTGCTGTTAAAAAGCGCGAAGACGTGCACAAAATGGCAGACGCCAACCGTGCCTTCGCTCACTTCGCCCGAAGCTAAGTCTTTTGAGTCAAAATTCATAAGTTTTGCTGGCATAAGTCTGTCCAGTAGTGATAGAGTAGAGCTATAGTAAATCAGTTTTGGTGGGCAGGAAGCAGGCTAACTACGGTTTATGGCACAGAATTCGGTAGAGTGTGACCCCAATTGTAAAAATAATTGTCCAGTTAAAATTGCAGTCAAAGCTGCTGAAGATGCAATGTACACCGATCCTTACATCGATGAGTCGGTCAAAGACCTTTATGTAACTTCAAGGGGGATTCTTAGCAGAAGAATAATAGATTCTGTATCGAACGGCTGCGGAGGAGCTGTTGACGGAGAGTGTTCAAGAGTAGAGGCTTTCAACGCTGCCTTATCGATATACGCCGAAGAAATTAGACCTGAAATAGCAACAATAGAGAGAGGAACCGACTCCTTAGTTAGGTTTACAAGTTTGGGTTCATCGGCAATTGACTTTTCTATATCTAAACAAGTAGAGAACGACCCTAACCTTGCAAGGATAATAATCGATACAATCTCTCAACATTCGAATCTAACTTTGGTTGAATCCGACCCAGAAGTAGATTAAAAAAATTTAGAAAAGAAACAAAATTCACACGTTTAAGGTGTAATTTGTGGTATAATTATGTAAAAGTTTTATTATTAAATATTTAAGGATTTTTTTGAATGGCTAAGACACCTATGGATAAATTGCGTAATATTGGAATTATCGCCCATATTGACGCTGGTAAAACAACAACAACCG
>CAYUFM010000023.1:0-5729 GCA_964444225.1 uncultured Candidatus Saccharibacteria bacterium | reverse complement strand
CGCTGCCCAGACGACCATGCCACGTTATGACAAATCTGGCGAGCAACACTATAACGTAATCAGCGCCTTTATCAAATCAATGCGCGGTTCGGACCCGAATGCCGCACTTTATTATTTGGCTAGAATGTTGAAGGCCGGCGAAGACCCGAAATTTATAGCTCGCCGAATGGTGGTGTTTGCTAGCGAAGATATAGGGCTCAAAGCATCGGCTGCTTTGAATCTGGCGGTCAGTACATTTTTAGCAGTTGAGCGGATTGGCATGCCAGAGTGTGAGCATAATCTTTATCACTGCGCGATTGTGCTGGCAAAGGCTGAAAAATCACGTGCAGTGACAGATGCTATCGCTCAGGCTAAGCAAGTTGCAGAACAGTATCCAAATGCGCCTGTGCCGTTTCATTTACAGTCTAAGGCTACACGCAGAGCTAAGGATAAGTCAGATAAATCTGGTGGAAAGCACAACAAGTCGGGCTATGAAGATGGCTTTATGCCTGAAGGTTTAGAAAACATCAAAATAATTTAAAAATCCCTTCTTTAGACAAAGAAGCAAGTCCTCTACTTTTTACTAAATATTGTTCTTTCAATAAAGAACCAAATTGTTCCATTTTTGATTGGCCGAATCCTGCTTATTACCAGGCTTTAGCCTTGATTGAAACTAATCAGAGAAATAGGTTTTATATCTCGCCGCGCTCGATAGCATGGATGCGGTCGTGGTCTAGGCCATAATAGTGGGCAATTTCATGCCACAGAGTGTGTTTTACTTGTTTTTTAAACTCGTCTAGACTTGGAGAAACTGCTAGGAGGGGTTTTTTAAAAAGAGTTATTCTGTCTGGCATAGTCATAACATTGCCGCTAAGGATAGATGATGCACCTGCGCGTCCGGTATTGGGGATGCCTTCATAGAGTCCGAATAGTAGTTGGTTGCAGTGTAGCTTGAGTTTTTTTCGTTGTTCGGGACTAGGTTCACCCTCGAAGGTTATTAGTACATTATTTAAGCCTGCGATGTGTTCCTGGGGTAGTTGATCCATAGCATCGGCAATAATGTCATTAAATTGTTGGTCTGATATTTCCATTATCTCTAATCATAGCATGGTCACTATACAATGTATACTGACTAAAAAATAATTCAAGGGGTGTTAGAATAAAGGTTATGGCAAATTATAAGGGGCATTTGGGTGGTGGATTGACGGGTGGTCTTTGTTTCGTATTTGCGACGACTTTCTTGCCGGTTGAATGGGCTACTAAAACCAATGGTATTTTAAGTAGTTGGCAGATGTTGGCAATCATCTTTGTGGTAGCCATGCTCTTTGCGCTTTGGCCAGATGTAGACACTAATTCTAAAGCTCAAGATATATTTTTTGGACTGGCATTCATTTGCGATATCCTATTAATCTATTTTGGCAGGTTTGAAGCGGCGGCTTATCTAGGGTTACTGGCTATGACTCCTATTGTTAGTAAGCATCGTGGCTGGACGCATTCTAAAATTGCCATGGCTTTGGTGCCTTTGCCGATATTGCTTTTACCATGGCTACAGGATGCACAGAATTTACTACCAGCAATTTTATTTTACGGGGCGGCAGTTTCTGGGTACTTTAGTCATCTCTTACTTGATGGATTAATTTGGAGAAAGATTCGTATAAAAGCTGGGTGGCACAACTAAATAGGGCTAACGCGACTGTTTCTTATAATATTTATTATCTCGTCGTGGTCATCACTCAGTAGATAAAGATCCATATCTTTTTTACTAATAGCATTGGTTTCTGTAAGAATTATTTGTTCTATGTACTTTAGTAAAGGCTTCCAGAATTGGTTACCACACAGAATTATTGGAATATTTGGAATTTTGCCAGTTTGTTTTAAAGTTAAAATTTCAAAAAACTCATCCATTGTCCCGAAACCGCCAGGATAGTAAATGTAGGCTCTAGACGCATAGCTTAGCGCTACTTTTCGACTAAAAAAGTAGTAGAAATCGGCGCTATATGTGACGTATGGATTAGTAACTTGTTCTTTTGGTAGTTCTATTGTCATGGCAAGTGAATTGCCACATATTAAAGGTTCGCTATCTTTGTGATGGCTATGTTTGGGGTCTAGGCAAGCTTCGTGTGCGCCCCGGTTGGCGGCTTCCATGATACCAGGTCCTCCTCCAGTCACTACAGTAAGTTTTAGTTCACGAGATATCTTACGCGCTAATTCGCGGGCATCTTTATAGTAAGGACTGTTTTCTTTAAATCTGGCTGATCCGAAAAAAGTAACAGTGTCGGTATGTTGCTGGAGTAGCTTGAAGGCATTGTTAAAATCTTCATTTATCCTCTGCATACGGTTTTTTATGTCAGCATCACTTAGTTGCCAAAAAGCTCGTTTTTCATGCTCGGCTATTGTTTTTAATGAAGATCTTTTGCTCGATTTAGGTTTTTGGGTTTTTCTTTTCATTTGATCTAGTTAAATTGTAAACAATTATTCTGTATACTGCAAAGCTTATGCTTGACAGATAATTAGGTTTGATTGTAAAACTATGGTATAGTAGAAAGTAGCAAGTGGCTAAAGCCTCTCCGTTGTCTTAGTTCGGCCTTAAAAAGTCTAAATAATTATATCGGTTAGACTAAATCTAAACAGTGCACATAAATTAAAAGAAGGACAAACGAAATGGCAATGAAATTATATGTTGGTGGACTAGCATACAGCGTGACAGAAGACGAACTAAAGGCTTTATTCGCAGAACAAGGTGAGGTAGTAAGTGTAGCGGTCATAAAAGACCGTGACACAAATCAGTCAAAAGGATTTGGATTTGTCGAAATGGCCGATGATGCAACAGGGCAAAAAGCAATCAAGGAGCTAAACGGCAAAGAACTTAGTGGTCGTGCAATCACGGTCAACCAAGCTCGCCCGCAAGAAGATCGCGGTCCGCGCGGTGGTAGTTTCCGTTAAGATAATTATTTGATTCGCAAGAATTAAGTCATTTTGTATCTTTTAATATATTTACCTAAGTTCTAGGAGTGTTTATTATGATGTCCAAACGTATTGAGATTGTTAGCAGTACAATTGCTGGCTTTAGCTCTATGGGTGCGTCTTCAAGGCTTGGCATTTTAGATGTTTTGAGGAAATATTACAGTAGTGTTGAGATTAGTATTGTTAACAATATCGAAGATCTGTCATCGTTGGTTGGTAGACGTCCAGACCTTGTTTTTTTAGGTATGGACATGTTGCCGTATGACAAAAAAATAATTTTAGGAGATCAAATAAATATTTGGGTAAGCGAATATCTGGACCAAAACAATATTGCTTATACAGGCTCTGCTAAAAAGGCTCTTTATCTCGAGTCAAATAAACCACTGGCAAAGCAGTTGGTAATAAATCAAGGTCTCAAATCTTCAAAATTTTACGTAACCTCTCCTGATAGTCAGTTTATAAATTTAGATCTAAAATTTCCTCAGTTCATCAAGCCTGTAGATGGTGGCGGGGGCAAGGGAGTTGACGCTGATTCAGTTGCACATAACGAAGATCAAGCAAATTTCAAAGTTGCCTCTATTTTAAAAAAGTACAACTGCAATTCTCTGGTTGAAGAATATCTGACAGGTCGTGAATTTAGTGTGTCTTTACTCAAAAATATAGATAGTGACAGGCTTAATGTGATGCCGATAGAACTAGTAGCTACTCCAGACAACAAGGGTAATCGTATGCTTAGTCGGCGGGTTAAATCGTCAAATAGCGAGGAGGTGTTGGCTGTTGATGATGGACCCCTAAAGACCAAGATCAATAATTTGGCAGTTAAAGTATTTAACGGACTTGGCGGAAGGGACTATGGTCGGGTGGACATAAGGCTAGATAATAAAGGAGAGCCATTTTTTCTAGAGGCCAACTTTATACCTTCTTTGATAGACGGCTACGGATCTTTTCCGAAGGCTTGTTCAGTAAATCTTGGCATGTCATTCGAGGAAATGCTACAGCACATTGTTACCCTAGGCCTGGCTCGTAATGAAAATGAAAATTCGCCGCGTTTTCTTTCCTCAAATTTCATTCCATCGACAGTATAAAATTTAAAAACGGCCACCAGAGATAGCCGTTTATAAGTTTATTAAGTTTTTTATTTTTCTGCTTTTTTACTTTCAGTGCTCATTAAGTTATACATTTTGTAAACGGTCCAGACTGCTGCGACACCAACCAAAGCATAGATAATCCTTGAAAGTGTTTCTCCTGCACCAAATATTTCGGCTACTAGATCGTATTCAAAAAAACCTACCAGACCCCAGTTGAGGCCTCCGATGACTAGTAATATCATTGATACTTTGTCAACTGTGCTCATCTCCATAGATCGCTCCTTATGTTAATGCTTATGATTATAGACCTTTTTACATCATTGTAAATATATTGGCAAGTATACCCTCATGACATGTAATAGATTATGTAGTATACTGCATGATATGAAGAATATCTATAGATGCTACCGAATCTGCAAATTTGTTGATAGAAATATGGATGTTCATAACTGTAAAGATAAAAAGTGTAAATCTTTAGGTAAATTTGGAGTCTCGTACACTAAAAAGGATAAAGGTATTTTATTCGGAGCTTTACTTAGAAGAAACAATTCAAAATACATAAGAACAGAGTTTTCAAGACTGCAAAGGTATGAAGAGTACGCTGAACAGAGAGGCTTCGTTGAAATATCTTTCTGTGGTACCTACAAAAAAGGACTGCTTAATATTACTCCCAAAGGAATCAACTTAACTGATAACTTATTCTTACCATTAACACCCGTAGGACTTTGGAAGGCTATTTGGTCAGAGCACAAAATTGTTTTTACCGTTATTCCGACTCTATTTAGTGGTCTAGGCATAACCTTAGTGAAATATCTGTGGAGTAAAATATAGTTATGAGTAATGAAGACATCTTATTCGACAGACTAATTAAGAAGGCTTCACGACCAATTCAATCATTTGGTCAAAAAGACGGTCAGAAGAACGATGATTATAGCGATAAGCAAACTCGTTCAGATAACTCTGAAGATACTTCGGAGAAACAAAGTGATACGTCCCATGAAGAGAACGCTTCAACTGACTCCAAAAACCTTCAATAGTATTTGTATGGGACAATCCGTCTACGTACTCGCCCTTCGAGTGATTAACCGTGTTGTGTATGTAGCCTAGTCGTTTAGCGCGAGTATATCCACGCCATTCATCTGTATAGAGCGTTGTACCGATCTGAACGTGTTCACGTAACAATCGTTGCAATGTAGTAGAAGAAGCGTCTTGTGTGGCTTTAACGACTATCTCACCTTTTCGCTCTACTGCACCGACAACTGGTGTTTTATTGTCGAACTTCTGAGCCATACGACGCTTACCACCAATGTATGTTTCGTCCATTTCGACTTCACCAGTAAGAAATTCATCATTCTCGAACAGTAAACGGATTTGTTTTGCCATTCTCCAAGCTGTCTTGTAGGTCACACCTAATTGACGCTGTAGTTCCATGGCAGAAATACCGTTCTTACTTTTAGAGAACAAGAAAATAGCATAAAACCATAACTTAAGAGGAGTAGCAGACTTATGAAATATCGTCCCCGCAAGTGGGTGTAGCTGATTACCACAATCCTTGCACTCGTAACACTTTCGTTTCTTTACTTTGTAGTAGTGAAACCCTACAACTCCACACTTCGGACATGCTTTGACACCTTCGTTACGGTTCTGAAAGATTTCAGACAAACAAGCGTCGTCATCAGGAAAGCGTTCGTTAAATTG
>CAYUFM010000022.1:0-6294 GCA_964444225.1 uncultured Candidatus Saccharibacteria bacterium | reverse complement strand
CATAAAAAATGCCGCCCAAATGGGCGACAAATTTTCCGAAAGTCTATTTCTGGTGCGGGTCAGGGGACTCAAACCCCTGGCCTCATCCTTGGCAAGGATGCGCTCTATCAACTGAGCTAGACCCGCATGATTTGTTATATGTTAATTATACTTCAGGTTTGCAGTTTTATCCTGCGCCCCTTGGCCTGGCAAGGAAGGTCACCTTCCGCGACCCCAGAACTTCACGATCGAAAAGCCAGTTTTCGTCGGAAGATTCTCTTGCGAAATGCCACTGGCATTTCTCACTCTACCAACTGAGCTAGACCCGCATTATGAGAAAAACCTAGGTTTTTCTCATCGCTCAGTCAGCAAAGCCGAATCGTAAGCGATCAAGCCTCGCTACTCTTTTCCTAAATAGCAAAATCTTCGATTTAACAGGACAATTTTAACACGAACATCTATAAAAAGAAAAGAGCGCAAGTTTTGCGCTCTGATTCTTATGTATAGTTTTTTCAGCGGTTTCGGTTTGCACGTTCGTTTGTTGCTCCGTTTGATGGAGGATTAGCGGTTTTTGTAGCAAAGTAACTTACACAGTCACCTTGATTACGGAATGTTTTTGTTTCCTGTCCGATAAATGCTCCTCTTTGCCAGCCGTTATTCTTACATTCTTCCTTATTGCTTGCGTAGTTTTCTACGACAAATTCACGAGTTAATCGAATTCCTGATTCGCCAATATCTTCAGTTGGGTTGTAGACAAAACAGTAACTACCGTCAGCCACTAAGGCCGTATTAGCCGTGAAACTAAACATTTGATTCGATAAATCAGACTGATCTATGCTTGCTACATCAGTATGACCATCTACATTTCCAAATACTGTTCCAGTTCCTGCGGCACAAGTACCAGCGCGTATCGCCCACTGTACGTCATCTGCATCATCGTCTTTTAGAAATGCTTCAAAATCTACATTTCCACTAACAGTTGCCCCAGTAAGTGGAGATGTTATTGATGCAGTTCTTTTTAGAGTGTAAAGTGCATCATTTGGCGCTCCACCAGCCGGTATAGAAAGATCGTACTGAGACTCATTGTCGTTAACTGTAACATTCTCAAGTGTGTTGTCGACATAAATGTGAAATTCGTCGGCGGAATGTCCACTACTTCCAGTTACTGTCAAGACTGAAGGATCTGTTACTCCTGAGCCTTGGTCAACATTGATTGCGTGCCAACCACTACTTGAAGTTCTGATATCATTCACTGTCACGTCTGAACCATTTACCACCACACCAGTACGATTAATATCTGTGATAGTTACTCCGTCAATCAAAACATTGCTCGATAGGTAGGTATTTATCCCGTGTAAATTCGTACCCCCCGTTCCTAGAATCGTTAAATTTCTTATGACGACATTGTCAACTTCAATCACACCAAAAACTGAATTGTTGTCGTTTGTAGTTTTGGTGAATCCTGCCGAAACAACGAAACCATTACCCTCTACAGTAGTGTCTGCAGGTATATTAATTTGTGCTGATGTAGTGCAGTCACCTTGTAACTCCCATAAACCTGGCGATTGGTTGAAATCACAGCCACTTACGACCGCTGCATTTGTTGTTAATGTCATTGCGTAGGTTGCTGACACAAACATCGTCACAACAGCCAAAATTATTAATTTGTAATATTTTTGCACAAAAGGCACAAAGACCCCTTTGCGGTATTGATAAACCATATATTCCTCCTTTTAAAGGTAACTCTATAATAGCATTAGCGAATTAATAAAAATACCCTCTTGCACATTTTATGATGATGTTATTAGCACAAAAGAATGGTTTTATAAATCGAAACCAATATACACAATTAAATACAAGAGTAGTTGTTGTCGAGGCCTTTTATAACGAATTGCGTAAGCGAAATAATCCCACCAGCTGTCAGTGGCTCTACACTGCAGTTTGCTTTGGCGTTGTTGAGACTGGCGCCACTCGGTCGCCAGTTGGGTAGACCATTTAGATTACTAGTTCCAGATACCGCCGAACCAACTATTTGGCTCCACTGTAGGCCCGTAGAATATAAGCCAACTTTGGCACCCAACTGTTTAAAATAAGCAGTCATTCCCTCAAGCACAGCAACATTGCTTTGCATGGCAAACGCCGAACCCGACTTCCAGGTGTTTTCTGTCTCGACATCAAGCCACCAAGTGTAGGCGCTAGCGCTGGTGTTAACACCCGCAGTTGTCGCACTCGGTACAAATCGCTGCAAATTATCCTCTACTGCGCGATTCCAGCCATACTGCCATGCACAAGCTAGTGAATCGGAATTATCACACTGAGCGAATGGGTTTGGCGACATGTTGCCTGCGGGATCAATATTATTGACCGGCCAAGAAGCTGTGCCTAAACCACCGGGATTAGCAGTATTAACATACAGTTGTATAAGGGGTTGATTTGCACCGCCGATCGAACGATTTGCCCAAGTTAGTTGAGTTGACAGACAAGGGTTAGTGTTATTTGCAAGGCCACCATTGACGCCAACAATACCAAAAGCTTGGTTGGTCGGCAGTCTTTTACCACACTGTGGCCATGAAATATCATAACCAATCGGATCTTTGGCTACTGTTCTGGGCGCCGCCAGAACTTGCCCGCCAACAACACCAAAACTCAACACGCACATAAGAACAGCTAACATAAGTCTTTTCATGTCTTTATTGTAACAGATCGCTACATTGGGGTTTTTTGTTATCATTAAGAAATGGACAGAGTCTTAAGCTCAGTTGAGCAAGTCATTAGACTAAGCAAACACGTTTCAATTAACGAACGCGCGCTTAAGGCATTTGCCGATACGATAAAGCCTAGTGACCATTTTGTATAAGGAATCGCCTTAAGAAAGTTTGGCGATCATGCCAAACTACGTAGGCGTTGCTAAAGTGTTTATCAGGATTAACATCAGGTAGTATTTCTTGCCAGCACATTCTTGCTAAATTCATCATAGACGGACTTAGTTCTATTTCTTCTGCCGTAAACCCTTGATTACGCACGGCAGACTTTGCCATTACTGCATACGTCACACCCAAAATACACACAACTTCGGGGCGAGCCTCCATTTGCTTAGCTATATCCGCGTAGCTTTCATTAGCCCGATCCATGTCTATTTTTTCTGTTCTTGGTAAATGATAGTCAAAGAAAACTTCACCCGCCGGAATATTTAAACGACCAGAAGAAGACCAGTCCTGTTGTGATGCGCTAGGATAAACTTTAAATACCCCCATATCTTCTGGTGTCCTGCCAATTTCGTGTAGTAATAATCCCATTTGAGTCACGCAAATTTCTGGAGGACTCAAACGACTAGGCGAAATTAATATTTCCCTTTCACTCATGGCAGAATTCTACCACATCTAAATGTTTTTGTACTGCACGCATAATACGTGTAAAATAATAAGTAGCTAACCGAAAGTTTTGAAGTTTATGTCCGAAGTTTTAACGCCTATTCATGAGCTACCCCCGATTGATCCGGAGCGTGATCGACGCGCCATTGCACAAATTGGTGACGCGGCCACAAGATTAATAAACAGGCACACAAATCCTGCTAGATTTAAAGAAGACCCTGAATTTTCAGATTTGAACGCAGTAATTACTTCATATATGGGCGATGAGCCAAGGTGGACAGCGGCCGAAGTAACGCCGTGGTCTCTTGCAGAAAATTTTCGAACTGATTTTCTGAACGACTTTCCAGAAAACGCCTTCCCAGAAGTAGTAAAAGACGTATTTATTGTCGGATATGTGACCGAAGAACTTTTACCCGAGTATCACCTTGTCATTGATAAAAGGTTGGGTAGTGTTTCTGAGCCTCTGTGGTTTTGGACGAGAATATGGACATTTGAAGAAGGCGAACATTCTAAGGGTGTAGAAGGTATAATCATCGTTAATAAAATGATTCACCCCAAAGAACTCGCAATGATAAGAAGAAATGCACTTCTTCGAGGTCGGACTCCACAGCCTAATACTTCAATAGAAACTCTAGCCTACACGAAAGATCAAGAGAAAGCCACACTAGTAACTCACAATAATGCAGGTATTCTACTTACTCAGGGTTATGGGACTGACAGTAGTGTGGTTAAACTTGTTGAAGACGGAACAAAATTAATTGATATAGACGAAGAAACTTTGCGAAATCTTGACCGAGACGAAAAAGCAGCCTACGGACGGCAAACTGGAAGAGCTACGCAAAAGCGAATCTCAGGCGACGAAGCCAGACATCATCTTGTAAAAGAAGGGTTATTCTTGGAAGTGCAGAAAATAGATCCATCACTTGCTATTTGTGCATACGAAAGAAAGCTACGTGAATTTCAGATGCCGGGAGCTGGAATAGACAATTTTATGAGGCGGGCTGCCAGAATTGCTATGGCTGGTGTTTATGACCCTATTTTACACCTTGAAGAAGTTGTAAAACCTTCTCTTGAAAAAATGGATATTACCAACCTTGAAGGTCTTGATTCGGAAGGAGAAAAGGCGCGAGAGAGAATAATGATTCACGTCCAACAACTTGAAGAAAAAGCAAAGGAATTTAAAGCCAAAAGAGACGAACACAGGGCGAACGTTATTGCATCTGGAAATCCAAAAAAAGAAATATGGGTTCCAGAAAAAATAAAAAAGAAAGTAACTTCTTGAATATTTTACCTCTGTAGAGTAGAATTTATTGGTAACCAAATGGCTCTTTAGCTCAGTTGGTAGAGTGAGAAATGCCAGTGGCATTTTGCAAGGCCGGAGACTGATTGCTAGTTACCTAGCAGTAAGTCGAGGCGGGGTCGCCGAAAAGGTGACGAGGCCTGAAGATCGGCCCCTGCTAGACCGGATCACAAAATAAAGTATAATCTAATGATTACCAATGGCTCTTTAGCTCAGTTGGTAGAGCAGAGGCCTGAAGAGCCTTGTGTCCCCAGTTCAAGTCTGGGAGGAGCCACCAAACAAATGCCCCACTTTATGTGGGGTTTTTGTTTGGACTGACTTGTCAGTGACCAGAACTAGGAGTCCACATAGTCACACGCTAGGAATTTTCAAAATATTATATCCTCTATATATCTATCCTTAAAATGTCTTGGCCGAGTCCGGGAGGCGCGATTGAGTGTACGCAAGTTAATTGCGCCTGGTTTTTTGATTATTTAAAATCGTCTGGACCTATCAAGTCACGCTCAAAAGCTTCGAGAAGCAATTCTACTGTGTCCTCAAAAGCTTCTCGCCTAAGTTCATCGGCTAAATGTAGGATGCCGACTATCGCATCGCTTACTTCATCCTCAAATTCAGAAACTGCCGCATCGGTGAAAATATTCTCTCTGGTAGATCCACAATCTGGACACACAAGACAGATATGCCAAGTCGTTGAACCTTCTATCTCCTCCCACCACAATGGATAAACCTTATCTTGGCCGCAGGCATCCTCCCAACAAAAATGCATAGGCATATCATATGGGTCTGCCTCTACTGATTCAGGAGGTATATTGCCAGGCTCTCTTTCAAATCTATTATTAGCCACAATGCCTATATTATACCATACATTATTAACTATTGTCAATATACCCAGTTTAAACAATTGATTTTTAAGGTGTTTTTCTGTATTATGATTGAAGTATTTATGGGTGATTAGCTCAGTTGGCTAGAGCACCTCGTTTACACCGAGGGGGTCGGGGGTTCGAATCCCTCATCACCCACCAAACTAAAGTCCGACCTAATTGGTCGGTTTTTAGTTTGGTGCATGGAATCAAGCCCGAGACCCGGGTCGGGGTGAGAAATGCTGGGAGCATTTTGCAAGGAAACCTTCTCTTGAAAACTAGCTTTTCAAAGATGAAGTTTCGGGCTCGCAGGATGTGAGTCGAATCCCTCATCACCCACCAAATAAAAAAGACCAAAGTTGGTCTTTTTTAATTTTTGAGAAACTATTAAGCTGCTTCTGGCGGAGTAAAGTCAGGCCCTGGAACCTCTGAAGGAAATTGCTCGACAGTAGGAGCGGACTCTATTGGAGCTACTAGTGCAAGCCCCGGGACTCTAATAGTTCTTGCAACCCTCCTGAATGGCTCCAAGTTGTCTGTAGCTAGTCTCCGTTGCACTGAAATTGGAAGACTATCTATATGTCCAACCCCATCAAACTCAATTCTTTCACCCATACTATACCTCTTTTTGGATTAACTTAATTATAGTGTTGATGTACATTTTAGCACATAATTTTACTCATAATGTACTTGTATAAAATGAACCTTTTGATTCATAAAAAAGTGCTTAGTTTGGTGCAATTTTACACTTTTGCGCGAACCCAGTTTCAGCGGAGCTGTGAGTAAG
>CAYUFM010000021.1:0-8186 GCA_964444225.1 uncultured Candidatus Saccharibacteria bacterium | reverse complement strand
ACATTAAAGAATACTGTAAAGAAATGAATATCAGTGAAGTTTTCAGGGGCATAACATATAAATGGAGTGAAGGCACCGGAAGTGACTTTCCTCGTTTGAGTGTAAAAGTTCGCCCAGAATTAGTCGCCTTTGGTTGCCCAGACGAAATAAAAGTTGATGAAAACGGCGTTGTTGGTGGCGGCAAACATCTTAAGCCAGAAGCCCTGCATAAACTAGTTCAGGAACGTGGCGATGATGTAGTGTTTTTTGATGGACGTAACGCTTATGAAGCCCAAGTTGGTAAATTCAAAAACGCTATTGTGCCAGACACCGAAACATCACGTGATTTTATTACCGAACTAGAAAGTGGTAAATATGATGATATTAAAGACAAACCAATTGTAAGTTATTGCACGGGTGGAATTCGCTGTGAAGCGCTGAGCGCCATGATGAAAAATCGTGGTTTTAAAGAAGTTTACCAAATCGACGGTGGGATTGTAAAATACGGCGAAAAATACGGCGATGAAGGCCTGTGGGAAGGTTCATTATACATATTCGACGACCGTATGAATCACAGATTTTCTGACAAATCAGTCGATATTGGTGAGTGTACACATTGTCAGGGCAAAACATCTAACTTCGAAAATTGCGCTTGGGTTGGCTGTAACCGACTGGTGCTAATTTGCGACAACTGCAAAACCAACCAAGATTTACTATTCCACACAACCGACTGTAAAAACAAAGCCAAAATCGGCGCCACAGCGTAAGCTATGCCGCACATACACAATCAACCAAATCAGCATGACATGACGATTAGTATGTATATTATTAGGAAAGTAGATAATAATTGGTTGTGCTTGGTCCATTTTCATAAAAAAATTGGCAAATACATGCAGATAGGTGGTCATATAGAGCTTGACGAGACGCCTTGGCAATCAGTTGCACACGAGCTAGAAGAAGAGAGCGGTTATAATCTAACCCAGCTCAAAGTTGCCCAGCATACTAGTGAAATAGTCGTAGATTTAGATTATATTTCACACCCTACTCCTTTTAGTATGAATACCCACAACGTAAACGATGGTCATTTTCATTCAGATCTTTGTTATGGGTTCTTAGCTGACGGTTTGCCAGAAAATAAACCTCATGAGGGCGAATCATCTGATTTAGTCTGGATGAGACTTGATGAAATGAAATTATCGGCTGGTAGGGGTGAAACTCTAGCAGACGTTCACTCGATTTATAAATTCTTTATAGATAACTTTGATACTTATCAACTTGTTCCTGCAGATTCTTTCTCCTTAGAAAAACCAAATAAACCATCGGCTACTTATAACTATGGCAAGCCTGGCCAAAATTAATGAAGAATGACTGATTTAAGCGACAAATTAAAAACTTTACCAAAAGAGCCTGGTGTTTATTTTCACAAAAATAACAAGGGCGAGATTATTTATATTGGTAAGGCGGCAAAATTA
Organism: uncultured Candidatus Saccharibacteria bacterium; assembly: GCA_964444225.1. Taxonomy (GTDB): domain Bacteria; phylum Patescibacteriota; class Saccharimonadia; order Saccharimonadales; family 2-12-FULL-41-12; genus JALHOM01. The sequence continues at coordinate 6,735 of CAYUFM010000021.1, read as the reverse complement.
AATAACCGCGTCCGTCAATATTTCCAAAAAAGTCGAAGCAGAGATACAAAGACGGAAAGCCTAGTGTCGGAAATACACGACACTGACTGGATGGTGGTAGATAGCGAGATGGAAGCTCTGTTTCTAGAAGCCGAGATGGTGCGTCGCTACATGCCCAAGTACAATGTATTGCTCCGTGACGACAAAGCATTAAGTTACATCAGAATAAATTATGACAGTGACTATCCAACAGTCAGCTTGACGCGCCGGCCACTGGATGATGGTGCAAAATATTTTGGACCATACTTTAGTAGCTACAGTGTGCGCCAGGCTCTAAAGATTTTACGTAGAATTTTTCCGTTTGCGGAACGCAAGGTTGTTTCGCAAAAACGGGCTAGTCTGCATTATCACATAGGGCTTGACCCTGGGCTTGAGGACGGGCGTACAAGTCTAGTAGATTATAGGGCAAATCTTCGCAAATTAATGTTGGTTATAGAAGGTAAGAGGGTAGGTGTAATCAAAGAGCTTGAGCGTGACATGAAGACGTATGCCAAGAATCAAGAGTTTGAAAAAGCTGCAAAAACTCGCAACCAAGTAGCCTATTTAAAAAACCTTAATAAGCAGGTCATATTCTCCGATAAAGAGTTCATGGACATTAGCAAAGACAAGGCATTAGATGAGATAGTTAACTTGTTAAGTATCTCAAAATTTCCACGCAGAATAGAAGGTTATGACGTTTCGCACATGCAAGGAACAGATGTGGTTGCCAGTATGGTTGTTTTTACGAATGGAGTTAGCAATAAGGCCGAATATCGTAAATTCAAAATTAAAAAAGACCAAAATAACGATTTTTTTAATATGAATGAAACGTTGAAAAGGCGCCTATCAGAGAAAAACATAAAGTCATGGGGCTTACCAGATTTGGTTTTAATTGATGGCGGAAAAGGCCAGCTAGATGCTGGACTGAAAGCTCGGGATGAACTCGGTAAGAACAACTTGATTTTTATAGGTCTTGCTAAGCGAGACGAACAAATCGTAATAGATAAAAATCGCTCAAACGTAGTTATAGACCAAAAAGTCCTACATAAGCTTGGTGGATATTGCGAAGAAACTAAAGATTATATCTTGGTCAATTTGCCTAAAAATTCGCATGCTGTAAAACTTCTGCAACGAATACGGGATGAAAGCCATAGGTTCGCTGTAAGTTATCACTCTACGCTTAAGCGGTCGAGACAGACTAGCAGTATTTTAGATAATGTTGATGGAATTGGGCCTGTGTCTCGTAAAAAATTAATCAAGGAATTTGGCAGCCTGAGAGGTGTGTTGCAAGCCTCTAAAGCAGACCTGCAGAAACTCCTAGGCACCACTAAAGGTGCGCATTTATATAGCCAGATCGTTGAATCATCATTAAAAAAAGGTTAGACTGCAAAGATTGTTATGAAACCTCAAAGTTTTTTTGAACCTGATTTTTTTAGAAACAACCGATCTCGACTTCGAGAACTTTTTACCGGAACCGCGCCAATAATTATTTCAGGAAATTATTTATTACAAAAAAGTAGTGACACATCTTATGATTTTGTGCAGGACAGTAATTTCTGGTACTTAACTGGCCTGGATGAACCCGGACTAACACTTGTTATGGATGGTGATAAAGAATATATTATTGCTCCGAATCATGATCCTGTCAGAGCCGTTTTTGAAGGAGAGCTAGAACAATCTTTGATAGCTAAAATATCTGGAATCGAAACGGTTTATGAATCAGACGAAGGCTGGAAGATTCTAGGAAAAAAACTCGTTAAGTCCAAGCATGCCGCTACAATTCAACCATCGCCCGCATACATTGAAAGTATGACTATGTTTACTTCGCCAGCAAAATTGAGGGCAATAGAAAAAATTAAAGAAAATAATCCAGACATAGACCTTATAGATCTGCGAAAAATCTTGGCAACTATGCGGAGTATTAAGCAGCCTGAAGAAATTGAAATGATCAAGCAGGCTGTGGCTCATACGGCTAAACTTTACAAAATAATTGAAAAAACGCGCGTCAAATCAGTAAATGAGAACCAAATAATGGCAGAACTTACTAAATACATGGTTCTAAATGATCTAGAGTTTGCCTACGCACCCATCATTGCTAGCGGCAAAAACGCCTTAACTCTACACTATACAAATAATAATTCTGAGATAGACCAAAAGAACTTTCTGCTTTTGGACGTTGCGGCAAAATACTCTAGCTATTGTGCGGATGTGACTAGAACGGTTGTGTCTGCTCCGTCTAAGCGACAGCAGAATATCTACGAAGCGGTATTATCTGTGCAAGAATACGCAATTTCTTTACTAAAACCAGGCGTTCTATTAGAAGATTACGAACAAAAAGTCCATGAATTTATGGGTGAAAAACTTCGTGAATTAGGCCTGTTAAAAACCATCAGTAAAGAAACTGTGGGACAGTTTTACCCTCATTCTACTTCTCATTTTTTGGGTATAGATCCCCATGACGCTGGGGATTATAAGTCGGCGCTACAACCTGGAATGGTGTTAACTGTAGAGCCAGGAATTTATGTAAATGAAGAAAATATTGGCGTAAGGATTGAGGATATGGCTCTGATCACAGAATCGGGTTGCGAAGTCATATCATCGGCTATAAAAAAGGATATCTCTAAACTTGCCGATTAGCATGCTAAAGGGTAAACTATAATACAAGTCCAAGTGACGAATCGGAGAAAAAATGAACATATTTGGCTATATCGCAATCGTTTCAATGGTAATTATGACAATTCTAATTTTGGTACAAACCCGTGGTGCGGGCTTGGGTGCTGGTTTAGGTGGTGGCGGTGAGGTCAATATCGTCAGGCGCGGTACAGACAAGACTATTCATCAGATAACCATTGTTTCTGCCGTTGTTTTTGCACTTTCTTTGATGCTCGGTGTGGTTTCATAAAATAGGTGGGTAAGTTCAATGCAACTGCGTCGTTTTAGGCTGCGATTTAGAAGAGGAATTAGGAAGCGTCAACGCCAGGCGTCGGATTTTTCTGCGGTAGCAGAAGATTCGCTGGATAGATATGTCTTGAGGCGTTTGGTCAGACTGCTAAAAGTAAAGCGGTTTATTTTTGGTTGGATTGGACTAATAATTTTAATAAGTATCGGCTCAGTACTTCAATTTAGAGCGCTATCTACTCATCATCTGACATTGGCCCCTGAAGAAGGTGGAATTATGCGAGAAGGTATTGTTGGAAGTTTCACCAACGCTAGCCCGCTGTATGCACAGAGCGAAGTGGATATTTCTGCTTCTAAACTTATTTTCTCCTCACTGTACAAATATGATTCGGCTGGTAATCTCGTGCCTGATCTGGCCCAAAAATATGAACTCGACACCACAGAGACTAAGTATAAAGTAACCCTTAGGCAAGGGGTCAAATGGCATGACGGTAAGCCCCTAAAAGCCAAGGATGTTGTATTCACTTACAAATCTATTCAAAACATCGAAGCCAAATCCCACTTGCTCTCTAGTTGGCGTGGCGTAATTATTCAAGAAGTAGACGAGTATACAGTCTTATTCCAGCTTACCAATGCGCTTAGTGCCTTTCCTCACTCATTGACTACCGGCATAATACCAGAGCATATTTTAGGCAAAACTTCGCCTACCCAACTAAGGTCTTCTAAGTTTAATAACGAAAACCCTATTGGTAGTGGTCCCTTTAAATTTCAATCTGTCGGCCTAGATGTTACTGACGAAAAGGTAGATTCAAGGTTGGTGTTTGAGCCTAACCAAGATTATTATAGTGGCGCCCCGAAGATAGAGCGGTTTGTGATACGGGCATTCCAAAATGAGAGTGATTTGATCAATGCATTTACCTCTGGTGATGTCGATTCAATGGTTGGGCTTAAGACTACGCCCGATGATATTGATCCAGAAATTTCTAACGAATTCAGAGTACCGATAAGTAGTCAAGTGATGGTTTTCTTTAGGAATGGTCAAGAAATTCTTAAAGATCCAGTTGTGCGAAAGGCGCTAGTTTTGGCGATAGACAAGCAACAGTCTGTAAGTTTGTTAGGATATCCAGTTTTAACGGTAGGTCAGCCTTTGGTTTCGCAGCAAGTTGGCTACAATAAAGTGTTTAACCAGACTTTTAACAAGAAAGACGAGGCCAATGCCTTACTAGACTCTGCCGGGTGGAAGCGTGATACATTAACAGGTATTCGCAGTAAGGACGGAAAGTCGTTGAAGTTTAAACTTTTCAGTGCTGCCAACCCAGAATTTACATCTATTTCAGCTAATCTTCAAAAACAGTGGCGTGAAGCAGGTGTAGAGGTAGAAGTTGCTCTTCAGTCCGACGAAGATTTGCAAGCTACCGTGAATTCGCATAACTATGATTCATTGATGTATGGCATTTCTGTGGGAGCGGATCCTGACGTGTATGCTTACTGGCATGGATCCCAGGGTGACATAAGATCAGAAACTCGACTAAATTTTAGTGAGTACAAATCAGCGGTAGCCGACAAAGCTCTAGAAGCCGGTCGTACTCGGAGCAATGTAACTAATCGTGCAATAAAATATAAACCATTTCTAGAAGCTTGGCAGAAAGACTTTCCGGCATTAGGGTTGTATCAACAGCAGTTTTTGATGATAGCTAACAAGAACCTAGCAGGGTTTGATAGTGTTTTTATGCACACTTCGGCCGATAGGTATGCCAATGTTAACCAATGGACGGTCAAAAAAACGCCACAAACACTAAAAACTCCTTAAAAAACAACCGTTTTTCGGTGCTTCTTATGCTAAAATAGTATAAAAGAGAAAGATCTAAAACAGAATGGGGATTAACAGGGAATGAATAAGGTAGCTCATTACTTGCAGGAGCATCTCATCGGGGAAGTTATTGTAGGCGAGGACGCTAGGCGTTACTTTTCTACAGATGGTAGTATTTTTCAGATTGTTCCGTCTATTATTGCTTATCCAAGGAATGAAAATGACGTACGCAAGACCACCAGATTTACGTGGCAGTTGGCAGAACGTGGTCGAGTGATTCCAGTTACAGCACGTGGAGCTGGATCAGACCAATCTGGAGCAGCGCTAGGAAAGGGAATAGTTTTGGTATTTCCTGCCCACATGAACAAGATTTTAGAGCTAGACACAAAAGCCGGCACAGTTACAGTTGAGCCTGGTCTCAACTATGCAAAATTGCAACAAACCCTGTATACACACGGTAGGTTTTTGCCACCGTATCCAGCGTCGTTAGAGTACAGCACTCTTGGTGGTGCGGTCGCCAATAATTCTGGAGGTATGAAGAGTGTAAAATATGGAACTACCAGTAACTATGTCTCCGGTCTTCGTGTTGTTCTTGCCAACGGCGAAATTATAGAAACCAAGCGTCTGTCCAAGCGTGATCTTGGCAAAAAAATGGGGCTAGCTAGTTTTGAGGGCGAAGTTTACCGCTCGATGGACGCTCTTATAGAAGAAAATGGCGACGTTATAAAAAGCCTAAAACGTGATGTAGCCAAAAATTCAGCTGGATACAACTTGGATAGCATTAAAGGAAAAGATGGATCTTTTGACCTAACACCTTTATTTATTGGCTCTCAAGGCACATTGGGTATTGTCACTGAAGTTTCGCTAAAGACCGAGAATTACAATCCAGCTAGTACGTTAGTTGTTGCGTTTTGTAACGAAGTCGAAGCTTTACAAGAAGTAGTTACCGAGATCAAAGGTTTCTCTGATCCGCCAAGTTCCATAGAAATAGTTGATGACAAGCTTCTCAACTATGTAAACCAGTTTAATCCAAATCAACTGCGTAACATTGTGCAACATCCTTTTCCACGGTTTGTTCTGTTTGTAGAATTTGACGATGTATCTAATAAAACCCAGGCTAAAATGGCCAAAAAAATGGCCAAAATGTTAGAAAAACGTCAACTTACCTTTAAAGTAGAAACAGATGAAAATGAGGTAGAACAACTCTGGAAATTGCGCCAAAGTGTCGCTTCGGTGATTGCCCACGGTAATGAAAAAGCCAAAGCGGTGCCAATTATTGATGACGCGATAGTGCCGGTTGCCAAAGTGGGTGAGTTTATTAAGCAAGTTTATGCGTTGTTTGAAGGTTATCGCATGCCGGTAACGATGTGGGGTCATATAGGCGACGGCAACCTCCATGTTCAGCCGTTACTTGACCTTTCTGCTGTTGGCGACAGACAACGTGCGTTTAGAATACTGGACGACTATTACAGTCTAGTTATTGAGTTTGGGGGTAGTACGTCCGCACAATATAACGATGGCCGGTTGCGCGCTCCATATCTTGAAAAACTTTACGGAGCAGAAGGTTATCAGTTGCTAAAAAAAGTAAAAACTATCTTTGACCCATTCGGCACATTAAATGCCGGTGTTAAAATAGACGTAAAATTGGATGACATAAAGCCACTTGTACGGCATGACTTTTCTTTGCAACATCTTTACTCCCACATGCCTCGCACCTAGTGTCGGCTTATTCTCTTTCCACACTTTAGCAATATTTCTGCGTCAAATAATTTCACCGTACCTTAGAGTACGGCTCAATTATTGTGCTCGTCATATTACTAAATTGCACTAAAGTCAAAAAGCCTTATGCATAAATGTGTAGTATAATTGTATCTGTTATTCGCGGATGTGCTGTAATTGGTAGCCAGGCACGCTTGAGGTGCGTGTGTCTTCGGACGTGGAGGTTCAAGTCCTCTCATCCGCACCATTTTGGGAAAAGAACGGAAATTGCCGCCCTCTGGGGCGGTTTT
>CAYUFM010000020.1:0-8364 GCA_964444225.1 uncultured Candidatus Saccharibacteria bacterium | reverse complement strand
AAAATACTAGTATTGACGAACTTCTATAATCTGTTATAATTTACAACATTATTAATATTGCTGACTAAAAGTTGGGTTTGAAAAATAACTCAATGTTACAGCGCCCTAATGAAAGGAATATCACCTCATGGCCGATGAAAAGCCAAAAACTACAACCAAAAAATCAACCACCAAGGCATCAGCGCCTGCTGTTGCGCCGGATGGTAAGCAACGTATTCGTATTCGTTTGAAGGCTTATGACCACAAGGTTATTGACCAATCTGCAAAGCAGATTGTCGACACAGCTATTCGTACGGGTGCCACAATTGCTGGTCCAGTACCACTGCCAACACGTCGCAGCACTTTCACTGTAGTCAAGAGTCCTCATGTGTACAAAAAAGGCCGTGAGCAATTTGAAATGCGTGTCCACAAGCGCCTAATCGACGTCCTAGACCCAACACCAAAGACTATTGATTCACTCATGAATCTGTCTCTTCCAGCAGGCTGTGACGCCGAAATCAAAATGTAAACAAACTTTGTGCTGGTTGGCCCGCTCTAGTGCGGAGCACTAGACACCACCAACCTCTTTGGTTATTTCTAGTTTTTTATTTCAGATACGCAGAAGATGTACCATCTGTACATCTTCTTTGCGTTTCTCGATAAGAAAACAGGTACTAACTCAAAGCACACAGCTTGCTAATGCAGTTAAGGATGGAGCTCAGATACTGAGCCCTGTTCTAGTTAATTCGTTTGTGATTAAATATAAGCATTATGGCTACAAAAACAAAAAAATCGACAAAAAAAAGAACTTCAGTAAAAAAACGTACTCCGCCCGTAAATACTCACGAATCTGATGGCGCGTACTTTTTAAAACTAGTTTTGTTTCTAATCTTCAGCAGTCTTTGGCTAAGGATCGAATTTAGTACTGGTACATTGTTGCCCTTACCTGTAGGTGCAGCAATTGCAATCCTCTATGCTATGCACGACCACTTCCAAATCGACCGAAAGATTGAACTGGCATTAATTTTAGTAGGAATGTTCATCTCCTTCTGGCTCCCCATCGGCATCTTCATCAGTCTCTAGATTCTAGTCACTAGTTTCTCGTTTTTAACGATACAAAAATGGAACAATTTGCTTCTTTGTTTAAAGTAGGTCATTGTAGAATAGTCTACACCTTGACAAGTGTTACATTTGTATGCTAATCTGTACTGGTATATCGATAAAAGTCCTACTTGATGTGAGCGAAGGTCTGCCACCAAACAGGGGTAGAAACCACTTTCCATCAAGGTTTTTAAATAGGACTTTTGTACTTTTACTAATTTGGCAGAGTTCTCCAGAGTAGACGAAAACTACTGAGTTATGCGAGAGGTATCTCAAGCGATACATCGAATATAAATCTGTAGTTTGCAGACACTATGGTGGAGTCTGAGAATTAGAAAAAGTACAACTGTCCTATACAGCTAACGCAAAAATAATTTAGAGGCAACAAAGGCTTAAATGAAATCACTAATCACTCGAAAAGTTGGAATGACCAGTACTATCACACCTGATGGTACCGTTGCTGCTATTACTTTGCTTTCTGCAGAAAATAATTTTGTAACTCAGTTAAAAAGCGTAGAAAAAGACGGTTATTTTGCAGTACAATTTGGCGCAAACGAAGTAAAGAAGGTAAGCAAGCCAATTGCAGGACACCTAAAGCCAGCAAAAAAGAACCTCTCAATTATTCGTGAAATGCGCGTAGAATCTCTTCCAGAAGAACTAAAGATCGGCGATGAACTATCAGCCGATCTTTTTAGTGTTGGTGATATTGTTGACGTTGTCAGCACTAGTAAAGGTAAGGGTTGGGCCGGTACAATCAAGCGCCACAATTTCCATCGTCAGCGCAAAACCCATGGTGGCAAGGGTAACACTCGTAAAGTTGGTTCTATTGGATCAATGTACCCACAGCGTATTTTTAAAGGTAAAAAAATGGCCGGTCAAATGGGTTACGAGCGAGTTACTGTAAAAAACCTAAAGGTAGCTTTAGTTGATACAGAACTTAAAGTAATTGGTGTTTATGGTGCCGTTCCTGGACCAAAAAAGAGCATTGTAATGATAAGAGGAGCTAAATAATGGCTGTTCCTACCTATACAAAAGCTGGTGCTAAGGCTACTACAGCTGTAAATCTTGATAAAACAATCTTTGCTGTTGAAGTACCTAACCATCAGTTACTTAAAGATGCATACGTAGCTTACCTTTCAAATGGTCGAGTTAACCTTGCGGTTACAAAAACACGTGGACTAGTATCTGGCGGTGGTAAAAAACCTTGGAAGCAAAAAGGTACTGGACGTGCCAGGTTCGGTAGCTCACGCGTACCTATATGGCGTGGTGGTGGTATTACTTTTGGTCCAACCGGCGAAGAAAACTACACCAAAAAAATGAACATTAAAGCCAAACGCGTTGCGATTCGTCAGGCTCTTACTCTAGCTAATGAAGCCAAAAAAGTTAGCGTTATAGAATCTTTTGAGAATAAGGATGGCAAGACCAAGACTTCAGTAGCCCTTCTAAACAAACTTGGTGCTAACAGAAGCGTACTGCTGGTTATAGAAGAAAAAACTCCAGAAATCGTAAAAGCTACACGTAACATCGACTACTTAAAAGTTGTGCAAGCAAAGTACCTTAATGTTTTTGACATTCTTAATGCCCATAAAATCGTGGTTACTAAACCTGCTCTTACAATTATTTCTGACTGGCTAGGTCAAGAACCTGCTAAGAAAGAGGCAAAATAATGGATAAATTTATGACCCTAAAACCTCGTCAGAGTGAAAAAACATACGCACTAAGCCAAACTGGCGTATATGTGTTTGACGTTCCTAAAACTGCCAACAAACTACAGGTAGCCGACGCAGTATCAGCACAATTTGATGTAACTGTTACCAATGTCAGAATCAGCATTTTGAAGGGCAAAAACGCTCGATCTATCCGCATAGGTGGTAAATCACGAGCCAATGTTTCTGGAATGCGTAGCGATGTGAAGAAAGCCTACATCACCTTAAAAGACGGTGACAGTATCCCAGTATTTGCAGCGCTTGATGAACAGCAAGAAAAACTAGCCAAAGCAGAAGAAAAAGTTGCAAAGAAGGCTAAAAAAGCCAAAAAGGATGAAAAATAATGCCGATTAAGACTTACAACCCAACTACTCCTGGTCGACGTGGCATGACTAGCATGGATTTTGACGGAATCACAACCAACAAACCAGCTAAGAGCCTGATTGTTATTCGTAAACAAAATAGTGGTCGTAACAACCAAGGTCGCATTACAACTAGGCACCGAGGTGGTGGTGCAAAGCGATTTATTAGGATTGTTAACTTCAACCTACCTGTTGGCACAAAAGCTACCGTAGAACATATCGAGTACGACCCAGGACGAAGTGCAAGAATAGCTCGTATTAAAGACCAAGACGACAAACTACACTACATTATTGCAACAGCTGGCATGAAGCAAGGCCAGACTATCCAAGTTGGTGAAGAAGTTCCTATCGAAACTGGTAACCGACTTATGCTAAAAGACATCCCGGTTGGTAGTGTTATTCACGCTGTAGAAATGACTCCTGGCAAAGGTGCTCAACTTGCTCGTGGTGCCGGCGCATCAGCACAGCTTATGGCCAAAGAAGACGACTACGTACAGGTTAAATTACCTTCTGGTGAAGTTCGCCTTATTAATGCTAAGTGTATGGCTAGCATCGGAGTTATCGGAAACGAACAACACCAGAACGCCAAAATCGGAAAAGCCGGACGCAACAGGCGCAAAGGTATCCGTCCAACAGTTCGTGGTGTAGTAATGAACGCCGCAGATCACCCTCATGGTGGTGGTGACGGTGGACGTCATGGTATGGGCAAAGACCCACGCACACCTTGGGGTCAAAAGACCTTGGGTTACAAAACTCGCAGTCGTAAGAGCAATAACAAGTTTATCGTAAAATCACGTCACGCAGGGAAGAGGAAATAAACCATGAGTAGATCACTGAAAAAAGGACCATTTGTAGACCCTAAGCTTGCTAAAAAAGTAGCTGCACTAGGCGCTGAAGACCGCACCATTATCAAGACTTGGGCACGAGCCTCTACTATCTCACCAGATTTTGTTGGTAAAACAATTGCCGTACACAACGGCAAGGTTCATGTTCCTGTATTTGTTACTGAAAACATGGTTGGTCACAAACTTGGTGAGTTTGCCCCAACACGTAAATTCAGAAACCATGGCGGTAAGCTTGCGAAAGGACAGAAATAATGTCAGTCAAAGCATCAGCTAAAGGTGTAAGAGTTGCTCCACGAAAAGTTGGAGAAGTAGTTGCCTTGGTTCGTGGCCGATCAGTTAATGATGCGCTTACTATTTTGGACCACACACCTCGTCGTTCTGCTATTGTTGTAAGTAAACTTATTAAAAGTGCAAGAGCTAATGCCGACAACAACCACAACTACAAACCAGAAACATTAGTTATTGATGCAATTACTGTTACTCCTGGACCACGCTTGAAGCGATATCGTCCTGCGTCACATGGTCGTGCACTACCGTTCCAGCGTAAAACTAGCCACATCTTTGTATCTGTATCTGGTGAAGTACGTGCACCTAAAACTGCTGTTAAATCAACTGCTGTAAAGTCAGCTGACAAGCCTAAATCAACTAAGAAGGAGACCAAGTAATGGGACAGAAAGTAAACCCTATTAGTATGCGTCTTCAGGCCAACAAGGACTGGCGCAGTAAGTGGTTCGCAAACAAGAAAGACTACGCAAGCTACCTAGCTCAGGACTTACAGGTTCGTCGTATGATTATCAAAGAACTTGGGTCACGAGCAGCTATCAATAAAGTAGATATCGAGCGATCACCTAATATTGTGACTGTTACAGTTTCTACTGCTAAAGCCGGTGTTGTAATTGGCCGTGGCGGTACCGGGGCTCAGGACCTTAAAAACCGAATTGAAAAAATCTATGGTGTACAGGCACGAGTTAACATTGAAGAAATCAAGAAATCTGAACTCTACGCTAAATTAGTGGCAGAAAACATAGCTCACCAGCTAGAGCGTCGTATTTCTTTCCGTCGTGCTATCAAACAATCTGCTGCCGCAACAATGCGCGCTGGTGCACTTGGTATACGTATTCAGGTTGCTGGCCGTCTAAACGGTGCAGAAATGTCACGCGTAGAAAAAGAAGTGCAAGGTAGCGTACCGCTACACACAATCCGTGCTGACATTGACTATGCACATGCTGGTGCTAAAACTCCAGCCGGTGTGATTGGCGTAAAAGTCTGGATCTATAAGGGAGAGAACTTCTAATGTTGGTCCCAAACAAACTTAAACACCGACGAGTACGCAAAGGTCGAATCAAAGGCCCTGCTACTAGTGGCAACACTATTGCCTTCGGTCAATACGCATTGCAGGCCGTCGGTTCAGACCGCGTAACAAGTCGTCAGATAGAATCTGCTCGTCAAGCTATGACACGCTACATCAAGCGTGGTGGTAAGATTTGGATCAGAATTTTTCCACACACACCAGTTACACGTAAACCACTTGGTCTAAAGATGGGTGGTGGTAAAGGTAGTCCAGAGTTCTTTGTAGCAAAAGTACGTCCAGGAACAATCTTGTTTGAAATGCAAGGTGTATCAGAAGAAATTGCCCGAGAAGCTATGCGACTTGCAAGTCACAAGCTATCTGTAAAAACCAAGTTTATCATCAGGGAAGGTAGCGAGTAATGAAAGCTATAGACATCCGCAAGATGGAAACATCGGAGATTATTAAAGAAGTTTCTTCTATTCGTGAAGAAGTCGCTGAACTGCGTCGTCGAATCCACATGGGAGAAACCCAAAACGTCAGAATTATCCGCAACAAACGACGCGACCTTGCTAGATATTTAACCGTAATGAGTGAACAATTAGCTAAGTCTTTTGACAAAGCACAAAACGAAGAGAGGACCCCGTAATGGCAAAAACACTTACTGGAGTTGTGAGTTCTGCTGCGCCTGACAAGACTATTGTCATTACCGTTCAGACTCGTAAAACCCACCCAATTTACAAGAAGCAATACACAACCAACACCAAATTTATGGCTCATGATGAAAAAAATGAGTGTAGAGTTGGCGATAAGGTTGTAATTGTAGAAACTCGACCAATCTCTGCTAGAAAGCGCTTCAAACTAGAAAAAGTTCTAGAGCGAGCAACTATTAGCAAAGATGACCTGGCTGTTCTAAACGAAGACAGCAAAGCTAAAAAAGACGTACAACCAGAGGAAGAAAAATAATGGTACAACAAGAAAGTCGGCTAAATGTCTGTGACAACAGCGGTGCAAAAGAAATTTTGTGCATCCGTGTTCTTGGTGGCACCCGTAGGCGATATGCCAGAGTTGGTGACGTGATCGTTGCAACAGTAAAAGAAGCTAACCCAAGTGGTAATGTCAAGAAAAAATCTGTAGTTAGAGCAGTTGTAGTGCGGACAAAGTATGTTGTTCGTCGAAAAGACGGCTCTACCATAAAATTTGATGACAATGCTGCAGTTATTATTGATGACGACAAGAATCCTAAAGCTACCCGTATATTTGGCCCAGTTCCTAGGGAACTTCGTGACATGGGTTACAGTAAAATTATCAGCCTTGCACCGGAGGTACTGTAATGGATAAGAAAATCTACAAGATTAGACTGAAAAAAGATGACACTGTTGTTGTTTTGAGTGGTAAATACAAGAAACAAACCGGAAAAGTTATCGCTACACATCCTTCGCTGAACAAGGTTACTGTTGAAGGTGTTAACATCGTAAAAAAAGCAATGAAACCCAACAAGCAATATCCACAAGGTGGAATCATCGAAATAACTAAACCTATAGATGTGTCCAAAGTTGCAATCGTTGAGCCAACCAGCAAAAAACCAAGCAAGATTGGCTACATTTTTGGTAAAGATGGCAAAAAAGTCCGCGTATTTAAGCGAACAGGAAAGGAGATCAAGTAATGGCTGAAAAAACAGTTGCAAAAGCACCAGTAAAAACTAGGTCAGCTTTGCCTCGTTTGAAGCAAGCGTATCTTGATACTTACTCCAAGGAACTTATGAGCGAACTAAGTCTTAAAAACGTAAACCAAGTTCCTGTTCTTGAGAAAATCGTTGTTAACGTTGGACTAGGTCGCGCTAAAGATGACAAACAAATGTTTGAGGTTGCAACCAATACTCTAGTAAAAGTAACTGGCCAAAAACCTGTAGAAACTTATGCAAAGATGTCGATCGCAACGTTTAAACTTCGTGAAGGCAACAAAATTGGCCTAAAGGTTACACTTCGTGGTGATCGTATGTACGAATTTATGGACCGCTTGATCAACATTGTCTTGCCAAGACTACGTGACTTCCACGGTGTTAAATTAGGCGCCTTTGATAAACAAGGTAACTATGCGATAGGTTTAGTTGAGCAATCAATCTTCCCTGAGCTTACTTTTGAAGAGACTACAAAACCACATGGTATGCAGGTAATTTTTGTAACTAAGTGCGAGAAAAAAGAAGATGCTCAGGCACTTCTAACCAAGTTCGGGATGCCGTTCGAGAAGGAGAAGAAATAAGATGGCAAGAAAATCAAATATTGCTAGAGACGCAAAGAGAATCCAAATGATAGATAAGTATGCTGCAAAACGCGCAGAACTTAAAGCTGTCGGCGATGCCGATGGTCTACATTTGCTTCCACGCAATTCGTCACCTACTAGGCGTAAAAACCGATGTATCGAAACTGGTCGACCTCACGCCTACATGCGTCAATTTGGACTTTCTCGTATATCTTTCCGCGAACATGCAGTTAAAGGTGAAATTCCTGGTGTAACGAAAGCGAGCTGGTAATGGTAAGTACAGACCCTATTTCAGACATGCTAACTCGTATCCGCAACGCTATTGCAGTTCGTAAAAACGAAGTTAGTGCTCCATACTCAAAAATCAAGCACAGTGTCGCAGAACTACTAAAGGCAAATAACTTTGTTGACTCCGTGGCAGTTGAAGGCGATGGAATTGCTAAAAAATTAGTTATTACCATAAATGCTGGCAATACTAATGCTCGGATTACAGAAATTGAAAGAATCAGCCGTCCTGGTCGCCGTCTATATGCGTCAGTTGATAAAATCCCAACTGTTAAAAACGGTCGTGGAATTGTTATTGTGTCTACATCCAAAGGTTTGATGACTGGCAACGATGCCAAGAAGTCAAAAGTTGGCGGTGAATTAATTTGTAAAATCTATTAGGAAATAAAGGAATATTAAGGAAATATAATGAGTCGTGTAGGAAAACTGCCAGTCAAGCTACCCAGCGGTGTGACAATCACTATCGACGAAGCTAAAATTACCGTTAACGGTTCTAAAGGTTCGCTCGAGCAGTTCACAATGCCTGGTGTAAATGT
>CAYUFM010000019.1:1730-10046 GCA_964444225.1 uncultured Candidatus Saccharibacteria bacterium | reverse complement strand
CCTGACGACCGTGCCAGCGGATAAGACTGTGCAATAACCAGCCACTCGACCACATATCTAGAGAACAGTTCTCCAGACTAAAGGAAATATGGCATAAGTATTATTCGTCATTATTGTTCGCTAAGCTGTGTTTAATAAGGCTTAGGCTTTCTTTGATTGATTCGTAATCGGCCACAAATTCGCCATATGCTTTTCTGGATGCGAATAGCTCAATGATTCGGCCTTCGCGCAACCAATCTTTATTATGTCCGTACAGGTAGCCTTCCAGCGATGAATAAGGATAATTTTGCCAGTCCTTTGGGTTTAGGTGAATGTACCGAGAAATATGCATTAGATACAGATCAGTGCTCACCAATGACGCCTTATACCTACTCTCGAACAAACCACCACTTCGATCGTACTTTTTATTGAAGTAACGACTATATGCGGTCATAACACCGCGCATTAGGCGCTGCATAGCATGCTCGTTCACTTGGTATACAAGTAGGTGAAAGTGGTTTGGCATAAGGCAGTAACATAGCAGCTCAATATCTTCACCCAACTTTGCGTACGGCATGCCAGCGCTATCTTTTATCGCTTCGTCAGATAAATAGCGCCGAAAGAGTGATAAGAAGATATAGTAGTCCGAATCCTCACGAAATATCTCTTGGCGACTGGCGCCTCTGGCGTAGACATGATAATAGCTATTTGCAATATCTATCTTTAGCACATTTCGAGATGGCATGGCCATATTATATACTACTTATGATTATCTGGAGAACCGTTCTCTAGAACCTATGTTTTAACGCTACTTGCTCTTACTAATAAACAGTGTTTACTTGGCTCTAGTAAACATCTTTTTCGCTATATATTTAACCTCATTTGAGCATAAAAAATATGTAAATACAGAAAGGATTAACCACGTCGCTAAATATAATGATAGACCACTTAAGCTGTTATTCCAGACGTTCACTGATATGAACAATACTACGAATGGTACATCAATAAATTGAACAGCCCTTAGCTTCCATTTATTGCGTAGTACTAAATATACTCCACATATGTGCGTCCAAATTGCATAAAAAACTAGACCACTAACAAGCATTATTGCTATGTCATGGTAGGTTGAGATTGCCCAGTATTGTACTAGAAATATACCGATTAAACCGATAAAGTAATTTCTGAATAGCTGCTTCTCGAGTCTTGACAGCCTATAGAAAACATCAAGTATAGCGAGGGAGACTAGCTGATAAATAATCCACGGAAAAAGGTACGAGACATACGAAGCGATAGGTTTATAGTCGGGTAAGAACAACTCTAAAAACGTTGGAATCGTAAAGCTCAGCGACATCGCTAGTGTCCCGGCTGCTATGATTAAAAGGTGCAGGGAATTAAATACCCTCTCACGCATCTCTGCGGCTATAATTTTTAGAGTTGGATACAGCACTGCCGGCAGTGTAGCAGTAAATAGGCCCACTACTAGCGAGAATGAAAATGCTAGAGAGAAAAGACCATACTCGTATACGGACATAGTGCGCTCTACGATTATCCGCGACGATGTGCTTATGAGCGTTGCGCATATCGTTCCGTAAGTCAACGGCCAGCCTACACCTATAAACTTTAAAATGGTATGTTTTTCTGAAGCTAATGCTCGTAAATTGAACTCAGATAAATTTATCACTTTTCTAACGCTGTAAATTCCGTAAGTCGCAACGAGTAGACGCACACCTAGGTTTACCATCACATACACCTGAAATCCTTCGAGACCAAAAAATATCAGTGGCAAAAATAAGCCTACAAACAAGACTCTCTCGAGACTGCTTAGTATTGAGTATTGTTTAAATCGTAAGGATACCTGATTTACGTGCATACTGAAACCGCTGATATTGAGCAACAAGATAGTTAATGCCGTGGCTGAAAAGATAAATTTGTACTCATGGTCAGGGATAAAAGCTAGAAAGGCAATTATTAGAATAATAGAGAAAAGCGAAGTCAGTAGGATTATTAAGAGCAAGACAACACTTAGTCCTTTTTTATCGAGTGATTTAAACTTTGTCCCTGCGAGTAGTAGGTTGAATCCATCATTTAAACCAAACAGGAATAAGCCGAAAAAAGCACTATAGTAATAATAAATCTGCCAGTATCCATAATCTTCTACCGAACCTATGAATCGCGGCAAAAATAGCATTATAATCAAGCCCAACGCCATCACTATGATATTTGACGACATAACGTAAGACAGATTCCGGGTAATTTTAGACTGCATTTTTATGCGCTTCATCTGAATCATCAATCAGTACAACACAGCATGCCAGTAGTGTCCAAATTACCGCTATTACTGCCATTTGGCTTATAACTAGAGGCTGAACCAGTGAATACGTCAGTATCAGTATCATTCCGACCAAAAACGCTTTTAAATGTGCGCTATTTTTCAGTTGGAGAATAAACTTTTTGAATACCACCCTGTACACCATGACATAGAGCAAACTTCCTATAGCTCCATAAAGTAAAAGTAACTCCAATATGAAGTTGTGCGGTGAATGCATGCCCCATCCGCCCACTTTAATTAAATGGCTCCCTCTTCCCAAGAGAATGTTACCCTCTAGCGCCTTAAATGTTTCATTTAGAATCCAATTACGATTTAAAACTCTGCTTTCGGAAGGCTCTGGCAGCCCTGAATAAATTTGCTTTTCGTCGATGTCGGCATTGATGACTATTGGCTTTTCGGGAATTTCAGGTGTTAAATTATATTTTGCATTGATCCCGATTTTTGAATATAAACTATTTATACTATCTACAGGCGCCCCAAAGGTGCGAGCGATATTGTCTCTCAAAGAGTAATTAAATGCCCCTAGTAAAAGCGCAATAAATACACAACTGACGACTGAAATTACCGTCACACACGTAATCTTAGTAAGAAATTTCCAACCATAATAAATTGAGAAGCCGGCTATAACTCCAGCTATAATTGCCCATATGCCAAACCTTGAACCAGACAAAATAGCCACAGTAAACATAGCTAATATATTAATTCCAGTAAAGTACTTGAAGAATGTATTCTTGCGAAATGCAAAAAATAATAGAGGTGAAATGATCATCGCTAGGGCTAGATAGATGTTTATATTACCTAACACCGCCAAGCTCCTGACGTCATTCATCATAAGAATGTTTGTAAATACTACTAAGTGAATAATAGCCACCCCAAAAACAAACATGGCTACTGTTCTGTCGAACTCCAGCTTATGGGTGCACAGCACGATAAATAAGATTATTCCCAGTAATAAATATACGGTTGGGGCAACGGATAGCGTAACATCACCTGTTTTAATATATCGGACAAGCGTACTTACTAGAGCGTACCCAATGAAAGCCACAGTAGTTAATATTAGTGACCGGTTTTCCTGTAGTGTTGACCAAACTTGTCGGCTTCTTCTAAAGATAGTCCAGATGAGTGTCCCTAGCAGTATAAACGGGAATAAACTTATCGTGGTGTCTTTGTCTATATTAAATCTGCTAAGATCGACGTATAAAAAAACCTGACTACTAGCTAAAAGAATGAGTAGAAAAACATACAGCTTGTTTCGCATTACGCTCTCAACAGTCTGTTTTATAGTGTCGATGGTTTTAAGCATATAATCGTTCATACTATTGGTGATCAATCATTCTTAAAATTTTTGCAACTTGCCGTTCTTCGGACTTTTCATCCCGTACGAATGACGCTCCCCCGTGTCCTATCAATTCAATTTCATTACGAGACAGTTGCGAAGCGTCAATTATAGCTTCGCCTATACCTTTTTGAATGTCAATTACAAGCAAGTATTTTTTATATTCCTTAGGAAATCCGCTTAGTATATACGAGATTGTAGGCGTGCCAGATGCTAAATATTCTATAATTTTTGATGGGAAGCTGTACTTTGTGAACTCATTAGAATCACGGCGAGGATTAATAAGAAAATCCGCTTTGACCTGCAGATCTAAAACCCGCTCATAAGGCAGTAGTCCGAGATACTCTATCCGATTATCTTGCTTGCAATAATTTTTAACATTATCAACATCCGCTCCACCACCGCAAAGCTGTAATCTTATGCTGGAATCATCAATTCTTGTAAAAGCCTCTATTAATTCGATTACACCGTAGTCACTATTGATGCCACCGGTGTAAAGAAATGTCGTTTTGTCTGAAACTTTACCATACTTTTTTTTAGGATGCTTAGTCGTCGCTATACCCTCTACTACTACATATGGTTTGCCTGGTGCAGCCTTTTCGGCCATAGCTTCAGTTAAATATACGAAGCTATCACATTTCGACATTTCATCATAAAGCATTGGTGTAGCTATATCTTTTACTTTTTTGTATATTTCATTTTTACTACCAACATTCATGTGCTCCGGAAGGTCAGGTACTACAAGGCATGTAGCTATGGAGCTATCTAGACTCTTAATGTAGCTCAAGCTTTTAACCATCACTGGCGTGGCGGCATACGCAACTGCTAACCTCTTTTTACTAGATGAATTTTCAGTCCAGTTTCGTATGTATTTTTTTAATTTTCTCTGACGGCTCCAGTGTTTAAGTAGAGGGATGTTTAAAAACCCTACATTCTTATCTTCTGCTCCATTAATATGTGAGAAGCCATAGCTATCAATAAACGGTTTTCTATAAAGAAACGGAAAAGATCCAACATATACACTATTGAGTATCTTTACTGGATTTTTAAGATTCATATCCAGTCCTCGCACCAAAGACCACTGCAAGTTATTGGCTGCGTTTTGAACGTTCCTTTTAGAGTTTTTTAGTAATTCATTTTCATAGCCATTAGGAAATAGCCCCCCCAAAAACAATACATCGTAGTCGTAAATAGCTATATCATTTTTTGCGTTTTGACCCAAGACTATTTGCCCCAAACCGTCCTATTAACAATATCCGTATAACTCTGAATTGCCTTGCAGACTTTCACTGAAACATTAGTATCCTTATAGTCAATAGGTAAAGCTTTTTCTTCATTGTTTTCATGCATCAAAACTGTCATGTCGAGAGATTGTTGAATAGTTTTTTCGGTAATTCCACCCACTATTACTCCCCCTTTATCGATAACCTCTGGACGTTCTGTACTGGTGCGAATCAACACACCCGGGAATCCGACCATGGAGCTTTCTTCGCTCAGAGTTCCGCTATCACTTAGGACGCAATAGGCGTTCTTCTGAAGTTTATTGTAATCAAAGAATCCGAATGGCTTGAGATTCTGCACTAGAGGGTGAAACTTGAATTCGCGTTTATCGATAAATTTTTGACTTCTAGGGTGGGTGCTGTAGATCACCGGCATTTTGTAGTGCTCTGCGACTGAATTGATAGCGTTCATTAGTGACATGAAGTTTGTTTCGTTATCAATATTTTCTTCTCGGTGTGCTGAGACTAAAATATACTGACCCTTGTTTAGTCCCATGCGGCTCAATACTTCGCTAGCATCAATTGATTCCATATTGTCGCGCAGCACCTCTGCCATAGGGCTACCGGTCACAAAAATTGTTTTGCCATCAATCCCTTCGCTGAGTAAGTAGCGACGAGAATTTTCAGTGTAGGCCAAGTTCACATCAGCAATATGATCGACTATCTTCCGATTAATCATTTCACTGACATTCCAATCCCAGCAACGATTGCCAGCCTCCATATGAAAAATCGGGATCTTGAGTCGCTTAGCGCCTATGGCAGACAATGCGCTGTTTGTGTCACCTAGCACCAGGAGCGCATCAGGCTTTTCAGACTCCAAAACACCGTAGCTTTTAGCTATGATATTGCCCATCGTTTCGCCCAGGTCCTTACCGACACTTTCTAAATAAAAGTCCGGTTCGCGAAGTCCCAACTCTTCGAAAAATATTTGATTCAGTGTGTAGTCATAGTTTTGTCCAGTATGAACAATCGTATGATCGAAGTATTTATCGGCCTTCTTTATTACAGCGCTCAAGCGAATAATCTCTGGCCGTGTGCCAACAATCGTCATTAGTTTTAGTTTTTTCATTCTACACCTCCTCGTAGTTCGTGTCGGGGTGGCTTGGATCAAGTAATTCGCTCGCCCACATCACTGTCACCATAGTATCATATCCAGTGTTAATGATATTGTGTACATAGCCCGTCGGTATATCGACAACCTCTAGCTTTTCGTCGCTTACCCTATATTCAATAATTTTATCTGAAAAGACGTCACGGAACTGTATAGTCCCTTGTCCATGAACTACTAGGAACTTTTCGTTTTTCGTCTGGTGCCAGTGTTGACCTTTGGTAACCCCAGGCTTAGAAATATTGACGCTTATCTGACCGTTGGTTTTGTCTTTTAAAAATTCCGAAAAGGAGCCACGATTGTCTACGTTCATTTTCAGTGGATATGAGAACTGATTTTCGGGAAGATAACTCAAGTAAGTAGCGTATAGGTTCTTGGCCAGACGAGTTGTCTGATCGGGATATGAGAAATTCGTACGGGATCCTTTGAATGACCTTATGAGTGACTCTAGTTCACCGAGAGTGACTCTGTCTGTCGCTGGGACTTCATATAAGCCTGTCGGTTTGACTGCGTCGAACATGCCTATGATCGCATCAATTACGTCATCGATATAGCAAAGCTCGAGTTCAATAGATAAGTCGCTGACCGTAATTTCTATATCTCGTGCAATATTGTAGCACCACGTGGCGACAACGCTGTTGTAGTTTGGCTTGGACCATTTGCCATACAGATTTTTAAACCGATAGACGTAGGCCTTTGCATTACTGTCTTTGGCATACTGCATAACCCGCTCTTCGGCTTGGAGCTTACTTTTTCCATAATCATTGTCGCGTTCGGCTTGAATACTGGAACTAAGTAAAATGGGAGTTTTTAAATTGTTTTTTTCTAATAAATCACATATTTGATTAGTTAGATGGAAGTTACTTTCATAAAATTCTGAGGCATCAACCGGACGGTTGACTCCCGCTAGATGGACAATAAAATCACATGTCCTAATCAAATCTTCCAAATCTTTTAGCGAATTTCTCTTGCTGTATTTGACTACCTCAAAACCATCACGGGCATTTAGTATTGAAATTAAATTTTTACCAACAAACCCTCCGGAGCCGGTTACTAGAATTTTCAACTTACAGTTTCCCTATTGACTTTAGTTCTTTTTTGACGTAATCGACAGTCAATATTTTTTCTATCGTGCCGTTGATATCGAGACGTTCGGTGTTTTCCGAGTTATACTCTACGATTTTAGTCGCTGTTTTTGAGCCATCATGGAAGTACTTATCGTAGTTTAAATCGCGCGTATCAGCAGGGATGCGGAAGTAACCCCCGAGATCTTCGGCTTTAGCTTTTTCCTCACGAGTCATCAAGGTCTCGTGGGCTTTTTCGCCATGCCGAGTGCCGATAACTTTGATTTCAGCTTCTGGTTTGAATAATCTGCGAATCGCTTCAGCTAGGTCGGCAATGGTGCTGGCAGGAGATTTTTGAACGAACAAGTCACCTTGATTGGCATTTTTGAATGCGAACACCACCAGCTCTACAGCCTCAGACAGATTCATCAGAAATCTTGTCATAGCTGGATCGGTAATTGTCAGAGGTTTTCCGTCTTTAATGAGATTTATAAAAAGCGGAATGACCGAACCACGCGAAGCCATAACGTTACCGTAACGAGTACAGCAAATGGTTGTTTCGTCTGCGCTGACGTTGCGAGATTTTGCGATAATCACTTTTTCCATCATGGCCTTAGATGTACCCATGGCGTTTATCGGGTAAGCTGCTTTATCGGTTGATAAGCACACAACTTTTTTAACTTTAGCATCTATCGCGGCTGTTAATACATTGTCAGTACCTAGTACATTGGTACGCACTGCCTCCATCGGAAAAAATTCACAAGAAGGAACTTGCTTAAGAGCTGCTGCATGGAAAATATAATCAACGTCACGAACAGCGTCACGTACACTCTCCAAGTTTCGTACATCGCCGATGTAAAACTTGATCTTGTCATTCGAATATTTTTTACGCATGTCGTCTTGCTTTTTCTCATCGCGAGAAAATATTCGTATTTCTTTAATATCTGTATCTAAAAATAGATCCAGAACTGCATTGCCGAATGAGCCGGTACCGCCGGTTATCAACAGAGTTTTATTCGAAAATTCGTTCATTTTTGATCTCCTTATTTAACTCCTTCAATAATATATCATACTTATCGAGACATTTGATTAGTGTGTATTTTGTATAGAATAACTCTCTAGCGCGCTGGCGCATCTTCAGTTTTTCTTCTTTGTGAGTTGCTTGAAAATCCTCAATAGCTCGCACGAACTGCTCAATTTTTCCGTTTGCGACAACGTAC
>CAYUFM010000019.1:0-1630 GCA_964444225.1 uncultured Candidatus Saccharibacteria bacterium | reverse complement strand
AAAATCCTCAATAGCTCGCACGAACTGCTCAATTTTTCCGTTTGCGACAACGTACCCTATCGAATTGCCTGTAATATCTTTTGCTACATCCATGGCCTGGGGGCCGATAAATAGTACAGGTAGCGACTTCGCTATGTATGCATAAAATTTACTAGGTGAAGCAAGTCCGATTATTTTTTCGTCGGCAGCAACTATGCCAATATCAACAGTTTTCAGGAGCTTATCGTAGTCATGCTTTTCTAGGAGCCCAAGACGCTTGTAATTATTCACCCCCATACTATCTAACCTATTGAAAAACTCATCTTGCTTATTACCATGTGTGGCGAAAATAAATTCAATATCATCACGATTTTTAAATTTATCTATACCAAGCGCTAGCGTCTCAGTGTCCTGGACAATACCAATGTTGCCGCCATATAGAACTGACAATCTTTTCGTATCTACTGTGATATCGTCTGCTTGCCCATGGTCGTCATTATACCAGTTTGGAATAACACTGACCTTATCGGCGTGACCTTTGTGGTCAATAAAATATTGTTTCATTTCCTGCGAAAGAACCACTATTTTGTCACACTTTTTATATACAAAGTCATTAATGAAAATGAGTATCTTTTGTGATAAACCGTTTGGCTTCATATATCCAAAGTTGCAGGCTAGATCAGGGTACAGGTCATATATTACATTGACCATCTTGTAGCCGTATTTTTTTCTATAAATAGCCGGTAATATTGGATTAATTGGCGGAGAAGAATATGTTATTAAAACGTCTGTGTTTTTTAATAACTTTTTATTCCGCTTTATAGCCCAAAAAAATGAGAAATAATTTCGAATTCGACCGATTTTCGACGATCGGTCGTAAGATGAATAGTCAATTCTGTTTATTTCAATATTATTTTTAATTTCGCGTCTCGCTACTGACGTGTTCGTTTGATATTCATACGGCATGCCGGCTACAGCCTTCACGTCGTATCCATTTTTTGCCAATCCGCAAGCTAGTTCGTATGTTAAGGTCGCAGAAGTCACGTTATCTGGGTAGAAATATTGATTCAAAATTGTAACTCTGGTCATGTCGGTGTACCTGCCTTTGCTTCCGCCGAGCAACCAGCTGGATTTAGATGCATTTGTTGAATACGAAGTGAATAACACCATGCGCTTTTTGGCAGAACGGTCATTGCCTGCGAGCCTCTTCGCTCGAACTATTTTTTTGTGAAATTAACCTCAGTTTATATTTGCTATAACTTTCTTTTGCAAGCTTGGGTTGCTTCTTGATGGACTCAACATCCCTCTTGACTCGTCGGATGACTCGGCCGGTGAAGGTTATACGGTGGGTGTTTTTTGCCACCATACGCTTGTATGGCGTATCGCCGAAGCCGCCTTCTTTGAAGCCATGTGAGGTGAATATAGCTACCGCGGTGCGCCACAGGCACGATACATCCATGCGCCAGCCGAAGTTCTGAGCGTACTCGCCGTCGAGACGGGCTTTTTCTCTGACGTCGATTTCGTCGCGGCCGTTTGATTGGGCCCAGCCGCCGATTCCTGGCGTCATAGCGTTGGCGTCGTATTTGTCGCGCTCGGCTATGAGGTCTTTTTCGGCCAAGACGACCGGCCGTGGTCCGATCAGGCTCATGTC
>CAYUFM010000018.1:0-13929 GCA_964444225.1 uncultured Candidatus Saccharibacteria bacterium | reverse complement strand
GTAGGCCATAGATCCAGGCCACACCGTCACCGACGCGAGTCACAACACCGACGTTTTGGATATCCGGCTGATCCTTTAGTTTTTCGATTGCCTTCTTTATGTCGGCTGATAGGTCTTTTACATTAATTTCGCTCATTTTTCTCCTCTTTATCAAGCTACTGCTTCGCGTAATTTATTAAGTTTAGCCCTAACGCTCAGGTCCAAATTAGCATTTGCAAAGTCAAGATTAACTCCGCCGATCAAGCCGGGATCTATGACCTCGTGAATGATAATTTGCCTAACGTTACTAAAATTCTGGTTTACTACATCTTTGATTTGTTGCTTGGTGTCGCTGTTTAGAGCGAAGGCTGAAGTTGCCGTAAGCTCTACAACTCCTTGTTTTTCGGCTCGAACATCGGCTACATCTCGTATAATGCTTCCTAGCTCTGACGTTTTATTGTTTTCGATCAAAAAAGCGGCAATTTTGTCAGCCAAAACAGCCTCGTCTTCAATATGATCTGCAATATACTGCGCCAATTTAGTCCGGGAATATTTAGCCATCTTAACCTTTCAGGGCCTTTGCGATTAGATTGGCGTCTTTTTGGGCGTCCAGCTTTTCGCTTGCGACAACTTCTGTTGCACTAATAACCAGGTCAATTAGCTCTTTCTCTAGACTTCTTTTAGCCTTGGCCGTTTCGTCATTGATCTTAACTTTGGCTTCTTTGATCATATTATCAACTTTAGCCTTGGCCGTTTCTTCGGCTTCTTTGATCATAGCGTTAGCCTGGTCTTGCGTACGATTAAGTACCTCATTAGCTTCAGCACGGGCCTTAGCCATGGTTTTCTCGACTTCTTTTTCAAGCTTAGCCTTTTGGGCAACCATTTCACTGGTTAGCTCAACGCCTTTTTCTATAGTTTGCTGACGCTTTTCTAGTATCTTTACAATTGGACCAAAAACATACTTTTTAAGCACCAAAAATACAAACACCCAAGTGATAAGCTGGATAATAAAAGCCTTTGGGTCAATACCAAGCGCGCCAAAACCTCCAGAAGCTTCACCCTCTGTTGTTGCAAAATTTGTTAATAAATTCATCATTATAATAATTCCTGATTATTTGATGATGAAGATTGATGCAAAAGCGATAAGTCCGAATAGCTCAGCCAATGATACGAAAACCAAGATTTGACCTAAGAATTTTGCACTTTCTGGGTTACGGCTGACTCCGTTCATGAAGGCTGCACCGATCAAACCGATAGCTATAGCTGGCCCCATAACACCAAAACCTAGGGCAATACCCTTGGCAAGTGGTAGTAAGTTTACTGCTTCTGCTGCAAATTGTGTTAACATTTCTTCTCCTTATTTTATTGTCTTAAACATTTTCTATATTCCTACTTTCCTGTTTCATTAGCATGACCTTCATCATGATTATGAGCAGTGGCAACTGCCAAGTAGGAAATACAAAGAACCACAAATATATAGGCCTGTAAAAGCCCTACAAATAACTCCAGGAGGGTAAACGGCAGGGCTGTAAGTGGCGCCGCGCCAGACCCTAGGAATGAAAATATAGCTATCAAAATTTCACCAATTACAACATTAAGGAACAGTCGGAGAGCTAAACTAATTAGACGTGTAAATTCGCTCAAAATTTCTAGTACGCCAAGCGGCAGAGTCATGGGATTTTTGAAACTACCAGGGAAGTAGTGACGCAAATGTTTTAGTGCGCCAGACTCACGAACAGCCAAAGTAATAACAATGATCATCATAAGCAGAGACATAGACAAAGTACCATTTAGGTCAGCCGTAAATGGTCTCAGTAGTGGCGTACCATTATATTCGACAGCTGGACCTATCCCAGGTAATAGCCCAAGCCAGTTATTTAACACAATAAAAAAGAAAGTCGTCACAAAGAATGGTGCGTATTTGACGGCTTTTTTGCGTGAGCCCAGGCTAGACTCCATAGTGCCAACGATAAATTCGGTGCCACTGTCCATCAACTTGGCCAGATAACCCTTGGTCTTGCCGACACTGATGCGCTTTACTCCGTACATTAATAAAGAAATTACAATAACTGCACTAACCCAACCATAAAGCATTGAATTAGTTATGGTAATACCGCCAACCTCAAAAAGCTTTTCTGGCGCTATAGCAATATGTGGTCCATCCTCACTTGCAAATAAAAAAAGGCTCGTAAAGCTCATGACTTTTTAGCCTTCTTATTGGCGTCTAGACCTTGTGAAATAATAAATAATATACCTAGCAAAACTCCAACCACCATACCAATAAGCGCAAATTTATTGGTGTTTTTTGCCTGATCAACACCATAGCCAATAACTACTGGCACCAGAAAAACTGTAGCTAGTCGCCAAGAAATATCCATGAGGCTGGTTAAAAAAGCCATCTTTGCAGCTTGCACTTCAGTAGAATCCGACTTGTGTAGGGCAGGTTTTACACTCATTTTTGTATAGTATATCACCCCTGTATACCAGCACGCAAGTTACCAAATTAAAATTTTCTTTGCACGTACTGAACTAAATCTTTTATGCTAGGTGTTTTTAATGATTTACGTTGAGCATTTCTGGGATCTGAATGTTCTACCTCAAACGAGATTATTGCTTCTCTCACCATTGCTACGATTCTGTTATATCCAAGGTCCTTGGTCAATTCACCCAACTTATGCACGTATTCTCCGTCAGAAATGTCTATCGGTGTTTCTTCACCACTATACATACTAGACAATATTATATCTCCGATTACTGACGAAATTATTTCGATCCTAGCGGGCAGTTTTGGAAGGTCGATTTTTATGTTTTTTCCAAACACATCTTCGTCTTGCATGCTACGTGGAAAACCCTTAGGAGAATCTACTATTGCACATATCTTTAAATTTTTGTGGTCATTTTTCATATCCACAACAGATGTAGCAAATTGTCTGGCGTTATATAACACCTCTCTTTGGACAGCCCGTTCTAGGCTGGCTGCAGGCTTGAAGTGCTTAACCACCCCCGAAAAACACACCAGCACTTCTTCTTCAAAACCAGGATTTACAAGTTTTAAAATGCGTTTTTTTGGGCTTACCCTAGATTTTTGTGGAGGAGTTGAAAAAAACTTTCCAACATCCAAACCTACGAACCTCATGCCTCTGGATTCTGCCGCCTCTTGAAGAATATAAGCCTTTCTATCCCAATCCTCGAAACCGGTAATAAATACAGAACGCTCAGGCGCACAACCATCATTGTCGACAGAATCCAAAAAGTCACCTAGACGGATAAGTTCTTTTGGGTTTACGCCAATAAACGGGTCATCAGCTCCAACCTGAGTGCGAGAAGCTGGATTTTCAGAAGCAGGCAAGGTCATCATAGTCCGAAGTTCATCATGAAACCGTGTGTAGTCTACTTCACCCATAATAAATTAGCTTAAACGTACCACAATTTTAATCTTCTATGCTACTTGTGCTTAGATTAATTTGAATTTAGAGTTAGACTAGTTGCATGGCGTTTGAGGATTTTAAGACTAAAGAATCGGTTGTGGTGGTGTATACTGGCGACGGAAAAGGCAAAACCAGTGCCAGCCTAGGACTGATGGTGCGCGCTCTCGGCACACGCTGGAACGTGGCTTTTATACAATTTATTAAATATTGGGGCGTTGGCGAGCATACTTTCATCCGCGACATCCAGAGTTTGTATGAAGACCAACTATATTTTTACAAAGGAGGGAAGGGCTTTTATGACGCTGGTGACCTAAGTCCCAGCGATGTGACACCAGACCAACACAAACAAGCCGCCCAAGAAACTTATAGCGAAGCACTCAAGGCTGTAAAAAGCGGGAAGTTTGACATTGTCATCTGTGACGAGATAAACAACGCCGTCCATGATGGACTCTTGTCACAAAAAGACCTTGAAGAATTAATTGATTCCAAGGCAAAAAATACTAGCCTGTGCCTAACTGGCCGTAATTTTCCAAAAGACCTTGTTGCTAAAGCCGACATCGTAACCGAAATGACCAAAGTCAAGCATCATTTTGATAACAAATACCTTGCTAACCCTGGCATTGACTATTAAAACTTATTCTCGATTATCCTTGGCGTTTTCCCTCTATAGTCAGAATATCTTAGCCACTTCGGTTTTATTTTAAAAAACTTAACCCTTAGGTCACGTAAAAATTTCTCAGAACACGGTGTATCTTTAGCCAAAAAATGCTTAATATATTTTTCGTAATTTTCTGGTCGTATCTCCTCGGCTATGCCCTCATATTGTAAAGTAATCTGCGTTTTAGGACTAAAGCCTACCACTAATGAAACATGTTTATCGCTCTGAAGATTGGCATATTTTCTAGAATCATCAAATGTTTCAAAAACAATCTCAAAATTATCATATTGATCAAAAGCAACAAGCGCTGACTCTGGATATTTACCACCCCGATCATTGGTAGTAATCACACATAAAGGACTAGAATCCAAAAAACTAAGAATTTCAGATTTAATAGCTTCATCCAAAGAATCCATATATCTCCTACGGTACTACATGATTTTAATTATTAAAATTCTATATATAGCTTATTTATGAAAATAACCCCGTAATTAAATAAATCCTTAATTCGGCCAATGACCATACTTAATCCTGGTTACTGCCATATTTACGGGGGTTAGCCACAGTCCATTAATAAATAAAAATTGCGCGCCCAGCCAACCAAAAACCCACTTAGGATTATTATGTTTACGGACCGTATTGGGCCAAAGAAGTAAATTTTTATAAAGTTCTGGTTTTTTGCTAAACGAAATCCTTTTCATAGTCGACACAACTCCTAGATCGGGCATGTAATGAATTTTTACGTTCGCTCTATGTAGATGAATGGCAAGGTCTAAATCTTCATGTATAGTCGTGTCCAGACAAACCTGTTTTTTTACTTTGAGCCAATCAGAATGCAACATGGCCATGTTCGACCCCCAAAGTGCATAATGTCCTAAAATCAATTTATTAAGTCTAAACGTCATAATATCCTGAATCTTATAAGTCACACTTTTAGGGAATGCATGGAAATTCCTAAAATACCCACAACCGGTTAGTGCCGATCCAGCCGAATCTTTTTTGTTAAAATATTCGATTACACGCTCAACCCAGTTATCGGGCAAGATTACATCCGCATCGATTCTGCCGATTATGTCGGATTTAACGCTGTCAAAACCTTTATTACGAGCATACACTACTCCCTGATTAGACTCTTCGACTACCTCAACGAACTTATACTTCTGCGCAATTGCGATGGTCCCATCGGTGCAGTTATTATCGACCACAATGACTTTGTCCGGCATAATTGTTTGCTTACTAATCGAATCCAAGCAATCTTCTATATGGCGCTCTTCGTTATATACTGGTATTATTATAGAAAGCGTAAGCAGTTTATTTTTATTATTCTTCACTACTAATAAATATTATCAGAATGTCAAAAAAGCGTAAAAAGAAAGCAAATTTACAGAATTCATTTTTTGAAAAAACAAAAAATGTGGTCTTTCAAATTTTGCCAAAAAACAAGTTGCTTAGATGGTTTGTGATTATTATTTTTTCAATTATTTTCATTTTTATCTCTGGGAGTTACGCTATTGCTCAATGGTACATACAGGAAAATAAAAACAAACCCATTGAGTACGGAGCCACATTCATTCCTGAATACGCCCAAAGACTGGGAGTTGAACCTCAAGCAACAATGCAGGCTATGATTGACGATTTAGGAATTAGGCATTTTCGTCTAGTAAGTTATTGGGATCAGATTGAACCAACAAAGGGAAGTTACAACTTTGCGACACTCGACTGGCAGTTCCAAAAAGCAATAGACTCAGGGTCAAAAGTAAGCCTTGCTGTCGGCCTAAGACAACCTCGATGGCCAGAGTGCCATGAACCGTCCTGGGCTAAAGGCCGACCAGTAAAAGATTTTTACCCAGAACTACTAAAATATATGACTGCTGTTGTAGAGCGATATAGAAACAACCCTGCCTTAGAAAGCTATCAGCTAGAAAATGAGTTTTTCCTGTCCGTATTCGGTGAATGTACAGATTTCAGCCGTGATAGGCTAGTCGAGGAATATAATTTAGTCAAAGATCTTGACAACAAACACCCTATAATTGTCAGCAGGAGCAACAATATAGTTGGGGTGCCTGTTGGTGACCCTATACCCGATATCTCGGCCGTGTCTGTCTATAAAAGAGTATGGGATAAAGATTTTACACACAGATACATAGAGTACCCTTTTCCAGCGTGGTTTTATTCAACTCTAGCAGGTGCTGGAAAAATTCTAAACGGTAAAGACATGATAATACACGAACTCCAGGCTGAACCATGGCTACCAGAAGGCTATAATATGAAAGACGCCCCAATCTCAATACAAAACGGCTCGCTGAGTGCTGAAAGGCTCGAAGATAGAATGCAATATGCAAGAGATACTGGTATAAAAAGAATTGATGTATGGGGAGTCGAATGGATGTATGCACGTAAAATTAATTTTAATCAACCAGATGTTTGGGACACGCTAAAGGAAGAATTAAATAATAAATAGCTACTTTATTTTCTCTAATAAGTAGACTTTATGCCTAAAAACGAAATAACTATTAAATGATCCTTCTTTTAGCAGATTCAGTCCTAATTTGTTGAAAAAATCTTTCCATCCCTTATCGGTCCTATTACTGTGAGGATGTCCTAAAAACTCAAAGTTAAGAAGACTATCGAAGAAAAAGGTTACATATTTTGTAAAAACAGAAGAAAAAACATCTTCCATTATGATAACCCTGTTGGACACCCTCATAGCTTCGCTTATTAAATTATCTTGGTCTGAAACATGATGTAGTACTGTGATTAGCAGGCCAATATCAAACTCACTGTCTTTAAATGGTATTTTTTTACCATCATAAATTATTGGCTCAAAGCCCTTAACCATACTGAGATTTTGAACATCTATAGCAGTGACTTTTTTGCCTTTTTTTAATAATATCTCAGATATATTGCCAACACCTGCACCAATATCAATGATTTTTGTGCTTTGGCCCAAAAAATCTTCTGCTTGTGTAACTATTTTCTTTGAGCGTGATGCTCCAAGGGTGTAGACGATTTTTCTTAACAGGCCAACCTGTTGAATAATTTTTATTAACATTTTTATACTCTAACATTAGTAAGAGTTGCGCTACAATATTCGTTAATTCGATCTAACTAATATACTATGCGCGTATGCGCGACAAATCCAGACATTAAATTATTGCCTAGATTTGGTCTCCGAAAGTCCACTTGAGTATAAATAAATCTGGGATTAATCCTCTGGATGCTAGCTAAGAAATTTTACTGCCAACAGCACATCCACCGATTATTACAGTTGTCTGGTCGGGTTTTTAGACCCTAGCTTCTGCCCTGGTAATACTCTTCTACTGAGCCTTAACTACCTTAAGTCTCTCGGAGAAAGTAAGTGTCGCTAGTTCAACATCTAGCATCTTCATAATTAATATAATTATAAACCTTATTGTAAAAAATGTCAATATGGAGCATACTATATATCTGTTATGGCTAAAAAGAAGTCTGTTCAGACCAAAAAGATCACAAATAAGCGTGCCAAGTTCGATTATGACCTTGGTGATAGCTTTGTGGCGGGCCTAAGTCTGACCGGTGCCGAGACTAAAGCCTTGCGTATGGGACACGGACATTTGCGTGGTGCCTACGTAACAGTACAGGGGAATGAGCTGTACCTACTCAATGCTACAATTACTGGATTTAACGGTGTAAAATTGGAAGAAACCGAGCAAACCCGCACACGCAAATTATTGATGAAACGCCGTGAAATTGATGCGTTAATAGAGACCAAAAATCAAGGTAAAAGCATCATCCCAACAGAACTTTTGACTGGTGGTCGCTACATAAAACTCCGCATTGGCGTAGGAGTCGGCCGCAAAAAATATGACAAGAGAGAGTTGATCAAAAAACGCGACCAAAACCGAGACAATGCCCGTGAACTCCGATAAAAACCCTTTTTTGAGTATAAAATTTTTGTGATTGAGATAGTTTTGATGACATTAGGAAGCATGAACCGAATCGTATTAGAATACGAAGAGGGAGTACTGGACTAATGAAGTCAAAAATATCCAAGAAGCCAGCAGAGTTTGATGCTCTGCATCAAAGCAGGCTGGCTGGCACAAAAAATTTGGACCTAAAAAAGTGGGGGGTGAGTTTCTCAGTTAAACAATGCCGAAACCTTGGTGTTGACCCAGAAAAATGTCTGGATTGGCTACTAAAACAAGGCTTCCGTAGATTTCGGCTGATGAGCTATTGGAATGAGTGCGAAAAATCGCCTAAAAATTACGACTTTAAAGAATTAGACCGCCAAATAAAGCAGATCCAAAAATATGGTGGAAAAATTACGCTATGCCTTGGCGCACGTCAGCCTAGATGGCCGGAAAGTCATTGGCCGGACTGGGCATGGATTATGAAAAAGCCTAGGCGCGACAAAGCTCTGATGGAATTTATCAAAACCACTGTTAACAGATATAAAAATGTCGATTATATTGTGAGTTATCAGCTAGAAAATGAGGCACTTTTAGTAAACTTTGGTGAGCGTACAGAGATTGACCGCGCAAGACTGCGTGCCGAATATAACTTAGTAAAAAGGCTAGATCCAAAAACGCCGATCATTATGACTACCAGCACCGCCTTCGGTATACCAATGCGTAGGCCCAGGCCACATATAGTTGGGTTCTCTTTTTATTCTAAATTTTTTGATGAAAAGCTAAATCAATATACCGATGGCAAGCAAACACCGTTTAGTGTAAGGTTACGCAAATGGCTAATCAAACTCTTGTGGCGTCGCCCGAGCTTTATCCACGAACTCCAACTAGAACCTTGGGGACCAAAGGCTATCTGGGAAATAGACATAGCCGAGCAAGATAAAAGCATGGGCCCAGACCAAATTGCCAAAAACATCGCGTTAGCTAAAAAAACAAAACTAACCCAAATAGATCTTTGGGGAGGCGAGTGGTGGTACTGGCGAACAGTAATAAAAAAAGATACTAAGATCTGGCAAGCAATAAAAAATAATCTATAATAAGCTTATACTTAAACTCAATCAAAAAGGCTTTTCACCTATATACATTTTGTTAGTTGTGGTTGTTTTGGGAGTAGTTGGCTGTGTCATAAATGATTTTTTAGCTGAGGTAGTTTTTTAATAAAAATGTGGACTTTTTTTAAAAAAAGGTAGAAGATATCACCATAAATTAAGGAGGGTTTGGGATGGAAATTAGCTGGCTAGCAGTAATCGTAGCAACAATTGCAATGTTTGCAGTTGGAGCTGTTTGGTACATGGTGTTTTTCAGTAAAACCTGGGGCGAAATACATGGCTTTGATAAACTTAGCAAAAAAGAACAAAAAGAAATGCAAAGCAAAATGGGTCCATACTACGCCGTTCAACTCATTGTTACCTTGATTTCTGCTGTAGTTTTGGCCGGACTATTAAGCCAAATGCCGACTGTGTCACCGTATAAGATTGTCTTTATGACCTGGCTTGGATTTGTAATGCCTGCCCAAGTATCGGCAGTATTTTTTGGCGGGACAGACCAGAAATGGACAGTCAAAAAAATCTGCATTATGTCTGCCGAGACTTTATTGCACCTCATAGTAGCCGCTTGGGTTATTAACGCAGTTCAATAATAATTGCTAGTCTTCTTTTGCGATAAGTCCTAGCTTGCATCTTAAGATATAATGATAGATACAATTAAGGGGGTTACTATGGCTAGAGTTACGACGTATTTAAACTTTATGGGCAACACAGAAGAAGCCTTTAACTTTTATAAAAAAGTTTTTGGTACTGATTTTATAGAGGTTAATGGCAAGTCAATTCAGCGCAACGGGGATATTCCTGGCAGTACCGTACCCGAGGAAGAAAAAGACAAGGTTATGCATGTGGCTCTACCGATTTTGGCGGGACACGTACTAATGGGCACGGATATGCTAAAGAGCATGGGACATGAACTTAGGGCAGGCAACAACGTGACTCTTAACCTAGAGCCAGACACACTTGAAGAAACTCAAAGACTTTACAGCGAACTCTCTGAAGGTGCAACAGATGTAACGCCACTAGAAAAAATGTTCTGGGGCGCATATTGGGGAACATGCCAAGACAAATATGGTGTGCGTTGGATGTTTAACTTTTACACAGAAGGAGAATAGATGCAAAAAATAACACCAAATTTATGGTTTGATCAAAATGCCGAAGAAGCCGTAGGCTACTATTTATCAATTTTCCCAGATAGCAAGAAGGTGTCAGAATCTCACTACCCGTCGGAAGGCCTTGAAGAATTTCAGAAAGAATTTGCCGGTAAAGTGCTGACTATTGAGTTTGAATTATTTGGTCAAAGATATGTTGCTATCAACGCTGGCGACAATTTTAAATTTAACGAGTCTGTGTCTTTTTCTATCTTATGCAAAGATCAGCCAGAGATCGATTACTACTGGGACAAACTGACCGCTAGCGGAGGCGAGACGAGTGTCTGTGGATGGCTGAAAGACAAGTACGGTTTGAGCTGGCAAGTTGTGCCAGAAAACATGGAAGAACTAGTTAAGCGCCCGCAAGGTTTCGCAAAATTACTAAAAATGAAAAAAATAATTATTAAAGATTTTTAAAAAAGAAGAACAAGGATCAATATATGAGCACAAATGAGAAAACTTTAAATGGCATGTGCGAAAGTTGCATGATGCCATTTAAAAAAGATCCAAAAGGCACAGACAGGGAACACGAAAAATACTGCAGTTACTGTTATTCTGGTGGTAAACTTGCTTATCCAGGAAACGACGTTAAAGAGTTCAAAAGAGCCATGTATGACGTAATTATTACTCGTGGCGAAAGCAAACTAAAAGCCAAATTTTTCACACATATGGCAGGCTATGCTCCGCGATGGAAAAACAAGTAAAAAGCACTAATAAAAAGTACTTATCAGTCGATGAATATCTGGCTAACTTTTCTGGCACTTCGTACGAACGTATGAAAATGATTAGAGCTATAATTTTTAAGCTAGAGCCAAACGCTACAGAAAAAATTTCTTATAATATTCCGGCTTTTTTCAAGAACAATAAAATGTTTATTTACTTTGCCGGCTACGCAAATCATGTCAGTCTATATCCCGGTAAAGTTGCCAGTAAAAGTCATAAAGACCTAGCTAAAGAATACTTATCAGGGGCAAGTACCCTAAAATTCCCAAATAATAAGCCTTTTCCAATAGATTTAATAGAAGAATTTATAAAATTAAGGCTTAGTGAAGTTACAAAAAATTAAAAGCTGAAGTACAATTAATTAAATGGCGAATTCAATAGAGGTTAAAGGTTTAAAAAAATCTTACGGCAAAAAGGACGTCTTAAAAGGCGTTGACTTCAAAGTAGAGTCAGGAAGTATTTTGGCACTACTTGGACCTAACGGCGCTGGTAAGACAACCACAGTAAAGATTTTATGTACTCTTTTAAAGGCAGATGGTGGTGGTGCCAAAGTAGCAGGACTTGATGTTCATAAAGACGAAGAGAAGGTTCGCGTCCTGATAGGCCTGACAGGGCAATTTGCCGCCGTCGATGAATATTTAACTGGGCGCGAAAATATCGAGATGATCGGCAAACTTTACCATATGACTGCAGACAAGATCGCGCCAAAAGCCCAAGAACTACTTGAGAAATTTGACCTAGTAGAGGCTGGCGACAAACCCGCTAAGACTTATTCTGGTGGCATGAAACGCCGACTAGACCTTGCCATGAGCTTGGTGGCAGAGCCGTCAATTTTGTTCTTAGACGAGCCAACAACCGGCTTAGATCCAAGAAGTAGAATCACATTATGGGAAATGATAAAACAACTCGCAGAATCCGGCACAACAATTTTGTTGACAACTCAGTATATGGAAGAGGCTGACTATTTGGCTGAAAATATTGTTGTGATCGACCACGGCGTAGTTATAGCCAAAGGTACTCCGGCTGAGCTAAAAGCAAAAGTGGGCGCAGATAAAGTCATCATATCCTTTACTGCTAAGGCGCCTTTTGAAAAAGCCAAAAAAATGATAAAGGGTGATATCAACGAAAACGACAATAGTATAAGTATGCCAGCTAAAAAAGGAGTCGAGTCGCTACAAGAAACACTAAAAATCCTGCAAAAAGCCGGACTAAAACCTGACGCTGCGTCATTAACTCGTCCAACATTAGATGATGTATTTTTGGCGCTAACCGGCCACGATACTGGCGTTAGCGAAGAAGCAAAAGAGACTAAGAAATGAGCAATCTAGTTTGGGCTGTAAAAGACTCACTTGTTCTTGCGAAGCGTAGCATCTTGCACGTTATCCGTAGCTTTGACCAAGTTATGTCACTACTGATGTTTCCGATCATGTTCTTGATGCTTAACCGTTATGTATTAGGTGGAGCGATCGATACAGGTAATGTGAGCTACGCCAACTACTTGTTTGCGGGAATTTTAGTGCAAGTACTAGCTTTTGGCGCTAACTACACCACCATAAACCTGGCCGTTGACATGAAAGAGGGGATAGTCGACCGCTTCAGGAGTCTTCCGATGAACAACACAGCCGTGGTAACAGGGCATATTATTTCTGATCTTTTTAGAAATGTTATATCTAGCGTTATTATTATCTTGGTCGGTTTTTTAGTAGGCTTTAGACCTAATGCATCTTTCCAGGAATGGATGCTAGTCGCTGGGCTAGCAGTAATCTTTAGTCTTGCAA
Organism: uncultured Candidatus Saccharibacteria bacterium; assembly: GCA_964444225.1. GTDB lineage: Bacteria > Patescibacteriota > Saccharimonadia > Saccharimonadales > 2-12-FULL-41-12 > JALHOM01. The sequence goes on along the minus strand of CAYUFM010000018.1, from coordinate 1,222 downwards.
TATCTTGGTTGTCGGCTATTTTAGGACTACTAGTCAAGTCTCTAGAGGCTGCACAGTGGATGGGTTTTATTGTGATCTTTCCACTTACGTTTATATCCAGCGCCTTTGTGCCGACAGAGACAATGCCTTCAGCACTTCGAGCCTTCGCAGAGAATCAACCTCTTAGCCTTGTTATGGATGCAATGAGGTCCTGGTTAGTCGGAACGCCTATCGGTAACAGTGGCTGGCTGGCACTTGCATGGTGTGTAGGTATCTTAATAATTTCGATCCCTCTGACCGGCTGGTTGTTTAGACGCAAGTCCTCAAAATAGATATTTTATCAGATTACTTGCAATTTGTCACTTTTTGTGATATAATGCACTTATGCGTCAGAGACGTTTTGGACATAACCTAATAATTGTAGCTAATCTACTGATTGTGCTATTTTTGATGCTTTATTACTTTAGGCAATACAGTGTGGCTACAGCTATCCAAGCGTCTACCGTCTCAACCTCTACCACCACATATAAAGCCCCTCAATATACCGACCCAGGCATCCAAGATATTGCCGATAGAGTAAACAGCGTCAGGGTTCAGGGCGGAACAGGTAGGCTTTCTCAGTCAGCTGAACTAGACCAAATTGCTACCATGCGCGCTAACGACATGGCCAACAGAGAATACTATGCCCACAAAAGCCCCGAAGGTAGCTTGTTTAATAATCTGATGGACCAAAACAGCCTAAAATACAGCTATGCCTGCGAGAACCTAAACCTGGCCGACTCCATGGCGCCATCTACTTTCGTCGAGTCCTGGCTTGCAAGTCAAGCCGGCCACCGCGAATGTTTACTAGAAAACACGCACACCAAAGCCGGCTACGCCATTAGTCATATCTCATCCAAAAACGGAATTCTGATAAATCAAACTGTTGTTGTCGCCATATATAGTGATTAATTATTCTTGTGATTAATTTTAGCAGGAACACTTGCTGGTTTTATATTTACAATTAACACCTTAACAGTTAAAATACATTGGTAAAACACCATATTCCGGAGTAGCTCAATGGTGGAGCAAGAAGCTGTTAACTTCGAGGTTGCCAGTTCGAGTCTGGCCTCCGGAGCCAGACCCAGCAGAGAAATAGGTAGACCAGGTTCCTAGACCTGTCCCTAACTTCTCTCCTTGGTCAGACAGAATACTAATTTACAGTTCGTAAGTTACAAATGTTGGAACCGTCAGAAATGACGGT
>CAYUFM010000017.1:0-13950 GCA_964444225.1 uncultured Candidatus Saccharibacteria bacterium | reverse complement strand
TGCCGTCTATCGACAAAATTATAAGACCAAGGATAAGGAGCACCTGGAAGGCAAAGAAAACAGATACGAACCGCATCAAGTGTACTAATGTAGCCTTAGACGCCGATATTCCAAACTCCTTCATCCGATATCCAAAGTATGAAAATCCGGCAACTCCCACGCTAGGAAACACCGTATTCACAAAATTTAGCTCGATAGACACCCTTAGCATAGTTTTAAACTCAACTGATTTATCTAAAATTTTAAACACGCTTCTGTAAAGTTGCGTGTATGCGTAATAGTTTATGATCTGCCAAAAGATCATAAACAACAAAATCCAAGCTGTAACATTGTTTAGGTTAGAAAAGGTCTCTTTAAACGAATCTCGGGCAAAAAACACCAGCAAAATCAGCCCCACAAACGTGACCACAGTCAAAATAGTCTGCCACTTTTTTGTCTTCTTTTCTGCCATATCAGCTAATTATATACCAATTAGAGTATGCTCTGTATTTACAGATCAAATTTGCGTAAATTTATTTACGTCACATATCTGATCGGTTTTTCTAAAAATGACCGTCGAGCCGTTGCACACTTAGTCTACACCGGGGAGCCATCAGCATTTATGCTAGCAAAGATATCTCAATGAATGCTATCTGGACTCTAATCGATTAGCAAATTCTTGCAAATCCGATATATCTATACACCACTCTGAGACACCAGATTCAATAGCGGTTTTTTCTTTTTTATAATCCAAAGATTTATATAGATTATTTAGTTCAAAAGGCATCGCCAGGCTTTCGGCAGTTTCATATTTATTTTGTAGATAAACATTACTTCCAACTCTATGCATAGGCCAATGTTCAATGATATAACCGAACTCCTTCTTTAGTGGGTCAAACATTTGCGTAATTAGCGTAGCGTTCTGATTTTCTTTATCTTCAACAATATTCTTAATAGCCTCAAGCCACTGCCTAAAATAGTCATCTGCGGACCAATACCCTATCGGCACATCAAGATGCTCTGAGAAATTACCAATTACAATGTTACCCTGGAGCATTTTATAGCCTGGTTTTTGACACTCTACGCGAGACGGTTTACCTAGTATTTCGATGTTAAACATTTGATCTAGTCTCCTATCCTATTTTTCAATTTAGCATCATATGTGCCAAGTCTTACTGGTTGCCCTCTTCTAATTTCATACATCTTCCATTCACCGCCTTTATGACTATCTACATCCCTTGTTATGTACCTACTGCCTTTTTGGAATACTGGCTGACCATGAGAATTAAACGGTGCTTTATTCGCAGGAATATACTTACCGTATCCCAGTGCCGAAGCTTGAATCTTAGTAACCTTAGAATTTATACTGCTTTTTCCGAAACCTTTTCCACCACTCCTACCTCCAGCCAAGACAAGCATCGCGTTAGTTAATCTTGGATTTCGTTCTTGCCAGGCCAGGAAGCTGTTTCTTGCATTATTAACTTTACGGGCTACGGTTTTTGTTCCGCTCCATACTTTCTGAGCTATTTTTTTTCCTAAACACTTAGGCGTCCAGCAGGCTGTGCCGTCCAAATCAAAGTTATTAATTGGATCTGTCGGGTAGACATAGTTATTATCTACCCCACCTTCGATTGGATCAACACTCAGGAATCTACCAAGGATAGCAAGGTAAACTCTAGCACCCATTTGGGTTGGTTCTAGGGTTAGGGTGGATTCTGTGAGTTTTTGGTGTTGGCCTACGTAGCCGTTGGTAGTGCCTGTGGTTGTGTTATTAGGGTTAGTAGTACCTAGGACATTTTCACCATAAGGGCCAGTGATGTGGGTGGAGATTAGGGAGCCATCAGCATTTGTGGTTGCAAAGATATCTCCATGGATGTTGGGTAGAGAGTAAGTTATACCTCCAGCACTTGGACGGTCAGGTCTTATTGTTACTAGAACATCACCTGGGAGGGAGAGGTATTTTTCAGTAACAACACCTGCGTCATCTGTCAGAAAATCTGGAGCATCAGACGATCCAGTAAAGCCATAATTGGTAGAGGTGGTGGCTCCAGGACTACTAAAGTCGCGCTTGATAACTCGGCTCTGGACGTCATGCTCATAAGTTACTTCTTTTACCTCTCCATTGTTAGTCTCTTTAACCTTAGTATTGCGGTCAGAGGCGTCATAACCAAACTCTGTTACTACACTACCAGAACCTAGTGACGTAGTATTACCACGACTGTCGTATTGGGCATTTGTAAGTCTAGCGTCAGAGCTAGAAATTAGCTGATCGGCACCATTGTAGCAGTAAGTAGTAGACACGCCGTTAATGGTGTACCTTGTGCGGTTACCGTTTTTGCCTGCATTGACATTGTTACCAGTTAGTCCTGCGCATGATGCGTCAGTAACTCCAAATTCATAGGAGTAAGTGTCACTACCGATTACAGCGTTGGTTAGTCTGCCAGCATTATCGTAGGTGTACGACTTAGCTACACCGTTCTGAGTACCAGAGATTATATCTCCGCTAACGCTCCGAGTAACTTCATCCTTGAAAGTCTGCCCACTACCTAATTCAAATGTAGTACTATTTTCTCTGCCTAGTGAATCACGAGTGATCGAGCTTAGCGACTGCCCGGCTGGATACTGCACAGACGATATTCGACTAAAGCTGTCATATGTAACCGTCGCGAATGTAACAGTGTCTAGCTTAACTGTACTCAAACGGTCTAGGTTGTCATAAGTAAATTGTTCATTGCCTAGCGGACTAGTCCGTGAGGTTAATTTACCGGCCGAGTCATACTGACTTTCCGTCACTGAACCGTTGCTGTCCGTGTATTTAACTACCCTGCCCAACAAGTCAGTTTCTGAAGTGACGGTTCCGGATGAGTCACTAGTGCTGGTAACTAGCGGGTTGCCAGCTACAGCATAGATATTGGTTATAGTTCTGGTTGGTTTGTCGTCTAGTGCCGGGATAGTAGTCTGAGTTGTTCGCCCACGATCATCATAGCTTATACAAGTCCATGCTTCTTGATTGTAGCGAATAGCTACAACGTCACCGGATGCGTTATAGACGATTTCTGTAGCGCGACCCACTCCAGGACCGGTTCCGTCCGGATCGGGTTCTGTCTTGCCCTTTGCCCTACCAGCCTGGCTAACAGCCGTGCTACCAGATACGCACGGGTTAGCAACGGCCTCCGTGGCGTCGTAGTACAAGTAGTTTGTAGTACTACCGCCTGGCAAAGTTTTGCTGGTTTGGCGCATCAAACTACCTGCTTGATATGGCTCATAGGTAATGCTTGTGGTTAGGTTTTGGTCGGCGCCTGTACCACCAGTCACAAAGTTCTCCACCGTGCTTTGCGCCTGCGCCAACTCTGGCTTAGTACCAAAGTTAGTTTTATTAACAACATTACCAGTCACACTGTCATAAACTTTGGTTGACGTCGCCAGCCCATAGTTTGGTGTTAATATACCGGGTATATTTGCTTGTTCTGTGCCACCTGGAGCAGTCTTGAATATCTGACTAAACACACGTCCTGTTGTACCTGTCTTGTAAACTTCTAGCCTATAGTTAACCCATTTATTAGCTACCGTATTGTTGTATATGCCAGATGGACTGAAGCGCTCCCCTCCATCAACCCAGTTGTCCACCACCAATTTGTCATCAACATAAATTCTAGCACCATCGCTATGCCAAGCCCGGAAGCTATGATTGCCAACTTCTGCAAGCAAAATCTTGCCAGATGCCCGATAACTCAAACCATCTGTCGGGGCAACCGGACCACCAACTAGCTCAACACCATAAGATGCATAAGGCACATTGTTAAACTTAGTTTCATGAAGCTTTGGCGTTTTTAGTAATCTTTTATTGTCAAAGACTGTGACCTCCAGGCCAGTAATAGCCTCATCATAGTTAGTCTGAGTTCTTGGAACCTGGCTAGCGTAGGCCGGTAGAGGTTTTCTGTCGGTGCCATACCAAGCAGAAGGAGCCGGGCCATAAGAATCCGTAGGCCTATCATCATAATCATAAATAGTCGTAGATTTTAGGCCAGTCGGATCAGTATTAGACAAGACAAGGTCTTTGACGCTATTCCACTCTGTTAGTGTTGCGAGATTTGCTTTATCTATATCCTTAATTGTTCTATATAAATTGTCATATTCTGCAATCCTAGTAAATCCATTCGGCATAGATGTACCAATCTCTGCTACTGATGTACTTCCTACTACGCTCGGTGTTCCTGTTGGAGAGTTTGGCTTATATCTATACTCAGTTTCTTGTCGGCTGTCACCTGCCTTAGGTGCTGGCTCTATAACATTACTAACCCTACCTAAACTGTCATATACAATTTCTGAAGTTACGCCAGCATCGTTATCTCTTACCCCCGCAACGATCGCATCATTAGCTAAGCTCGAACGATGTTGTACTATTCGACCATAACTATCATAGCCAAGATCTGTTATATCTCCACCTGGTAATTCTACTCTTGCTAACTGACCGGATTTATAAAAGAAGTTGGTCTTGTCGCCGTCGCTTGTTTTGAAAGCACACAACATATTATCTGGCGCGCTATCATCAAAGTTAGCAGGCGCAGAGACGCACTCGCTATCACCTTTATAGTGCAACGTTCCATATCTACTAGAGTCTACCCCATCAACAATTTTACTTAGACGAGGAGGTAATCCAGAATATTCATATTTTATAGATACTGGTTTTTTAACGTCATCAGGCAAGGTCGCTTCGCGCAATCGTCCATCACTATTGAACACATAGGTTTTTCCATCACTATCTTGTAACGTAACCGAACCATCTGAATTACGGACTAATACACCGTACTGGTTTTCTGGTGCCTTATAAGCGCTACCAGTCCATTTGTATTCATATGAACTTCCGCTAGCGTCATATAGTGTTACACTCTGAGCACTAATACGTGCATAGTCATATGACAAGTTGCCATCTGCGTCCAGGCTAAGTTGCCAACCATTAGGCAAAACTTGAGTTTTGCTACTAAGCCATGTTGACGGTACTTCTTGTTCGGTTACTGCTCCACGAACATTTAAAGTAAGGGATGCATTGCCACCAACCTCATAATATTCAACCCTAATCGGTACAGACGTACCACCCGTAAGGTTCACACTCGTCCCCCAGACTGTGCTCGCTAAACCATCTTGCACCCAGTCATTAACCACTAATTGACCGTTTACCCAAACTCTGGCAGAATCATCTGCTCTTGTGCCAAATTGATATGACCCGGTTGTCGGAACTGTTATAAACCCTTCGTGACTTGAGATAAAGTTATCGACTCGCCCTGTAGGTACTGCACTACCCGCACCATAATTAAATGCCACTTTTGATTCTATGCGTGACGCAAATGCCGTATTGACATCTGTAGGTACGACATGACTACCGCTATCCGCAAAATAATTAGCTCTCAACCCTGTTGTTGGATTAGTCTGACGAAGAGGCGTTCGCAACCAATCACTTGGAATTATTTGTTGAGGTAAATTATCTCCTTTTATGTATGTTTTTGCATAAGCATTGCCCGTAGACTCTGAATACTCAATTTGTATTGGCACAACTTGACCTTGTGTTAAGAAAACTCTACTTTGAGCCAATGGTACACTTTGATTTTCGTAACAAACTCCCGAATAACACGCATTAACATATTTAGTCTCACTAGTTTCATATATACCATTGCTATCTAGGTCTACGCGAATTACCATCCAATCGTCATTAGAACCACCAAACTGATACCAATCAGTCTTTGGAGAAATGAAATATCCTTTATATATAGCGCTAAAATTATCTACCGGAACCGTACCTGCAGAGGGACTTCCTGTAGCCCAGTTAAAATCAACTTTTTGCTCAATTCTAGATACAACTGGATTACCACTACGAGAATTATTCGAATAATACTGACCAAGTAAGCCTGGCTTGCTCTTTACAGGAGAGTTATACTCTAGCCCAAACCCGATTGAACCGCCTAAAGCTGACATGCTATGTGAATCTGTGCTAGTAGTAGCATTTCCTGTGGCTAAACCAATAGATATAGGCCCTGCGCTATCAAAGCTTTGAGTAGAATCATTGCCTGTTCTGGCGTCATACTTAAACGATCTAACCCAGTTTGGATTTGTGTAACCCCAATTTACGCCGTTTATCCATCTAGAAGTATATGTGTGCCAATAATAAGTCTGGCCATCTTGCAAAACTCCTTCAGGAACTGTCCAAGTATTAGCATCTATATCTCCTGAATTTATGACATTACCTGTTTCGGCGTCTGGGTTAGTAGATATTCTAAAGTAGTACTTAATTTGGTCGCCATTTGGATTAGTCGCTTGGTTAACTGAAAGTAGAGGCTGATCAGTCACAACTACCTGCTTATCTGCGGGTGTAACAGGTACAGAAACACTCGCCTGATCACTATAGGTATACTGCATTAAAGCGTTATCTATAAACGCCTTCCAAGTTGTGCCGGCTACTTCTTCACCATTTATAACAAAACATGCACCACCAATGTTGTTACCCACAAAATACTGCATTTGCGGAGTCATGTTTATCCAGCCATCTTGAGAAATATGGGCCGACGTCCGTGGCAACCCCCAGTTAATACTGTTAAATCGCATAGATGTTGCATGCGAAACTTCAAACCATCGCGCTTCAGCTACTCCAAACCAATAATTTGGAGGTGGATTCTTTTTATTTAGATACAGGCCAGCCCAAACAATTTTTCTTTGCAGTTGAGGTTGCAGAAAATCATTATAGTTTGGACAAAAGATTGTTCTCCAGTGCTTCCAGCCACCATTATCGAGTGTTCCGGCATTCATGTAGCAACTGTTAGAGCCACAAACATACCCGTCTGACTTAAAGGCTGTATAGTTCAGACCCTGAGCATAATAACCAGTAGTAGTTGGGTCTATTACTACTGGAAATTTATTGTCTGCCAAACCGCGAAGCCACTTCTGGTCTAGATTTATCTTGATTTTCCAGTCTTCGTACTTTTGAGTTGCTACTGGTTCTGATACGACACCACTACCATTTAGCGCAACAGAAAGTTCTGCGACTATCACATCATGCCCGACTACCTTAAAAGCCCCAGGTCGTTCTTTCATTGGCTCTAAGATTGCACCATCAACCTTAAACTCAACCTGATTAGCGACATCTTTATTTTTAAAAGCAATAAATTCTTTGATTTTGGTGTTAGTTACTTCGTACTGGACGTCAATTCCGTCCCACAAATTTTGATAAGTTACAACCTGGCCCTGACTAGTATTTTCTATGGTAGGTCTTACCTTGTTGGCGTTTACTGGCCGGTAGACCATATTCAGGCTACCTTTTTGATATCGCAACATTCCAACGCCATCATTACTTGGAGCAAACCTCGCCTGCCAGTCATTTTCTTTTATTTTGAAGGTTGCTGGCCCCTTAAAGACCGATTGTACCTTGCCAAAAAAGCTACCAGCCATATTGCCATCAGCAGCATTGGTATCTTCTATAAGAGTGCTGTCAATTTTTTCCCATTTATTATCTTCCTTGAAGTTTATCCGATCATTACTCTGTGAAACAGTTATAGTCCCATCCTTATTCCGCTTAGAAGATGTAAACTCGCTCCTCTGAGAAACAATTTCTTCTTCCTTCCAATCTTTTGGCTTAAACGTAGATGGATCGTTCTGAGTGCCGGTGTAATTATCCAGAACCGACTGAGAGCCACCTTCAAGTTTGGTGTCTTTTTGCTTCTCGGTAATTAATGCCGGGATTTCACCAGCTTCAGCTTTTACTTTAGCTTCAAAGACTGGGCTAAAACTCAGTATCAAAGTAGACAAAACGAACACAAAAAATAAAAAAACCGACATAAGTCGGTGTCTTTGTGCGCTCAGAGTGCGAACAGCGCTCAAGATTAGGGATTCTATCTGGCTTGGATAAAATCTGTTAATTAATTTTGACCTACTAAATCTTAGTTTACTAACAAATTTTTTTAAAATAATCATCCCGCATCTCCTCGTGTGAGTTAATTTAAAAATAACTGACGTTAATACATAAAGCAAGCATAAAATGTTATTTTTAATCAATATTTATCTTCAAAGGTAAGTACCTACCCCTATACCATAGGTGTTTTTTGCTATAGAATACACCTATGAAACATGTTGCAATTACAGGAAGACAGGGCGCGCTCAGTGTGGCCGAGCTAGAAGCTATTTTTGGGCATCAAAATATTATGCCCGTTAGTGATGAAGCCGTATTGGTTGCCAGCAATTCGCTTAAGGAACTTGCTCCCAGCTTAGGTGGAACAATAAAATTCGCAAAAATTCTGACCGAGATTTCTAGCAAAAATTGGCGTGACCTAGAAGCATATTTAACCAAGAACGTCCTGATGTATTTAAGCCTTCTTCCCGAGGGCAAACTAACTTTCGGAATAAGCACCTACGGAATTAATGTTACTCCGGCCCGCATAAACGCGACGGCTTTAGGACTCAAAAAATTGGTTAGAAACAGTGGTAGGTCTGCCAGAATTGTGCCCAACAAAGAAAACGCCCTAAACAGCGCGCAGGTGTTATACAACAAACTAACTAGCGAAAAAGGCTGGGAACTAATTTTTGTTGGCACAGACAGAGGCAGTACAATTCTAGCCCAGACAGTTTATGAGCAAGATATCGACGCCTACGCAGCGCGAGACCAACAACGCCCAGCGCGAGACGCCCGTGTAGGTATGCTTCCACCTAAACTAGCTCAGACCATTATTAACTTATCTGAGGCAAATACTGGGCAAACTTTACTCGATCCTTTTTGTGGGACAGGTGTATTGCTCCAAGAAGCTCTGCTAATGAAAATGAACGTCATAGGTACAGATTTAGAACCTAAAATGATAGAATATTCGCAAAAAAATTTAGATTGGCTGAGTGCAAAAACTGAGATCACTAATAAAATATCGCTCAAAGTAGCCGATGCCACCTCCGCGACAATCGACCCTGGTGTAAATGTCATAGCCTGCGAGACCTATCTTGGACGAGCTCTGACTTCTCTACCCGACCAAGAATCACTACACAAAATTACTCAAGACTGCAACACGATACATAAAAAATTTCTGCAAAACATTGCCAGGCAGACCGCGCCTGGATTCAGAATGTGCATAGCCGTACCGGCCTGGAAAACAAAAAACGGCTTTAAACACCTTCCTGTGCTTGACCACCTCGAGGAACTGGGGTATAATCGTATCAGTTTTGTTCATGTGGAGACAAAAGATTTGATCTATCATCGTAAAGATCAAATCGTCGCCCGCGAACTAGTAGTATTAATAAGATCATAATTCCCGCTTAAGTTACTTTTTGGCAGATGAAATGCACGAAAGGCTTGAGCATCGCAAATGAAACATACTAAATGGTACGTTGAATGCGAAGCGGAAAGTCTGACACAACAGTTCGCTGTCAGAAAGGAACGTAATGAGTAAAGTAAAAGCTGGTGGTTCAAGTAAGAATAATCATAACAATGCTGGCCCTCGTCTAGGCGTAAAGCTTTTTGGTGGCCAAGCGGTAAAAAACGGCCAAGTTATTGTACGTCAGGTTGGTATGACTAAAAGATCTGGCCCTGGCACCATGTTATCTCGTAACTTTACTATCCACGCCACAAAAGATGGTGTTGTAGAGTTCAAAACTCGCAAGGTTAAGACTTTTTCTGGACGTTCAGTTCCACGAACCGAAGTATCTGTAGTCTAGATACGTTTTCTCCAAAACAAAAAGGAGCTATTTAGCTCCTTTTTTATGTTTTATTGAGTTATTTTTACATTCCTAAGTGTTCTTTGATCTTGTCTACGACATCAGCGATCACTACCTGAGATTTAACAAGATATTCATTTACGCCAAGGCTCTTGGCTTTTTCTACGTCTGCTTCTTGGCTAAGCGCTGTGAGCATTATGACTTTTACTTCTACCGTTTCTGGTGTATTGCGCAAAATGTCTAAAACATCAAACCCGCTAACTTTGGGCATCATTACGTCTAATAATATTAGGTCTGGTTTAGTAGCCAATGCAGCCTGCAAGGCATCTTCTCCATTTGGTACACGCTTTGTTGCAAAGCCTTCGGCCTCTAAACGTGTTTGGTATACGCTGGCTAAATTGTCATCGTCTTCTACGATTAGGATCATTTTTTGTTTTGTTTCGCTCATAGTGCTTATGGTAACACACAGAGGTATAAAAGTCAATACTGCCTATGCTTACTTAAGGCTTTTTATAAAGCCCAGGAACATTGGGTGCGGTCGGTTTGGTCGTGATTTAAACTCTGGATGGAACTGACTAGCTAGGAAAAATGGATGATCTTTTGCCTCAATAATCTCTACAAGATTTCCGTCCGGGCTAAGTCCACTAGCAACTATGCCCCATTTTTCATATTGGTCACGATAATCATTATTAGCTTCGTATCGGTGTCTATGTCGTTCTGTAATTTTAGTGGTTTTATAGCATTTTTCTGCCAATGAGCCTTTACTCAATACGCACGGATAGTCCCCTAGACGCATTGTGCCACCAGTGTTTTCTTTACCCTTCTGGGTATCCATTGTGTGGATTACTGGGTCTTCGCAGTTGGCATCAACTTCAACTGAGTTTGCCTTGGGTTTGCCGGCCAATCTTGCGGCTGCGATCAACCCCATTTGCATACCTAGACACAAACCTAAATACGGAACTTTGTTTTTGAGCGAATACTGGGCAGCTTTTATCTTACCGTCTAGGCCACGAGTTCCGAATCCTCCTGGTAAAACTATTCCATCGAATCTCTTGAGTTCTAGCTCATCATAATCTTCTGCGTTAACCCAGGAAATATTAATTCCAACACCTTCATGCCAAGCCGCAGCTTTTAGAGCCTCAAAAACAGACATATAGGTGTCCTGGTTGTTTAAATATTTTGCAACAACAGCTATTTCATAAACTATTTTTGGCTCACTTAGAGCCCTGCCAACAAAAGCCCGCCAATCTTTTAGGTCAGCTTTGTGGGATTTTAGACCTAGACGCCTAGTTATTACATCGCCTATACCATTTTCTTCTAGAGTTACTGGAACTTCATAGATACTATCTGCATTAGGCAAGAGAACTATTGCATCTTTTGGCACTCCACCATACAGACTTAGCTTATCAACCACATCCTCTGGAGATTTTTCTTCACTTCTGGCAACCAAGATATCTGGCACTATTCCTGTTGACCGTAAATCTCGCACAGCGTTTTGCGCTGGCTTAGTTTTTATCTCCTTGCTAGCACCAAGATACGGTAAGTAAACAACATGGGTAAACAGGTAATTTTCTCGGCCCAACTTTAGGCCAAGTTCTCTAACTGCCTCAATAAAAGCTGGACTTTCATAGTCGCCGACCGTTCCACCAATCTCAACTATATGGATATCATAGCCTTCGCCAGCTTTTAAAATCTGTTCTTGGATAGCATTTGTAAGGTGTGGGATAACTTGAACCGTTTTGCCCAAGAATTTACCGGCTCTTTCATCAGAAATTAACTTTAATAGCAGGCGACCACTCATAACACTACTGCTCTGAGTAGTTTCAATGTCTAAAAATCGCTCATAATGACCAAGGTCTAGGTCAGTTTCGGCACCATCTTTGGTAACAAAACATTCACCGTGCTCTGCTGGATTAAGTGTGCCAGCATCAACATTCAGATATGGATCTAGTTTTTGGATGTTTACAGAAAATCCGCGGGCTTTAAGTATAGTCCCCATCGAGGCGGCAGTGATACCCTTGCCTACTCCAGACAAGACTCCACCCACAACAAAAATATACTTCGTTTGCTTACCCACTGTAAAAACCTCTTAAACTAGCCTTTGTTTACACTTTATAATACATCCGTCTTGCTTCTCTGGCAACTCAACATAAGTACTTTTAAACAAAAGTACCAAAGTTCCTTACTTTTTGTCAGTCAAAAGTATAGCGAGCAGAACTTATAGTTCTGGTTGAAATCGGAAGCTAACCCTTTCATGTACTGCCTGAGAGAAACTAGCGGAGTTTGGTGATTGCAGCATCTTTTTGAGGATCTTTGCCGGCCTTGAAATCGTCTTCGGTGATCTCAACCTTTTGGTCTGGCTCTATACCTTCTTTGTCTATATTGCGTCCAGACGGCGTAAACCACCTAGCAATAGTGACCTTTAGCGACCCTCCAGTGGATAGTTTCCTAATTTCCTGAACACTACCTTTACCAAAAGTTTTTTGACCAACTATATTGGCTACTCCATTGTCTCGAAGTGCACCAGCGACGATTTCACTAGCGCTAGCACTTCCTTCATCTACCAAAACTACTGTTGGCATGCCTAGAAGCACCGACTCACCACTGGCACTAAAACTATTGATTACTTTATTATCACGTTTTTCTTCTAAGATCAGTTTGCCTTTTGGCAACCACAAACTTGCTATTTTTACAGACTGATCCAGCAAGCCACCAGGGTTTCCGCGCATATCCAAAATTACACCCTTAACACCTTTGGCCTTGAAATCTTTGGCAGCTTTTTCAGATAAGTCTGTGGTGTCTGTGCCAAACCTTGATATTTTTATTATGCCTATATTTTCTGGGGTTATTTCAGTTTTAACGCTTGGTAGATTTATTTTTTCACGGGTAATTTCAAAGTCTAGCGCCTTGCCATCGCGAACAATCTGCAATTTCACTTTTGTGCCTTTTTCTCCGCGTATTTTCTTTACTGCGTCAGTAATACTGATGTCATAAGCTGATTCATCATTTATTTTATTGATGATATCGCGTGCTTTTAATCCAGCTTTTTGTGCCGGAAAACCATCTATCGGAGAGATAATTACGACAGACTCGTTTTCCTTACCTAGTTCTGCGCCTATTCCCTCGAAACTACCGTTTAGTTGCTCATTAAATTCTTTAGAATCTTCATCATTAAAAAACTCGGTGTATGGATCTCCAGAAGACTTTACAAGCCCTGACTTTAGTCCATCTTGGATCTTTTGTGAGTCAAGCTGGCCATCATAGCCATCTTTTAGTGCCTCATAGACTTCTTCTACACCTTCATAATCTAGACCTGTTGATGAAGTTTGGATAGATTTACGAAAGACACCGTCCGGACCCCACGATACTCGTTCTGACCCTACAGCTATACCAAATCCAAAAATAAGCACTAAAACAAGCACATTTATAGCTGTTTTTTTGTAGTTAAACTTATTTTTCTCGGCTTCAGAGCCTAAATTTTTTGGTACTTGCTTAGAACTCTTGGTACTTAAATTCAAATCACACCCTCTAGATTAGTTAATACGCTTACCATTATAGCTTACGTTTAACCCGTTTTATACAGAATTATCTAGGAGGAAAGTGGATAAATACCAGTCCAGCAGGATTCACGCTGTAGGCTTCGCTATAAGTACCAGTGAGTTGAACGTTATATTGTGAAACATTGATTGTTCCATTAGAATTAACAGACTCAACATACATAACATGTCCCCAAGTACCAAAGTTGCTAACTGCAATTGTCCCGTCATTGCCATTGCCAGGATGTGAGTCAACCGCAAAACCAGCAGCACGAGCATTGTCATCCCATTGATTGGCGTTACCAGCCCCTCCCCAGTTAGGCATGTAATAACCGCTTCTCCAGACCTTCCAAGCAGCGTAACTTACACACTGACGGTAGCACATACCAAAAGGATCAATATCATCACCATAGAAACATGACCCACCATGAGTCCAAGACCCAGCCCGGTAATCAGCCCAAGGATATCCAGTCGTATCAGGAATATTAACGAATCCGCCGTTACCAAAAAGCTTGGCGTTTTCTACGGCTTGCTGTCGTCTAAGATCAGCAATTTGCGAAGAATTACTCTTTATTTGGGCCTCGAGTGCGTCTTGCTCAGACTGATTTAGTGAAAGTACTCGGTCTTTTTCTGCTTTTTGGGCAGCGAGTTGTGCCTGCAAGCTCTGTTGTTCTTTTAGAGATTTCTCGACTAGTTCTTTCTTGGTACTAAGATCCAACTTCAACTGAGTTACCTTGTCTAGGGTTGTTTTTAT
>CAYUFM010000016.1:0-17724 GCA_964444225.1 uncultured Candidatus Saccharibacteria bacterium | reverse complement strand
CCTAATGCCGAGGCAATTGTCGAATCAGCTGCCAGGCGATTGATCGAGTCCCAAGTTTGGCAAACGATATCAGAAAGTCTGGCATCAGAACATTCAGCACGTATGCTAGCTATGAAAAACGCCACCGACAACGCTAGCGATATTATCGATGATTTAACATTAGAATTTAACACAGCTCGTCAGGCCGCGATCACGCAAGAAATTGCCGAAATCGTCGGTGGCGCCGAAGCGGTAAAGGTAGACTAAGGAGTTTATATGTCAACAGATGTAATTAATAAAACTAACGGAAAAATCAGTCAGATTGTTGGTGTGGTCGTCGATGTTGAGTTCGACGGCAACTTGCCAGCTATTTATGACGCTCTAGAGATCGAACATAAAGGCAAGCTACTATTTTTGGAAGTAGCTCAGCACTTGAGCGAGACTAGCGTGCGTGCGATCGCCCTCGGTAGTACCGACGGTCTAAAACGTGGCCAAAAAGTAGTCGCAACTGGTGCGCCGATCAGCGTGCCTATCGGTAAAGAAACGTTAGGTCGTATGTTCAATGTGGTTGGTGAGCCAATCGACGAAAAACCTGCACCGACTGGTGCAAAACGCGCGCCGATTCACCGTGAACCGCCTAGTCTAGAAGAACAATCTGGTCAGGTAGAAATCCTAGAAACAGGTATCAAAGTTATCGACCTAATCGCACCGATTGCCAAAGGTGGTAAGGTTGGACTTTTTGGTGGTGCTGGTGTCGGTAAAACCGTGCTTATTCAGGAGCTTATCAACAACATCGCAAAAGAACATGGTGGAACATCTGTTTTCGCAGGTGTTGGTGAGCGTACTCGTGAAGGAAACGACCTTTATGGAGAAATGAAAGACTCAGGCGTCATCGACAAAACTTCACTAGTGTTCGGTCAGATGAACGAACCGCCAGGGGCTCGCTTGCGTGTAGCGCTAAGCGGTCTAACGATTGCCGAAGGTTTCCGTGACGAAGGTAAGGACGTGCTACTTTTTATTGATAATATTTTCCGCTTTACTCAGGCTGGTTCAGAGGTGTCTGCCCTACTCGGTCGTTTGCCGTCTGCTGTGGGTTATCAGCCTAACTTGGCACAAGAAATGGGTGCCTTGCAGGAGCGAATTACTTCTACCAAAACCGGCTCAGTTACATCTGTGCAGGCTGTTTATGTGCCGGCTGACGACCTGACTGACCCTGCCCCAGCTACGACTTTTGCCCACCTTGATAGCACAATCGTGCTTAACCGTGCGCTAACAGAGTTAGGGCTTTACCCGGCTGTCGACCCACTAGATTCTAGCTCGACACTTATGGACCCAGAAATCGTTGGTGATGAACATTACCGTGTAGCTCGTGAAGTACAGCGTATTTTGCAGAGGTACAAGGACCTTCAGGACATTATCGCTATCCTCGGTATGGAAGAACTTTCTGAAGAAGACAAACAAACTGTGGCCCGCGCGCGACGTATCCAACGTTTCTTGACTCAACCGTTTTCTGTTGCAGAGCAGTTCACTGGCAACAAAGGTGTTTATTGTAGCCTTAAAGACACAGTCGCAGGTTTTGCCGAAATTCTAGAAGGCAAACACGACGACAAACCAGAATCGGCCTTCTATATGAAGGGCTCCATTAAGGAAGTTAAATAAAATATTTATGATGCACATATTGAATCTAAATTTTCCGATTCGCGATCACCGTATTTTAGATACGGCTCTCTTGCGATTCTCAAATTTATATCCAATCTGCACTACCCTAAATAATTTATACGGGAGGAAAGTATAATGCCAGAACAAGACCCCAATCTTAATATAGGTGAAGTACCATATATACCACCACTTATAACAACAGCTAATCTTACAAGAAAAGATGGATCTACTGTGAAAATCCATATTGCTACAGTGCAACCAGATTTATCTGGAGTTATCGAACCAGGAGAGCAAGTCACAGGACAATTGTATATGGATATTGGGGCTGTTGCTACTGAAGAAGGTTTGGCTTAAATGCAACTGCAAATTATTACATTGACGGGCGTTTTTATGGACAAGGAAGTTCACGAAGTTGGCGTGCCAACTATCGCGGGGCCAATTGCCATTAATGGTGGTCACGCACCACTAGTTGGTGCTATTAAACCCGGTATTTTGACAATAAAATTCAAAAAATCCGACAAAGAATCCGACTGGCAACAAATAGCAGTCTATGAAGGTACGATAGAGGTCCTAGGTGACGTGGTGACTATTTTGGTTGATGATGTCGACACTCCTGATGAAATCAGTGAGGCGGAGGCTCAAAAAGCCTTAGATCGTGCCAAAGAGCTGACTGCCAAAGCCGGTGACTCGGTAAGCTTAGCCGAAGCTCAAAGCATGATGGACCGCTCGGCCGTCCGCCTGCAACTAGCCGGCCTAAAACGCCGCAAAAAATAACTATTTAAATAAATCTTGGATGAAGTCTTGGACGCCTTGGTAGTTGGGCGAGTATTTGCTGGTGTCCGGTAGGTCTAGGTTGATGATTTTGTGCCAGACTACTTTGATTAACTTTTCTAATTTGTCTATTTCTTCCCTGCTTGGCTGGTATTGTCTGATAAACTCTTTGGGTGTGTCAGCCTCTAGATAGATCATTTGGCCGATTAGTTGCTTGTTTTTTATGTCGAATCTAGCCGAATTTTCTAGTAGCAGTGCATAGAAAATTAATTGGGTGCGTTGTTTCCAGGCTTTGATTTGTAGATTCTCGGATTTTGTAGTGAAGCTATGCAGGGGCGTGCCAGTTTTATAGTCTGACACCACCACTTCATCGCCCATTACATCGATCCGGTCTAGTTTGCCACTCAGTCTTGCCTGCCCGAGGAATACGTCTTTTAGGTCTTGTTCGGGCAGCGACCCGGCTGATAGATTGACAAATTCCCCGGCAAAGAGTTTGTCCAGTAATTTATAGCCATGATCTTTGTACTTTGTCAGGTCGGTTACGGTCATGTGTTCTTTTAACAGCGCGTTGTTAAATGAATCTTTGACCTTATCCATGCTAAATTCGCCTAAATTGGTCAAAATTTGAGCGGTTTCTAGTGCTGAGTGCATGGCCGTACCGAATGCTAGACTGGTGGTTTTTACCTCAGGCAGCCTTAGTAGATTGCGCTCCAAAAATTTAGCCGGGCCACCACTACTAACATCCAAAAAATTAAATAAATGCGTCACGCTTAGTGAATAATTATCTAAGCGGGCTTTAAGTAGTGATTTTTCATCACTAGAACTCAGACGTGGCCAAGTTAGAGAATCTTCCAAAATGTCTATTGGGCTGGCTGTATCACTGATTTCCACGCCAGGTAAAACGCTAGAAATTAGTGGCGTGGCTAGTGTTTCTTTGCCGTTATAATCATGGCTAAAGCTAGATATAACCAAACTAGATTTAGCGCGGGTGATAGCAACGAACATCAGCCTGATATAGTCATCCATGTCGTCTAAAATTGGCTGGAGCGGTAGGTTGATCGGGCTTTTACGGCCACCTTTTTTCGGCGACCAGATTTCTTCTGAGGCATCGATAATATAAACTTTGTCGAACTCTAGCCCTTTAGCTTTATGAACCGACAACAAATTAACAGCGTGCTGTCCGGTTACGAACGGCGATTCGTCATTAATCACCTGACCACTATTACGTTCGGTGATAATAAAATTAACGAAGTCTACTAAAGAGGCCTTGGGCTTCGACGAATATTCATTGACCAGTGAACGCAAAGTCTTTATGGCGCTAAGACCATACAAATATTCATTGAGTTGTTCGTCTCGCTTCACGACGTAGTATTTATAAATCGGACTTTTTTGGCCATCTATGTCACGCAGTCCTAGTAGATATTCTAGGCCGATAAAAATATTTTCTGAGGCAACATACGACGACAAATCTAGCAAAAATTGACCAATTTGGTTCATGTTAGGGTCAGAATGTTCGCTTAGATAACCAAGCCAATCGGGTTCTTTATAATTATCGACTGCTACTTGCCACAAGTTTTTGGGGCTAAGTCCCCACATTTTATGGCTTAGACTTTTTGCCACAAAAACATTAACTAGTTCGATATCGCCGCTGTTAATTCCTTCACAAATTTGGGCTAGATTATAAACCTGCTCAATTATCGGGTGGTCTAGAATGTTACGCTGTTGCTCATAATTTAGCGGAATATTCAGAGCTAAAAGATTGCTAGCAATCCGCATCAAACTAGTGTGGGACCGGGCGATTACAGCCTGGGTTTGATCTGGTGAATACTCGCTAGCGACTAATCTAGCCATATCATAAATTTGCTCATCGGCTGTTTGGTAGGACCTGTGCTGTATGTGTGCCGAAACTACACCTGAATTAGCGATTAAATTTTTGTCCAGTGACGGATCGCGGATACTTAGGCGATCGTCGGCTTGCTCCATGACTTTTGCCGACAAGTCTAAAATGTCTTGATGAGACCGATAATTATCTTTCAATACAACTGTCTCAGCCCTGGGGTAAGTTCGCTTAAAGTGCAAAATGTTACTTAGTTCGGCGCCGTTAAACTTGAAGATAGACTGATCGTCATCTCCCACCACCATTATGTTAGGTTTACCTTCAGCGCTGAAATGATCAGACACCAAATGCGCCAACCGAAGTTGTGCAGAGTTAGTGTCTTGAAATTCATCTATCATTACATAGTTGAATTGCTCCTGCACACTTGCTAGTAAATCTGGATTAGATTCTAGCTGGGTTATAACCTCTACGAGCATATCAGAGTAGTCATAATATCCGCGAGCATGTAGGTCTTTGCGATACTTTGCGTACACGTCAGCAAGGTTTAGCCACCAGTCGTTGCGACGCCTTTCTGTAAACATGCCCCGTTCGCCATTTATTGTTTGAGTCCAGCGTTTTTTCCATTCACCAGTGTTTTTGGTCTTTCCGGTGCCTTCATCTAATTGAATTGCACTGGCCATACTTTCCTTAAAAGTCGTGGACAGTGACACTAGTGGAGCTAAGTATTCGTCGACATTTTGATCAGGTAACTCATCGATTTGTGATTTAAATTCATCAAGTTTTTTGGAGTTTAATCTTTCTGACATTATTCGAGTTAGCTCTGGTTCTATTAGGTCAATGTATGCCAAGTTTGCTTTAACAATAGCCTCTAGCTTCTCTGGGGTAAGACCGGCTTCTTTTGCTAGCCTAAGTCCCTGCAGTACATCACCGACAGATGTAAATTTGCCATAGAATTTGAGGGCTAGAGGATTATTGAGTGGTAAATCTGACAAAATATTTTGAATAATTTCTTGCTGGACAGCATCAGGCGCTGTACTTAGGCGGGCGCCATTCCAGAAATAGTCTGGATAAATATTCATGATCTCACTAGCAAAACTATGGAAGGTTTTTACGTTGACGTCTCGTGCCTTGCCGTCTGTTATTGCCAGTATCCTCTGCTTCATATTGAGGGCTGCTTTGTTGGTGAAGGTAAGACATAAAATATTCTTTGCAAATGAGTCTGTCTGTCGCAAAATATAGGCCACTCGACTACTTAATAACTGAGTCTTCCCTGTGCCGGGTCCAGCAATAACCAGTAGTGGTCCATCAATATGCTCAATAGCCTGTGTCTGGGCGCTATTTAACTTCATATCCTTATAACTCATTCCCATTAGCTATATTATAGTCTAGTATTGGATTGTAATATTTACTTGCGGTTTAACTTCTTTAAGCGTATTCTAAGATTATTATAAGTAAGCCTTAATGCTTTGGAGGTATAATAATGGGCGCACAACAAGATTTAGAAAAACAAATGGATGAGCTTTTAGTAAAAAAAGCACCATTTCAGATTCCTGAAAATGGTAAAAAAGCTATTGTTAAATACTCACCAATTATTGCCATAGTCTTTGGTGTTTTGTCACTACTAGGTGCTTTGAGCCTTTGGAACGCAGCAAGAAGATATGACGATGTGATTGATGGCTTGAACAGATTCGGTATAAATACCGAGCTTTATGATTACAATGCACTCTACTACATCTCCTTAGCAGCAGTAGTGGTGCAGGGAGTTATATTGTTAGCTGCATACAAGCCACTAAGCCAACAATTAAAAAAAGGCTGGGACTTGTTATTGCTAGGCACAGTTGTTAGCTTCGGTTTTGGCGTGTTGTATATGTTTACTGGTCCTGGAGGTGTAGGTAATCTTATTACTAGTTTGATAGGTGTATTGATTTCTCTATATATTTTGGCTCAGATTCGTAGTCACTATAAAACCACTGCACCAAAAACTGAAAAATAAGTTTAGAGATAAATTTTAAAAAACCGCCTGGAATCAAAGGCGGTTTTTTAAATTAGGGCTTTTTCTTCTGCAGTCAGATATTTTTTGGCAAGTTGCAAAAAGACGGCGTTTGTCCAGCCAAAGCCGGATTGCGACGGGTATACGCCTTCTTCTGGCTCATCCAGTGGCTCAACTACGTTGTAGACTTCACGGAATATCCCGAAGGTCTTAAAGTAGTCTAAGTTGCACTTTAGCCACTTGCGAGCGATTAGCTCTGCTTCTTCATGAAAGCCATATTTTTCTAGTCCTTCCACAGCAACCAGATGTAGCGGTGCCCAACCATTTGGGTAAGCCCATTGCTTAACTATTGGGCGGTGGTCGTCACTTTCATCAGACGAAGTTGTAGCCAGGCCACCTTCTTGAATAAACTTCGACAAATTATTAACTATTTTTTCGGCCTGAATCTCGCTCACTAGTCCAGTCCATAACGGATACAATCCCGCAAGTGACCACACCTGCGAATGCTCCCCGGTCTCGTAGTTAAGGTCAAAGAAATAACCTTTTTTAGAGTTCCAGAGCTCCACGCTAACATTCACACTACGTACTTTGGCTTTTGTTGCCCATACGTCTGAAGTATCGGCATCATTAAAGATTTTATAGGCTCGGGCAAAGTCGGTTTCGTACTTATATAGCAGAGAGTTCAAATCTATTGGGATGTGCGACAGGCACTTGCCATTAAACCGAGTTGTCATATCCCAGCCACTCTCTGCCTCGGCCAAATCGTCCAGTACATTTATGTCATAAAAACGGCTTAGACCCTTGTAGACCTTACGGATGTGAGGCTGGGTCTCGCCCTCCCAGACTGTCTGATACTCGCGCTCGGCGATCTCTATACGCTCGCGTAGCCACTGTTCATTTTTTTCACAAACGTCATAGATCTTAAAAATAAAGGTTGTTAAAAGTGGCGGTTGAGACCTGCTAGTAAAGTACATTCGGCTGGCATTTGGTATCATCTGGAAACGCTTAAACAGATAAATCGCATTTTCAAGCATGCCTTCCGCCAGCTCTGTTTTGCCGGATTCTATAAGTCCAAGTGCAATAAAATAACTGTCCCAATAATACATTTCCTCAAAAACAAATCCGCCACGCTCCTCAACACTAGGTACGATATAAGGATAAGGTAACCCGACAAGGGTGCCACTATCTTCTTTCTGAACTTTAGTTAGTTGTTGCCACATGTCTTCTATGTACGCACATGCCTCAGCAATATTCTGTTGGCTAAATGTAATTGCAGGGTCTTTTAATTTTTGTGTTTTCATCTGTTATCTATAGTATACTACTAGGCAATGGAAATTAATGAAGAAGTTATAAACATCATTAAAGCTGGTGGTGTTGGGGTAATTCCTACAGACACCATATATGGTATTGTTGGTAGCGCAAGCAATGAAGATGCGATAAATCGTATTCATCAAATAAAAAACCGGCCAACAGATAAAAAAATGATAGTTTTAATTGGTAATCGAGGTCAGCTACCTGCCCTTGGTATTATTCCTAATGATAAGGAAATTCAAGCTCTCAACGAATTTTGGCCGGGGCCTGTCAGTATAATTTTATCAACTGATGGATCAATGCCTTTTTTGCACGCCGATGACAATACATTGGGAGTGAGATTGCCCGCAGAGACTTGGCTTAGGCAATTAATCAACCAGACCGGCCCGATAGTCGCTACAAGTGCAAACGTTGCAGGTGAGCCAACGCCTCGTGATATCGAACTTATAAAACAACAGCTACCTGGTCTGGATTTTTATGTTGAAGGTCCAACAAATTCCGAGCCTTCACGTCTAGGAAAAATTGACAAAAATGGTGATGTGTTTTGGCTTAGAGGAATGTCTTAGTGTTTAGAGCGTACCAGCGCCCAGATCATACTGGCAGATGCTAGCAGAAGTGCGCTGTAAAAGAAGACCTCTCCGTAAAGTTCTAGTTTGTAGCCTTCGTTAAAATTAATAACAAAGTATGCAATTGCTGTTATTACATACGTCACTACCGCCAAAACCGCGGTTAGGTATATGGTGCCCCATCTGTGGAGCGTGCCAGCAACAAGGATGGGTAGTATGAATAAAAAGACGGCCCTGCTAGCCATACCGCGCTGTGTATATACGGTAAAACTGGCTACTATTAAATCAACTGCAATTAAGAACCACGCCAAATTTCTTATAACCCTGGCAGAATCATTTATCCTGGCAAGATACCAACAAATAGCCCCAGCAATAACTAGCAAGCCTGTTATGATCCAGCGTTTTAAAACAACCTCTGGCGTTATAAGCTTACCAGCATCATAAAGGATGATTTGCAGGCCAAAGAACATGGCAATAATAACGTGTAATTTTGCAATCCGCACAAAGCTACTTCTAGCACTGCTGTGTTGTTTTTTTGTTGGCATTATTAACCTAATTTAACCACAAGCATGAAAAAAATAAAATTCAACTCACGTTTCAACCAGAACCAAAGGTTCTGCTCGCCATACTTTTGACTATAGGTTCAAAAGTATGCAAAAACCCCACAGGCGGTCTCATCTTCTTTATGGCTTCATAGTCAAAGACTACAATGCTCGGTGAACTCAGGCTTGCTTTAATACTTCAGCCTGCAAGCCTTCAAGCAGCACCTCGCTTCCAATTGTAGCTTTGACATTCATCCACCCGGGAAGATTCAAAGCCTGGAGTATAAGTAGAAGCAATCCACTTGTGGATTGCAATAAATAAAAGACTTTAGTCTGCTTATTATCAGCCTTTGCCTAAACTGATTACAAAATAAGTAACTTTTATCTGAATCATTTGCGAGGACCAGTTTTGTTTTTGTTCTATAGAAATAAATAGAAAAACAAAACCGCTTGTCGTTCCGCAAGCAACAGATAAAAGATACTTATTTTGTAGTAAGTTTTAGACAACGGGCTGGAGGTTTTTGCCCCTACTTTTTGACTGACAAAAAGTAGGGAACTTTGGTACTTTTGTTTAAAAGTACAGGTTACTTGGTTCTTTGTCGAAAGAACGCACTATTCTGTGACGGCGTCAACGCCGACCCAGACATATTCCCAGGGTTCTGGTTCTGGTCCTTGCATACCAGCTCCGTCAGGGTAGCTCGGTATCCAGCCATGTGTCTTTGAATTTTTGTAATTATCGACGGACAACCATTCAAAACATTCTGTAAATTTAAAGCTAGGGCCACCGACACTTCCACAGCTAATATCGACAGTGTATCCAGTATGATGCCTAGAGTATCCTGGTACTGCAACACTTGTTAAAATTTTGTTGATCTGTGAATCATAAACTCCATCCGGAATGCTCGATATGTTAACGCGGTAACCATTTAACTGCTCTAAAAATATCTCTCGTTGGTCCTTGCTGGATCTGTAAGTAGCGGTCAGATTTAAATCAAGGCCTGCTGTTTTGGCGGCGTTTTTTAGGTCTATCCATGGCTGGACCGCTCTTTCTTGCAAAAGAGCCCCATCTTCTTGGACAACTTTAAAAGTGTTCGTAACGGGGGCGCTACGACGTAAATAGCCACGCTTTAATGCAAGGTCTTGGATATGTTTGTCAGCGTTTGCATTGCCAGTGATCACCGTATCTTCATTTATATATTCTGTGTTTGGGTAGGCAAAATTATTATATAGATCTCTAAATTGTTCTCCGGTAAAAATCTTTATTTTTCCGGTTTTTACTGGCTCGTCCGTTACTGTAGGTTGGGTTGAAGTAGATTGGTTATTTGACTCAGCAATAGTACTGTCAGGATTATCTTTATATAGCCAAAAATAAAGACCAGTTACTGCTACTACAACTAAAATTATTATAAAAAATAAATCTATCGGATTTATTTTATTAGATTTGTTTTTCACCTTTGGTCGCATTTTTTCCCTTGAGTTCCAGTATCTCATAAAAAGCATAAAAAGATTAGTGTTTTTTAAATCGTTTTTGGTATACTTCTGTTAAGAAGTTAACTTTGGAGGAGTAGCGATGTTTCCTAATGACGACAATAAAGTTGGTGATGAGCCACAGCAAGACGATACTGCGGTAAAAAACGACTACAAGGAACCAGAAAATCTGTCTACAGAGTCTGAGGTTGCGAGCGAAATTAATCCAGTTACTAATAAGCCGGCAGATCCCAATACTCCGCTCCCAGATACTTCAAAAATGTTTCAGGCTTCTCCTGCCCTATCTGCTCCAAAAAAATCACGCAAAAAATTGCTTGCTATAGGAATAGCATCCATTTTAGTTTTAGGTGGGATAGGTGGTTACGTTTTTGGTCTATACATTCCTAGCCAACCAGACAATGTCTATAGCAAAGCAATGGATCGTACTGGTAAAGCCTTAGACAAAGTTACAGAACAAATTTCGGATAAATCCCAGCTAGATAAGCTTAAAAAAGCTCAATATCAAGGCACGCTAAAAATTGACTCCAGTGATATGCAGGTATCTGGCACTATGGATCTAAAATATGATGGTAAACGAGTAGACTTTAGTGGTGACGCCAAGCTTAGCGAGGGCGGACAGACCGAGAAAAAATATAGCGCAAAAGTCCTATCAGAGATAAAAGATAACACGATGTATCCTGACGTTTATATTCTGTTATCAGGTATTAAAGATTTTGGCCTAGAATCATTCGTACCCCGCATCAACACACTTGATGATACTTGGATAAAAATTGATGAAAAATTTATTAAAGATAACATTGAACAACTGCAAAAGAACATCAGTAATGGTGGCGATACAGATGTTACAAAACAGTCAGATATTACGACAGAGGACACGGCCGAGTTATCACGTGTTATGTCTGGTGTAGCCAAAGAGTATGTTTTTAGCAACGATAACAGTAAAAGTATTTTTGTTAAAAAACGTTTTGTTGGTAAAGAAAATGTTGAAGGTCTGAAGACTTATCGCTATGAAATTGCAATCAACAAAGATAACTTCGAAAAGGCGTGTATTGAAGCCTCTAACCGAATACACAATACTTCATTTTACAAAAAAACAACCAACTCCAAAGAAGACGATATTCAAAAGTCTAAAGAAGAAGATAAAAAGGCCTGCCAAGATACAAAAAATCAAATCAAAGATGATCTTAAAGTCGATATGTGGGTGGATGCAAAGTATAAGTTGATTCACAAAATTAGCTACCTTGACCCTAAAACGCCCAAAACTTATGTAGAAGTTGGACAGATTTATAAAGGTGGCGATGACCTGCATTTCTTCGCTACCTTCAATAACTCAGAAAGTAAAACTGTCACTAAACTAACTATTGACACTAACACAAAAACGCTTGTGTCAAAAAGTAAGCTAACTGTAAACTTCGAGGCAGACGGTAAAAAAGGCAGCACTGAACTAACTGTTGACGGCAAACCAATGGAGGGTGACATAAAGCTGGATAAGCCATCTAACCCCAAAACTATCCAGCAAGTTATCGAGGAGCTAAGCCTTGGTAGTGGCGAAGAAGATCTAGACCCTCTGGGTATAGAAGCTGAAGATCCGTTTAGTATCGACCCTGCCTTCGAACTTTAGTTTCTTTGAAAAACCCCTAAATTTCTCCCTCTCCAGAGCGCTTTGCCGACTACGTTTTATCGGCTGGCGCTCGCAGTACTCTTGCGATTGAGAATTTTAGAGGTTTTTCCTCCAGGCTATTGACTAATTGCGTATTTCGTGCTAATATTATATTAATTGTTATTGATGAATCTGGAAGTTTAGTAAGTTAGTTTTTCCTGGTCTCATTGTCGACAATAAAGGATAAATTAATTAACTAAACAAAGGATTCATTTTTATGCCCTATTATTCTGCCAACAAATCAAGGCGTTCTACGCCATACAGAGGCCAACGTAGTAGCTACGGTGGTGGCTCTGGAGGCTCGCGCAATCGCCGCGGACCAGCTAAAAGCTACATACACCCTTCTAAGTTTGTAAAAGCCGCCAGCCCGCGTGAAGACGTCATATACACTCCGACCAATCAGTTTGCTGACTTCCCTTTTAACGACCTTTTACAAGAAAACTTAATCAAAAAAGGTATTACTACGCCAACTGCCATTCAGGACCAAGCAATCTTGCCAGCGCTTGAAGGTAAAGACGTTGTCGGTATCGCCAACACCGGCACAGGCAAAACTATAGCTTTTGCTCTACCGTTGCTTGATAGATTGATGGACGACAAAAACGCCTGCGCCTTAATTATGGCACCAACCCGTGAACTTGCTCAGCAAATCGAGGATGAATGCAAAGTATTAGCCAGGGGTAGCGGCTTGTTTGGCGCGCTACTTATTGGTGGATCTTCTATGGGTATTCAGCTCCGTGACCTTCGGGCTAACCCTAGAATCGTTATAGGTACGCCTGGACGTATCAAAGACCACATAGAGCGTGGCACACTACAAATTGGCAAATTCAACCTGATTGTACTCGATGAAGTCGACCGTATGCTAGACATGGGCTTTATAGATGACATGCGCACTATTTTGCAAAAAGCAGCCGAAGTAAGGCAGTCATTCTTTTTCTCGGCAACAATGGACGCTAAAGTATCGAGTCTTATTTCTGGATTTACCAACGACGTTGTTACTGTATCTGTTAAAACTGGCGAAACCAGCGATAACGTCGAACAAGACATTGTTCCCTACCAGACAATTGACGAAAAAATCGAGCAATTACATCAATTGCTGATCTCTGAAAAAGTTACTAAAGCTCTTGTTTTTGACGAAACTCAACGAAGTGTTGAGCGTCTTCATGTCGAGCTTCAAACTCGCGGATTTAAAACAGATGCGATTCATGGTGGTAAGAGCCAAGGCCAACGACAACGCGCCCTAGACAAGTTTAAGAAAAGCCATATAAATATCTTAGTTGCTACTGATGTTGCGGCCCGCGGAATTGACGTTTCAGACATAAGTCACGTTATTAACTACTCTCAACCCCAAGCCTACGAGGACTACGTTCACAGAATTGGCCGTGCCGGTCGTGCTGGCCGCGTTGGCTACGCCTACACCTTCGTAAAAGCCTAACTCATAACTGTTTCATACTTACTCGGAGTGCTTCTGTCTTATAAAAAGCAGTATGTTAGAATATAAAACATTAACAATTAAATATGTATCAAGAGTGCAGCGAGAGAACTAGCTCAATGACCTGCCGGCAACCATTCGCCTCCGCGAACAGGTGCCCCTTCTAGCCCATATATGGGAAGATATTGGACTACTCCTTTCTTGCCTATATATGTCTAGGGCTGATACGAAAGGAGTATTTTTATGTCAAATTACAAAACCGCCGAGAGTGTGTCCTCTGGTCATCCAGATAAAATATGCGACCGCGTTTCCGACGCCATCTTAGACGCATACTTAGCACAAGATCCTAATTCTAGAGTAGCTGTTGAGACCGTCGGTGGACACGGCAAAGTATTTGTTGTTGGTGAAGTAACTTCTACGGCTAACGTAGAAATTGAACCAATAGTAAAAAGAATTGCTGGTAATGTAGAAATAGAACATAGGATTGTCAAGCAAAGCCCAGAAATTGCTAATGGCGTAGATACTGGTGGGGCTGGCGATCAAGGAATCATGGTTGGCTATGCTTGTAGCCAAACCCCTGAACTTTTACCTTTAGAAACTGTTTTATCGCGCAAACTTAACCAGTACTTATATGATATCTGGCCATACGACGGCAAGACCCAGGTCACATTAAAGGACGGCGAGCTACAGTCAGTAGTGGCTAGCTTTCAGAATGCACCTGGCGATGAATTAAGAGCAAAAGTAAAAGACTGGATAAAACAAAATAATCTTAATATTGACGCAATAATTCATTCAAACCCTGCCGGTGATTGGACCCAAGGTGGATTCGATGCCGACACAGGACTAACAGGTCGTAAATTAATTGTTGATAATTATGGCCCCTCTGTTCCGATTGGCGGAGGCTGTTTTAGTGGCAAAGACCCCAGTAAAGTTGATCGTTCGGCGGCATATATGGCCCGTAAAATAGCGGTAGATTATTTGCGTAAAGAAAATGCCAAAGAAGTCTTGTGCTATCTTGCCTACGCCATCGGCTACCCCGAGCCTTTAGAAGCAACGGTTATAGTAGATGGAGTTCAAAAGCCCGTAACCGGATATGACTTAACCCCTGCAGGAATAATAAAGACACTAGAATTAAAGCAACCGATCTATGAAAAAACAGCCATGTGGGGCCATTTCGGTCACGGCTTCGCCTGGGAATAATCTGTTAGAATAAACATGTGATTATCAAGTCTCTAGATTCTTGGCAAATCGGCTATAGCTATGAACTAGTTGCACCTATTGGTGATAATTTTGATCCAGAATTTAAACCAGAATTAACTCCGGCAGAAATGCTAAATTTAGGCATATTTGGTGGACAATATTTTTACGGTGGCGAAAAAGAATATCCGTCCGAGTGGTTTAAAAATGTGCAGATCATTGACAAGCCTGACCCTAAATTAAACTTTTTCGAAGTCAATGCTTCTCAGCCGTTAAGTGTCTGGGAACAAAAAGGCTGGATAAATCCAGTAGACCCGCGTGGCTGGGTGCAGTGGTATTTTCGTTACTATATGGGTAGGCGCATGCCGGATGAAGATGCTCGTCAAATAAAACGTTGGAAAGCCATAAAGCGTCATGTGTCTCAACTGCAAAATAACTGCCAAGTCGGCGATTGGTCGTGTCGTCGACGTCAGCGTCAAGCCCTGCTCCATTGGGCTTATGATAGTCGTAAGTTATAATTATGGCTATGAAGATTGCGGTACTTGCGGCCAACGGCCGAAGCGGACAGGTTTTTGTTCATGAAGCACTTAAAGCCGGACATCAAGTTTGGGCTGGAGTTTATGGTAGCCATAGCCTGCCAGCACACGATAATTTAGAAATTATTAAGTGTGACGGCATGAATCCTGACGACGTAAGTAATCTAGTAAAAGGTTGCGATGCAGTCGTTAGTCTAATTGGTCATACCAAAAATTCAGCCAAAAATGTACAGACTAAATCGATTACAAATTTAGTCGACGTTATTTCCGGTAGTGATATTAGATTAGTTAGCCTGACCGGCACTGGTGTGAGGTTTGATGGGGACAGTCCATCACTAGTTGATCGGTTTTTGAACTTTGGCATTAAACTAATTGACCCAAATCGTATAAATGACGGTATTAATCACGCCCAGGTAATTAAAGATTCTGATACTAATTGGACGATTATTCGTGTCCTGAAATTATCTAACTCGACTGCTAAAAGCTATAGTTTAACAACCGGTGGTCCAGCCAAATTATTAACTTCCAGAACCGAAGTAGCTCAGGCGATATTAGAAGTTTTAGGCTCAAATAAATATATTAAAATGGCGCCCGTGATTTCTAATGCTTAGTCTTATATAACACTGTCATCGGTACGGCGCAGATGGCGATTACAAGTACTAGCCCAGGGATGAACGCTGGGATAAATTGCTCATTAATCGGTGGGTTTTTGGTAAAGATGAACCATAGAGCTTTGACAACTGTAACCACCAAAAATAGTGCGGCAACAACGTGGCTAAGTGCAAAAGTCCAATCAACCCAGTTGATGACGTTTTTCTTGCGTGCATAAAAAATGTAGGTGTAGCAAGCTGATCTGACTAACAGTGCCGTGGCTGCAATAAACGTACTCATAAAGATTGTCGACGCTAGATCATCTAGTGCCTTAGTAAATAACATCAGGAGCATAACTACGGCAAAGACTAGCAGTGTATGAGTTACCTCCCATGTGGCCGATACATATTCTTGGCGCTTATATTTTGGTTTATATAATCTTTTGAAACTTATATATGTTTCGTACAAAAATGCTAGTACAAATAACAGTACTGGTGTCACGATCAAAACTAAAGCCCAGAACATTATTTGGCTCCTTTGCTAAGTTGGTTATCTTTGGTGATTTTGCGGATTGCTAGATATGTAACTAGTCCAAGCACAACATAAGCTAGTGGGAATAGGTAGCCAAAAGTGTTAACGTCGTGGGTTTTGGTGAAAGCTTCGCTGGTAGTCACGTAGCCACGCACAGCCCAGGGTTGGCGTCCTATTTCGGTTAGCATCCAGCCTAGCTCCATAGCGATTGTTGACAAGATTCCGGTGATACTAAGCCAAAACAGCACCCATGAACTAGTTAGCCATTCTTTTTTCCATTTCCATAAGACGAAGAAGCCAAATATTACGACCACCATGATGTTCATGATCGTCATTTTGATATTAAACAAAGTGTGAAGATATAATGGCGGACGCTCTTCTTTTGGAAAATCGTTCAGGCCTTTTACCTCGTATGAACTAATGTTACCGGCAAGTAGGCTTAGGGCCTGCGGTATCTCAAAGTGCGGTCCTTTAATTTCCCCATTTTCAGTACCTACCCCACCGATTAGTAGTGGTGCTTTTTCGCCAGTTTCGTATTTTAGCTCAATTGCAGCTAGTTTGGTTGGCTCGTGTTTAGCGAGATATTTACCAGTTGCGTCAGCTGTGATTAATATTGCTACAAAACATATAACTGAAAATATCATCATTTTTTGGATTACGAACCAGTCTAGTTTATGCGCAGGACTATTACGATTTTTGCGCCTGGATTTTAGGATTTTGAAGGCATAAATACCAGCTACTATCAAAGCTACGCTGATAAAATAAGCTGGCATAGAATGTAGGAACGTGATCAGAGCTACATCAGAAAACATCGCTTGGGCGACATTTACATTTTGGATTTGTCCATTTACGAAATCAAAACCACTTGGGTGATTCATCCAACCATTGACACTAGTTATGGCGTAGGCACTTAAGCCTGCACCGAAGGCCGTCATCCAACCAAAAAAGTTATGAAGTCTCGGCGATATTTTTTTACGCTCCCAGGTAGTCATGTATAGGGCTAAAAACGTTGCTTCGATCAGAAACGCGTAAGTTTCGAACATAAAAGGTAGGCCAATTACTTCACCGCCAAATTGTAAAATTCCAGGCCATACTAGTGACATTTGAAGTGCAATAATTGTGCCAGAAATAACGCCAGTAATAACCAGCATGGCCATAATTTTTGACCAAAATTTAGCAAGGTTTATAAGTTTAGGGTCTTTTCGTTTAATCCCCATGTGTTCGAACCAACTAACCAAAATTGGTAGAGTCAACCCAAACATTACAAAAATAATATGAAACCCGAGCGAGTCGCCCATCAGGACACGCGCCGCATTCACACCCTCGTTCATAAAACATCCTTTGTTATTAGTATTATCTACTAATTATGGTTATGCTTTTTGATTATTTTGTCTATGACAAATGTCACATTTAAGTTAGACAAGAATTTTTTCTAATTTATTTATGTCATTGATGTAGATCGTTCGACCTTGTTTACTTATCATGCCGTCGTCGATAAGTTTAGAAACTTCCCGGCTAACTGTTTCTCTGGCTAGTCCGGTGTTGGCAGTTAGGTCATTGATAGAAATTCCGATTTTTTTGGTCTTGCCTTCGTCTTTACTGAACCGCCAAGCTTCGATTAAGAGTTCAACAATTAT
>CAYUFM010000015.1:15618-18606 GCA_964444225.1 uncultured Candidatus Saccharibacteria bacterium | reverse complement strand
CCTTCGACCTCGCGGTCCCAAACCGCGCGCGCTAGCCAACTGCGCCAATCCCCGACAATCTACAACAGGGGTAAGTATAACTTATTAGATATTATTTTTCAATGATTCGCTGGATGTGTTGAACTCTTGTGGAATGACCAGTCTTTTCGTCGATATCAATAAGAAGCGCGTTGAATTGATACGGACGCCTCTCTTCCATCTCATTTTTACTGACTACACCGTTCTTCCAGCGTTTGATTATCACATCTAGCTTAACACCAAGGGACGAATCTAATGAACCGCACATACCTACATCGGTAATATGCGCTGTGCCTGCAGGCAAAATCATGGCGTCTGCCGTCGGCACATGCCAATGATCGCCCATAACGGCATTTACTCTACCGTCCAAATAATAGCCAAAAACTCGTTTTTCACTACTATAGTCTCCATGAAAATTAAAGATTGAAATGTCGAAATTATCAGATTCTTTCGCCAAAATCTCATCTGCTTTATGTAAAGGATTGGATAATATCATACTCTGCATGCCAACCGTTTGTCCTAAAAAAGACCCGATCAATACCTTTATTCCGTTAAATTCTATAATTTTATAGCCCTGGCCAGACTGCCCCATAACATTGGCCGGTCTAATAATCGGCAAGCCTGAATCATCAAGTATTTTCGAGGCGTGTTTAGCGCTAAAACTATGGTTGCCACCAGTAAAGAAATCCACACCAGCGTCAAGCATCTGATTTATATCGTTCAAAGTAGGAGCTTTGCCACTGTCGCTCATATTTTCGGCCTGGGCAATCACAAAATCTACTTTATGCTCTTTTTTTATAGATCCTAAAACGCGCTGGACAGTTTCCCGTCCAGCGCGCCCCATAATATCTCCAATATAGAGAATATTCATCTTTTAGCGTCTTGTGTTGTTGGTCGTATTACTAGCTGGCTGAGTTGAACCCTGAGTTTGCTCTTGAGCCTTTTTTAATTCTGCTGTATTAATAATTGGTGCAAAATTAATAATCTGGTCATTAGCTTCACGGTAAATAATTGCTCGTTTAGGGAAAATTATTAAATAATCACCCTTTTGAACATCTTTATAAAAATCTTTGTTAGCTTCTTTGAGCTTAGTTGGGTCATCTACCCTAGCAACGGTTGGTGCATCTGTCTCTGTAATCAACAAAGCCGACTTAACCTTGTCTAGAACTCGATCAGTTTCAGCCTTATTTTTATCAGCCTGAGCCTGTGTTGGATTAGCTTTGACGTCATTATACTTATTATAGAAATAAGCTGTTCCAGCCAAGCCCGCCACAATCAAGACAGCGCCTAAAATATACATAGTTTTTTTACTAGCAACTTTTTTAATATTAACTTTTTTAGATTTTCCTGAATTATCAGAATCATTTTGTTTCACAATAATATCTTGCATCCTTTTTAATATCTCCGTTTCGTTTATGCTTAAATTATACCACTAAAATTATTCAAAACTAAGAACCTAGTTCTACAAGCGAAATCGATACATTGTTTGGGGTATCTGTTATAGTGCCAGTGGCTGCCGCGCTAGAGCAAACAGTATAGCGAATCTCTCCAGATACACCAGGAGTGTGAACAAATGAGCCTTCTATGCTATAAGGGTGCGTAGCGGCTGTCGTAAATGTAGAGATTTTTGGCCTGCCTACTTGAGTAGATGCACAGGTCGGGTCAACTCCTCCGGTCGCAAACACCACACGAGCTGCAAAAAATGCATCGTTAGCTGTATTCGACACGCCGTCTAGATTGAAAGTAACTAGAACTGTAGAAGTCGCAGATGAAACTGTAATATTCGGCTTGGTTGCGTCATTGAATACTTCTGTCGTGTCATTGTCTGCAAAAGCCGCTGGCGAAGTATCCTGGAAAGTCGCCGTATCTACCTCTGGAATACAGTCGGTCCATACACTACCTTGATAACATCTAAATTTGGCAGATGTAGAATTATAATACATAGCGCCCGCAGTGCCTGAAGGATCGGTAGTTATATTATCGAGCACTAGTAAAGAGCCCGTGGCGATAGCCGATGCAGGATCGCCTATATTGACCGCCCCTGCATCGCTCACTACGAATGATGGTGTTCCGTTGTCCTGAATAATGAAATCACCTGTGCCTGATAAATTAGTCACAACATTCCCTGAGCCAGCATTCGTCAGTGTAAAGCTAGGATTATCAGTGGCGTCTAAAGTAATATCGAGCGCTCCACTGTCGCTTAAGCTTAAGAAAGTGCTACCATTATCCTGAAAAATCACATCTCCAGTGGAGTCCAAGTTGGTAATTAGATTACTCGCACCCAAAACAGTGGTAGTAGTTGCGTCTAGATTAAGAGTGTCCTCAAAATCAATGTAGTCTAGACTATCGGGGCCCGCTCCGGAAGTCGAATCATTAGAACAATCCCAAGTATCAGTAGCCTCATTCCATTTAAGTAATTGACTGTTGCCACAGCCTTGTAACAAAGTTAGCCCTGAGCCTAGAACTTCTAGTCCAGATCCGCTTGAAGTAGTTGACGACAGACCATCTGTAGCTACAGTCAAATCGACTGCAATATCATCGGCATTAACGGCAATGCCACTACCTGCCCCTATATTGAGCGTAACCGTTCCGCCTAAAGAAACAGCACCGCCATTAGCCAGACCACTTCCTGCCGTAACAGTTAGTGATGAGCTAGCCAAGTCGCTATTAGTGATCGTACCGTCAAAAATATCCTCACTCAATATTGTGTCATTAACGATTTCCGATGAAGAAATGTCCGTTCCCAGCGTACTAGCCACTGTAATAGTGTCAGTGGAGCCATCGCCAGTGATGGTGACACCAGAGCCAGAGACTAGGTTGAGGGTATCGGTGCTAGTGTCGGCTACCGGGTCAGTACCGTTGTCGGTGTTTATGGTTAGGAAGAGGTTTTGGTTATCTGTGTTGTCTAGGTAGGAGGAAAGATCAACACTGGTACCATCGCCAGTTAGGGCTAGAGTGTTGCCGGTGAGA
>CAYUFM010000015.1:0-15518 GCA_964444225.1 uncultured Candidatus Saccharibacteria bacterium | reverse complement strand
CGTTGTCGGTGTTTATGGTTAGGAAGAGGTTTTGGTTATCTGTGTTGTCTAGGTAGCTGGAAAGATCAACCGAATTTCCATTGCTAATCGACAGTGTGTCGGTGACTAGACTCAAGGTTTGACTGTCACTTGATGCGGCAGGACTAGCGCAGACCCAGGCGGAACCATCATATTGCAAAATTTGCCCAACCGAGCAAGTAATACTTGCTAGCAAATCAGTATTTATTGCCGATAAATCCACACTGTTACCGCCACTCACACTAAGTAGTGACACTCCATTAAAACTCAAAGTCTGATCATCTGAGGCCGGGTCACCTGCTGGGCCCTGCGCGCCATCAATACCATCACTACCATTCAGACCCTGACCACCAGTGTCGCCCTTGTCGCCTTTATCGCCCTTTTCTCCTTGTGCACCCGGAGCACCATTTGCCCCACTAGCACCTGTTGGGCCCATAGCCAAAACTGTCTCTGGCAAATTAGAGCTAGCTAAGCCTAAGTTTTGAGTTTCGGTTGCAGTGGCACAAGTTCCAGCGCTAACCAGCTCTTTATTGCCGGTAACTTTGGACAAAATATCATTTGATCCAACCAATGAGTAATCTCTAGCGCAGTCAATAATAATTTCTTGATTTTGATTACTTTTACAGTCTAATTCGTTAGGTGAGTTAGATTTTTCTGGGTCGGCTTTGTAACAAGACTGGACAACCACACTACCATTTTCGCTGAAACGCTTAACGCTTATCGGCACAGCGTACTGACCATCAGACACAGGCACGTCGTCAAAAGATTGGTCGATTACCTGAGCGCCAGACTGTTTGTTATAACCTACCAACTTGATGTCATAGACACCGTCATTCTGAATGCCAGTTTGGGTTCTAAGTGCGCCAGTAAGTGGTGTTGAGCTTTTTTTGAACACAACAAATAGCACTAGTGTGAGAATCAAAACCAATAGTGCTGCGAGAGTATAAAAATGTTTCTTTTTTATGTGTGCCATAACCCCAAAGTTATTTGTAATAAATTATACAACTAAGCTTAAGCGTCACACAAGTGTTTTTTGAGTTAAATTTACAGTTTTATTTCGAGTTTTTCTGAAACTTGATCTTGCTGATAAACTAGCTTTTCTAGACTCGTAGTTTCAGGTACTTCAAAATCAATATCTAATGTTAACCTCTGACCACTGTTAATCGGCCCACCAAGCACAACCGCGGGATCGACAAACTTCATAGTGGGCAAATATTCTATGCCTTCAGAGTCAACTAACTTAAGGTTTAAGCCTGGCGAAAATTGAAGAATATTTATTGAATTATTCTTTATCTGGATATTAATTGTGAGCCTCGAAGCTCGCAAAGTCTTGGAATTTATGTTTATATCAACAAGCCCCGAGCTAACCGACACCCCGAGCACTTGCTTAGTCACAGGTTGTTCTAGCCGATATGTCTTTGTTTGACCTTTGTTTGACTGTCGTATTCCTAGCAAGACCAACACACCAACAAAAATAAAAATCGGCAAAATTAATAAGAAGCCCTTAATTCTGTAATTATTAAATGTAAACTTCTTCATATTATTTTACGATTTTTATAGAAACAGGCCCTTCATCACCGAACTTAGAATCAAAATAAAACCAAAGTGGCATGTATTCTGCCTCAACAATAAAAGCCAAATCTCCAGATAATTTTTGACCAGGATCAATCATCTTAGCCTCAATAGTATCACCCGTAACACCAGGAGTAAATTCGTAACTCTCCCCCCTATCATTCCTCATGAACGTATGAATAACTGGCATAAAATCTAGTTTTTTGTCAGAGTTATTGCTTATTTGCAAGTGTATAACCAAAACTTTCTTATCACCAGGAAGGTGCATCTTAGAAGCTAAATCATTATTGAATGTTGCTTGATCAACAACGAGAGTATAGTCTCTGCTCGGACTTATGATTTCACCGATAGTATGTATTTTGGTGCTTGACATGCGCGAATCGGATATATTGCTAGCCAATATAGCAAAAAAAGTTATAAGTGCTATAACAGTCAAAACTATTAGAGATTCATGGCTTAATTGAAATTTATTTTTCTTTCTAAACATAGTTCTATTCCTTATGGTTTTGATGGGTCATAATAACCAATTGGTGATGAATAGCTAGCCAAATCACCGCTTGAATGATTTAATGTGCGACTTCCACCACAAGATGATGATCCATTCACACATACCGTAAAATCCTTACCGCACTGTTGATAAAAAGTAGATGAACCGACATAAGATGAATGTTTTGAAGTTCCACTATAAGCTTTGTTGAGATTATAAACTCTATCATAACTTCCACCAGTCCTATAACGGGACCTACCCCAGCAACTTCCTGAAGTAGCATGAGCTGCCATATCGCCGACTCCATAGCATGGGCTAAGCCCACCGCAATAAGTAACTACTGGTGCTGTAACTGTCTGACCCACGGACGCTACACTACTACCCCCAGCATTTGCACAAGTCAAAGAATAAATATACGACCCTGCTGTTTTTGTTCCTGTACTTTGGCTACCACTAGAAGACTTTGCGCCAGACCAACTTCCACTAGCGCTACAGCTTGTTGGGCTATTTGATGCAGACCAGTTTATAGTAGAACTACCGCCCGACGTAATCGTAGACGGCGATATACTCATAGTAATCACTGGTTTGGAGACAACAGTTCCACCACCACTTGTCCCGCTACTACTGGTACTAGGAGCTGTACTACCGCTAGATGTAGTAGGTGTGCTAGATGACGTAGTAGATGTTGAGCCTGCCGGGGTAGCAGACTGTGTCGTATTACCAGTCGCAGGAGTCGATGTTGTTTGACTAGAACCCGCACTTGTGCCAGCCGAAGTTGATAATTCTACTAAGTTTGGAGTATTGGATGCTTGCTCAACTGTCATTTCAGTAGTGGAGCCATCGGGGTTCAAGACCATAACTTTATCTGAACGAGTAAAGCCAACACCTCCTATAGTCAAACCAAAAAGCCCGACCATAGTAATTATCAGCGTAATCCCAACTGCTTTCTTTAACCACATATTAATTCCATTTTATCACTTAACTCATTGCAAACTCTTCAGAATGAATATTTTTCTTGTCTACACCAGACTTAAGTAACTGACCTTTAATAGATTTCATCATCGGCGGCGGGCCACAAATAAAAATTTCTTTGCCCCTAAAATCTTTACTATATTGCAACATAAATTTTGTGTCTAGAAAGCCTTTTTGAACATCAGAAACAAACGGAATCAAACGAAAATTCCCATTTCGGCTCATGGCTATATCGGCTAATTGTTGCCACTCAACTAGTTCGCTCTCGCTCTTGACGCTATAGTAAAGATCAATGCTGTAGCCACCAGCGGGCAGACTTTTGGCCATCGACAAAAACGGTGTTATACCGATCCCACCCGCAATCCATATTTGATTAAGATTTTTGTAATTTGTATAGGTAAATCTACCATATGCACCTTCGATCTCTGCCACAGTGCCTGGTGACAATTTTGAAAGCCCACCAGAAAAATCACCCAGTGCCTTAGCAGTTATCTCTAATGAACCACCACCGGGTGTTGATGAAATAGAAAACGGATGCCATTCATTTGTAATTTCCTTAACACCAGATTTAATAAACCTAATAAACACAAACTGCCCTGGCTTATAGCTCATCACAGCCTGCCTTGGTTGCATAATGATCTTGGCTACACTACTGTTTTGCATATTAACGCCCATCACTTGATACTGATAACGACGAATTAATATTTTAGGCATTAATGTCCTATAAACAAAAGCCACGATACCAAGTAGTGTGATCAACATTATGTAATATTTCAACAAAGCACTTGCCGATGTGTCACTTCTAATAAACAGAACGTGTAGGCCGGCCAAGAAGAAGGCTGGACCTAAAAATTTATGAGTAAAAAGCCAAATTTGATAAGGTAATTTAACAAAAAAAGTTATGGTCAGCAGAATAACCATTCCCCAAAAGGCCACAATACCCCAGAATATTGCCCATTGCTGTAACACATCCGCATGAAAGTTACTGCCCGTATCAAACAATGCACTTATCGGCACCAAATCATGTGGTATAAGTAAAAACCCAGCGTCTCTGAGCGACGTAGACACATATTGTAGTGACAGAAAAAGTGGATGAAAACATAAAAGTATCAGTGCCAGCCCACCCAAAATATGATGGGCAATATAGACACGGTTCAAACCCCCAAAAAGATCTTCTAAGAATCTAAGTCTCGTTGAATATATTAGATTAAGTGCGTACATAATCATTCCAACAATTCCTGTTAAACGCCCCCAGGCTAGCATAATCGACGAAAAATCACCGACGAACAAACTAGACAAAGGATTTATCCTAAGCCATAAAAGTACAGAAATAGCACAAATAATAACCGTGATAATCCAGCCATCAAACCTAATGCCGGGTATTGGTAGTCTTTTTGTACGTGGTTGCATATAAAATTACTTAATTGCTTACGCTCAATTATATATGATAAAACCGCGCAAGAACAAAAGCTTACACGGTTTTATGAACTGTACGAGCACCTACTTGGCAAACTCAATGGCGCGGGTTTCGCGGATGACGTTGACCTTGATAGTACCAGGATATTGCATAGTACTCTCAATTTTTGTGGCCACATCGCGGGCTAGCTTTATTGCACCAAGGTCGTCTAAGTCGGTTGGCTTAACAAACACGCGGACTTCACGTCCGGCGCTGATAGCATAAGATTTTTCGACACCCTTGAATCCGTTAGCAACGTTTTCTAGGTCACGCATGCGCTCGGCAAAGTTTTCCTGAGAAATGTTACGGGCACCAGGTCGAGCCGCAGAAATAGCGTCAACCACACGCACCACCAAAGCCTCTGTAGTTGTAGCTTCAACATCATCATGGTGAGCCTCGATAGCGTGACAAATGTTCTCTGGCACGCCATATTTACGGGCGATTTCGGCACCTATGTGGTGGTGCTTGCCTTCAATTTTGTGAGTAAGCGCTTTACCCATATCGTGCAATAGTGCGGCGTATTTTACTACCTTGGTATCAGCACCAATCTGCTCGGCAATAACTCCGGCCATGTGGGCCATTTCGGTACTGTGCTTTAGGACGTTTTGGCCATAACTGGTACGGAATTTTAGCTCGCCAAGATACTGCAAAATTTCTTTTGGAATTCCAACGATTCCAACTTCACGAGCCGCATCCTCGGCGGTGCGCATAACGTCTTTTTGGACTTGCTTTTGAGCTTTGTCGACAACTTCTTCGATACGTCCTGGATGCACTCGGCCATCTTTTAGTAGCATTTCTAGAGCCACTCGTGCAACTTCACGACGCACTGGGTCAAAGCTACTCAAGATAATCATTCCTGGGGTGTCGTCTACCATAATGTCCACGCCAGTAGCGCGTTGCAAGGCCTGAATGTTACGACCTTCCTTACCGATAATTCGGCCCTTCATTTCTTCATCGTCAAGTTTAACCGAAGTGACCGTGCGCTCGGCAGTAACTTCGCTAGCCATACGCTCCATTGCTTCCACTATGATCACAGAGGCTTTTTCATCGGCATTATCTTTGGCTTCATTTTGGAGTTTATTTATCAGGCCAAGCATGTCGCCTTTTATGTCTTTTTCGGTCATTTTTAGCAAATGCTCAGCAGCTTCTTTTTTGCTAAGTTTAGCGATTTTTTCTAGCTTGTCTTGTTGTTTAGTTCGGATATCGCGAATCTCATTTTTTAGCGCCTCGACTTCATCTTCACCCTTACGCAAAGATTCGGATCTTTTGTCGATTTGATCTAGTTTTTTGTCTAGACTTTCTTCACGCGC
Organism: uncultured Candidatus Saccharibacteria bacterium; assembly: GCA_964444225.1. Classification (GTDB taxonomy): domain Bacteria; phylum Patescibacteriota; class Saccharimonadia; order Saccharimonadales; family 2-12-FULL-41-12; genus JALHOM01. The sequence continues at coordinate 9,703 of CAYUFM010000015.1, read as the reverse complement.
GAGCAATCGTTGCTCGATATCTTTATACTCATTGCGACGGGTTTTTTCTTCTTTTCTGGCCGTCTCTGCAATCTCGGTTGCTTCTTCGCGGGCTTTTGCAAGTAATTTATCAGCCTCGGCTTTAGCCTTTTTTAACTCTTTTTCTACTTGAGCCTCAGCTGTACCGAGCTTCTTTTTTGTTTGGTAAGTACTTGCGCCATAGCCAAGGCCAGCGCCAACAATAGCCAAAACGGCAGTAATTGGATCCATGTTCTCCCCTTCTCTCGGAAAAGACAAGATATTACGGGCTGTGGCCACGTCACTATCACTTCATTAGTGGCCGATTCGCAATAACTTGCTTATCACGAAAAATTCAAATTTATTTAAAATCTTCTGTCGTCAGTCACCTCTTCGAACAAATCTCCGTATCTCTGACTGACTAAATTATACAGTCATCCCCGTTTTTTTACTAGATTTCAGTACTATTTTTTGGGTTGGGTCGTGTGCGCTTCTTCGCCGTAGTGCGGTAGAGCTGGCTCGTTTTCGCCTTTTTTTAGCCGTGCAATGCCCTTGTCTACCCAGTTTTCGCCGTTTTCGTTAACACATTTTGTCTGCAAGGCATTAGCTACCGAAGCACCAATTCGCAGGCCAGTAAAACTCCCTGGACCTTTGTAAAAAACTATGCCGGACACATCACTAAAGTCCAGTTTTTGACCAACTAAAATTTCTTTAATCACTGCCAAAATTGTGTTACTAAGTTCGCGGTGGGCCTGCCAAGTTTTGTAGCTAATTTTCTGACCCATTTCATCAAACAGCCCGACTTCTGCTTCTGGTTTATCTGTTCTTATGGTCAAAATCATTTCAGGTGCCCGTACTTTTCTGGAATTTTTAACTCAAACTTTCTCTCGTCGTTCTGGAGCGGACTTACAATAATTTGGATTGTTTCTTTCAGAGGATTTGCGAGATTTTCTGCCCACTCCAGCACCACAACAGTGTCGTCGGCTATTAGCTCGTTCAGCTCGTTTTGGATAAGCTTATCATCATGCAACCGATAAAAATCCGCGTGCTGGATAGTAAGCCTGCCTTTGTACGTATTGCAGATGGTAAAGGTTGGGCTACTGACATGATCTTTGCTGCCAAGCCCTTCAGCCAGCCCAATTACAAAGGTTGTTTTGCCGGCACCAACATCACCAATCAGCTCAATAACTTCACCGCCCTTTAATTTGGCTCCCAGTTTTTTAGCAAATTCTTGGGTCTCGGCCACCGATTTAGACGTAAAAACTAACTCCATAATATTTCCACATTATACCTTACCTTGTTGCAGATTTTATCCGAGTCACTATAAAAAGTATAGTGACTGTAAGAGAATTTTAGTTTGTTGGTCGGAATCAATTATAATAAAAGGATGCTTAAGCTTAGTGAGTCCTTCAAGTCAGTGGCCGTTCTGTCGCTTAGAGTTGGTGGGCCGATTGCTCGGACAACCGGGCCAATCATTAATCCCAATAATCTTTTTGTAGAAGGTTGGTATGTTATTGACAATCGCAGTGGCGAAAGACTTGTTCTTCTCACTAAAGACGTGCGCGACATCATTGACAAAGGCATCGTGGTAGATGACCATGAAGTGTTGAGCAAAAGTGGTGAGTTGATTAGATTAAAAGATATCCTAAGACTCAAGTTTAATCTAGTTGGCCTAAAAGTAACGTCTGAGAGCAAAAAAAACTATGGCAAAGTGTCAGACTACGCCTTTGAAACTGACAATTTCTTTGTCCAAAAAATTTACACCCAACAGCCTCTTATAAAAAACTTGTCCGGCGGTTCGCTCAGCATCGACCGCTCCCAAATCCTAGAAATCACCACTAAAAGAGTTGTGATCGAAGACCCAGTAATGAAAGATAAAAAATCCGCCCTTGCCCCCAACCCCATTAACTAGGTTGATCCAACCTATTTAGTCTTAAAAGACTAACGAGTAATCAAAGAATGCTTAGGGTGACACTCGTGTCAGGATTAAGTTTAAGAATCAGGTTTTGTGATATATTATTTCGTATAGGAGCTTTAATGACAGAAATTAAAGAAGAAAATGTAGACAAAAAGTCTACCGTTATAATAGCAGGGTTAATATTGTCTATAATTGGCCTACTTTTATCTGCCGTTCCAGTAATTAATAACTTTGCATTTTTATTGGGTTTGATTGCGTTGATATTAGGATTTATGGGTTTTTCTAGATCTAAAAAACAAAAGAACAATGGTCGCACTCTGTCTGTTGTGATTATTTTACTTTCTGTACTTACTCTGGCAATTGTTCTTTTAAGCCAATCCTTCTACTCGAACGAAGTTAACAAAGTAGTTAACGAGGCAAACGAATCTATAGAAAACTCGACTGGAAAAAATACTGATCAACTACTTAAGAGCGACCTCGATGTAAAAATCAGTGAATTTAAAATAACTGAGGGTGAATTCGGGATTGTCACTACAGAACTACCTGTAACAATTACTAACAAAAATCCCAGTAATAAATCCTACGCAATACAAATCGAGGCGGTTGATTCTGTTGGTAAAAGACTAAAAGAAGACACAGTTTATGCTAATAATCTTGGCTCTAGTCAGTCTCAGGATTTTAAAATATTTCAATTTATCGCATCTACCGATATTGAATCTTTGAAGAATGCAAGATTTAAAGTTTATCAAGTATCTCAATATTAAATTTTAAGAAACACATCCTACACTACTCGTAGTCTCTTAAGGTTTGTTTTATGTCGCTGTAGTTGAAGCCTTGGCGTACCAAGTATTGCATTAGTTTTTGGTCGTCTTGATATCTGGTTTGGGTACGTTTTTTAGCTATTAGTTCTTTGAGGACTTTTAGCTCATCAGTCTCGTCTTCGGCTAGAACTTTGTTAATTATTTCGTCACTTATCCGCTTTTGTTTCAGTTCTAAATTTAGTTTTCGTTTACTGGTAGATTTCAGTAGCCTACGACTATCAACCCAACGTCGTGCAAAATCTTCATCATTTATATATCCAGAATTACTTAACTTGTTAAGTAATGTATCTACGTCCCCTGCTTCAATCTGTTTGCGTCGTAAGTAGTCGCGTAGTTCCCACTCGCTCCGCGGTCGACGGGCGAGCAAGTCCAATGTGCGCCCGTAGATTTTATCTATGTCTGACTCTTGCTTAAATTTATCTAGCTGTTTTGCTGAAATTTCTAGGCCAACCTTGATGCCAGAGTTTATAAGAGCCAGCTCGCTCAACCCAAAAGCGAACTGGCCGTCGACAAAAATTGAGTACCGCCCCCTAGTCTTAACCTGCGCCTCAATCTTGGTTACCTTCATAACAGGTTAGATAAAATTATTAACATTATTACAGCGTAAATCGCTTCAATTAGCGCTCCTGGCCATACAGTTTCACTCCACTGTATGTTTGCGTGCCAAGTATTGAACTTGCTCATAGTACCTAGCTTTTGCTTTAGCAATTTTTCTTTTACCTCGTAGCGATACAGCCATGCAAAGTCAGGCGAACCTGCCAAAATCAAAGCTAAAATTGGCGTCCAGCCAACATCGATAATTAGTAAAAAGGTGATTAACCCCAGGATTAGTATTAAGTCTACTAAATGCTGAATATTACTTAGTCGTTTTTGTCGCTTATTTTTAGCTTTGAGTCCAAAATGCGGAATAATGTCACACAAAAAATGAGAAGCAAATGCTAAAGGCAACGCAAAAATTGGATCCTTGATGGCCAATCCAATTACCGCGCCCGTCAGGCCATGGTTAAAGCCTGTCATCTGTTTTATTCCTCGACTGAGCGATTGTAAACATTGTTATTATAGCGATCTTGGTTGGTTTTTTCTTTGTTTTGGAAGGCTGTTTCTAGGTCTACATCCAGTTTATTAGCAAGGGCTAGAGTTAGCCAAAACACATCGGCTAGCTCATCTTCTAGATCTTTCTTTTTAGAATGATCACCATTTTGCAAGCTAGATTGTTGGCGGATAGCTTTTGCAAGCTCTCCAACTTCTTCTGCCAGAAGCAAAAAAGTTTCCTCGGTAGAATCGGCAAAATACCCTCGCTCCTCGCAAAGTTTCTTAATTAGCTCCTGATAATCTTTTAGGTCCATGTTGCTAGACTTCGACGGTTTTGCGGATTTTAGCTTCTATTTCAGCCATTATTTTGGGGTTTTCTTCTAGATATTGCTTGGCGGCTTCACGGCCTTGGCCAATTTTGCCTTCGCCGTAGGCGAACCAGGCTCCGGCTTTTTCTACGATGTTGTGCTCGACCGCTAGATCTAGCACGTCACCACTTTTACTAATCCCCTGGTTGTACATAATGTCAAATTCTGCCTGGCGGAACGGCGGAGCAATCTTATTCTTTACAACTTTTACTCTAGTCCTGTTACCGATGATTTCCTCGCCCTGTTTTATTTGAGAAATACGCCGAATATCCATACGTACTGAGGCATAAAACTTAAGCGCGTTACCACCTGTTGTGGTCTCTGGGTTACCAAACATAACGCCAATCTTCATACGGATTTGGTTGATAAAAATAACGGTGGTGTTGGACCGGTTAATAATACCAGTTAGCTTGCGAAGCGCCTGACTCATTAGACGAGCTTGCAGACCCATGTGGCTGTCGCCCATGTCGCCTTCTATCTCGGCTCGTGGAACTAACGCCGCAACAGAGTCAACCACAACCAAGTCTACCGCACTAGAGCGCACCAAGGTCTCGGCAATCTCTAGCGCTTGCTCGCCGTTATCGGGCTGAGAAATCAATAAATTGTCAGTATCTACACCCAGTCTCTTGGCGTATGCTGGATCCAATGCGTGCTCGGCATCAATAAACGCTGCCGTTCCACCCTGGCGTTGCACTTCTGCAATAGCATGCAGAGTTAGAGTCGTTTTACCACTAGATTCCGGACCATAAACTTCAATGATGCGACCTTTTGGAATACCGCCACCAAGGGCAATGTCCAAGCTCAAAGACCCGGTAGAGACAGTCTCTACGTTGACTTTGTGGGCCTCGCCCAACTTCATGATAGAGCCTTTGCCGAATTGCTTTTCAATAGTCTCTAACGCGAGTCCGAGCGCCTTACTCTTGCCTTCTGCTTCACCATCACCCACAGTCTTTTTGCTAGATTTATCAGCCATATCATCCCTCCAGATTTATAAGTATATATTTAGTATACAACAGGACTATTTTCTATTCTGCTTATCGTTTATAATTAGCCTAACATGCGTATATCCGATGGCTTGGTGGAACAGTTGCTACGCGCAGACGGCAAAGTTAGCGAAGAGCAAGTTGTAGCCCTAAGAGAACAAGCAAAAACCGAAAAAAAACCCCTGCAAGACATAGTCCTTGCGGGTAATGTGATATCCGAAAAAGACCTGACCAAACTCTATTCTAAAGAAATCGACATACCTTTTATAGAGTTAAACAGCAAAGAAATCCCCCGTGAAGTTCTACGATTAATTCCTGAGAGAATTGCCAGACAATATAAGGTTGTGCTTTTTGGCGTAGAAGACGACGGCTCTAAGCTTCTGGCGATGGAAGACCCTGATGACATTCAGGCCGTAAACTTTTTGCAAAAACAACTTGGTACAAACATAAAGGTCCACGTCGCAACTGCCAGCAACGTCGCCGGCGCACTAGACCAATACCGTGGTAGCGTAAGCACTGAACTGACCAAAGTTTTAGACGGCGAAGAAGCCGAGGCAGGCGTGGAAGAACTGGACGTCAGCGAAGAAGACGTCGCCGAAGATTCACCGATAGCTCAAACCGTAAATCTTATCATTGAATATGCTATCAAATCAGGTGCCAGTGATATCCATATAGAACCGCGCGAAGAACATGTTGTTGTACGCTATCGAATTGACGGAATCTTAAAAGAAGCCAACAAACTGCCCAAGAAAGTTCATGGTGCACTTGTCAGTCGTATAAAAATTCTGAGCAACCTAAAAATTGATGAACGACGCGCACCTCAAGACGGTCGTTTCAAAATCCAAATCGGCGAAGGAGTATATGCACTACGTGTCTCGACGCTACCTATTAACGAAGGCGAAAAAGTTGTTATGCGCGTGCTAAATGAATCAAGTAAAGCTTTGACTCTGGAAGAACTTGGATACTGGGGACGAGCCTTAAAGACCGTAAATGAAGCAATTGTTCAACCTCACGGAATGATTCTGGTTACTGGCCCAACCGGATCTGGTAAATCCACCAGTCTTTATAGCACGCTCAGTTTACTCAACCGTCCATCCGTCAATATTTCCACTATAGAAGATCCTATAGAGTATAAAATCCAAGGCGCTAACCAAACCCAGGTTAATCCCAAGGCTGGAATGACCTTCGTCAATGGACTGCGCGCCCTGCTTCGCCAGGACCCCAACATCATAATGGTCGGTGAAATTCGAGATAGTGAGACAGCTGGCCTGGCTGTTCAGGCAGCCTTAACTGGGCACTTGGTTTTTGCCACACTTCACACCAATAATGCAGCAACTTGTTTGCCACGCTTGCTAGACATGAACATTGAGCCTTTTCTTATTGCCAGCACAGTCCGCGCAATAGTTGGACAAAGACTTGTTAGGCGACTTTGTGTCGACTGCCGGGAAGCCTTTGACCCAGATGAAGCTGACTTAAAACAGATAGATAAAATCTTTCATACCGATGACGCTGACCAAATGAAGTTAATCCATAAACTTGAAGAAGAAGCTCTGGCAGGAGGAATCGGTAAAACAAACACAAGTAAAACTAACAAAGCCAGTTCTTCTGCCCTATCAACGTCCGAAACAAAAATTGTTAGACTCTGGAAACCACACACCAAAGGTTGCGAATCATGTAACCACACTGGCTACAAGGGCAGAATTGGAATTTATGAAGTGCTAGGCAACTCCGAAAACATCCAAAAACTAATTGTTGCCGGGTCAACCAGCGATGAAATTCAGCGTCAAGCTATGAGTGAGGGTATGATAACTATGCAACTCGATGGATTCATCAAAGCACTGCGCGGACAAACCAGTGTCGAAGAAATATTAAGAGTAACGAGCGAAGATTAAGTAACAAAAGATGGCATTATTTAACTACACGGCTACAAGAGACGGTAAAACAACTAAGGGCACTATTGAAGCCGGCTCTAAGGAAGGTGCGATATCTACCTTAACTAAGCAGGGCCTACACCCTATAGTGGTGACCGAGACCAACCAGAAAAAAACTAAAAAACGTGGCAAAGTTAAACAAAAAGAGTTGGTAGTTTTTACGCGCCAACTTTCTACTATGATCTCGGCTGGTGTCCCGATGACACGCGCCTTTAACACTCTGCAATCCCAAACAGAAAATAAGTATTTTAAAACTGTTATCCAGGGTGTCGCCAAGGATATCGAGGGCGGTGGAGCGCTCGGAAATTCCTTAGCAAAATACCCTAATGTTTTTAGCGAAGTTTACATCAACATGGTCCGCGCCGGTGAAGCTGGTGGTATTTTGGATGAAATCTTAAAACGACTTGCCATGCAGGTAGAGAAAGACTCAGCAATCCGTAAAAAAATTAAAAGCGCCAGCGCATATCCTATAGTGATCTTCAGCATTACGATTGTGGCGTTTTTCGGGATTATGATAGTGGTGATTCCAAAATTAGGCGCCATTATTAAAGACCTGGGTGGCCCAGATGCACAATTGCCTGTTTACACACAAGCAATGCTTAGCATGAGTGAATTCATGCAAAAAAATGCGATCATACTACTAGTTTTATCTGCTGGTTTAATCTATGGATTGCGTCGCTATATTAAAACTCCGAAAGGAAAATACAAGTTTCATGCCCTGCTCCTTCGGACACCAATCATAAAAACAATCATTACAAAAATCGCTATCGCTAGGTTTTCTAGAACTTTCGCTTCGTTGATGTCATCTGGGGTTACTGTTTTAGATGCCCTGGACGTAACAGGTGGTGCTATGGGCAATAAAGTGATCGAAGAAGAACTTAAAAACGCCGCAAGAGAAGTCAAAAACGGCAAACAACTCTCTGAACCATTAAGTAAGAGTAAACACTTCCCGCCTATTGTTGCTCAGATGTTAGCCATCGGCGAAGAAACAGGCGAGATAGACACTATTCTAATAAAAGTCGCAGATTTTTATGAGGAAGAAGTTGATGCCGTTATAGATGGCATCAGCTCATTGATTGAACCTTTAATGATCATAGTACTCGGTAGCATGGTCGGGCTTATAGCAGCCAGCGTAATGGGTCCAATCGCGTCCTTAAGCCAAAATGTTGGTAATGGTGGCTAGCCTATTTCCCTCTTGACCAAATAAGGCTTATGCTTAATAATCATTGCTAGATACCTAGAAAATAGGATCATAACTAGTAATAAATTTAAAAACGAGGAGGGTGGGTCCTTATGATCTCACTTAAAAGAAAAGAGAAAGGTTTCACTATTGTTGAGCTTTTGATCGTGATCGTTGTGATCGGTATCTTGGCCGCATTAGTTGTAACAACATTTAGCGGTATACAAAAGAAAGCTCGTGATAGCGAACGGCAAACAGACATCAAGGCTGTACACAGCCAGCTAGAAGCTTACTTTGCTCAAAATGGTCGCTACCCAACCAATGCAAACTTGGACGACGACACATTCGTAGGAGCAAGCCTGAAAGGTCTTGACCTAACAGCCTTAGCAGATCCAAAGGGCTCTGACAATAACGTTGCTGCAGCCGCAGCTGCTAACGTCTACAGCTACGTAGAAACACCTGCCGGTTGTGACAACGATGCCGCAACTGCAACTGCAGACTGTGACGCATACACACTTACAGCTACACTTGAAGGTGGTGGCACCTTCGCAAAAACAAGCCTAAACTAATCAGTACTATCTTTACGAGAAAACCCTTCTTGCGCTATTCAAGAAGGGTTTTTATTTACTGATAGCCTTTATGCTAATATATATACAGGATGAAAGATAAAAACGGGGATGGGGGTTTCAGTTTAGTTGAACTAGTTATTGGAATTACGGTGCTCACAGTTGTTGCTATAAGTTTTTTAACTCTTTTTACATCTCTTATCCGCAGTACGCTAACTGCAAAACGTAAAGCAGTCGCAAGTTCACTAGCAACTAACCAAATCGAATATCTTAAGTCAATCTCATATGACAGCTTAGCGGTTGCAGGAGGAAGTATTTATTCTGCTAGCCCATTACCAGCGAATACTACAGAAAAAGTCGATGGATTTAACTACACAATAACGACTAGCATTAACTATATAGATGATGCTTTTGACGGTTGCACTAATTACCCTACTCAAGCAATAAAAGAAAAATTGTGCCGGAACTACCCCCCGCCTACCAGCCAAACATCAACAGATACTAACCCGGCAGACTACAAGATCGTTAATGTAGCCGTTAAAGATGCGAGCAACAACACCCTAGCGAGCGTAGACACGCAAATAGCAGCAAGAGTAGCAGAGACATCAAGTACGACAGGAGCATTGGTAGTGACAGTCATAGATGAAAATGGTAATCCTATTCAAGGAGCAAGTGTAAATGTAAGTAATACAACTACTACGCCTGCGATAAACTTAACAGACTCAAGTGATTCAAATGGAATTGCAATATTTTATAATCTACCACCAGATAGCAATAACTTTGACTATTTGATTAGTGGTTCAAAGTCCAACTTTTCGTCTCTAAACACAATCACGCCAACGGCATTAACCCCTACATATTCTAACCAAAAGATATTCACTCAAAGCTCAGCATTCGTTAGTTTAGT
>CAYUFM010000014.1:6729-21640 GCA_964444225.1 uncultured Candidatus Saccharibacteria bacterium | reverse complement strand
CAAAAAGAATCTCATCTTAGCATCAGTTTAAAACTGACTAATTTACAATTCATATGCCCTGTTAAAGTACAGGGCGAACTGACGTTGATTTGCACTTATCTTAAGTTTTTAAAGTTCACTTTTCGAAGGACCATAAAAATAGCAACCTTTAAAGATCTCATCCAATATTATAGGTATTTACACCTGTTGTCAACCATAATCGTTGTAGAAAAGTCTATTTTATTCTGAATCGTCTGTTTCTACTTCTTCACTCTTGTCTACAAGTGCCAACGAAACTACTTTATCGTCTTCATTAAGTCTCATTATTCTAACACCTTGAGTAGCTCTACCTAGAGAAGGAATATCTTTAATACCAAGCCTTATAGTTTGACCAGCTGAAGATATTAAAATAACCTCCTGACTCTCATCCAAAAGTCGCTTAACCCCAACTAACTTACCTGTCTTTTGATTAACGACTGCAGATCTTATGCCAACGCCACCTCTAGCATGTGCAGTAAATTGAGCAACCTTTGTCTGTTTGCCATAACCAAATTCACTGATTACAAAGATGCTAGCATCTCCGTGGACGATATCCATTCCAATAACATAGTCATTTGGTCGCAACCTAATACCCCTAACACCTCTAGCTGTCCGACCCATAGCCCTTACACCTTTTTCGTGGAATCTTATGGCTTGTCCCTGTGAAGTAGATATAATTACCTCATCATCTCCGTTGGTGAGTCTTATCCATTTAAGCTCGTCACCTTGGTCTAGATTAATAGTTATTAGGCCAGAGCTCCTTACATTCTGGTACTGCTCAAAAGGAGTTTTCTTAACTACACCCCTAACCGTACACATGATAAGGTTGTTTGCGCTAGTTTGTTTACTGACATTTATTACAGAACTTACGGTTTCTTCAGGCTGAAGCTGAAGAAGATTAACAATTGCTATACCTTTAGCACTCAAATTTGTAGCGGGAACCTCGTAAGTCTTTAACCTAAACACCCTACCTTTATTCGTGAAGAACAATAAGTAATCATGCGTTGAAGCATTTACAACATGTTCGATAACATCCTCTTCTCTTGTTACCATGCCTCGCTTGCCTTTACCACCCCTGTTCTGCTTTCGGTAATCACCAATAGGACTTCTTTTTATATAGTTAGCTGATGTGAGTGTTACAACAACTTGTTCATCTGGAACTAAGTCTTCATCACTCATTTTGCCTAGTTCTGATGGTACAACTTTTGTTCTTCTTTCGTCAGCAAATTGTTCCTTTAACGCTATTAATTCGTCTTTAATAATAGCCAGGATCTTTTTTTCACTCGCTAGTATTTCTTCTAAACTTTTGATTATTTTAAGAAGCTCTGCTAGCTCATCTTCAATTTTCTGCCGCTCAAGACCCGCTAATGTACGGAGTTGCATAGCTAGAATTGCTTTTGCCTGAATTTCGCTTAACTTAAATTTCTTAATTAAGTTAGCTTGAGCCTCATCTGTAGTTTGACTAGAACGAATAGTACTAATAACTTCATCGATGTTATCAAGGGCAATTTTTAGCCCCTCCAATATGTGGGCTCGTTCCTGAGCCTTCCGGAGTTCATATTCGGTCCTGCGCCTTACAACATTTTGGCGATGCTTTAAATATTCAGAAATAATATCTTGTATGCCCAATACCCTTGGCTGGATTCCATCTATAAGAGCCAACATATTGTAGTGGAAAGTAGTTTGAAGCGGGGTCATTTTATATAACTGATTAAGGAGCTTCTTTGGATAAGCATCCTTCTTTAAGTCAATTACTATTCTGACGTTACCTCTGGCACTTTCGTCTCTTATATCTCTAATTCCACTTATTTTTTTCTCATGTACTAACGAGGCAATTTTTTCAATTAGAGATGCTTTATTAAGTGCATAAGGGATCTCGGTAATTATAATCTGATGACTACCTTTTTTTGTCTCTTCAATATCGGCAACACCGCGAATTATCACCCCGCCTTTGCCTGTAGCAAATGCTGTTCGTATGGAATCTCTTCCATAAATAATTCCACCCGTCGGGAAGTCAGGCCCTTTCATAAACTCCATAAGATCCTCTAGAGTTGCTTCAGGGTTATCTATCTGACAAACAGTTGCATCTACTAACTCGCCAAGGTTGTGTGGTGGTATATTAGTGGCCATACCAACAGCAATACCCATTTGGCCATTAAGCAGTAGGTTAGGCAACTTTGCTGGTAAAACTTCTGGTTCTTGCTCAGAACCGTCATAGTTATCTCTAAAAGGAACAGTTTCTTTATCAATATCTTCAAGCAAGGCGTGCCCAGCCTTAGCCATCCTTGCCTCGGTGTAACGTTGAGCAGCAGGAGGATCACCGTCCATTGAGCCAAAGTTACCCTGACCATCAACAAGAAGGTATCTTGTAGACCAAGGCTGTGCTAAACGCACCATAGCATCATATATAGCCACATCGCCGTGAGGGTGGTATTTACCCATAACATCACCTGTGATACGAGCACTTTTTACAAACTTACTTCCTGGGCGCCAGCCGTTCTTTTCCATGGAATACAAGATCCTACGGTGAACAGGCTTCATGCCGTCACGCACATCTGGTAGTGCTCTTGCTACGATAACGCTCATGGAATAACGGAGGTAACTATCCTCCATCACGTCTTCTACCGTTCTAAGTTCAACACTTCTTGAGTGAACAGCACCAGTAAACTGCACCTCACCACTTACTGCATCCATGCGATTATTTAATTCAGAATTAGTCATTTTATCTTCATCCATATTCTTTTCCATCCTATACGTCCAGGTCTTTTACGAATTTAGCGTGTGTCTGGATGAAGTTTTTGCGTGGCTCGACTTCAGATCCCATCAACTTATTAAAAATAGCATCCGCCTTTTCTGCATCCTCCAGCTTCACTTGCACCAATACCCTATTTTCTGGATTCATAGTAGTTTCCCATAGCTGTTCTGCATCCATTTCTCCCAGTCCCTTATACCTCTGTAAGTCAGCTAGACCAGCCTGCTTCTTCCTATCGTCAGTTTCGCTTATGGCGGTGCCTCGCTCTTTACGCTCTGCTATTAGTTTGGTTATTAGTTCATCTCTTTCTTCGTCAGAATATGCATACTGTCGCTTATTTCCCGAGCTTTTTAACAAAAAGAGTGGTGGTTTCGCCAAGTACAAGTGCCCACCATCGATCAATGGCTTCATATGCCTAAAGAAGAATGTCAAAAGAAGAGTACTAATATGGCTTCCGTCGACGTCCGCATCGGTCATGATGATAATTCTGTGATATCTCAAACCTTCCATACTAAACTGCTCCTCTATCCCAACACCGAGAGCCTTAATCATGGTAACAATTTCGTTATTACCAAGCATTTTATCTAATCTAGCTCTTTCAACATTCAAGACCTTACCTCTAAGTGGTAGTATTGCTTGGGTCTTGCTATCTCGCCCACTCTTTGCTGAACCTCCAGCAGAGTCTCCCTCAACCAAATATAATTCTGAGTCCTCGGGGTTTTTTGACGAACAATCTGCTAGCTTACCAGGCAACCCTGAACCCTCTAGAACTCCTTTTCTTATAATATTATCCCTAGCAGCTCTGGCGGCTTTCCTAGCCCTAGCAGCTAGTAGAGCTTTTCCGATAATCTTTCGACCAATAGCTGGATGTTCTTCTAGGTAGTAATTTAGGTGTTCATTTAGAACTGTCTCTACCTGACCTCTTGTTTCTGGATTACCTAGCTTGTTTTTTGTTTGGCCTTCAAACTGTGGATCAGGCAATTTAACCAAAATTACAGCCGTTAGTCCCTCGCGCGTATCTTCACCTGTTAGGTTGTCTTCTTTTTCTTTTAGCAACCCGTTTTTTCTGGCGTAGTCATTTATGACCCTTGTTAAGGCTGACCTAAACCCAGTAAGGTGTGTACCCCCGTCTGGGTTAAGAACATTATTCGCAAAAGCTTTAACTGTCTCATTAAATGTATCTGCGTACTGTATAGCTATTTCTACTTGTGCCTCATCTATTTTTTTATCAACATAGAAAACATCATTATCTACAACATCTTTACCCAGGTTAAGGTGTTTTACATATGATTTAATACCACCTTCAAAGTAGAAACTAAACTTTTTACCCGTATTCTCGTCAGACAATGAAGTACGAATACCTTTGGTTAAGTATGCAGAATGTCGAAGTCTATCAAGAACGGTATCATAGTTGATTTTGACAGTCTCAAAAATAGTGTCGTCAGGATAAAAAGTTATTTCGGTTCCTCTTAATTCCGTTTTTCCAACAACCTTGAGGTCTGTTTTTGGTATTCCTCTTTCATAATGCTGTTCATGAATCTTTCCATCTTTAAAAACTCTAATATGAAGCTTTGATGACAAAGCATTAACAACACTAGATCCAACTCCGTGAAGACCACCAGAAACTTTGTATCCACTATCTTCACCACCAAATTTACCGCCGGCATGCAATACAGTAAGCACAGTCTCTACTGCACTTTTACCTGTTTTGGGATGAATATCAGTAGGAATTCCTCGTCCATTATCAAAGACTCTGACTCCGCCATCTCCTAGCAAAGTAACTGCTACTTCTGTAGCATGGCCCGCTAACGCTTCATCAATACCATTGTCTACAATCTCCCAAACTAAATGATGCAAACCATCTATTCCGGTACCACCAATATACATACCCGGGCGTTTTCTTACAGGATCCAGGCCTTCTAATACCTGTATGGAATTTGAATCATAGTCCTTTTGTTTTGACACTTTTTCCCCTCTCTAAAATAGATTTGTACCCAATATTAGACACACTGTTTATTCTGAGTTGTTTTTATACTTATTATTATACTCTAAACACCTTAAGTCATCAATCATTATTATGTTTTATCTACATAAATTACTACAGTTTCAATAATATATAAAATTGCTATTGTTTGAACACATATAAATATGCTTAAATATGCTTAAGCTTTTGAATACAATAATTAATTTAAGCTCGGAAATAAAAAAATGTTCAATAAACTAATATCAAATATCTCAATTAACCCAAGTGCTCTTAATCAGTTTTCTTTTTATGCCCAAAGGCTCAAGAAAGAAGAATCTGTAAGACGTTTGGGTTTATTTTTTATAATAGCGTCGATGCTAGTACAGCTGGGTGCATCTATGTTCCCTGCCGAACGATCCCTTGCCGCATCTAGTAACGATATAATCTTTGGAGGAGTAAGCTCTAAGGCCGACTTAGTTAATAAGTGTAATAACAATGCTCAAGTACAAGCTATATACGCAAAATTTGGTGTTACATGTGCCGAGATAAATGCAACAACAACAAAACTTACTACAATAAATTCGTCGGGCAATTACTGGAGCATGGGAAGAACTGCTCTTAGTAATCACGGAATTAGTAGTGACGATTGGGGTGAAAGAACACTTCATGCAGGAGGTACTACGATATACCACCGCCCACTAAAGGCATGGGGGTCTGGGATAAACTATGAAGCTTTCTCTATTAAGTCTGGATCTAAGACTTATTGGATAATAAAAAACTGTGGCAACTTAACAACCCTTGGACCTGAAGGCCCAACACCAAATTTAGAAGTTCACAAAAAACTACTCACCCCTAGCACTGTAAAGCCTGGAGATACTGTAAAATTTAGTGTTACTTATAGAAATAACAGTTACGAATCTGTTGCTACAAATTTCAGCCTTAAAGACCAGTTTGATAATAACAGCCTTGAACTTGTTGGTATGACCGGCCAAAATGCCATCGTCAATGGTGATCCAGTCAGAAACCAAAAAGGTCTTGGTTTCAGTGCAACGCTCAATGAATCGATAGTAGTTGGCAAGGTAAAAGCTGGAGTTGCGAATGGAACTGTAATTTGTAATACGGCAACAGTTCAATCGGATGAGGTGGCAGTCAAACAATCTGGTCGACCTTGTGTTACGGTTACAGTAACACCGCCACCTCCGCCACCAGAACAATTATGCCCGCATGATTCATCAATAAAAGCTAGTGATCCAAAGTGTCCAAGATGCCCTATAAGTGGACTGGGTGGAATAAGCATTCAAGATCCTAAATGCGTCCAACCAGCAGATGGATTATGTCTAGTATCGACATCCTTCTTGGGTCTATCCAATAAAGACATAAAGGTGGAGACAAGGGCTACCGTACAAGGATCAACAAAAGTAGAAAGCTACAAATACGACCTTGATGTTGATGGTAAGATAGATGCAACCACAACAACTAGCTCACTGAGTGACTCTAAGGAGTTTAAAGGACTTACAAAAGGAAACCACAAAATTCAGGTAATGGTAGGTTTTGTTAACGGCTCCCAGAAACTTAGCAAGACTTGCGTTGCAGAAATTGAAATTTCCGAAGATTCAAAATTAGTTCAATCCAAAACTGTTATTAACGAAGCTGGAAATAGCTTGGACGGCAAGAAGATATCTTCTGGTGAAAAACTACAGTTTAAATTGTCTACCAAAAACATCACAAGTACAGACTCGCCAGCTTATTCTGGAGAAGATTACTTTGGTGATGTACTAGAATATGCTGAAATTACTGACATGAAGGACTTAGAACGCCAAGGCATAACCCTCGGCAAAGATAACTACCTTCGCTGGAGTAGTGCAACTATAAAAGGTAACTCTGAAGAAATTAAAACTATATCAGTAAAGGTAAAGCAAATAGTTCCCTCAACTAACCGACCTGTTAGCACTGGAACTGATCAAGATTGTGTCATCTCCAACAAATTTGGCAATCAAGTTTCTGTGAATGTTAATTGCCCACTTATAAAAACTGTGGAAAGCGTAACTACAAAATTACCAGATACGGGCCCAGGAACAACCGTCGGACTAGCCTTTGCAATTACAGTACTTGCTGGCTACTTCTTCTCTAGAAGCAGATTACTTAATAAAGAAGCAAAAATAGTAAAAAATATCTACCAACAAGCAGTATAGGGATAATTATGGCAGAACGAATAAACTTTAACCACGAACAAAACAATACACCAGAAGACTCAAGTGGCTTTTCTCCGGAGAATAATAAGCCTAAACATGAAGCACATGAAATAGCAGAAAAGCCTGTATCTGCTGAGACTATTAGAAAAATTGAAGATAAAGTAGAACAGGCAGCCAAATCCTCAAAAGAATTAAACACACACAATGAGGCCGTAGAGAATAAAGCCACGCATCAGCACCATGGACCTTACCGAGAACATAGTGGAGCCCAAGCCATAAAACGCGTTCAAAAGCACCTGAGACCTGCTGAGCGACGCTTTAGTAAAGTCATTCATAATCCTAAGGTTGAGATTATTAGCGACATAGCTGGCGGAACAGTTGCTCGTCCTTCTGGACTATTATACGGAGGAGTATTTGCCTTACTCAGTAGCCTAAGCCTGTACCTATTATCCAGACATTACGGCTATGAATATAGTTACTTCGTAGGAATAATATTCTTCGTTGGTGGTTTTGTATTTGGCTTATTAGTAGAGTCCTTAGCCAGAATATTTAAGAAGCCTGCCTAGGGCTGCCCCTACCTTAGACTAATCACGCCTTCATTATCCGAATTATTATTTTTTGGTTTATTATCTTCGTTAGGATAATTCAATTTCTGGCTAGATTCATCCTTTGGTTCATTAATAGTTTTTTTACTATTTTGCTGGCTATTTTCTTGAGGACCGCTGACTTGTGCATTTGATTGTGGAGGGATGTTTACGTTTGATTGTTGAGTCTGCTTTTTCTTGGCAAGCCACTGATCAAGAAAAGATGCATTTGCAGGATTTGGAACCTGAGGCACAGCTCCAGTATTAGGCTGTGGACTATTTGAAGAATATTGTTGAGAAGATACAGGAATATCAGGTTGAGAGGTTTCCTCTACGGCCATCCTAGCGGCAATCTCCTTATCGACTATAGCCTTAGGTCTACCGTACTTCGCGGCAGATAATTGCTTAAGTGCATCTCCTAGCTCTTTGTTTGGACTACCTAGAGGAGCAATTGTAGCCATGCTAAATGCCTGTGTCGGAACTCCACCAATCAACGTGCGAACTATAGTGTTTCTATTGGGTATCCTTAGCAAGTCGTCGGCATCGAACAGCGGTTGAAAATACCTAGACAAGACGTCAACGTCATTTTGTCCAATACGAAATGCGACGGTGGTACCTATATTTCCAAATACAGCATCTCTAATCTCTTCAGTAAGTTGAGTCGTAAATTGGTTAGCCACAACTAAGTTAAGATGATACTTCCTAGCCTCGGACATAATTGTCGCAAATGAATCCGTTGAAAAGTTCTGGAACTCATCTACGTAAAGACAGAAATCTACACGGTCTTCCTCTGGTATGTTAGCCCTACTCATAGCAGCAGCCTGAAACTTCATTACGAAAATCATCCCAAGTAGCTTAGAGTTAAGCTCTCCAGTTCTACCCTTGCTAAGATTAACTATTAAAATCTTTTTGTTATCCATAATATCTCGCAAATCAAAAGAGCTTTTTGTTTGTCCAATAATATTACGCATCATCCCATTGCTTAAGAAGGCGCCAAACTTACTAACAAACCAACTAACAACCTCACCAAAATCATTTGACCTCTGTGACTGTGGCATTTCTTTAAGCCAAAAATCTAAAACATTCTGGTCTGTCACATACTGTAGTTTTTGTTTTACATAATCTTTGTCCCTGAAAAGTTTAGGAATATCTATAAAGCTACCTCCATTAGGATCAGCCATGACTGCTAGCGCTGCATTCCTAAACATTGATTCATATCTAGGCCCAATGATGCCCTGTCTCTGCGGGTCATAGAGTTTATATAAGACATTTATAACTTCCTGGATAACAAAGTCCTTTTCATCATCTGTTTCTGCCTCAAAAACGTTTAGTCCAAGAGGATAGTCTGTGTCTGCAGGACAAAAGTAAATAACATCTTCTGTGCGCTCTTTTGGAACCATACAAAGAAGCTTTTCTGCAGTATCGCCGTGTGGATCTATAAACGCAAAGCCATTCCCCATCAACATATCTTGCAAAGCCAGGTTTTCTAGAAATGTAGATTTACCCGTACCTGTTTGACCCACCGCATACACGTGGCGTTGTCTGTCTTCCAATGCAAGTCTTATTGGTTTTTTTACACCCCTAAATAAGTTATAGCCTAACAATAGGCCATGTTCTGGGATATTGCGTGGTCCATCGACTTGTTTTGAATCTTGCCTAGTTAGCTGTGATGTGGGTATGTCGTCTTGTTGAGGAAAATGAAACAAAGTTGCAAGCTCTACAGAATTTAGAATATTTTTGTCATGATGCTGGGGAAAAAATCGCATGATATATGCTGTTGTAAATTCTTCAATATCTTGTGCCAACGACCACTTAAAACCATTCTTTCCGGGAGCATCATATAGCGAAAAGCTAGCTACTACATTGGATAAAATCTCTTGTGATCTTTGAGAGATATTAGAAGACACAATTATTCTTATTGTCGTCTCAAATCCCGGGTGTTTCGTCTTATCATCGATAGCATTGAGTATCTCTTGCTCATGAGACGACAGGTCTTTTCCAGGAGGCTTACCATCTTTACCGCCAGACTGATCTTCGGGGGGTTGATTTAATGCCAAGAAAGTTTGTCTAAGCCACCAGAAAGCTGCTCCGGAACCAGTTTTTTTATCCTCGCCCTTCCTCTTGCTACTAGCATGTGCGCTAGCTTCTTTCGTCCAGCCTTCCTTTGCTGGCCGTATCAAAAACTGAATACCAACGCCATCCTCTTTATCAAGCGCCGATAAAGCGTTTAGAACAGATTGCATTGGATCTCGTTTAATATCTCTATAAGTAGCTATTGGGTATGCAAACTTTTCCTTAAGTGTTAATTCGCCCCCAATTATCCCTGTTATACCTCCAGACTTATTAAATAAATTATAGTCTGCAACTTCTTCCATTCTAGCCGAAGGATAGGCGCTAACTATTGCTTGCTTGACTACTTCTATTAAATTTACTGGAACCGAAGCATACAAATTAACGAAACCATGCAAGCAAACAATCTCGAAACCTATGTGGCGCTGACCATAAAATTGGCTTTTAAAGCCCTTTTTAAGCGTGCTTGCAACAATACTATATATAAACTCAGCTCTAGATATATTTTCGTCAGTAACGTCTCTTATGTCCCTAGAGCCAACGTCTGTATCATCACTAGGAGGAGGTAGATGAATCAAAAGAGTGACCATCTTCAAGCCACGCTCATAATTCTTTTGCTCTCTGAGTATTTTTCTAGACTGAACAAATACTATAGGAGCAACTACCAAAATAAGAAACAGGAAGACCGAAAGAAGCACAATCAAGAAAGACATATTTTATTCGCTCCTCTTAATATCTTTGTTATACCGCTTTTTCATATAGTCTGCCTTTAATTTACTGATTTCCATCTGTTGAGAGAAAGGGTCTTCACTTGTTTGCCTGACAATTTCCTGCAATACATCAACCCACTCTTTTTCTATCAGATCCGTATC
The DNA here is from genome assembly GCA_964444225.1 of uncultured Candidatus Saccharibacteria bacterium. GTDB lineage: Bacteria > Patescibacteriota > Saccharimonadia > Saccharimonadales > 2-12-FULL-41-12 > JALHOM01. The sequence continues at coordinate 11,189 of CAYUFM010000014.1, read as the reverse complement.
ATTAGCTTCCATAGGTAGAGAAATAATAGTTTTTTGAAGTGTGCCTAAATTATTTGGATCAATGACAGGTTCGATATTATTTAGTCCAAACCCATCCTGAAGAGATGCCGCGCTTTTAGCCTGGTCATTCGGTGAATTCAATTGTGTATTATCATCTTGATCCATAACAATAATGCTTCCCTATTTGTATGAATTATAACAGATGGAAATGATTAATATTTATTTACGTAGAGCAACCCTATTATAAATATCAAAACAATCAATATTAAATCACCGACAACTATACCTCCAGCGGAATAGAACAATATTAAAAGCGATAGAATCATTGCTATCAAGACAGACAAGTTCTTCTGGCGATTTTTAGTGATATTTGGCTTAAAGATTATTAATAATATTTGGGACGCAAGAAGGAAAATACTAAAAAAAGCTAAAATTGGAATAATCAGCAATCCTATCGGTACTTTTTCAGGATCTGTAAGTCCAAAAAATAGCAAAATACCAATCACAATTATTAAAATGAAAATAATCTGTTTTTTTATCATGTTATAAATTAAATTATATCCCATAAAACACAAAACCCTCCTGATTAGTACGTGGAGGGCTTTGTTGGATAGTTACGGCAAATAACTTTATTGGAGGCCAGGACGATAAAACCGCTCTTTATAAATAAACTATTTAGCGCTTATCGTCCATAGACCTTGACTGACCGCTCATCCTTGCTTTAGGCAAGTTTGAGCGTAATTTTTATTTTAAATGTTTTTGTTTGTGAACATTTACAATATCTAGACTACTACAGATGCCCATTTATGTCAAGACATTGTGATGTTTTTTAAACAATATTACAGATTGAAGTATACATAAAATAATATAGTATTTTTTACAATATTTTACCTGGGTACTATTTTTATGTAGTTTTTATAGTTGTTAATATACCAATTTTGAAAATAGAATTTTGCCATTTTTTATAATTAAACTTTAAATAAAAATTTTATAAACAATTTTTTTATTAAATTACTAAGCTTATTTTAAATAGAGTCTCAATTAGTTTCCTGCAACCACCCTTCTGAGTTAGTGCTTAAAATCCTCGAACCTAGCTAAGTCTAATGTTTTCCTTTATTTTGTCAGAATTTTTATTACGATAAATTAAAATATTACTAATAAGTTACTTTTTTATTAAAATTAAATAGCAACTTAGTTTTTTAGTTATAAACTAAATTTACTATAAAATTTTTTAAAAATTCTTTGTTAAGGCCTTGGTTTGTTATGTAAAAAATATTTTTTATTTTTAATAGTACACGTACTCAAAAAGTCTGAAAGAATTCTTAAATAAATTGTAAGTAAAAAATTTTTTTACATATTTTTTTGACTATAATTCATTAAAAAATTTTATAAAAATATATACAATAAATTATGTATATTACTTTATCTGTAAATATACATAAAAGTTATGCACAGGTTTATTGAATAAATGAATTGACATGCTTTTACGTAGTTTATAAGATGTAGACAGCACTTGAATAAAAAAAGTGCTCAAAAACAAAAACGTCTCTGTTAACAACGGCTTCTCGCAAGCCGTTGTTCCATCTAACAATGGACAGTGACCCACAAAAAGAATAATAAAAACCGCAAAAAAAAAGGCCCTGCTACGGGGCCTTTTTTAAATTTTACTACATCAAATTTTTAGGTATTGATGTTTAATATAGTAAAAGATAGGTTGTGAGTTTATGGCAAAAGTTCTTAGTATTTTAGACAGTGGCTCGACTGGAATTTTGATAGATATTGAATCACATTTATCAAACTCATTGCCAAACATAGTGATCGTCGGATTTGCCAATAAATCTGTGGATGAGGCAAAAGAAAGAATACGCGGTGCACTAGCTAACTGTGAGATAAAATTACCAAAAAAACGTATTACTATAAATCTCGCACCGGCTGATATCCCGAAAGATGGATCCTACTTTGACCTACCTATTTTAATCTCAATTCTGGCAACTGCAAAAATAATAAACCAAACCCCAGATAACAAAACTATTGTTTTGGGTGAAGTTAGCCTAGATGGTAGCGTTAGAGCTATCAGGGGTATAATAGGCAAAATATTAACCGCCAAGAAACTTGGTATAAATAGTTTTTGGATACCTGAAGATAACTTAGCTCAAGCCTCATTAGTTCCAGGCATAAATGTATTGCCCATAAAGTCAGTCAAAAAACTATATGACACTTTGCTAAGTAATGAAGCGTTGGGTTGGCAAAAAACAGAAGGCTTTGATCGAAATCAAACTAACCCTAAAGAAGGTCACCTTAGTATTGACGACATAATCGGCCAGGATTTAGCTAAACGTGCGGCAACCATTGCCGCAGCTGGACATCATAATATTATGCTCAGTGGACCACCCGGTGCCGGTAAAAGCATGCTAGCTAAAGCTATCCCATCTATAATGCCCAGGCTAACCCAGGAAGAAATTCTAGAAATAACTCATATACATAGTTTGGCAAATAAAAATTATGACAAAATTATCTTTGAGCGACCATTTAGATCACCTCATCATAGCGCCAGCAACGCATCTATCGTTGGTGGTGGTCAAAATCCGAAACCAGGCGAAATAAGTCTCTCACACCACGGGGTACTGTTATTTGATGAATTTCCGGAATTTAATCGATCTGTAATCGAATCCTTACGCCAGCCACTAGAAGACAAGGTTATTTCTGTATCTAGAGCAAAAGACTCGATTGATTTTCCTGCTAACTTTTTGCTTGTTGCCACTTCAAACCCCTGCCCCTGCGGTTATTTCGGCAGCCAAAAAGAATGCACTTGCCTGCCAACACAAATCCTTAACTACCAAAGAAAAACATCTGGACCAATAATGGACAGAATAGACCTATATGTTAACGTTGAAGAAGTTGACCATTCTAAACTGATGTCAAAATCTAAAACCAATACTGCTGAAGGCATCCGGTCGCAAATAGAGTTAGCTAGGTCTATACAAAATAAAAGGTCTGGTAAATTAAATAGTCAGCTTAGTAATAGAGACCTTTCAAAGTGGGCAGATCTCGAGCCAAAAGCTAAAGCACTTCTCGACGAAGCTAGCACAAGAATGCAACTTTCCGCACGAGGCTATATCCGTACTTTGAGGGTCGCCAGAACTATTGCGGATCTAGAAAATTCTAAATCGATAAACACAAACCATATTAGCGAAGCTCTTCAATACAGAAAACGGGCTACACAGTTTTAAATAACAGGGTTGAAAATAAACCTCTAATCTGTTAGTATTTATGTCAAGCGTCTGCTACAGATTAAGGAGAATAAAAGATTAGTAAAAACATTCGCTTGAATCATGCGATTCGGGCAACAAGTCTACGCATTATCGATGAAGATGGCTCACAAGTAGGTGTGCTCACCAAAGAAGAAGCGTTGAGACTTGCAGGAGAAAGAGGCTTAGACCTCGTAGAAATATCTCCTAATGCTAATCCACCGGTTGCTAAAATCGTTGATTGGGGTAAGTTCAACTATCAGCGTACTAAACAACTACAAAAAAATAAGAAAAACTCTAAAGTCCTAGAAGTAAAACAGATGCGTTTTGGGCTAAAAATTGGTGACCATGATTTAGATATCAAACTTAAAAAAATATCTGGATTTTTGGACCAGGGTCATAAAGTAAAAATTGTGATTTTTTACAGAGGCCGAGAATTAGCTCATAAAGATATCGGCTTTACTCTGGCCAATAAAGTAATAGAAAAACTGGGTGAATCAATCGCTGTAGATCAGCCACCACAGTTAGCGGGCAAACAATTAATATTCGTAGTTAGAAGTAACACTTCAGCAAAGAAAGAATCTAAAGGAGAAGACTAAGATGCCTAAAATGAAAACCCACAGCGGTACAAAAGATAGAATTAAGATTACCAAAACAGGTAAGGTTAAAAAACGACACACAGCTGTAAATCATTTCTTGAAGAAGAAAAGTGCCAGCACAAAAAGAACATTTTCTGGCACAGAGACAGTTACTGGTAAAAGTGTAAAGAATCTTAAGCGTAAATTGGGAGTATCATAAAATGCGAGTAAAAAGAGGCGTACCTGGGCACGCAAAACACAAAAAAATCCGCCAAGCCACCAAAGGAATGACTAGGTCTAATAGATCTAGCGTTAAGCGCGGTAAGCAGGCTGTTACTAGGTCTTTAGTGAATTCCACAATTGACAGAAAGAACCGCAAGAGAACTTTTAGACAACTATGGAACACTAGAATAAATGCAGCAGCAAGGATAAATGGGACTACCTACAGTCGCCTAATAGCCGGTCTTAAAAAGAACAAAATAGAACTTGACCGTAAGATTTTAGCTGAACTAGCTGTAAATGAGCCAACAGCCTTTGAAGCAGTCGTAAAAGCTGCCTCAAAATAAGATATACTGAAGAAGCTAGACTGTTGGCTAACCGCCCTATATGGGAGGAAAGTCCGGGCAACGAAGGG
>CAYUFM010000014.1:0-6719 GCA_964444225.1 uncultured Candidatus Saccharibacteria bacterium | reverse complement strand
GTAACCCTAGGGAAAGTGCCACAGAAACGAAACAGCCTCCGGGCTACGGTGAAACGAGTGAGGTAAGAGCTCACAACATACTATGGTGACATAGTAAGTAGGTAAACCCTGTCTGTTGCAAGGAGATTAGTCTTTATTCGTTTTAAAACGAACAGTTTCCCGCTGTAGGCTAGTCATAAGATCCGCTTGATCCGGCGAGCAATCGACGGACTAGATAGATGGTTAGCGCCCTTTCTAGGGTACAAAACCCGGCTTATAGACAGTCTAGCTTCTTTAGTCCGTCTGATCATCCAAGCATTCGTTTACCATGCTATCAGCAAGTTTGTTTAATTCCCTGGGCACATGTGTAAAGCTGACGTTTTTAAAATTATTTAAAAATTCTCTTACAGAATCATAAATGGGCCATAAATCACGATTTCTTACTTTATATATGCCCTTCATCTGGTTTACAACTAGCAAACTATCCATATACACATTAACGGAACTAAAGCCCATCTTATGGCACATTTCTAAGCCCTGCTTAAGACCCTGGTACTCTGCCTGATTATTTGTAGTAATCCCTAGGTATTTGCTTTCTTTTCTTATAAGTTCATCATTTAAGTCAAGTATGGCAAACCCAATAGCCGATGGTCCTGGATTGCCTCTAGAGCCACCATCTGTATATAGCTTAACTTCTTTAATATCAGTATCCAACTTTTCCTCCTGCACGTTTTTTTTGATCCAATGATCACTAAATGAGCGTATCCCACTAACAGCAAAATCTCGCTCTTCTTCCTTCTCTAGATCTATGGCTTTTAAAAACCATTGCTGTCCTTTATGCCACTTTGTCTCACCAAACCAAATATTTAAAGGTGTTATTTTACGCTCACGAGTTTTGTTCTGCCAATTTGTATAGTTTATTATTACGTTTTTATTTTCTTCCATCGCTTTAACTAATATAACATGAAATGTAGTTTGGTCGGGATGACAAGACTTGAACTTGCGACCTCACGGCCCCCAGCCGTACGCGCTACCAACTGCGCCACATCCCGATCAACATATTATACACTCGACAAACCACAGTTTTCTCTTGAGTCTCACGGTCACCTTCCGCGACCCCGAAAATTGCGTCTAAAAAACCAGCTTTTAAGAGAAGGTTTCCTTGAGAAATGCCAGCAGCATTTCTCACCCCAGCCGTACGCGACTATGAACCTGCACTACATCCTTAAATATTTTATGTTTAGCACTCCATAAAAAGCAGGTTGACCGCTGCTAATCACAAAAACTAAGCGGGTTTTTGGCGCGATTAACTTGGCGTATAACCAAGTGGGTAATCTCACATACTAGCCACGGCTGGTATAAATATTGATTCCCCAAAATCACTAACTATTCAAGATAATCATTTGCCAATTTCACCGCTTAGCACTCTTATTATAACGCTAACTTATCAGGAAATTGAAAATAGTGTTGTTAATATTATTTATAAAGTTAAACATTTCTGGAGCTAAAACAATCAGTCCAAAAATCAAGAAAATCCCAATATTTTCTAGGGCACCCATAAACCGCTGCACTGTCTCTGGCGCAAATGCATACAGTAATCTGGAGCCATCTAGTGGAGGTACTGGGATCATATTAAAGACAAAAAGGCCTATGTTAACTATCATAAATATTACCAATATCTGTATCAGGTCTACCGCGAGGCTACCTTTGAAAATCTGTAATAAGCCTGCTGCTAAGCTAGCTAAAACTAAATTAGACAGAGGCCCTGCGACCGCTATTATCGCCGAACCAAACTCTCCATACCTAACTCTATTTGGGTTAAAAGGGACTGGCTTAGCAGCAAGAAGAGGAACCTTAAAGATCAAAAAAGTAATAACCGGCAAAATAATTGTTGAAAATGGGTCTATGTGTTTAAAAGGATTAAGGCTTACCCGCCCCTCAAGTTTTGCAGTATCATCACCTAAAAAGTAGCCCATGTAGGCGTGAACTGCCTCGTGAATCGTAATAGAAACTATCAAAGTTACAATAATCGTAATAACACTTAGACCGTCAATTGATTCAATCATCGCTTAGTAGTATACCACCCTGCCCTAAGGTGTTGACTTTTTTGTTTACAAGGGTTAGAATATATTAAAGATTTAAGAAGGTTAACTAATGCAAAAATGCGATATTACCGGCAAAGGCAAACAATATGGCCACAATGTGAGCTTCTCTTTAAGGCGCACCAAGAAAGTTTGGAAACCTAACTTACAAACAAAAACAATTATTGTTGATGGCAAAAAAGTTAAGCTAAAAGTAAGTACCAGCGCTCTTCGCACACTGAAGAAAAAAGGCCTATTACAATCTTCTTGATTGGTACATTTTAAACATTGAACTCCGTCAAAATAGAGCCGTAACATAATTACGGCTTTATTTTTGTGCTCGTTATCCTTCTTAGACTACACCCAAACAAGCAGAGTCTGGCTATTTTGGTTCTATGACGATCAATCGAGTTGTTTCACCTAAGAATTCCGCACTTTTGAGTTTTAGAGAATCTAAGGTTTCTGAAGGTTCCATAGACAATGCCGTTAGCGCAGCTTCCAGATCAGCCTGGGGTACTTCATATTCTGTTCTGCCATCATCATAATGCGTTGGAATAACAATTTTAGGTTCTATTGCTCTTATTACTTTTTGTGCGCCTAGACCATCTAGCGTAGAGCCATTTCCACCCACAGGAATAATTAATATATCAACTGTCCCTAGATCTTCTAGCTGATCCTCTGAAAGTTCAGGGTAAATGTGGCCGACAATAGCTAATCTAAATTCATCTACAATAACCCTATACATCGTGCTGGCGTGTGTGCCTTTTTGATCAATATGAGACTGAGCAGGAACTCCCCTAACAGATATGTCTGAGACTTCATATTCACCCGGTCCATCTATCAAAAAATAATGCTTACTTTCTGTATCTGTTGGCTGAGTAAGGAGAACGATATCCTTATCTGTCGCGACGGGCTTGTTGGATACATTTATTTTATCATCAGTAATGATACTTATTTTTTTTGTTACAATTTTTATACAATTTCCGCCAAGGTATTTAATTTCCATCCGTACGCCTCTTTCGTTACTTACTTTTAGTTTTCTTTACTTCTTTTTCAGACTCTTCTGTCACCTCTTGATGTGAACTACTTAGAAGATTTTTGTCGAATAGTATCTGTTTCTTTGACTCTATTACCTTTGCTAAAAATCTGTCATTTATTTGTTCCCTGTACCTGTACTCTTTTGGTGACATACTTACATATCTGACTTCTTTGCCTTCTCTAGACTCTAAATCGGCTACAAACTTACTAAGCTGCGTTTGGTTAATGTCACCGACTATCAAGAAATCAATTCCACTACGTTCGTCTCTAGTAAACTGACCGGTAAATAACGCTAGCTCAATATGTCCTAATGCTTTCAAATCTACAGGGATGGGCTCTGATGACTCCTCATCTACAGAGACTCCCGCAGGACCTACAGATATTGCTACACCTCCAAACATTTGAGCAAGTGGTTTATAAAATTCATACTTTTGATTAACCTCGTAGTACAGCTTATTGTTTGTATTCTCAGAAGAGATAATACCAATACTTAAAAGATTAGCCAGCTCTCTTCTAACAGAGTTTATCTGTTCGTCTATTTTTCGTGTTATTTCTCGGACATAAAACGACCTGTTTGGATTGCTATAAAAAAGCTGTAACAGCTTAACACGCGTTTTGGACCCAAAGAGTTGTTCAACCATAATTCTATTGTAGCAGATATTCTTTAATTAGTTGTTCGGCTTGTTCTAGATCATCTATCCAAACGATATCTGGATTACGTTTAAACCAGGTCTTTTGTCGTTTTGCTAATTTTTTGTCGTTTTTTATAAACTGCTGCCTTGCCTCTTCAATAGTAATTTCACCATTTAAGAAACTACAAGCCGGCTTATAGCCTGGTGCCATAAGAGCATAAGATTCATCACCATAAATTTTTATTATATTTTTTACTTCATTTATAAAGCCTGAATCAATCATAGCGTCAACACGCTCAGCGATACGTTTATCCAGAATAGTCTTTTCAATTTTTGTACCTAACACTAATGCCTGGGTGGGTTTTTTGGATCCTTGCTGGCCATCTCTCTCAATAAATCGCCTTAAATGTTGTTTGTTTAGCAACGTTTGTTGACTGGGTTTTAGGTCCAGTTTTTTAGAAAGATCCTGCAGCTCCCCTAGACTATGGTCGTTACCCAGGGTACGCACGTCCTTACACTGGAGATCAAAATCATAAAGCAATGCATCAATGTATAAGCCACTTCCGCCTACTACTATAGGTAATTTATTTTTTGAATATAAATGATCAATTATTTTAATAGCCTGGCTTTTAAAACGCGCAACTGAGTACCTTTCACTAGGCTCAATAATATCTAACATATGGTGAGTTACCATTTTTTGTTGACCCAGCGAAGGCTTGGCCGTACCAATATCCATACCCTTATATATAGTTCGGGAGTCAGCACAAATAATCTCACCATTAAACTTATGGGCAAGCTTTATAGCCAAATCTGTTTTACCACTAGCTGTCTGTCCAACAATAGCCACTAATTTAGGTTGTCTAATTTCCATGGATATTAACACTTTACGCTACTACCAAAGGTCCGCAAATTTTATCACTCCTTTATATAGAAGATTTGATAACTCTAGTTTTTACTTCATTAAAGACGCTTTTTATAAAATTATCAATCGGTAGCTGTTTATCACCAGGCACGACCAGCATGTCACCTCTAATGCGGGGACTTACCGTTCCACTAGCAATCTCTTTTTCGCCTATCACCAGAGTATAGGGCACCTTGGCAATCTCGGCATTTCTGATTTTTTTACCAACAGATTGGTTGTCGTTATCGACGTACGCTCTGAGAGATAAATTTTTTGCTTTTTGATATATTGCATCAGCAAAACTAGTAGTAGGTTCTTCTTGGTTTACGGTTATTATCCTAATTTGTTCTGGTGCCATCCACACCGGAAAACGTCCAGCTGTGTGCTCGATATATACGCTCAAAAACCTCTCAAAAGAACCAAGCAAGGCTTTATGTATCATCACAGGTCTTTGCCTACTGCCATCTTCCGCAGTATACTCGAGGCCAAACCTCTCGGGTTGAACAAAATCTAGTTGCTCAGTAGCTAACTGCCACTCCCTACCAAGAGCATCCGTAGCCATAATATCTATCTTGGGTCCATAAAATGCAGCTTCACCTTCGCCCACAAAATAATCGACCTCTAGGCTTTTTGCTACATTCTCTATAGTCTCTTGAGCTTTGTTCCATAACTCTAGTTCACCTAAATACTTATCCGAGTCATCCCTGAAACTAAGTCTAGCCTTCCACTTCAGGTCAAAAGTTCCATACATTGTTTTAATCATCTGCATTATTGATGTAAATTCTTGATCAATCTGATCAACGGTGCAAAAAACATGGCCATCATCTTGTGTTGCTGCCCTTACCCGACTAAGACCATGTAATTCTCCAGCCTTCTCGTCTCTGTAAACAAGCGTGTTTTCCATGTAGCGGATCGGTAGATCCTTATAACTTCGTGGTTTACTGGCGTAAATCTGGGTATGATGAGGACAATTCATTGGCTTCATCATGAACTCATCATCGGACTCAAAACTGGTAGCTGTAAAACGTTCTGGATATTTGTCATAATGACCGGATACTTTATATAAGTCAGTTTTTGCAAGATGAGGTATTGCCACTCTTTGATATCCTGCTTCTTCTTGTAACTCTTGTGAGAATTTACCAATTTCATCTCTCATGATCGTTCCCCTAGGGGTGAATAGCGGTAGGCCTGAGCCAACTAAATCAGAAAAAACAAACAAGTCCATTTCTGTGCCAAGCTTTCGGTGATCGCGTTTTTTTGCTTCTTCTAGCATTTCTAGATGTTGACGAAGTTCTTTTGGAGACTGAAATGCAACACCATAAAGCCTTTGCATCTGAGGATTTTCGGTCTTACCTCTCCAATAAGCCCCAGCAACACGCATTAATTTAAACGCGCCAACCTGACCTGTATGCTCAACATGTGGCCCACGACATAGGTCGCAAAATGTTCCATTTGTATAAAAAGATACACTTTCTACCTTAGAATCACCTTCACCGGATAGACCCAACTCATTTATATCTAACTCTTTAGCTATTGTTGTGCCTTCACGCCACAAATCGTTTAAGAGTTCTTCCTTGTATGGTTGCGCAGTCTTTTGTGCCCACAGTATTGCTTCGTCTATTGTTTTTTCACTTCGCTCAAAAGGCTGTTTTGCATCTATAACCTTTCTCATCTCGGCTTCTATTTTTTCGAAGTCTTCTTCTGATATTTTAGTCTCGCCTAGATCAATATCGTAATAAAATCCATTTTCCACCACTGGACCAACTCCCAGCTTTACATCTGGCCACAGTGATGAAACTGCGGTTGCCATAATATGAGCTAAACTGTGCCTCATTGCATATAAATCGTTATCAGACATTAATACTCCTTGTCATCAGTATACCAAATAAAAAAATCGTGCTATCTCGCAAAAAGCACGATTTTTCTGGTGTAAACACCTAGCAGAATTCCACCTGCACTACTATGATAGCAATGATAGTATTAAAAGGCTAGTACTTTTTTATGTTTTTATCCACAGTTTTTGGAATAAAAAATTAACACCACATATGATATCTTATGCGTTGTTTTCGAAAAAATATCTGTTTATGA
>CAYUFM010000013.1:0-28265 GCA_964444225.1 uncultured Candidatus Saccharibacteria bacterium | reverse complement strand
TCTGAAAGATTTCAGACAAACAAGCGTCGTCATCAGGAAAGCGTTCGTTAAATTGTGAGATAGTGAGTGTTTTCATAACTACAGTGTATTACAGTAGTTACATGTTGTCAAGGTATAATTGCCAATATATTAGAATTGACACAAATCTAATTAGGTTGTATAATGTACTAAATGCGTGAGTTAATTTCTCCAGAACAGCGGGCCTTATATCCAGGCGCCATAAAGGAAGTGTCCTCATCTCTTGCAGAAGGAATATTAAGTGGTCAAGTTGTTATTACTCCACAATCAACATTCTTGGGGCACGGGCTTGAACTAACCGTACGATTTATAAGAACAGCTAATGGGATCCATAAAGGTACCAGCCACGATAGCGGAAACTGGCTATTGGGTCTTAATAATGCGGCGAGATCTGGGTTTTATGCTGGTTCGCAAATTATGAACTTGGCTACTCCAGCGTATGCAGAGCATTGTGAAAATACTGGTAAAGATATGGATTCGGCAGAATTTTCAAGAGCTTTACTTGGGCGAGAGAGCTTTCAAAATGTACTGTTATTCTTAGCTAATATGCATGTAGACAAGAATAGTGCTGTTGAATATTGTCTAGGAATGAAGCAAGTAAATCACAGTCTGCTTCCCGGTAGAGGTAATTATGGTGAGAATAGCTTTGTGATTGAGTCAAATGGAAGTGAGTTAAGTCTAAATTTAAACCCTTACGTAATAGACATAATTAAAAGCGAGCCTGATGTGTCTAGGCGTTATCCTGATGAAGAAGGTCGAAGATGTCCAGCAATTTTTGCCGGTAGTTTAGAGCGATTATGGCGACTCCAGGTCGAAACCGCCGAAAAATTAGGAGTTACCTCCACTGTTCTCAATGGGGTAAAGGCTGAGATTCTACAAGGGTAAAATGAAGCGGTAGAGGAATATGTAGTGGCAGAGTGCTCCTGCCAAAACAGCAATGTGCCAAATTTCATGAAAACCAAATTTGCCGGGCAGGGGGTTGGGCTTTTCCCTGCCGTATATTAAGGCCCCGATAGTGTAGAATAATCCACCTCCAACTAGCCAAATCAGGCCACCAGACGGTATGTTGATGTCCGATAAGACCGGCAGAAAGATCGGCAACCAACCCAGACATATATATATGGTTAGCGAAAAATAATTCGGCAGATTCTCATATATTAGTTGCATTATTGCTCCAAATACAGCGACCGCAACTATAGTTGCTAGCACGGAATATCCAACAACTCCCTTAAACATGATCAAGCAAACAGGAGTAATAGTCCCGACTATCAAGGCATATATTGCAACATAGTCTAGACTGCGTAGTCTTTTGTTTGTTGCTTCGGATCCATTAAAACCATGATGAAGAGAGCTCATTACAAATAATCCCACTAAACCTAACGCGTAGACTATGAACGCTCCTAGGTGCCACCATTTGCCATCTACTGCGGACTGAGCTATTAAATACCCTGCACCAAAGATTGCAAAAATAGCCCCAGCCATGTGTGTGGCGGTGTTTATGGATTCGGAGGTAACATGAACACTATTATCTTTGCTGGTTGCTTTCATCTATTTTATTTTAACTTAAACAGGCGACCCTGATTAGAAGATTATTGTTTATTGTAATAAACTAAGTCAGAATTATGGCTGATTTTTCCTTTAAAATTATTAAATCCATCGGAGACAATCGATTGGGTCGAGCTGGTGAAATAACCACACCACATGGGGTTATAAAAACACCGGCTTTTATTCCTGTTGGTACTCAGGCAACCGTAAAAGCTTTGACCGTTGAACAGTTAAACGACCTAGGTGCGCAAGCAGTGCTGGCTAATGCCTACCACCTTTATCTTAGGCCTGGCCATGAACTGGTAAGGAAGGCTGACGGAGTTGGAGCCTTTATGAATTGGACCAAGCCAACCTTCACAGACTCTGGAGGTTTCCAGGTTTTGTCATTAGGTAGTGGGTACAAAAAAACAGTATCCATGGAAGTGGACGATTCTGTAAATGCCCCAAAAAGTACAAGAAGAGCTTTTGTCGACGATGATGGTGTTAACTTTAAATCTCATACTGATGGACGGGTCCACAGGTTTACTCCGGAAAAGTCTATGCAGATTCAGCATGATCTAGGGGCCGACATTTGTTTTGCATTTGACGAGTTAACTTCTTTAGCAGAACCGTATGACTATCAGGTTGAGGCTCTTGAGCGAACGCATCGTTGGGCTGAACGATCAATTAATGAGTTTAAACGACTGCGCGCCAATAACTCAAATCGTGCCTACCAGGCTCTTTTTGGAGTATTGCAGGGTGCTAATTATGAAGATTTGCGTCGTCGGACTGCGCAGTATCTGCGTGAGCTAGATTTTGATGGTTTTGGTATTGGCGGGGCGATAGAAAAGGATAGACTGCCTGAAATCGTTCGATGGGTTAACGAAGAGCTTCCTGCAGACAAGCCAAAACACCTCCTAGGCATCAGTGAGCCTAATGATATGTTTAGTGCCGCAGAGATGGGCATTGACACTTTTGACTGCGTGTCTCCAACGCGCGTTGCTAGGAACGGCGCCGTCTATACGTTGGATGGTCGATATAACCTTGGAAATAGCCAGTACTTTGATGATTTTAGGGCACTCGATCCAGACTGCTCATGCTATACGTGCGCAAACTATTCGAGGGCCTACATTCGTCACCTACATAAATCCAAGGAGATCTTAGCATCGACACTAACCTCGATTCATAATGAATTTTTTATAATCAAGCTAGTTGGTAACATGCGCCAAGCAATTATCGACAATAACTTTGCAGAATTGAAGGCAAGCTGGCTTGCTAGATACTATGCAAAATAATTTAAAATTGACATATAAACCAACATGTATTAACGTAACGAGTATGAATCTTATCAATCGCAAGCACATGTCATTTGTATACATTCCACTCACCTGGGACTGTGCTTCTTTATGGTTGGAGCCCGAACGCAAGTAACGCGTCAAGTACAGTCGAAAATCAATCGGGCTTCAACCAATGCTGAAGCCCTTTTTAATTAATAAAAAATGGAGAGAAACGAAAGAAGGATAGTAAAATGGCAAATCAAAAACCATTAACATTAAATATCGCAAATCAGAAAGTCAACGCTACGCCAGAAAATACAAAGGTGAGGCTTTATGTTTTGGAGCCAGAAAAAAACCATGTTGAAGTTACATTAAATGGAGGACTGAGCACTTTGAGACTTTTTGGAAAACCAGAAATGGTTGCGTTTATGGGAGGTCTTGCAATACCCGATGATCAACTAAATCCAGAAGAGATCGAGGATCAATCAAGCTTTCTTCGCAGAAATTACGGATGGAACGCAGAGGTTGTAATAGAGGAGACAGCTCCAAGTCGTGTTTGTGAACGGTTTGATAATTTTATTCACAATATTGTGGGACATAGCTTGCCTGAATTAGCTCATGAAAATCGTCCAGATATTGATAGTGAGGTTGAAAGAATATCTGCTCCGTTAAAGTACGGTTACTTTCCGGCTGCATGGGCTCAAACAGCGGATAAATAATAAACTTTTTTGTGGTAAAATCTAAAGAGTGAAGAGCCTTGGATACCTGCCTCGTATGACGGCTAATATTGCTGTGTTTTTGTTGCGCCTAACTTGGTTTACTTTAACGATCTTAACATTTTTCATACTATATAAGCTTTTGCTCGAGCAGTTATTTGAAGGATCGAAAGAAATCCTATCTTTGTTTGCCTTGTGGCTAATCAGTGCCTACATTGTGATTCCGCGGATTCATAAAATCCTATCGTCTTATTATTTGCCAAACTATTTTGTGGGTAGAGTTCGGAGCCCGCACGGACTTTTAAGTGATCCCATTAACCTTGCGTTTTTTGGAATAGAAAATCATATTCATAAAGCTATGAAGCAGGCTGGCTGGACACTTGCCGAGCCTATTACTCCGAGATCAGCGCTAAAGGCCGCTTACTGCTCATTTATGCGCAAAAGCTATCCTTCTGCGCCGGTCGGTAGAATGTATCTCTTTAGCCGAGTTCATGATTTTGCGTATCAGCAAGAAGTAAATGGCTCACCAAACGAGCGACATCATATTCGATTTTGGAAGGTTCCGCATGGTTGGCGCTTGCCAGGAGGGCATAGGGCAGATTGGTTGGCTGCTGCGACCTATGACACCCACGTGGGTATAAAGATCGCTACTGGTCAGATAGACCATTATATTCATGAAGATGTCGACGGTGAGCGTGATTACATTATAAAAACATTGAAAAAAACTAAATTGGTCAAAGATATTGAGGTTGTAGCGCATTTTACTGACGCCTTTCATGATCGCAACAACGGTGGTGACCGTATCAAAACCGACGGTCGATTACCGTTTATTTCACTTTAACCCTTGCGTAATAAAATAGCTAACTTGGCTAGGGATGAGGGATTCGAACCCCCGATCATGGGACCAGAACCCATTGCCTTACCACTTGGCCAATCCCTAATATCTAAAAATTATAACACGGGTCATAGAAGCTCCAGATGCTTAAAATTACATAGTAGTTAGTTTTTTGGTGTCGACAATACCATTTTCTAATACTGCACCTGCTAGATATTGAGTTATTTCTTTTCTGCGGCCCCACTTTTCTTGTTTTTTAGCTGAACGGGCTGCCGACTCTTTCATGTGTGATAGGAAGAAAATACTTTTGAGGAAAAGTGCTACAGTCTCGTGTTGTGGAGTGAGCTTAAAACCAGCATGTTCTTCAAGTGAGGTTGATGCCAATTTAAAGACTTGTCTTCTGTTTAAGACGGGATTTTGTCCAGGTCCATGTATACATGGTGAGAGGGCTAAGGACAGGATATCGTAAAACACGGGCCCTTTAAAAGAAAATTGCCAATCGATAATTCCACCCGGAAAAATGTTGGGTGGTGTTAGATCCCCGTGGCTTACAGACCAAGGCGTCTGCATGGACAGGTCTAGGCTGAAATTTAGTGCAGACTTGAATTTTGAGCCAGTCCTGGCTAGTTCTGGGTTCTCGTCAAGTACGTTTGGTAGATGAATTCCTGACTCTAGCGTAGCTTGAGTAGGTTCTTGCGGGTTAGAAAGTTGGGCCCTTAGCAATGAATCCAGGACTCCTTTGTACAAAGAGAGCCTTGGATTCGGGTCCTCTAACATTGAGCTTCCTTCAATCTCGGTCTCTACAAAGTATCCATCGCCAACTTCGACAATTTCTGGTACGGGGAACCCTAATCGGTAAAGTTCTTCTCCTACACGAATTTCATCACTAATACCAGGTCCACTTTTTCTGTAAAAGTTCCCATGCTTCTCGACAGTACCACCTAGAGGTCGTTCTTTTATTACGGTATTTTCACCAATAATTGACATAACGTATATTATATTCTAATATTATATAAAACACAAGATATTAGAGCGTCTTTATTTATTTTAAGTTGAATTTTTATGAATATTCATTTTTTACGACATTTTCAGTCAGAAGTTAATCCTTGCGAGGGCTTTGACAACCTTTCATTAGAAGACAGAAGGCGTATACAGATGGAGGCTACTCTGTTGCCTAATGATCTTAATTTGAGGTTGGCTCGTAGCATTGGTCTGTTTGTAAGGACTATTCTACCTGAAGAAACCAGAGTTTTTACTTCAGAACATCAAAGGGCTGTCGACACTTTAGCTATGGTTCTGGATGATGTTGAATTTGAAATAGACCCTCTTTTAAACGAGAGAGATTTTGGGCAATATTCTTTACTCTCGAAGCCCACAATAATTTCCAGAGATCCCAATTATCGAGAAGAAAGAAGGAGTGACCCTATTGGCTGGAAGCCACCAGACGGCGAGTCCTATCTTGACGTAAAGACTAGGCTAGGTGAGTTTATTCAGGCAAATTACGATCCGGGTACAAGTGTTTTTTGTGTTACGCACGAAACGGTAATTTATGCTGCAATGGATCTGCTTTCTGGTATTGGAACGTATGGAATTATAGAAAAAGCCAGAAAGGGCTCAATGCCTCTTGGGTTTTACTACAGCGCGAAGGTTGAGCAATGAGCTTATTAGTAGTTAATGTACCGATAAATATTTCTGGTGTTACCCCAGAAACCAAAGGTAAGTTACTGCCCGCTTTCGCTGCTACAGGTATACCCGAATTTATAGAAACTGGTAAAGCTGAGTCCGGTGTTTGCTGGAATGATTTCGGGGCCAGTGATGCGAACTATGGCGTAATTAGTTCTTTGGAGTCTGGAGAAATGCAGGATGGTTTGAAGGACTTAGGATATTATGCGAAAAACCCTGAATTTGAAAAATGGGCACAAGGATTTCTGGCTGATCTAGAGGCAGATGGCTCTGTAGACTACTCTAAAAGAGATGTCCAAATCTGTGACGAATGCGAGGCTCCCCAAGCCCTTGAGGGTGTTGAATTAACGAGGTGTGACTGCAGTTACTGTGGCCTAGCCCTGTCTGTGCATATAGACTCAAAGTATGTATTATCGCTAGACTTACCTCAAAAGCCAGAGGATTTAATTGATAAAGTGGAGGTCTATAATCCTCCCACTAACTGGCGTGGGCAATTAGTAACGCTACCTTCATCTATTCTGATTAGTAAAAAAAGGACTGAGGGTATAGAAATACCTAGTTCTGATGGTCTTGTAATCGATGCCAAAGTTCTAAATATTCTACTTACGCTTTACATGGGTCTAGAGAAAGGTAGCGATAAAGTATCTCATCTTCTGGGCCGTCCCCATATGAATAAACTCGTACCCTACACCCACATTCTTAGAAGAAAAGACGATATTCCAAAGCTTCATTATATTGGTATGAGCAAAATGCCCCTTGAAGCTATATTAGAATCATGCGAAAAAGCAAATATACAATTTTCGCCAGGCATAATTTATAGGCTCGTTGGTATTCTGGCTATTGGGAACCGCAACTGGGATAATGAAAATGGTGTTCATGAAGCTACGAGCCATTTAAGAAAAGCATCACGGCACATGGATTTTGGTCATATCCGTGAGATAGTAAGTAAAAGCTTGGCAGCAAAAACAGCCCGACCAAGATGAAGGTATTATGCTAGAAGAAATATCCGAGTCAGTAAAGACCTATTACAAAAAAAGAATTGTTGGTTTTTTATATTATGGATCCAGAGCTTTTAATAAGAGCTCTTGGTCTAAAGATCCTGACTATGATTTGGTCTTGGTATTAAAATCTCGACATAATGGGGACGTTGCTAAGCTAAGTGAAATAGTTAAAACATATAACATGAATCTGGATGTTATTTTGGTCTACGAGAAAGAGATTACGGGGAAGGGTATAAATAACTTTCAGTTTGGAGGACATGGGTCTTTCGTAATCCTATATTTATCAGAGGCGATGACACTCATTGGTAAAAATCCTTTCGCGGAAGTAAAGGACTTAGTTGATTTAGAGGCGGTTAATCTCTCTATTCTGCGGAATATTCATCATTATTTCTGGAGACTTGAGCACAAGTACATTCATGAATGTCATGATCAAGAACTAATAAATTACTTTATAAAATATATTGAACGAATCTGCCTGGATATACTTATAGTTACAAAGCAAATTTCTTTTAGCGAACACAACTTCTTGAGCAAAGGTTCTTTACATGAAAAGATCCTGAATTCTTCTGGTTGCTTTAGTTTGCGCACCAAAAGGGCTATAAAAACTATTCTTTATAAGAAGCAGGACTACTCTATAGATGACCTAGTTCGCTTAAAAGCAAGTCTTTTGAAAGATTTTACAAAAATCGAGACTGTTATGTACCTAAATAAGTATTAGCCTAGTAGAGCATTGTTTAGTGACGGTTGCGGTCAGAGTCATCGTTGTCGTCATTAGCTTCGTACTCGTCATCATTATCGTCATTGCCTGACGAATCATCACTAGGGCTATCATCACTATTTGCAGGTGTAGGTGATTCAGAGCTAGTATCCTCAACTCTATTCACAGTGCCGTCTGATGCGCGGACATCAACGCGCCCATCATCAGTGAATCGAAAGCTGTAAACTACTGTGCCATCTTCGGCTTCGATTTCTACCTTAAAAATAATAGAGTCAGGACGCTGGCCCTGGGCAATTACCCTTGCTTCTTCCATAGATATTGCGCCATTGGGCAAGGTTGCTCCTGTTTCAACTTTAATGCCGTCAACAACTGTTTCTGTAGATTGGGTTGTGGCGGTATTGTCTTGTTGGCGGTCTTCGCGTCTGTCAGCTTGGCGGTCTTCTTGTCGGGTGTGTCCGACTGGATCATCAGCCTCTTGACGAGCCGAAGCTATAGTTGGGACGGCAACAAGTGCTACCAGACCGGCGATCATTAAAGTTCTCATATATGTGCTTTTTTTCATAATTGCTCCTAATTATTTACTTGCTCTATATGTAACGGCAAAGTTAATAATTCGTTACAATAATTAGCCCGGAACATCTGTTATAATTTATAAATATGCAAAAAAAGCTACTGCCATACATTGGGGTAATCGGTGCAGTAACTTGCCTGGTTTTATACCTAAGGACTCCTAGTTTTCCGACACCTGATAAATTGTTGATTTTTGCCTTTTGTGTTGGTTTGATCTTTAGACAAGGTCTAGAACTTTTAAGAAGATTAGCGCCATTCGTGATTTTGCTGGCTGTGTATGATTTGTTTCGTGGTTTTGCAGATTATTTAAATGGTAATGTGAATTTTGGCTTTATGCCAGATGTCGACAAACTGCTATTTTTTGGTATCTTACCAACTAAATCTTTACAAAATTGGCTGTGGCAGGGTAGCGCACAGTGGTATGATTTTGGGTTTTATGTCATATATATGCTTCATTTTGTGCTACCAATAGTTTTGGCAGTTATCATCTGGAAAAAGCGGGAAGCTCATTATTGGCGATTTGTGACAGCTTTTGTAGTCTTGTCATTTGCTGGATTTTTAACATATGTTGCTTTTCCGGCGGCACCACCATGGATGGCTACTCAAACTGGGGTGATTGAGCCAATACAGAGGATTTCTAGTGATGTTTGGTGGGCGATGGGTGTACAAGATTTTCCCTCTGTATACAACAAAATTTCACCCAATCCAGTAGCGGCCGTACCATCACTACACGCAGCCTATGCAACTCTATTTTTCATCTTCGTAATCCAGTTGTTTAGATCACGCTGGAGGTATTTGACCCTTATTTACCCTCTGGGTATATTTTTCGGGACCGTGTATATGGGTGAGCACTATGTGATAGACGCAATTTTGGGAATTATGTATGCTTTTGTCGCATATTACGTCAGCCAGCCAGCTCTTGCCTTCTTTAAAAAGATTGTTAATAAAATACCAGAATTTGGTCTTCAGCGTCGACTAGTTTACGTGTATAATTACATTATTAAGTAGGGGTTTTGGGTTATGGACGACTGTGTTTATTGTAAGATAGTCGCGGGGGAGTTACCTTCGTCTACGGTTTATGAGGATGATCATATCATGGCCTTTTTAACACGACCTTGCGCTAACTAAGTGTGTTGATTCAACCTATAAATATTAGGTAGTATACTTAGCTTATGGCTGAAAAGAACCAAATGATTAAAAAGAGTCTAGTGGCTAAAAAGAATCGAATAAAGATTATTCTGCTCTTATCCGGTTTGGTTATAATTGTTTCGTTAGTTGTTTTTTTAGTAAAAATAAATAGTACTGGTACTCACATGATAAGTACTTGCCATGCTCTTGAATGTAGTCGAGACGTACCCAGGCAAATAGAAGTTTACGATGGAGTAACTAGCGAGGCTGAATGTGGGGCGATAGGCGGTTATTACCACTCTGAATATCTTGGTCATTGGGGCAAGGGCCCAGATATCGTATATTGTTCTGTTGAGCCCCTCTAACTTCTTTGTTATCTCAAGGGTAGATTATTTTTTAAGTTAAAAATACATGTGTTGATTTGTTTAATAATTTTTTATAGAGATAACTTATATTTTGGAGAAAAATGCTAACAAAAATTCTAAAAGGCGTTAGAATAGAGTTATGGACGACTGTGTTTTTTGCAAGATAGTCGCGGGGGAGTTACCTTCGTCTACGGTTTATGAGGATGATCATATCATGGCCTTTTTAACGATCGAAGCCATTAATCCTGGCCACACACTTGTAATACCAAAGCGTCATATTGAGTCGGTTTGGGACATGGAAGATGACTTGTATGCTAAAAATATGGCAGTTGTAAAAAAGGTATCTGTTGCGTTGGATGCTGCGTTTCAGCCTGAAAAAGTTGGAATTATGGTTATGGGCTGGGATGTACCGCATGCGCATACTCATGTTGTGCCACAAACCGAACCTGGTGATGTAACGTCAAAAAAAATTATCGAAAATACAGTAATTAAGTTTGACAGAAACACATTAGATCAACACGCAAATAAAATAAAACAAAGCCTGGAGCAGTAGTAATGTTACAAAAGATTGGTAAAGCAGAAATGTTGCAGGCCCAGAGTGCTCTTGTTGTGGCGATATTTTTGCAAATAATGGTTTGGCGCGCCAACCATGGCTTTACTTCGGCACAGTTTTTTATTATTTTGGCGGAACTGGCGCTGGTAACTGTGATCAGCTTTAGCTCAAGTGTAAAAACGTTTCACAGTAGGTCAATGCACAGGTTTGCGGCAATTTCGTTGTTACTTTTGATGTCTGCAGCTAATGCGGCATCGCTTATTGTAGTGATTAACTCTCTAATAACTGGCTCCTTCAATGAAAGTGGCCTACAACTTTTAGCGTCGGCTTTGGCAATATTTTTGACTAACGTTATCGTCTTTGCTCTTTGGTATTGGGAGATTGATAGCCCAGGTTTAACTAGACGGCGTTGGTCCACTCGCGAAAAAGATTTTCAGTTTACACAACAAGACATGGAGAAAGAATTTATAGACTGGAAACCTGAGTTTTTTGACTACTTTTATCTTTCTATGACAAACGCAATTAACTTTGCTGCTGCTGATGCAAAACCCCTAACTCGATCTTCTAAGCTTCTTATGGGAGTACAGGCATTGATATCAGTATTTACATTAGCGTTAGTACTGGCAAGGTCAGTATCTATACTGGGATAAACATGATTATATTAGAAACTGTCTCACTGATCTTTAGGGGTAAAAATACTGAAAAGAACGTAGCTTATGGTGATGACGAATCTATGAAGTATGATCTTTATCCAAGTGCAACCAAAAAAGCGCCAGTAGTTATTTTTTGGCACGGCGGGTCGTGGCAGAATGGTGATAAAAATGATTATAAATTTGTTGGAGCTTATCTACAAAAAAGCGGGTATAACGCTGTAGTTGCAAATTATCCCAAATTTCCAGATCAGACATTTCCGGGTTTTATAAAAGATGCTCGAACTTTGTTAGATGTTATCAGGAAACGTTTCCCAAAAAACAAGGTCTATCTTATGGGACACTCCGCCGGAGGGCACACTGCCTTGATTACTGCCATGAAGCAACGCGAAAACCCAGTTGATGGGGTAATAGCCTTGGCTGCTGTTAATTGGTTCTTAGAAAAAAACTGGCCTCGTTGGGAAAAGATTTTTACCGATTCTTATGAGTCAAAAAAACAAGAAACATATAGTTATGTAGAGAATAGCCCTAAAACTACAAAGTATTTGTTAATGCATGGTACTAACGATGTAACTGTAAGCCCCAAAGGCTCTTCTAAATTGCACGAATTTTTGATGATTAACAATATTCCTTCCGTAAACAAGCAACTTGAGGGCGTTAATCACTGGATGATTTTAGGATTGTTTGTGCCAAAGCTTTTTGGTGCTAGCAAGCATCAAATCAAGAGTTTTATAGAAAGCTAGCCCCGGGATGTTACTATAGGTAACATATGATAACGCATTATTACAGCAATGCCCGTGCTCGAAATTTAGAAATTTTAGACAAACCAAAGACGGGGTCTTGGTGTCATGTTTTAGAGCCTGATCATGATCAGCTAGAGAAAGTCGCCAAGGATTTTGGACTAGATCTAGATCTTTTAAAAGACGCAATTGACGTTTATGAAGCTCCTCGTGTTGAGATAAGTGAAGGCTCAACCTATGTTTTTACAAGATATTGTTACCCCGAAGGTAAAGATATTGCTACCGAACCACTTCTGATTGTATACACGCCCAGCCACATAGTAACTATTATGCGTCGTGGCCATGATGTTTTAGATCAAATTATCAACAATAAGGTCGAGGTGCTAACAACTCAGCGGACCAAAACATTCCTAAGGATTTTAGAACAAATTAACAGATCATATCGCCTGCAATTAAATCAAGTTAGCAAGCGTGTCCTTCAAATAAGGTCTAGACTGCGCCAGAGTGAGATTAGTAACTTTGAATTTGTTAGCTTTATTGAACTTGAGGAAGATTTGAATGAGTTTTTAACTGCGCTACAACCTCAATCTGCTGTTTTGGTTAGTTTGCGAACTGGTCGTTATATGAAATTGTACGAAGATGACCAAGATTTAATAGAAGATCTAACACTAAACACTACTGAGTTGATCGAGCTGACAAAATCTCGCTTGCGTACACTTGTAAACATTCGCCAAGCTTATGACACAATTGCAACCAACAATTTAAACAAAACCTTCAAACGCCTAACCTCTATAGGAATATTCTTGACAATACCTATGATAGCCGGTGGTTTGTGGGGCATGAATGTTTTGGTGCCTCTTCAAGAAAACAAACACGCCTTTAGCATTATTCTAGTAGTAACGGTATTACTTACTTTTGGTACGATATTTTACTTCAAAAAACGACGCTGGCTGTAAACTCGACTTACTCTTTTCAAAATGGTATAATTAATACAATAATTTTATAAAATTTAAGGATTTTTATGTCAGTTGCAGTTCAAGATCCGAGTAAAATTCGGAATATAGCAGTTATTGCCCACGTGGATCACGGTAAAACAACCCTCGTTGATGGGCTTTTAAAACAGTCTCAGACTTTTCGGGATAACCAAGCCGAAATGAACCAGGTGCTGATAATGGACAGTGGTGACCAGGAAAAAGAGCGTGGCATTACTATTACCGCCAAAGTTACTGCCGTTCAGCATGGTGACTACCGTATAAATATTATTGATACCCCAGGACATGCCGATTTTTCTGGTGAGGTTGAACGCACACTTAACATGGCAGATGGTTGCTTGCTAATAGTTGACGCCCAAGAAGGTCCAATGCCTCAGACCAAATTTGTACTAAGTAAGGCCTTGATGGCCGAGTTAAAACCGATAGTAATTATTAATAAAATCGATAAATCTGGCTCGCGCATCAAAGAGGTAGAAGACGAATTAGCAGATTTATTCCTAGAACTAGCTGTACACGAAGATCAGCTGCACTATCCGGTTTATTATGCAATTGGACGCAGTGGCAAGGCTTGGGACAAGATTCCCGCAGACGCAGAAGCTGAGGGCAGTTTAGATGTAATTTTTGACGCAATTCAGACTAATGTTCCGGCGCCAGAAGTTGACCCAACAGCACCATTTCAGATGCTAGTTACAGCTCTAGCTTGGGACAGCTACAAGGGCAAGTATGCTATTGGACGAATTACGCGAGGCAAGGTTAGCTCTGGGTCACAAGTAGTTTTGTGTAAAAAAGACGGCTCTTTATCTAAGGCAAAAGTTGACAGTGTGTACATGAGTCATGGCGTGAGTAAGTTTGAAGTTCCTGGCGGTGTGGCGGGCGATATTGTCCAATTAACAGGTATAGCTGACGCTAAAATTGGTGAAACTATTGCCGATGCCGAAAACCCTGAAGCATTACCAGTTATGGAAGTAGAAGCTCCGACTCTTAAAATTTACTTGGGTCCTAATACAAGCCCGCTTAAAGGTACAGAAGGAGAATTTACGACTTCTAGGCAAATTAGTGATCGTCTACAAAAAGAACTAGAGGTTAATGTTGGATTGACGGTTGAAGAAGAGGGAATTGGTTTTTTGGTTGCCGGTAGAGGTGAACTTCACCTAAGTGTGTTAATTGAGACTATGCGTCGTGAGGGCTTTGAATTTGAAGTTGGTCGCCCGCAAGTTGTTACCCGCGAAGAAAATGGTGTAGTTATGGAGCCTATTGAAGAGTTGATAGTTGAGGTGCCTGCAGAGCATGTTGGTACTGTCCAGATGGAGATGGGGTCTCGTAAAGCAGTCCTAAAAGAGCAGTTTGCTAGTCCCAAAGGCGTCACCAAGCTGGTATATGAACTGCCTACTCGTGCATTACTTGGCGCAAAGGGAATCTTGCTTACCAACACCAAAGGCACGGTAATAATGCACAGCTTAACCGCCGGATATCAACCGCAGGGTCCAGCACTTCAACAACTTCGTAACGGAGTCCTCATATCATTTGAAGCTGGCGTAACCACACCGTATGCTTTGCAGAACGTTGAGGCGCGTGGGACTTGTTTTGTTGGTCCAGGGCTAAAAGTTTATGCCGGTCAGATCATTGGCTTAAATACTCGCCAAGAAGATATGGAAATTAACGTTTGTCGTGCCAAGCAACTAACAAATATGCGCAGTACTAGCAGTGATGGTGTTGTTCAGTTAACACCACCAACTGTTTTTAGTCTAGAACAATGCCTGGACTTTATCGAAAATGATGAACTACTAGAAGTTACTCCACAGAACCTACGTCTTCGTAAACGTGAGCTAGACCCCAACAAGCGCAAGCGCGCCAAGTAGTTGTGTGAGGTTTATCACAGCTACATTTAGGCCTTAAGGACTACAATATATATGGAAGTGTGAGGCTTCCCAAGAACCTCGGGTACCCCGGGGTTCAATGTTTTTCTTCCGTAATACACGCATACTTGATAAGATTAAAAACAGATGGACGATTATTTATATGTATTAGTTTTCTCACTCGTTGGCGGTTTGTTGTCGTTGGTGGGCGGGGCACTATTAATAACAAAAAAATCAAATGTCGAAAAATTGATAAAATACGCCACACCTTTTGCGGCCGGCGGATTACTTGCTGCCGTTTTTTTGGATCTACTCAGTGAGGGTGTTAGTGAAGGCGAGCCGAGCGAGGTATTGTTGGCTTGCTTGCTTGGAATCTTGGCTTTTTTCCTGGCAGAGAGATTTTTGCATTGGTTTCATCATCACCACGACGAAGATGAAGCTCGCAAAAACGTGTCAAAAAACTTGATAATCTTTGGTGATTTTATACATAACGCTCTAGATGGTGTTGCAATTGCGGCAGCGTTTTTGATATCGGTGCCGACAGGAATTATTACTGCAGTTGCAGTTGCTGCGCATGAAATTCCGCAAGAGATTGGTGACTTTGGACTGTTACTATCCCGGGGCATGTCTAGAAAACGAGTTTTGATTGTAAATATGCTAACAGCGCTTTCAACAACTGCAATGGCTCTGCCGG
Source organism: uncultured Candidatus Saccharibacteria bacterium (assembly GCA_964444225.1). Lineage (GTDB taxonomy): Bacteria > Patescibacteriota > Saccharimonadia > Saccharimonadales > 2-12-FULL-41-12 > JALHOM01. Next base: position 12,945 of record CAYUFM010000013.1, on the reverse strand, counting down.
TGTATTGGTTGGGCAGTGCCGAAAAATTGCCGATAGGAATCATGCTTGGACTTAGTGCTGGATTTCTACTCTACATTGCCATGAGTGACATTATTCCAACTATTCACCAGACTTCTAAAAGTGATAAAATTATCCAGATTCAGCCCTTGATGCTACTGATTGGTGTGATTACCGTCGGTTTTGCTATAATTTACGCCCACCAGTATATCGATGCAGGTCACGAGAATGATACGGCCATGTATTCTCAGGTAAATGCACATAATGAGACCGACGATCATTAGCAAAAGCTGTATACTATAGATATGGAAGTTGGTCTTATAGTTTTGGGGCTTGTGAACGTGGTGTTGATTTTTGTTTTGGTAAAAAACCAGAATCGGCCCAGCGATGGCACAGCTGGTTTGATCAAGCAGGATATAACGACACTTAGCGAGAATGTCACCAAGCTAAAGGATAGCCTTGGTAGTCAAATCAGTGATCGGATCGATAAAAACAACGAGCAAATGCAAAAAAGCATGCTCAATCAGTTTAAGGAATCATCCAAGCTGGTGACAGATGTGACTGAGCGCTTAACCAAACTTGATGAGACTAACAAACGAGTTGTCGATGTGGCGGATGAGTTAAAGCAGCTGCAAAATGTACTCCAAAATCCAAAGCAACGAGGTGTGCTGGGTGAATTCTATCTAGAGCAAATACTGCAGAATCTATTGCCGCCTAGTTCATATAGTTTGCAGCACAAAATAGGTGATTCTTATATTGTGGATGCTGTGATTCATCTCGACGGTAGGATTTTACCGATAGACAGTAAGTTTTCTTTAGAAAATTATAACCGCTTGGTCGAGGCAAAAGACGGTGAGCGTCCGGCTTTTGAAAAAGCCTTTAAAGAAGATCTGAAAAAACGGATCGATGAAACATCTAAATATATAAATACTAAAAAAGGCACGATGGACCAAGCGCTGATGTTTATACCCTCAGAAGCAATTTATTATGACTTACTAGCCAACAAAGTTGGAGCTAGTGGTGTGTCGGGACGAGATCTGATGAACTACGCTGCTGTAGAAAAGCGGGTAGTTATAGTGGGTCCAAGTACGCTTTCAGCAATGTTGCAAGTAATTGTCCAAGGGTTAAAGAGCCTGGAAATTCAAAAAGACACAGATGTTATTCGCAAAAATATCGAACAATTACAAAAGCACTTGCTAGCCTACAACACGTACTTTGGCAAGATCGGCAATAGTTTAGGTGCCACGGTTAGTCACTACAACAGCGCATCCAAAGAGCTCGGTAAAATAGATAAAGACATCGTAAAAATTGGTGGTGGAGAACCAGTGTTAGAGCTAGACCAGATTGATCGCCCTAAAACCGACGATTAGTCTTCACAAACTTGACTAATGTCAAAATTTACGCATTTTCTGACTCAAAAAAACGTGCAAAATTTGACAAAGTATGGTATAATATTCAGTTCAATGAAAGCTGAACAGAAGTTTGTAGTGACTGGTGATATTCATGGACGGTACGAGAATTTAATGTCCTGTATATCGCGGTATGAGAATGAAGATGTACAGCTAGTAAGCATTGGTGATGCAATTGATGCACCAGATTATGGTGACTCCAAAAAAACAGTGGACCTATTATTGGAAGTAGGAGCTATATGCGTCTCTGGAAATCATGAGTGGACTGTTGGGGCTTCTATGAACGAGAACGAACGAGAGGCGCAAGAAGTTTGGGCAAGAAGTATCTGGCCATATCATCACACTGATATGTTGAGGGCCTATGGTACGAATCTTGACTTACCAAAAAACCCTTCAGCTAAAGTTGCCTTAGATGCAGTTAATAAACTAAGGGATTCAATAACTAAAGCCGGTCATGACAGATATTTCTATGGTCTGCTTCCTTACTTTGAAGCTGAGGGGTTTTTAGCGGTTCATGCTGGAATCACATCTGAAGAATGGACCGGACAGGGGGGCCAAAAGGAAGCACTTGATATAAGTGCAAACCCAAATTCGGATGGATTTAATTGGTCAAGCGAGCCACCACAAATTTTTGATATCTGGCCTTACACACTATCTACTTCTAAAGATGTACCAAATGGTTTTCATAAATCTTTGGTAACTGGGCATTATCATTACAATCAAGGAGTCGATAATAGAGTATCTCAAGATGGAAGAAGAATAAGACTAGGCTCAGTTTTGCATAAAAATGCCCCGCTTTTTATTTGGGAAAGCTGGAGTGGTGAAGTTGTTCCAATATACGCTAAAGCTTAGTTTCTGGTAGAATTAGGTCATGAATCAAACTCAGTCGAGGCCACCCCGGCAACAAAAGCCGGAGCCACAGCGACCACAGCGTCCTTTGAATGCGCGCGAACTTCTGATAAAAAACCGCAAGCAAGTTGCGCTAGCACTAGAGCTACTTTTTGCCTCTGGCTACATAAGCCGTAAGCGTTTGTATTGGGAAAATTTTATGAGAGGTATTTTCTTTGCTGTAGGTAGTGTTGTGGGAATAACAATAGGTGTAGGTGTTCTTGTGTGGCTGTTGTCTCTATTTGACCAGATACCATTAATTGGCCCAGTTATAGAAAATATTACAGATCAAATTAATTCTGCAAAATCTGGCACTGATGCCTAGCGGAAGTTTGTAAAACTTAGCGGAAAGTCAAAGTCGGCTTCGCGAAGAAGTTGCATAACGGCTTGGAGTTCGTCTTTTTTGGGGCTCGTGACTCTGATCTCGTCGCCTTGAATAGTAGCTTTTACTTTAGGGTAGCTGTCACGGATTTTAGCCGTGACTTTTTTGGCGTTGTCGCCAGAGATGCCTTTCTTAAATAAGACTTCTTTAGTTGTCTTCAGGTTTGTGGTGGTGGCTTCTTTGCTGACGTCTAGTACTTTTTGGCTTTGGCCTCTAGTAGCTAGTTTTTTTCGGATAATGTCTAAGATAGCATCGATATGATAGTCGCTATCACCAGTGATTTTGAGTCCGGTTTTATCGCCGTCCAGCCAGTCTAGATCTGCTTGAGTGCCCTTAAAGTCATACCGACTTGTGATTTCCTTTTTGGTTTGGTCGAAGACGTTGTTCATCTCGGCCTTGTCATAGTCGCTAACAATATCGAAGCTAAAGTTTCCCATATGTCACAATTATACCACCTCTGATACAATGAGTAATAAGATGTATCAATTTGAAGGTATTATAGATGAGCTAAAGAAGCGCGCGCATGAAGGTGATCGTAGCGTGCTTAAAAGTCCTGAATTGAGAAGCCTGTTTGATGAAATTAAACTAATGCCAGATGATAAAAAAGGTGCATTTGGTAAAGCGGTAAATGAGCTACGGGCCGAGCTAGAACAAATATTGGGTACAGAAAACCAGACAGATAATCGTGAGCCAATAGACGTAACGGCGCCTTGGGATTTAAATACTAATTTAACTAATGCACCGCAGGTGTTGCCGGCTACTATCGGGTCGATTCATCCACTTAGCCAAGAAATTGAAAGAATTTTAGACATTTTTGGAAGAATGGGATTTTCTGCAATGGAATCCAGGCAGATTGATGATGATTATCATATGTTTGAGAGTTTGAACTTTCCAGAGGGTCATCCGGCCCGCGACGATTATGATACGTTCATGACAGAAGACGGCTTCATTGCCCCGGCACACACTTCTACGATGCAAAATAGGATTTTGGCCGCCAATAAACATCTATTAGAAAAAGGTGAGGCTATCGCTTACGTTATCCCGGGTAGAGTATTTCGTAATGAAGACCTGGATGCAACTCACGAGCACACCTTTCATCAGCTAGAAGGAATTTATGTAGACAAGGGCGTGCACGCTGGGATGTTGGTGGCGACACTGAAGACTTATCTAAATGAATATTTTGGCGAAGAGTTGGACGTAAAACTTCAACCTTTTTACTTTCCATTTACCGAGCCTAGCTTCGAGCTGGCGGTTGAGAGACCTCAGATTTTGCGACGGGACGACAGCGAGGAGCAAAAATGGCTAGAGCTTCTAGGCTGTGGCATGATTCATCCAAATGTTCTAAAGATGGCTGGCATAGACCCAGATGTCTACACCGGATTTGCCTTCGGCCAAGGTATAGAACGTATGGTTATGATGAAAAACGGCATCGAGGACATCCGGCATTTTAATAGCGGTAAACTTAATTTCCTGAGGCAATTTTAATGAAAGTTAGTTTAAAGACAGTTAAATATTATACGGGCGGGGAGCTTGATCTTAGTGATGTTGATGGCCTTGTTGCCAAAATTGGTGCTCAGCTAGGGGCCGTTGAAGAGGTAATAGATTATGGTAAACGATACGAGGGCGTTGTCGTTGCAAAAGTCGTAAAGTGCGAAAAGCATCCAGATGCAGATAAATTATCGGTTTGTGAGATTGACGCTGGAACGGGCGAAAACGTTCAAGTCGTTTGTGGGGCGCCAAATGTCCGTGAAGGCTTAACTGTTGCTTGGATTCCGCCTGGTGCAACTGTGCCAGCTACTCACGACAAAGACCCATTTGTGCTAGAGGCCCGAGAAATTCGTGGTGTTGTTAGTAATGGTATGCTGGCTAGTCCAAGTGAACTAGCGATTAGCGATAGCCACGAAGGTTTGCTTGAAATTAGCGCTGAAGATGTTGGCGAAAACAACATGACGCCTGGAACACCATTTAAAAACCTTTATGGTCTGGACGACACAGTCATTGATATCGAGAACAAGATGTTTACACATCGGCCTGATTGCTTTGGTGTGCTGGGTGTGGCCCGCGAGATTGCCGGAATATATGGTCATGAATTCACTACACCTGACTGGTATTTGAAAATTCCACAGATTTTCTTAAAATCTTCAAAATCCGAAATCGTAGATACTCTAAAACTGGAAGTAAAAAATGAAATTCCTAATTTAGTACCACGTTTTATGGCGGTCGCGATGAGTGATGTAGCTATAAAGCCAAGCCCAGTCTGGGTACAAGCTTTGTTGACCAGAATAGGCATTAAATCCATAAACAACGTTGTTGACATGACCAATCATCTTGCATATGTCACTGGGCAACCGTTGCACGCGTATGATTACGACAAGGTAAAAAACTTATCAGGAGATATCACTAACTTAACTGTACGTTTGCCAAAAGAAGGCGAAACCATAGCTCTACTAAACGGCAAAACCATTGCGCCGCGCTCAGAAGCAATCATGATCGCCACCGACAAAGAATTAATAGGCATTGGTGGTGTGATGGGTGGCACAACAACAGGCGTGGATGAAAACACCAAGAATATCATTATTGAATGTGCTAACTTTGACATGTACTCAATTCGTCGGACTAGTATGGAGCACGGACTTTTTACCGATGCGGTTACCAGAAATAATAAAGGTCAGTCGCCCCTGCAGAATGACCGCGTAATTGTAAAAATGATGGAAGACGTCAAGCAGATTGCTGGGGGTAAGCAAGCCAGCGACGTTATTGATGTAGTGAATTTTCCGCAGGAAATGTATGACAGTCAGTCGATTAACAGCAAGGTTGTAGCTTCTGCAGAATTTATCAATTCTAGACTGGGCTTGGAGCTTTCATCAGAAGAAATAAAACAGCTTCTACGAAATGTTGGATTTGCATGTCTGGAAGAAGGCGCTGAAGGTGAGATTGAATTTTATGCGCCGTTTTGGCGGACGGATATAGAGATAAAAGAAGACATTGTTGAAGAAGTTGGAAGGCTATTGGGTTACGATAAAATGCCACAAGTTCTGCCAAAGAAAGGCGTGGCTCCAGCAATTATTGACTCTAGAATTACAGTTAAAAACCTAGTAAGAAATAAGTTGGCGTCTTTTGGCGCTAATGAAATTCTGACGTACAGTTTTGTGCACGGGAACTTGCTGGAAAAAGCCGGTCAAGATCCAGAAATGGCCTTTAAGCTCAGTAATGCCATCAGTCCAGATTTGCAATATTACCGACTTAGTTTAACCCCAAGCTTACTAAATGTTGTTTATCAAAATATCAAAGCTGGACATGATAAATTTGCCTTATTTGAGCTAGGAAATGTCCATAATAAATCAATGGTGTATTCTGATCTGCCACTAGAAAAGGGCACCGTGGCTTTAGTCTATTTTGACAAGAATTCCACTAAGGATGTCTTCTTTCGGGCTAAAAAGTATGTATCTCAGCTTGTACCAAATGCTCAATTTCTTCCATATACTGTAGATGAAATGTCAGGAGCTCCTTCTTCAAAAGAGATGGTTAAGCCATTTGACGTTACCAGAAGTGCTGTTGTAGTAAAAGACGACAAAATGGTTGGAGTTGTTGGAGAGTTTGATCTGAATGTATTAAATAAACTCAAATTACCTAACTCGGTTGCTGGGTTTGAGCTATATTTAGATGAATTAGGGGATACCAATCAGTTAAAATACGTGCCGCTTTCTCGCTTTCCTTCTATATCTCAGGATATATGTCTAGAAGTTGAGGATAATGTGTCGTACGTTGACCTAAAAACTGAGCTAGATAGTAGCAGTACTACGGTTTGTCCTGAAGACTGCGGTGTAGAATTGCAATTGATTGATATGTTTAAGGACGAAAATATTGGTAATAAAAAACGTATTACATTTAGGCTTACTTTGTCTAGCTATGACCGCACTCTCAGCGAAGATGTTATGAGTAGGCTCGTTTCTGGTGTGGTTGATTCTGCGGTTGAGAAACTTCACGCATTACAGATATGAAGAAGCTGATATTTACTTTATGTCTCGCCACTTCAATGGTATTTTTAGGTGGTTTTGCAAAAGCTAACGTAGATGACTTTACTATTAATAATTTTGACGCTGAATATGTGATTTCTAACGATAAAGTCGGGGGCTCGATGATAACCTCTGAGGTCTTGGAAGTGACATTTACGGACCAAAACCACGGAATTTTTAGATCTATTCCAAAACAACATCGAGGTTACGACACTAAGCTAAAAATTAATTCAATTGAGCGTGATGGTAATAAAGAAAAGTATGAAACCAGTGTACAAAATAACAATTTAGTACTAAAAATTGGTGATCCAAACCGCACGATTACCGGCAAGCACACTTACAAAATAGTGTATTACCAGGAAAGAATTATTAATTTTGAAGAAGGTCAGCAATTTTATTGGGACGTTAATGGCAATGACTGGGCGCAACCATTTGAGAAAGTTTCTGCTAAAGTCACGTTAAAAAACGGCAACTTTAGTAGTCCTGGCACGGTTTGCTTTACTGGAAAGCAGGGTTCGACCTCTAAAGATTGTCAATCTGGCCTTAATGACACAACTGCAACGGTTCAAACTACGAAGTCACTACTCCCTCTTGAGGGCCTAACCATCGGCCTAAACATCGAAGGCACAACTTTTACTCAACCCACACTAGCTGATAAATTTAAAGATAATCTTTTGAATATTTTAGGGCTAAGTAGCGGTGTGTTGTTGGCTGGTCTTTCGGGGCGTTACTGGCGTAGACATGGCAAAGACTTTAAAGGAAAAGGAACAATTGTACCTGAATACGAGCCTCCCAACGATTTGTCTCCGGCAGAAGTTGGTATGCTTGCGGACTATAGAGTAGACGGCAAGGACCTCTCTGCTACATTAATAGACCTGGCCGTAAGAGGATATGTAAAAATTCATCAAGAAACAAAAAAGTTTTTATTTGCCAAGACTCAGAATTTTAGTCTTGAGCTTCTAGTCACAGACACTAGTGGGTTGAAGGCCCATGAAAAGGCCCTGCTTAACGGAGTGTTCAGCAATATGACCGTGGGTGAAATTATTGAAATAAAGAAAATAAATCGAACTAATATGATGAGTGCTGTGCAGTCCACCAATAAAGACGTCAAGAATTCACTAATAAAAACGTATGGTCTAATCGACGAGAAGGCTGACAAATCTATGGGCTGGATGTTGGCTATTGGTTTTATCGGGATATTTGCTGGTGCATTTATGGGATTTTTGCCAAATGGTTTTCAGGCGGGAATCATTGGCGCTGCGATCGTAACTTTGTTGCTTGGGTTTGCCATGCAACGACGCACTCATGCCGGGGTAGAAATTTATGAAAAAATTGAAGGTTTAAAAATGTATATGAATGTTGCCGAAAAAGACCGTTTAAAAATGATGCAAAGTGTCGACCGGCCGTATGCTGAGCCCAAAAAAACCGTTGATTTGTTTGAAAAACTTCTTCCTTTTGCCGTTGCTCTAGGGGTGGAAAAGTCTTGGTCTAAACAGTTTGACGGAATTTTAACCTCACAACCAAACTGGATTAGTAGCAATACTGCCGCTTTTTCAGCAACTAATTTTGCAAGCAGTATTGGCGGAATGTCTACTAGTTTTAGTAATAGCTTCGAGAGCAGTAGCGGTGCGTCTGGCGGTAGTTCAGGTGGCGGTGGCGGTGGAGGTGGTGGCGGAGGCTGGTAATTTCCTCGCACCCCACACCGACTAGCCTGCATTAATATCACAGTTAGTTGACGAGAAAACCGCGAAGTACTCTGGACTTGAAGACTCAACTTAGGTAGTATTATTGGTAGAGTTTAAAAAAGAAAGAGGGAAGTATGGGAGTACGAAGTGGTGGCCAGAGGGCGTTTATTTTGACAATTGTGGTTGTCTTTTTTTTGACGTCTGTGGCGTTTACTGGGTTTGTAATCTGGGATCAAGTTAAGACTAGTCGCGACAAGAAAAATCAAGAAGAACTCACGGCTCAACTAAACGAACAGCTAAATCAAAATAAGGACGAAAATAATAAAACAGAGGAGAACAAGGTGAAATTAGAAGGAACAAAACTAGCAGACTTTACGCCTGTAGAAAAAGTAGAAACTTTACAAAAGATTGATACATTGGTTGGAACCGGCGAGGAAGTGCAACCAGGTGCAACTGTTACGGCTCACTACACAGGTGCGCTTGCTAAGGACGGTACAATTTTTCAGAGTTCTTTGGACTCAGGTAATCCAATACCATTTAGCCTAACTCAGGTTATAAAAGGTTGGACTGATGGTGTGCCTGGAATGAAAGTAGGTGGCAAAAGACGCATCCTTATACCTGCCGAACAAGCCTACGGTGCACAGTCACCTTCTGCTAATATTCCTCCAAATTCTGACCTTGTATTCGACATAGAAATCGTCAAGATTGGTGAGTAAAAGCAAAAGCGAGATAATTGCATAAAACACAACATATAGCGTCTTGATTTATTAAAAAGCGCTACATATAATGGATATACAATAGTTTAGTTAACATAAAAAATAAAAGGAATAGACCAAATGACCAAGAATATTACTATCTTTACTACCAACACCTGTGCATACTGTGGCATGGTGAAAAAGTGGCTTGATGCTAAAGGGCAGAGCTACGATGTAGTTAATTTGGACGAGCATCCTCATCGTCAAAAAGAGGCTTTCGAGCTAAGTGGGTCCTTGACTGTTCCGGTAACTGTTGTCACGAAACATGATGATAGTAAACAAGTTATTGTGGGATATAACCTCTCCCAGTTAGCACCTGCGGTAGCTTAATCTTATGCAAAGTATTGTTCTATACGGAGCAGACTGGTGCGCTAGTTGCCACGCCCTACGTGAAAAATTAGATTCACGAGGTATTAAGTATGAGTTTAGAGACGTTGAAGTCCCTGAAATAGGCGCTGAGCATGAAGCTCTCGCTGGAGATAATATCCCTCAGGGCAAAAAAGGTATACCTACCGTCAAAATTGGTGATGACATTAAAGTCTATCCTGAAGACGAATGGCTAGCAGAACATATAGAAAATTACTCTCAAGAAAAATCTGACAGCAAAGTCCATGACGTTGTAATGGTTGGAGCCGGACCGGCGTCACTTGCAGCAGCTATATACACAACCCGCGAAGATCTAGAAACAGTATTGTTCGAGAAAGGTGTAATTGGCGGGCTAGCTTCGACGACCGACTGGGTAGATAACTATCCTGGTTTTCCTGATGGAATATCAGGACTGGAGTTGGGCGAAAATCTGCGCAAACAAGCCGAGAGATTTGGCGCAAATATAACACTAGGTGAAGTTACAAAATTATCTAAGGACGGTGATATCGTTGTGCTAGACACAACAGATGGTCCAGTTAAAGCCAGGGCAGTATTGATAGCAACCGGTAGCGATTACAAACGACTTGGAATTCCTGGAGAAGAAGAGTTTTATGCTCGTGGAGTGCATTTTTGCGCAACCTGTGACGGTGCATTTTATCGCGACAAAAGACTAGTTGTGGTTGGCGGTGGCAACTCTGCTGTACAAGAATCAATGTTCTTAACTAAATTTGCTACTAAAATTGATCTGTTAGTACGTGGTGATAAATTAAAAGCGTCTGATGTGTTGATCCATGAAATGGAGCAGAAGTATAAAGACAAAATCACTATTCACTATAATACTGTCACCCAAGAAATAACTGGTGAGGATAATAAACTGTCGTCCGTAAAAGCTATTAAAGATGGACAAGAGGTTACTTTTGATACTGATGGAGTATTTATATTTATCGGATTGCTACCTAACACCGGATTTTTAAAAGAGTCCGAGATTGAATTAGACGAGATTGGCATGATCAAGACAGATGACAAGCTTATGACTAGCATGTCGGGAGTTTTTTGTGCGGGTGATGTGCGAAGTGGTGCCACAATGCAGATAGCAAGTGCTGTTGGTGAGGGCGCCACAGCTGCTTTGCGTATTCGTGAGTTTATCGAAGAATCTAGTCGTTAATAACCTGGGAATTTATCCATAAAAATGTGCGATTCAGGTATGTTTTTGTCGGTTAAACTTGTTTTTAGATCTTCGACCATTGGCTTGGGTCCAGAAATATAAAAGTAAGTTTGGCTCGGGTTTTTTGTGTTATTCAAGATGTTTGAGACATCAAGACGCAAACCGATGATTTTTATAAATTTATCACCGAGTTTATCAAAAGTATCTGCAAAAGCAACTTCTGTATCTGATTGAGCGCCGTAGTATAGTGTTATGTCATAATCATCTGCGCCGTTCTCAAGGATGCTATTAAAAGGTGTGCTACCTATTCCTCCGGCGATAAAAACAATCGGTATTTTACTGTCTTTTGGCAAAACAAATGATCCTATGGGACTTGCAAAGTCGATTTGTTCGCCCGGGCTCAGAGTTAGGAGTGCTTGCTTAAAAGTGCTAATGTTGTCATGAAATTTGGTAGTTATGCCCAAAAGTTCACTGAAGGGTGGGCTAGAAATTGTAAACCAACGTTTTACTCCCCGGTCGTCCAGGTTTTTGTGCTCGAGAGTTACTTCTGTGAATTGGCCAGGAACAAATCTGAATTTTTGCATGGGCTTAAACCAGAAAGTTTTGATATTGTGCGCGATATCTTGGCTTTTTACAAATTCTACCTTCATTCTGTGCAAAGTATAACCTATAATTAGTTTATAGAAATGAAAAGGAGTAAAAAATAATGGCAGATTACAACAAGATTTTAGATGCCGGCGATGTTGACGGCGGAGTCATAAATACAGTGGTAGAAATACCAAAATGGTCAACACTAAAGATCGAGTGGAACCGTGATTTGGCTTGTTTTGAGCTAGACAGGATTGAGCCGAGTATTTTTGCCAAACCAACCAATTATGGGTTTATTCCGCAGACACTAGATGAAGATGGGGACGAATTAGACACGCTGGTTTTGACTAATGACCCAATTCCAACTGGTGTATATTTAAAAGCTAAAGTTATAGGTGTTTTGAAGTTTGAAGATGACGGTGAGGTTGACGATAAAATTATCTGCGTGCCAGCTGATGATCGTAACACCGATGATGCCATAAAAAATCTAGACGATTTACACCCAAGATTTAGGCAAAAAATTGAACATCATTTTGCTCACTATAAAGACCTTAAAAAACCAGGCAGCACGAAAGTCCTAGGTTGGGGCGACGCAGAAGAAGCCGCAACAATAATTCGTGAGTGTATAACACGGTGGCAGAACAAATAATGCAATTTTTCCGATAATGGAAAAAAATAATTACAATTTACTCTCTGCAGTTAAATGTTTTCTGTTTGATGGTGACGGCAGTATCTTATGTCTCTACAGAAGTAATACTCATCCTTCACACCCAGGCTACCCGGATTTACCCGGTGGGTTAGTTGATGACGGTGAAGATATTGTTAAAGCTCTAAATCGCGAGTTGCTCGAGGAGTGTGGGCTAGACATAAAAGATAGTAAATTTAGTCTAATTTTTGCCAATTCTGAGCTGACGCCTAAATTCGGTGGTGGTAGTATAACTAGGCTTTTTTGCGTCGTTAATATTAACGATGTGAAGCCTTTGATTACATTAAGTTATGAACACGATGATTATAAATGGATGCTTCCGTCTGATTTTGCAAAATTAAAATTTGAGGATTTTGTTAAACCTGCCATGGGTCATGCCATAAAGATTGGTGTGATTGAAAACGAATCTTAGATAGTTTAAACTGTAGCTTATAGATAAGCATAAGGAGAATACTATTTATGAAGACTCGGGTGGCGATTAATGGTTTTGGCAGAATAGGACGAATAGCTTTTAGGGTGGCTGTTGAGCGTAAAGATATTGAGGTTGTTGGTATTAATGACCTAACAGATACACGGACGCTGGCGCATTTATTAAAGCACGACAGTAACTATGGTGAGTTTGATAAAGAAGTAGACTTCGACGAAAAAAACATTATCGTAGCTGGTACAAAAATACCGGTTTTTGCTGAGAAAGAGCCAAGTGCTTTGCCGTGGAAAGAACATGATGTGGATGTTGTAATTGAGTCAACAGGCAGGTTTACTGATTTTGAAGGTTCTTCTGCTCATATCAAAGCTGGCGCTAAAAAGGTTGTGATCAGTGGTCCTAGTAAAAGCCCAGAGGTTAAAACTATCGTGCTTGGCGCTAACGAGGATGAGCTAAAAACCGCTGGTGACATCATCAGCAATGCAAGTTGCACAACTAACAGCGTGGCCGCTGTTATGGATATTATGGACCGAACTTTTGGTGTCGAAAAAGCCATGCTAACGA
>CAYUFM010000012.1:3638-31906 GCA_964444225.1 uncultured Candidatus Saccharibacteria bacterium | reverse complement strand
AGTTTTCAACTTCTTGAGGTAAAATAGGTTTGGATTTCGTTGTAGAAGTCCACCATGAAAAGAGTCGGTCTTCATTGACCGGCTTTTTTCATGCTTCGAGTTAGTGGGGGACAAAACCCCAGGCCTTTGAGAGTAAAAAATAGCCAGGCTAGCCCTCGTCAGCGTTGGCTGGTCGGGGGCTTTTGAGCCCCCTTGCTCGCACAAAGTTACTATCTTCCAAGAGCAGTAATTAACTCAACTTTATTAAAAATGACTTTTTTAGTTATAGAATAAGTACATAGGTATCTAAGTGCATTAAGGAGATTAGTGTAATGGCAGACAAAAAAGTAACATACCCAGCAACTTTAGAGATCGACTACCCAGGAAAAATGGATCGGTTGAGCACGTTCTTTCGTTTACTTTGGGCAATACCAATAATGATTATTGTTGGCTTGGTGGAATCTTCGGCTGTCGAAACATACACGAATGAAGCAGGGGCAACTATTTCAGAAAACACTGGAGGCATTGCGGCAGGGCTCTTTGGCGCAACGGTATTGATGATTTTGTTTAGGCAACGTTATCCACTCTGGTGGTTTAATTTTAATTTAGAATTGAATCGGTTTTCAGCAAGAGTTATGGCCTACGTTGGACTCCTAACAGATAAATACCCCTCCGCAGAAGACGAGCAGTCTGTGCATTTAGACATAAAATACCCTGACGTAAAAAAAGACCTTAATAGGTGGTTGCCGTTGGTTAAGTGGTTTTTAGCGATTCCTCACTACGCTGTTTTGATTGTGCTAATAATAGGCGCGATAATCTCAACGATAATTGCCTGGTTTGCAATACTATTTACAGGCAAATACCCTAAAAACTTGTTTGACTACGTTGTAGGTGTAAGTAGATGGTGCCTTCGAGTCGGTGCATATGCCTTCCTGCTAACTACTGATAAGTACCCGCCATTCACCCTAGAATAGAGCCCATAGAGGTAAAATTTCCTTTTTCTGTTCGGCATTCGCTAAATAGGCGGTATAATAAAAATATAATCAATTCAATAGGAGATATACATGGTCACAGGATATTGCGTTAAATGTAAGGAAAAAGGTGTTGAATTAACAGCGCCAGAGATTAACCAAACTGCAAAAGGTGGCTATATGGCCAAAGGCAAGCATGCTAAATGCGGAACAACCGTTTGCGCAATGATGTCTAAAGACAATGCCGAAAAAGCAGTAAAAGCAGGTGCGAAAAAAGCTTACTAATCTTTATATACAAGAAACTTTAACTAGTTGAAATAGTAGGAACAACTATGAAAGCTAAACTAGACGAACAAAAAATAAATGTGCGTGTAAAGCTGGCTGCTTTGTGGGCGAGTTTTATGTTTTTCTACATCTACGTAGATTACTTCGGTTTGTACAAACCTGACTATATAAACAATATTCTGGCGGGCAAAGTATTTACGTTCGACATTACACAGATCTTTCTGTTTGCGGGACTGGCTCTGACAACAATCCCGGCTCTTATGATTTTCCTTTCTGTCGCCTTGCCGGCGAAAATAAGTCGCCTGACAAACATGATTGTGGCTACGGTTTATATCCCATATACATTATTCAATTTAGTAGGTGAGTTTTGGATGTTTATGGTGTATGGCGCTGTCGTAGAAGTCGCGTTATTAATACTTATTATTCACTACGCTCGCCTCTGGCCGACTAAATAGGGCACCGCCCCTTCTGAGTTTTAGTAAACCGCGACTGGGTTGCCGACTTGAAGGTAGCGAAAAACTGCTTTAGAGGGGTTGATTTTGAGGTTGACGCAACCATGACTGGCTCCATTGTAGCCTTCTAGCTCAAATCCTCGGCTGTAGTGGAAGGCTTCACCGCCATTGTAAAAAACCGCATAAGGCATAGGTGTATTGCCGTATTGTGTGGATATTGCATTACGATTCTTTGACTGTACTCTAAAAATACCTTCGTCAGTTCGGAATTCTGGACCACGTTTATCTCCTGTGCGAATAGGGTAGGTGAATTCTGGCCTACCATTCCTCATAAGAGTAACTGTTCTATTGTGCTTATTAACACAAGCACCGTTTTTCATAGTTTTGCAAATTGGGGCAAGACCATGATTGCTGGTAGCTTTACGCAGAGCTCGCCAAGTTAGAGGACCGACATTACCAGTATTAGAAATGCCAGTTTGAACTTGGAAACCGGTTGTTTCGCCTTTTGTTATAACCCCAAAGGTAGCAGGATTTGTTACTGGAATGAAACGTCCATGTTTCAATAGAAGTCTTCGCGCATAGTTAACGCATGGTCCGGTGTCTCCTTTAGTCAATACTGGGAGTTTGTTTAATGGCGTGCTTGGACCGCAAACTTTTATGGTACTTTGTGTTGTTGAGTTGGTTTCTGCTCCTAAGGCAGGTGTTGTGCCTATTAATGCAAGCGATGCCATAGCTAAAGACGTAAACGATCTGATTCTGTTAGGGCGCACGTCCTGAACAGGAGGAAGCACAGTATCAATAGGATCCATTAAAGTTTGGAACAGGTCAATGTTCTGACCTAGGTTCGGCGTAAAAACCTCTGACATACTTATATTATCTCACAATAGAGATCTCGATGCAATTTTATTATTACTGATTAGTTAAATTCATACCATTTTGTTGTGGATTATGCTTGTGTGTACTAAAACTATTGTTCGTATGCTTTTTTTGTGATGAAATTAAAGCAACTGGTGGGGGTTGAATTAGGACGAAGTTCCGAAATCGAGCCTTTAAACAAAAAATGAGGGTAATAACTATGTCCAATACTCCAGTCTTTGAGTTGATTCCAGCGCCAGAGCAATTCTTGTTGCCCGAATTACCGATACATAAACACGCTCCAGAAATTGAAGAATCGTTAAGAACCAATACTGTAACAGTAATACAGAGTCCAACTGGTTCTGGTAAGACAACTCAAGTACCACAGATAGCCTTCAGGTCAGGTGAGTTTGACCAAGTGATTGTCACGCAACCTAGAATAATAGCGGCTCGTGAACTGTGTGCTCGTGTTGCAGAAGAGACTGAGGGTCTGTGTGATGTTGGATATTACACTTCTCGAGAGGGAAGTGAAAAAAATCAAGATGACAATGACATAGTCTTTTTAACTGACGGTAAAGCCGCCAAGCAAATGGCTTCTGGGCGCTATGAATCCGACAAAAAGATATTATTGGTGATAGACGAAGTTCATGAATGGAACCCTCATACAGAACTACTTCTTGCGCTTGCAAAGCAACAAACCGACCCGACATCAATCCACTACAATCCAAACTTAAAAGTAGTGATTATGAGCGCCACATTTAATGGTGGCAACATGCAAGACTACTTCTCTCATGCAAAAACTGGGTTTATAGAAGTAGAAGGTAAAAACCATCACGTACAAGAAATTTATAAAAATTGTTCTGCAACTGAAGCGATAGTTGACGAGGTTGAAGAAAACCCGTATTCAAAAATACTTACTTTTTTGCCTGGAGTTCCTGATATCAAAGCGACCAAGAAAGAACTAGAAGATCTAGGTGTTACAAAGCAAATAGTAATTTTGCACGGCAAGCTATCTAAAGAAAAACAACAGCTCGTAACAAAAGATTATCCTGAAGGGGTAATTATTTTAGCTACAAATATTGCCGAGACCAGCCTAACTATTAGTGGCGTGAACTGTGTGATTGATACAGGCATGCAGAGAATAGATAACATTAATTATTATATTGATCCAAATGGAGTTGATGAATTGTTGCTAAGACCGGCGCCGGTATCTAGTGTGGCGCAGAGAGGTGGAAGAACTGGGCGTGACTGTCCGGGCAAACATATATATGTGTCACCCGACGGCGGCATAACACCCCCAATGACAATTAATGAAAGACGAAAGTATCAAGAATTTCAAACTCCTGCAATTTTAAGATCTCGACTCGACGACCTAGTCTTGAGTCTAGCTGTAAGTAACTCAGATATTGATGAAATTCCCTTCTACCATAAACCCAATCCTAAGGCTGTAGTTGCTGCAAAAAGAAGGCTATTTAACTTTGGTGCTATCGACGCCTTAGGCAAGCCCACTCCACGAGGCAAAATTATGAGCAGGCTACCGCTAGATACTGAGTTTGCCTGCATGCTAGCTGTAGCAAAAGAAAATAAAATTGGTGATCGCGCCCTATCTTCTTTAATAACCATGGTAACAATTATGCAACTTGGTGGAATATTTGATCATTCACCAAAAAGGCAGGCCTGGAAAAAACTACTTCAACGGGACGACGAGCATGACCCATCAGAAAAAGACTCTGATTATTTTGCTCAATTAGAGGGTTACGTAAAGCTGACGACCTCTATTCCTAGAAGCCAATGGTCCGAATACCATATCAACGAAAATGCCATGAGTGTAGTAGAGCGTGATAGAGAAGTTATTGCCGATCGACTTAACATGCGAAAGCGATATGAAGTTTCAAGAGTCGATCCTCTGGACAGGGCAAGGCTCTTAGAAATAATTAACGTAGGTGGGATCAACCAAATTTGGCAAAAAAAAGGCCTAGAATGGCAGAATATTTTTACTGGACAAAGTGTTGAACAAACACCTTCTAGCGTAGTTACCGCAACGGCAGGAAAGCTAGCTACTGGCAGTTTCTTTATGTTGGAAGGAATAGGAAAAGAAGGTGTTGACTATGCGATATCCAGCATTCAAGAAATGACTAGGATAAATAACATAGCAAAACTGGCCAAAAATTTAGGACATTTAGTAATGGTCGAGTTGTTGCCAGGAACATTGACGTACAATGTAAAAAATCATAAATGGGAGATCCAAGGCGTTCGCATGTTGGGCACGGTGGCGCTAGAAGGAGTAGAGACGCTAGATGCGGAAACAATAAATAATCCTCCAGGCAACAAAGAGCTAAGTCGAGTTTATAAAAAAGCAATGTTTGAAAAACTAAAGGAGCGAGAAAAACACAAGAAACCAATATCTACAATCGATGAAGCCAATCAGGTACTTGAGGGCTTGAGAGCAATTGCAGAATCGAATATTGAGGAGTGTAAACCTGGTGAGGTACCCAAAAAGATGGCCCTCGGAAAGAGCGTCAAATATGGACATGACCCAATTACTGATGAACCTTTATATGCATTTCCAACTGCGAATGGTGGATGGACTCAAAGTTTAGACTCTGCAATAAGAAGCTTTGAAGCCAAGATAAAATATATAGCTAAAAAACCACTTGTTATTGAAGCGAGAGAAGCCAAAAAAGAAGCTAAGGAAAACGCTCCTCCCAGAGTCCCAAAACCACCATCAGCGCCTAAAACAACCAGAACAAGGAAACCGTTAGAGGCAAATCATAAAAATTAACCTAGTGTATCTGTTTCTTTATTGGCAGTTTATATATGTGCTATTTACGGTAAAAAACAAAAGCTGAATCACCCGCGGATAATTTATTCAGCAGAATTAGCAACTTGACCGCTGTCTAAATAAAACATCATTAATGATGACATTGCTAGATGGTCATATGCTTGGTCTTGTCCAGATATATTTGGGTTGGCTGTGTGACTGCCAACATTTCTGAAACAGTCTATCGCCATTGATAAAAACTGCACCCCTTTTTGGAAGTCTGGATTAACATGTTCTTCAACGTCCACATCTATGTATAGGCCACCCTTACCAAATGCTTCTGAGCCTCGCTCGTGACCAGTAAGCCCTCTTAGTCTATCTCGAACTATCCTGTGCCCTTTTAATGCAGCCTCGGTGTAATGTTGGGCTGCGTACAGTTCTCCACACCCCTCCTTGATTGTGGGGTGAAGTCTGTCAACAAAAACTGCTGCATCAACCTCACTTTTTTCCTGGGTGCTATACTTGCACCCAATACAGCCAAGTTTTCTAGCTTCTTGTCCTCTTCTTATAGCTTGCGCATACTCTCTTTCGTTAATAGAAAGTTGTCTAGGTCCTGGATGTTTAGCGCATTTTAAGTTCAGGGTAACACTGCCTGAACGGCTTCTATCTTCAATAATTACTCTGTTTGGGCAGCTATCAAATAATTCTTGCGCCAATACCAGAGGATCTTTTCCTAAATTTTCACTCATTTATTTAATATTAAAATAAAAACGAGAATTAATCAATAGTATGTCATAAAATATAAAATAATTGATAAAAATATCTGCTAAAATAGTAGGGTTAATACAAAATTGAGAATTGGCGCCTTGGCCGAGAAGTTAGGCAACGGTCTGCAAAACCGTAAAGACGGGAGCGTTACCCGTAGGTGCCTCCATTTTTAATCTATTTAACAATGCGCGGGTGGTGGAATTGGTATACACGAGAGACTTAAAATCTCTTGCCCTACAAGGCTTGCGGGTTCGAGTCCCGCCCCGCGCACCAATCTGAATCTTTTTATGAAAAATGTACATAATTTTGTTTTGCCAGCAGGATTAACTGTAGGGTTGTTACTGGTGCCATTTTTCGGAAATATCTTTGTTGACGGGTGGAGTTGGTCTTGGTTTGATTTTGTGTTTTTTGGCGTGATTTTATTTGGAGCGAGCCTCGCCTATGAACTCGTCGGAAAGAAAGCCAAGGGTGGAGTAATTGGTGGTTTTGTTACAGGTGTAGTAGCAGGTTTTGTGGTGATCGCCGCTTTGCGATACTTTAATCCAAAAGAAGATCTGGCCGGTATTGCAATTATCACATTACTATTCAGCGGATTGATTTTTGCTATTCTTGGATACTTTGTTCAAAATCATAAAAAAAGAAAATAGGAAGTGGTGGCTGTAATTATGAAAATTTCTGCAAGTAAATACTTTAATGTTGGTCAGGTGATGCTAGCCTTGGCATTGTTGACTAGTTTATTTTTGCTACCAAATTATTTTTTTAGTTTGGATCAAGGTGGTGTTAGTAATTACGGCACCGAGTCAAAAACTCAAATTCTGTTTAGCATAGGGTTTGGGGTTGCCGCTTTTTTAACATTTTTGGCATCAAAAAACCTAACCAAATCAGCACAAAGTAGCAGAGTCCTAAAAATAAATTTGATAATTTTGAGTGTTTTGTACGTTTTGCTTTTAATCTCAACATACCCCTATAAGATTAATGATTTATATCGCTCGATACATGAATACATTGCTATGGCATTATTTATTTTTATGATTTTTTTCGTGACGTGGATTCGGTGTAAAAAAGACAAAGATAATCCCTTTATTAAGAGAATGTTTTGGGTCTTCTTGGCAGGTATAGTCGTTGCGGGTTTGACACTTTTTGGCTTTATTCATCTGTTATTTACGGCTCAAATAATCTCCGGCATGGCTTTTGCCCTCATAGTCTCTAATGCTCTAAAAAATTGAGTAAAATCCCTTTAAGAACAGGGCTTGAAGTGCTATAATTATAGCTACAAACGAAAGGGAAAAGGGAAAATATGGTACTTTGGATTATCTTAGGAGTCGTTGGGGCAGTAGTGCTCTTCGGGATTGCGATTTACAACGGACTCGTCAAACTAAAAGTTCGTGTAGACGAAGCATGGAGCGATATTTCTGTACAACTAAAGCGACGTTATGATTTGATTCCAAACCTGATTGAAACTGTAAAAGGCTATGCCAAGCATGAAAGTGGTGTATTCCAGGCTGTGACAGAAGCCCGTGCCAATGCATTAAACGCACAAGGACCAAAGGCGCAAGCTCAGGCCGAGAATGTGTTTTCTGAAGCACTAAAAAGCTTATTTGCGGTTAGCGAAGCTTACCCAGACCTAAAAGCAAACCAGAACTTCTCTGAACTTCAAGCAGAACTGGTAGACACCGAAGATAAAATTCAGGCTTCTCGCCGGTTTTATAACGGTGCTGCACGAGATTTAAACATCAAGGTCAAAACCTTTCCTAATATCTTGTTTGCAGGGATGCTTGGCTTTACAGAACGTGAATTCTTCGAGGTTGAAGAGGGTGAAAAAGATGCCGTCAACAAACCTGTTGCAGTAGACTTCAAAAAATAAGACTATCCACTAGAAATTAATAGCTAAGCACTAAACTATGTACTCAAGAATTGCACGAAATAAACGAAAAACAGTCTATATTTTCTTGTTTTTTATTGCCATAATTGGTGCTCTTGGTTGGCTAATTGCGCAATATTTGGGCCATCCTGTACTAACTCCGTTTATTTTGATTGGCGCTTTGGTTTATGCGCTAATTACTTACTTTGCTGGGGCTAAGATGGCGTTAGCTGTCAACGGCGCTAAAGAAATTAGAAAACGCGACAACCCTAGACTTTATAGAATTGTTGAAAACCTAGCCATAGCCAACGGTATGCCAATGCCAAAGGTTTGCATCATGGACGATCCTGCACCCAATGCCTTCGCGACGGGTCGTGATCCTAGACATGCTGTTGTGTGCGCCACAACAGGACTGCTTGATATTATGACCGATACTGAGCTGCAAGGAGTGATGGCTCACGAGATGGGTCATGTTAAAAATTATGATATTAGGGTTAGTATGTACGCCTTTGCGTTAGTGGCGGTGATTTCATTACTAGCTGATACAATTCTGCATTTTACTTGGTTCTCTGACAGTGATAATCGAAATCCCGTTACTACAGTACTAGCAATAGCGGCTATTGTAATTGCGCCTATTGCTGCAGGCATGATTCAGGCAGCAATATCGAGGCAACGTGAGTATTTGGCTGATGCTACAGGAGCAATGACAACACGTCATCCAGAAGGACTGGCTAGTGCGTTAGAAAAAATTGGCGGATATGGTAGCGCATTAACAAAACAACATTCATCTACTGCACATTTATTTTTTGCTAATCCGCTAAGTGGTAAGTCTTTGCTTAATTTGTTTAGTACTCACCCACCAATAGAGGACAGAGTTAGGATTTTACGCGACGAGTTAACAAAGGTATAGGGCATTAAAGAGTGGCAGAAAAAATAAAAAAAACACCGCCCAAGAAAAAGCCAAGCCAATCAAAGAAATCGGCGAACAGCAAGAAACTGAGAGTTAATGCCGATGGCAAAAGGCTCAGAGAAGTGCCAAAGCACAAGAGTTTTAGAGTCTCTAAAAAGACTGTACGCTCATCAAAAGCCCTCCCAAAAGTCAGAGACTTGATAAAAAGTCCTGTTAAGATGGTGCTCGGTAATAAAAAGATCTTCTTTGGACTGACTGCTGTATATGCGCTTCTTAGCTTTGTATTTATAAAAGGATTAGGGTCGACTTTTGATTTAGTAGACACAAAAAACCAACTCCAGGATTATTTCGGCAGTGATGTTAAAGATTTTGAAACTTCTTATGTGTTATTTGATCATTTATTAAAATCTTTCAATGGTTCTTTGAGTGAAATTGCTGGTACTTACCAGCTGTTTTTCTCGATAATTTTAATTTTGGCCGTGGTATGGATTTGCCGCAAACTTTTTGCTGGCGAGAAACCGAAGGTTAAAGAGGCATTTTATAAAGGGATGTACCCCATAGTGCCATTTATTTTAGTAATTTTAGTAATTACTCTGCAATTTATACCGCTAACAATAGGTAATTTTTTACTATCAACAGTTCTTACTAACGGCCTGACCGTTACCTTTATAGAAAAAGCCATCTGGTTTTTGATATTTGTACTGTTATCGACTTTGTCGCTTTACATGGTTACTTCATCAATATTCGCACTTTGCATCGTGACATTACAAGACTTAACGCCTATGCAGGCATTACGCTCTGCCAGGGAGCTAGTTCTGCACCGGCGTCTCGGAATTTTTGGCAGACTTATAGTTTTGGTTATTTTAGGTATGATTTTACTGGCTATAGTCTTTATGCCGTTGGTTTTGATCGCTCCATTATTGGCTGAGCCACTTTTCTTGGTAGCTAGCTCGTTTGGTCTAATCTTTAGCACGGTATATGTATATAATTTTTATCGTCAATTGTTATGAACAAAGAATCAGCACAATCGAGGATCGCAAAGTTAAAAGAGCTGATAAATGATTATCGGTATCATTATCATGTCCTAGATGAGTCAATTATGAGTGAGGCTGCTGCCGACAGTCTAAAGCACGAGCTGGCTCAGTTGGAGGAGCAATTTCCGGAGCTGACCACACCCGACAGCCCGACGCAACGAGTAGCCGGTCAAATTTCTGAAAGTTTTGAGTCTGTGGCGCATAGCACCAGGATGCTCAGTCTCAACGATGTCTTTAATAAAGAAGAAGTGCTTGCTTGGCAAAAACGCGTTGCTAAATTCTTAAATATTAACGACACGGTTGAGTTGTTCGCTGACCTCAAAATGGACGGCCTGGCTTGTGCTTTGAGATATAGAGACGGTGAACTTTATTTAGGCCTAACTCGCGGTGACGGCCTGCTTGGCGAAGACATTACAATTAACGTCCGTACAATTGACTCGGTGCCGTTAAAGCTAAGAGAAGAAAATAGTGGTGAAGTCGAAGTGCGGGGAGAAATTGTGATGTATAAAAAAGACTTCGCCGAGCTAAATGTCGAGCGCGAAAAAGCCGGACAACCGCTATTTGCCAACCCTAGAAATACCGCCGCCGGAACCATGCGCCAACTTGACCCCAGATTAGTGGCTGGCCGAAACTTGCGTTTTCATGCCTATGACATTAGTCAGTATCCTGAAGTACTGGCAACTAACGAACAGGTTTATAAAAAACTCAACAGACTAGGTTTTGTTGCTAGCAAAAATGCTCGGGCATTTAAAACTACCGAAGATTTGATGAAATTTATTGAAGAATGGGAATCTAAACGAGAAAGCCTGCAGTACAATACCGACGGTGTAGTTATAAAGTTAAATGACAGAACTTTGTACGCTCGCGCAGGGGTAGTAGGTAAAGCGCCACGTGGAGCTGCCGCCTTTAAATATCCAGCCGAGCAATCAACAACCAAGGTTAAAGACATTTTTGTGTCGATCGGCCGTACCGGAGCAGCAACGCCTGTAGCGATATTGGAGCCTGTGGTGGTGGCTGGCAGTACGGTTCAGATGGCTACGCTTCACAACGAAACAGAGGTTGATCGCAAAGATATACGTATCGGCGACACAGTGATTATTCAAAAAGCTGGTGACATAATTCCAGAAGTTGTCCAGCCTTTAAAAGAACTGCGCGATGGTAGTGAAAAGCGATTTTTTATGCCAAAAGATTGTCCAGAATGTGGTGTTGAGCTAAAAAAACTCAAAGAAGACGAAGCGGTGTGGAGGTGCCCAAACAATAAATGTCCCGCTAGAGTGTCTAATCAAATTCAGCACTTTGCTAGTAAAAGTGCTCTAGATATTGAAGGTTTGGGAGAAAAAAATGTCATTGCATTGTTGGATAGCGAGCTTATAAAAAATACTGCTGATCTGTACGCTCTAAAAAAAGATGACATTTTAGGACTAGACCGTTTTGCTGAAAAGTCAGCAGGTAATTTAGTAAATGCGATTGAGCAAAAGAAAAATCCACTACTACATAAGTTTGTTTACGCTCTAGGGATTCGACATGTTGGGGCGCAGACAGCAATTGATTTGAGCAAAAAATTTAAAAATCTAGACAACATCGGCGTTGCTACATACGAGGAGTTAAGAGAAGTAGAAGGTGTAGGCGAGGTTGTGGCCGAGTCGATTATCGCCTGGTTTGCCGATGAAGAAAACATAGAGCTTCTTGCTAGTTTTAGGCGTCAAAATGTTTGGCCACAGACTGTAAGACAAAGTGTTTCCAGCGCTAAGCTGTCTGGCAAGAAATTTGTTATTACCGGTAGTTTAGAAACTTCCAGCCGTGAAGAAATGGCCGAGAGAATTCGGGCTGAGGGTGGAGTCTTCCAAAGTTCTGTAGGCAAAGACACAGATTATTTAGTAGTTGGTGCTAACGTTGGTGCGTCTAAAATGGAAAAAGCCAATAAGCTTGGTACTAAAATAATCTCTGAAGATGAGTTAAATAAGTTAATTACGTAATTATTTGGTTATTCTGTAGAAACTGACTATGATGGGTTTATGGCGCGTCCAGAAAATCAACAAACGTCCTTGCGTAAGCTTAGTATGGTAGGCAAAAAATCTTTTGCCATTAGCTTGCCGATTGAGGCCGTAAAACAATTGGGATGGAAAAAAGGCGACACACTTGTTGTTAGGCGCCAAGGCTCGCAAATAGTAGTTCAAAAGAAAGAGGAGGCGTAATAATGTGCGGAATTATGGGTTATGTCGGCAATCGCCCGGCAAAACATATTATTTATACTGGCTTAAAACAGATGGAATATCGAGGCTACGATTCTGCAGGAATTGCACTACTGGACGATAAACTGTCTCTTACCAAGGCCGTAGGTGATACCAGTAAGCTGGAACTTAGTGAGTTGTCTGACAATGCAACGTTTGGTGTAGGGCACACGCGCTGGGCAACTCATGGTAAACCATCTGTAAAGAATGCCCACCCTCACACTTACGGTGAGATTACATTAGTACATAACGGCATAATTGAAAATTACGAAGAATTAAAAGAACGGTTTAACGCGTCCAAATTAGTTAGCGAAACTGACAGTGAAGTTTTGGCAGGGTTGATAGACAGTTTTTACAAAACTAATTCAGATTTACTTTTGGCAACTCAGCTAGCGCTTGCTCTTGTGAAGGGAACTTTTGGTGTTGTAGTAATGTCTACAAAATCACCTAGAAATTTGGTAGTTGCTCGGCGTGGCAGCCCAATAGTTATTGGTGTTGATAAAGACCAGTATTACGTTGCAAGCGACCCAAACGCAATCGTTAATCATACCGACAAAGTTTTGTATTTAAAAGATGATCAGATTGCTCACATTACTGATAGTTCTGTTGATTTATATGACATTAAACTTAACCAACAAGAAATTGCCCTGGAAGAAATTGATGAAATCAGTAAAATTCCTGAACTTGGTACTTATAAGAGTTATTTAGAAAAAGAGATTTTTGAGCAACCGTTGTCATTAACTAACTTAATGCGGGGCAGGGTCAATAGTGACGGAACAATTATGCTGGGGGGTCCAAACCTAGATAAAAACGACATCATAGGGCTTAAACATATTTTAATTATTGGCTGTGGCACGGCTTATTACGCCGGATTTTATGCAAAGTATAAGCTGGAGGAGTTGCTTGGAATCGAAGTTAGCGTCGAGCATGCCAGTGAGTTTAGGTACCGTCATGGTGCGTATGATACAGATTCAACATTAGCAATCTTCATGAGTCAGTCTGGCGAAACAGCCGACACACTGGCGTCGGTCAAAGAAGCTAAACGCCGCAGGATTAAGACCATAGGAATAATTAACTCGATTGGCTCAACAATTGCTCGTGAGGTAGATTATGGCGGCATATATTTACACGCCGGTACCGAAGTGTCAGTAGCTAGCACCAAAGCTTATAGCTCTATGGTAGGTGCGCTTTTAATGTTGGGTGGTTTTTTGGCCGACCGGCGTGGTGGTAGTTCAGCCGACGTAAGAGCCTTGGCACAAGAGCTGTCATCTTTACCTAACGAAATTAAATCTGTACTTAGTCTTAAGCCTCAGATAGATAAAATCGCCCAAAAACTAAGCAAATATCACGACTGGTATTACCTGGGTCGCAACGAAATGTACCCGGTGGCTATGGAGGGTGCCCTCAAAATTATGGAAATTTCTTATGTTCACGCTCAGGGGCTTGCCTCAGGCGAGATGAAGCATGGACCTATTGCGCTTGTTGGACCAAAACACCTCTCTATTTTATTACTGCCAGAAGATAAACTGATGTACGAAAAAGGCCTCTCGGCTCTACAGGAACTAAAGGCTAGAGACGGCGCTGTTTTTACCGTGTCAACTCGGCCAAAAGAAAAACTCAGCGACTATCACATAGAAGTTCCGCATGCCGGTAGCTACACCGATGGATTAGTTTATAATGTCGTGCTTCAGCTTCTGGCGCTGGCTATTGCAGAGGGCAAAAAACTCAATATCGACAAGCCTCGCAATCTCGCAAAATCTGTCACCGTTGAGTAATTTAATCTCCAGAATCCCTATCTACGAATAATGGTAATTTCCAGTATGGTTTGGGAATAACAAAATGCTTAATTTTTTTCCATTGTATTGTAGCGTGTAATCTTGCTTCTGTTTTTTCATTCGCAATGTATCCTATAATAAAGTTTTTAAATAACTCTAAAGTTATAGGTACTGTGTCGGCTGGACTTGATGAATAGTCTTCTTCTCCATCTAGATAAATAGCATTTTCTTCAGACAGTGTTTCAATTATTTCATTTAAAGTCTTTACTCTAATATGTAGTCCGAGTTCATCTTCGGACTTTGTTCCTAGAATTTTTGCTGTAAATTCTGCAAATGAAATATCTAGTTTTCCGTGCTCCCAAACAGAATCGCGTTCTAGCTGTGCTTCTGCCAACTTTCTAAATAGAGTAAATCTTGTTGGGTCAGAGGTTGTATCCCCGTCGAGACGATCTTTCAAGGAAGGTATTTCATAACTTAATGAATCAAACGTTTCTTGGTTGTTAGGGTCGTCAAATGATGTACGTGTTATTGCAAAATCAACCATTTCATCGATAAAACTTTGCACCACGGCTTTCCTGCTTTCTATATATTCTTGTCTTGCTCTTTCGAGGAACTCAAATTTATAGTTATTAGCACCTAAGTTTTGTGGTTTTGGGTCTACTAGATCTTGTCTTGATATACCCAAGAAACTAACAACTGAGTCAATGTTAGGGTCAGTTACTTCAGCTTCCATCACTTGTGATGCTAGATGTCCCCACGTAGTATAAAGTTCCTCGTCTCTAAGCGATGCTAAATTTTCTGGTGTATTCTCTAGAGCAGTTTGAACAGTTCTGCTAAGCAGTCTGGTAGCATCTTTTCCCATATTTATTTCATCATATCAGATGTTACGAATTTGACAAAAATTGGCCAAGCTGTAATCATAAGCATGTTGGGCTGGTGCGTTCGGCCCTGCATGTATTTAGACAAAAACAAAAACTACAAAAGGGCCAGGTGGGCGCGCACGAGCCCATTTTTTATTGGTTAAAAAACTGGTATAATTTATAGAGTAGTAATGAAGGGGATATAGCTCAGTTGATTAGAGCGCAGCGCTGGCAGCGCTGAGGTCCAGGGTTTGAGTCCCTGTATCTCCACCAAAATTATTTAGAGGGAGTCCAAATGGCGAAGATTAAACTGAAGAAACCGAACTTGAAGGTCAAAAAACCAACCAAAGCTGGTATTAAAAAAACCGTAAAATCTACTAAATTCTTAGCAGGACTTCTGGTTGTCATGGCTCTGGGCGGTTTTGGATATAGTGGATACTACTGGTGGAATAACTCTTTTATGGACAAAGATGAGATTTTCTATGGAATGCTTGATAAAAGTCTTAATACTTCCAGCGTGCTTAGAACTATCGACCAAACTGATTCTGGTAGAACCGAGAAACAGTCCGTGTATCTTCGCTATGCACCTGGAATTGTATTTAATTCAGTAAGCAATCTACAGCAGGTTGACCAAAATCGTAATTTATCAAAAGTAAGCACCGAGTCCTTTGCTAATAAAAATGGTGATTTTATACGTTACACAGACATCTCAATTGCTAATACTTCTAATGATCAGGCCGACTACACAAAACTGCTAAATACTTGGGCCAAACGAAGCGACAACACCAACAAGGGATCTCAGTTCTTAAATGAAGCCGCCTTCACCTTCGTTCCTTTCGGAAACTTTTCAAGCGAAAAACGAGCAGAGCTAGTAAATAAGCTAAAAGATAAAAAAGTGTACCAACTAAACGGTGAAAAAATTTCTTACGAAAACGGAAGGCCTATCTATACCGCATTTGCTTCTATTAGTCCTAGAGGTTTTGTGGATGTAATGCGTGACTATGCCAGAGCGACAGGTGTAGGTGATGTACAACAGCTAGATCCAGAACAGTACGATCCTAAGAATAGCTTTACGATTCAGATTAAAATAGACGTAATAAGTCGTCACTTAAAGCAGATTGAGTATCCTGGTGGCGAAAGAACAGAAAAGTATGAAGCCTATGGTCTTTTTCGCAATATTGAAGAGCCAACAAGCTATATCTCCACCGAAGAATTACAGGATCGCTTGCAGCAAACTAATCAATAAGAATGAATTCATTCTTTTATCACTTTCATCCTAAAATGCCGCTTTTTTTAGTGGCTAAGCTCGCAGGTTACAAATATGACGCAGAAAAATTTATTGCTTGGTATGTTAAATTTCCAAATATTTCTGATAAATATCCAGGGATAACAAAATTCAAATCGAAAAAAGCTCAATGGTACTTGCTGAGCGCATACTATCTTTGGGTTTTCTATGTTTTTGCTTGTGTGGTTGTAGGTAGCTTCAGCCTAGTTATGGGTTTGATGGGTATAGTCTTGAGCCCATTCATCATTGCTGGATATATTTATGCAATGGCTTATTTGTCGCAAGAAACTACAAAGATTATTAAACGCACTAAAAAGTAGACTAATTGGCCAATTTTGAGGATAATAAACTAGATGTTAAAGATAAAAAAACTTGGCAAAAATCTAATTTCTAAAATTTTAGAGCGCCAGGTTAGACGTTTGCGCAAAAAACATAAGTTTACTGTTGTAGCTGTAGTTGGTAGTGTTGGCAAAACTTCCACTAAGTTAGCGATTGCCGAGATTTTAAAGACTCAAAAAAGTGTTAGGTTTCAGTCAGGTAACTACAATGACCGACTAACTGTACCATTGGTATTCTTCGGGCATGAGAACCCTACTATGTTTAACCTTTTCACATGGATAAAAATCTTTAGATCAAACCATAAGCAAATAAAGTGCAAGCATTTTTACGACGTGGTGGTTATAGAACTTGGCACTGATGGGCCAGGTCAAATAAAAGAGTTTGAGTACATTAAGCCCGACATCGCAGTCGTTACGGCTATTACTCCAGAGCACATGGAATTTTTTGATTCATTAGACGACGTAGCCAGTGAAGAGCTAGCTGTTACTAAATTCTCAACAAAAGTTATTGTTAACAATGATGACATAAACTCAAAATATCTTCGAGAAATTGATAAGCTAATTACCTATGGTTTAAAAAAGGCCGACTATAAAGCAGAGATTGTATCCAAAAAAACTAAACAGATGCTAAAAGTTGACCGCGACGACCTTAGTATTAATAAAGAGATAAACTTAGTTGGAGCACAAGGTGCTAAGGCTGCGCTGGCTGCCGTTTCAGTTGCAAACGAGTTGGATTTAACACAGGCAAACATCCTTATCGGGCTTGGCAAGCTAAAGGCCTTTGCCGGCAGAATGAATATTTTAAGTGGAATTAAAAGCTCAACTATTATTGATGATACCTATAACGCAAGCCCGGCTGCCGTAATTGCTGCGCTCGACGTAATGTATTCTATGAAAGCTCCACAAAAAATTGCAATCTTAGGAAACATGAATGAGCTTGGCAAGCATAGCAAGAAATCCCATGTTCAAATAGGAGAATATTGCGACCCCAAGCAATTAGACTGGGTCGTGACTGTCGGGCCTGATGCTAATGAATATATTGCATCTAGTGCAATGGCAAAAAAATGCAAAGTCAAAAGTTTCGATAGTCCGTATGATGTCGGAGATTTTGTAAAAGAAAAATTGCAGAGTGGCGCGCTAATACTTGCTAAAGGCTCACAAAACAAAGTTTTTGCCGAGGAGTCTCTAAAAGTTTTATTAAAAAATCCAGAAGATATAACAAAACTAGTTCGCCAAAGTAAAAGCTGGCTAGATATTAAAAATAGTCAATTTGGAGGTATGAGTTAATCATGAAAGTAATTTTAATTTTTGGTGGAGCGTCGCCAGAACACGAGGTTAGTATAAGATCGGCAAAGACTATATACGATGCTTTATTAACTCATCACGAAGTTTTATGCGCCTACATCACTAAAGAAGATGTCTGGATGCGAGTAGAGAGTCCTGAAAAGTTAGAGTCTGGCATAGAACTAAATTATGATATTCCAACCCAGACTTGGTTGTATGGCGAAGAATCGTTCAAAATTGATATCGCATTTCCTATCGTGCACGGGGTGGGTGGCGAGGACGGTATCTTGCAAAATAAGCTTGCACTTTGGGGCATTAAATTTGTCGGTACTCCAGCAGAGGAATCTGAACTTTGCTTTGATAAACGAGCTACCAAAGAAGTCTTGCGAGGAGTAGATGTTGATGTAGTCGAAGAAATAATATTGCTTCATCCTACAGATGCACCTACTTTTACAGATGCAACTAAACAAGTTAGTGGAGATGTTTTGTTTGTAAAACCTTCTAGGTCTGGTTCATCCGTTGGTGTCCATAAGGTAAAAAATCAAGAGGAATTAAACCTAGCTATTGAAGATGCTTTTAAGTATGACGTAGAAGTTTTGATCGAGCGAGCAGTGTCCAGCCCTCGTGAACTGGAGGTTGCAATTCTCGAGACATCTCCAGGAGTTTTTGAGGCTAGTGAGCCTGGTGAAATTGTACCTGATGATGAATTTTACAGTTATGACGCAAAATATGCTGAGTCAAGTCAGTCGCGCACAGAAGTTAACCCAAAATTACCGGATGAATTACGCCAACAGCTTAAAAATGTTGCAATTAAAGTAAATGATGCGCTGGGATGCAGGGGTCTTGTGCGTGTAGACTTTCTCTATGATGGCAACAGAAAAATCCTGTACCTCAACGAAGTTAACACACTTCCTGGATTCACGAGTATTAGTATGTATCCAATGCTCTGGGCCAACAGTGGTTATGATATAAACGCTTTGGTGGACAAGCTGGTAGTTGTTGCTGCAGAATCATAAAATCACTCAATAAACCTCCAATCTGTTAAAATAAGTACAGATGCGTAGGTATAATCCAAAAGAGCTAGAGCCCAAATGGCAAAAAATATGGGAAAGTGATGAGCTGTATAAAGCAGACTTAAATAGTTCAAAGCCCAAATATATGGCCATGAGTATGTTTAATTACCCTAGTGGTGCTGGGATTCATATTGGCCATGCAATGAACTACACCATATCTGATGTAAAAGCACGGTTCAAACGACAGTCAGGTTATGAAAGTTATCATCCGATCGGCTGGGATGCATTTGGTTTACCTGCAGAGAATTACGCTATAAAAGCTGGTGTTTCACCTCAGGCTAGCATGGCCAAGATCATCCCAGACTACCATAAACAATACAAAGCCATGGGTTGGAGCAATGACTGGTCCAAAGAAATCGCCACACATTTACCTGAATATTATAAATGGACACAGTGGATATTTGTCCAGATGTATAAAAATGGCTTGGCTTATCAAGACGCTCGTATGCAGTGGTGGTGCGAACAATGTCAGACTGTACTGGCTAACGAGCAGATTGTCGACGGCAAATGCTGGCGTCACGATGGGCCGAATGATTCAGAAGTTAAGCAAAAAGAAGTCAAGCAGTGGTTTTTTAAGATTACAGAATATGCTGATGAACTTTTGGACGCGATCGACGACCTAGACTGGACCGACAGCGTAAAAACCGCCCAAAAAAATTGGATTGGCAAAAGCAAAGGCGCCGAAATTTCATTTGCAGTAGATGGCCAGGACATAGAAGTTTTTACGACTAGGCCGGATACGATTTTTGGGGCGACTTTCTTGGTCTTGGCGCCAGAACATGAACTTGTAGCGCAAATAACAACAGAGGATCAGAAGAAAGATGTTGATGAGTACGTTATGCTTGCTCAGAAAAAATCAGAACTTGAGCGTATGGCCGAAAAAGACAAAACTGGTGTGTTCACAGGGGCTTATGCAACCAACCCAGCTAACAATCAAAGGATTCCAATCTGGATTGCAGATTATATATTAACAGGCTATGGAACTGGCGCAATTATGGCTGTCCCGGCTCACGACGAACGCGACCACGAATTCGCAAAAAAATATAATTTATCAGAAGTTCAGGTGGTAGCTCCCTATACTCTATATAAAGGTATGAGTGCGCCACAACCTGATAAAGAAACTTTAGTTAGAGATATTGTTGACGCAATAATCCGAGACAATGATGATAATTATTTATTGATGATCGAAGGTGAACATGTTCATTTCGTAGGTGGTGGAATTGAGCCTTATGATAAAGATCATGAATCGGCTATTCGGAGGGAGATACTTGAGGAAGTTGGATATGCAAATATTGCTGATATCAAAAAAGCAACTTGTTTAATGATTGCTGAAGGGTATAGGCACACAAAAGACAAAAATCAAATCTGTACAGGCGCATTTTATGAGGTTACTTTAGCAAATAAAGATCAGGTTAACTCTGAAATTGATCAGGGATTACATATCATTAAATGGGTAAAAAAATCTGAAGTTTCAGACCTACTAACTTGGGAAGGTCATAAAATTGCCTGGCAACAATACATAACAGGTTCAATCTGTTATAGCGGTGAGGGGGTGATGGTCAATTCTGGTGAGTATGACGGTATGGATTCTGCTGAGACGCGTGATAATATTGTGGCAGATTTAGCCCAAAAAGGACTAGCATCAGAAAAAACTAACTATAAAATGCGCGACTGGAGTGTTAGTCGTCAGCGTTATTGGGGTGCACCGATCCCGATAATTTATTGCCCTGATGATGGCATAGTTTTGGACGAAAATCTGCCAGTTGAGTTACCTATTTTAGATGATTTTCAGCCGTCGGGTGATGGCCGAAGTGCGCTAGCCAGAGCGACTGATTGGCTCAATGTAAAATGTCCTAAATGTGGCGCCATGGGCCAGCGAGAAACCGACACACTAGACACTTATATCTGTTCTAGTTGGTACATGTTGCGTTACCTAGACCCGCATAATGACCAGCAAATTTTTAGCACGGAGATTGCTAATAAATGGATGCCGGTAGATTTTTATAACGGTGGTGATCACGCTACGGCACATATGTTATATGCACGGTTCGTGACTAGATTTTTTACCAAAATTGGCCTGCTAGAAAATCCAGAACCATTTAAGCAATTTTTGTTCAATGGCAAGGTGCGGGCTAGTGACGGCACGGCTTTTAGTAAGAGCAAAGGTAATGGTGTTGATCCGTTAGAAATAATTTCCCAAGGTTACGGAGCAGATGCACTGAGGACTTATTTGATGTTTGCGGCGCCGTTAGAATTTAATGCTAACTGGGACCCTCAGGGCGTACCAGGGACGTATAGGTTCCTTAACCGGTTATATACTTTGGTTCAGGAATATTTAGAATCAGACGAAATCAAACTGTCGCCAGAAACAGCTAAACAAGTTCTGAAATCTACCCACACAATGATCAAAAAAACCTCAGAAGATATCGAAGAAAACCGTTATAACACGGCAATTTCAGCGCTGATGAAGTGTGTAAATGATCTGTATAAATTAAAAACAGGCGAATTCGGTAAATCTGATGAGTGGCGAGAAGCGTTAGAATCTACAGTAGCCTGCGTCGCGCCATTTGCGCCTTATGTTGCTGAGGAATTATGGCATGATTTGGGCCACGAAACTTCGGTCCATAAAGACAGCTGGCCAGTTCATAATGATGAATATCTTAGCGGTGATGACATGACGATAATTGTACAGATTAACGGCAAACTGCGGGCGACTATATCGCTCGCGGTAGACTCTACTAAAGATCAAGTGATAGCCGGTACGAAAGCCGACCCTAAAGTCGCCGAATATTTAAAAGGCCAGTCAATAAAGCGTGAAATTTACGTCCCGGGTAAGCTAGTCAACTTCGTTGTCTAGGTTATACTGAAAACTATGCTATAAGATTGCGGCTCTTCTGGAGTGCCGTAAGGTGGTATATCAAATTGATCGGGTGGCATACTGTCTCCACCGTATAATGGGGTTGAATCTTCGGTACTAAACCAAATAACTCCACTGTTATCTTTTGCGGCGACTTCAAATAAACCACGAAGTGTTTTTGATGATGCGAAGCTATCTCGTGTTTCTGGGTCTGATCCCATGACTTGGGATATACTCCCCATAACATCTTCTGTTTCAACACCGACCCAGCCATCATCTTCACCATATTTTCTGATTACGGTAACAGGTGCGGTAACTGGTATTCGGAAGCTTTCTTCGGCTGTTAAGCCTAGGTTACCATCCGGCCCATCCTTTTTTACTGGAGAGTATCTAAATGTGACGCCCTTAGTGAACTCAACCTCTAGTGGTGATACTTTATAGACGTCTAAACCATCTAAACTAGGAAGATCATTTTTGGGATTTTCTGGTAGGTCGGCGCGTTGGTTGGCAGTTTCGGGTTCTCCGAAATTTGGTAGTGACATTGTGTGATCTTTAATGGATTTTATGCCTCTTGGTATGGTTTGCGGATCATGCGCCTCCAAGCCTAAGGCTAATGTTGCAAATACAGCAAAAAGACCAATAATTCTCTTTCTGCGGGCCTTATCAGTGTTCGGCTTCGGATATGTATCTACATCAATAGGGCTATTGATGGCTTCATGTTCTCGGGGTATTTTGGACATAATTAAACTGTATTATACAACCAAATTAGTACAATTGTCAATAAATCACTTGAATTATACTGGGCTAAGGTGTAAAATGAAGGTAACTTACGTATAAATCCGACCATCAAAACTGAGGTCAGAGAGGATAATTTTATGGGTAAACCAAAGAAACGAACAAGTCATAGAAAAACCGGTACTCGCAGGAGTCATCTGGTTATTAAGCTTGCGCGGGCTGTAAATGCAAAAAGTCCAGTAAAAGCACGTACTACAAAGAGAGAAACTGGGAAATAAATGCCCAACAAGTTACAATAAAGGTAAATTTAATAAATTAACAACTCGGGAAACAAGAAGTGGCATCAAACAGGCACCTTGGTCGAATAATCGTACTACAGAGTCTATATGAAATTGCTTTTAGGCGTCTATGTGAAGACAAAACCCTAGACGTAAAAGAAGTAATTGACCGCAACATAAGCAGGTATAAGGCAGCTAGCAAGGACAGTGGCTTTATAGCTGAGTATGCTAATGGACTGTTGTCCAAAGCCGATGAGCTAGATGCTAGGATCCAGCCTTTAGCGTCAGAATGGCCCCTGGAACAGATAGCCAGAATAGACCATGTGCTTCTGCAGATGGGGGCTTATGAGCTGATGTATTATGGTGACGACGTGCCACCAAAAGTAGTGATTAACGAGGCTGTAGAGCTTGCTAAAGCTTTCGGTGGAGATAATTCCTCTAGGTTTATCAACGGAGTCCTAGGCACACTACTAAAAGAGATTGACCCGAGTTCGGTTACCCCAGAAGATGAGGTTGTCAAAAAGAAAGCTAATGAGTCATGAAAAGACCTAAGCCAATGCATGGAATCAAGAAGTTTATTCCCAGAAGAAAACCTGCAATTAATGAAGTTGTGCGTGAACCTACCAGTGGTGGCATGATTTTTCGTCGTAACGAAAAAAACGAGATAGAGATTTTGCTTATTCAGGATGCTAAGAATCGTTGGACTATCCCGAAAGGGCACATTGAAGAAGGCGAAACAGCCCGACAGACTGCTGAGCGCGAAATTCGTGAAGAAACAGGTTTACAGGAAATGAAGGTCTTAAATTGGCTGGGTAAAATTAATTTTCGATACCGGAGGGTAAGTAGCTTAGTACTGATGACAACCGAGATTTTTTTGGTTCAAGCAAAGGGTGACACCAATAACCTGAAACCAGAAGATTGGATGAATGGCATCGGTTGGTTCAAGGCTACAGAAGCCCTAGATAAGGTAGAATATGAAGATATTAATAAAATTTTTCTGTTAGGACTTAAAAAAATCCGACAATCTAATCTATAAACATGGACACAGCCCCTTATAAAGAATTTGCAGATAAAGTATTAGGCGTAGAATTTAACGACCTATCCTTGTTGATTGTGGCTTTTACACACCGCTCATATGTGAATGAGCATAAAAAATCTGCTACTGTTCACAACGAGCGACTAGAGTTTTTGGGCGATGCAGTTTTGGAACTGGTCGTAACCGAATATTTGTACACTTCATTTGAAGAGCCAGAAGGAATATTGACGAACTGGCGTAGTGCTTTAGTGCGCACAGAAAGCATTGGTGCGGCGGCTACCTTACATGGTTTTGAGCCACTTCTAAGGCTTAGTAAAGGCGAAAAACGTGGTACGGCTCGTGCGCGGCTGCAAATTCTAGCAAATTCTTACGAAGCGGTTGTTGGGGCAATTTATTTAGATCAAGGATATGAGGCGGCTAAGACTTTTATCAAAAAAACTGTACTTTCTACCCTGAAAACAATTCTAAAATCTGGTTCCTGGCTTGACCCAAAAAGTAGTTTACAAGAAGTTTCTCAAAGTGTTGAAGGCCACACACCAATTTACAAGGTGTTGGACGAGGTTGGACCAGATCATGACAAAATGTTTACCATAGGTGTTTTTGTAAACGGAGTGTTGCGTGGCCGTGGCCAGGGTCCAAGTAAACAAATCGGACAGCAAGAAGCCGCAGCCGAGGCACTCAAATATTATAAAGATCAAAAGCTGGTCTAAATAAACAGATTGACAAAACAGGCTTTAATCTGTAAAATTGAACGTAAACTTATATTTAATAAAGAGATGGTGTTGCGTCTAAGCAGGATACATCTGTAAATGAGTCGAAAGAGAGTAAATTTTTTATGTTAGCAATCCGTATGCAGCGACTTGGTCGTAAAGGCCACCCAACCTATAGGGTTGTGGTGCAAGATTCCCGCCAAACACCTACTAGTGGTAAGTATGTTGCTTTGCTAGGTAGTTATGATCCGCATGCCAAGACAACAACCTTAGTAAAAGAAAAAGCTGAATTTTATTTAAAAAACGGCGCCCAGCCATCTGATCGTGTTGCTACGCTTTTGAAAAGCGAAGGAATAGAACTTCCATCATGGGTAAAGATTGAAAAATCTAAAACAAAGTCTTTGAAAAACCCTGACAAATTACGCAAAAATCGTCCTGCTGAGCCAGAGGCACCTGTTGCCGAAGATGCTGTAGCTGAGGAAACTCCGGCTACAGAAGAAGTCACGGCCGAAGCAAACTCAGAAGAAACAAAAGCAACGGAAGCTGAAAAGCCAGAATCTGTAGCGGAAGCTAGCGAAGAAACCCCAGAATCCTAAAACTCATTACAGTTTAACAATAAACCTGGTCAGTTGGCCGGGTTTTTTGTTACAATAAGCATATTAACATTACCGAAAAAGGAGTATCCTAAAAGTGAGCAACAGTATAGACCAACAGTTTGTTGAGTATGTTATAAAATCTCTAGTAACTAAGCCTGAAGAAGTAAAGGTAGAACGCCGAATTGACGAAAAAGGTGTTTTGATTGAACTTACAGTTGATCCAGAAGATTTGGGTCGTGTGATTGGTAAGCGTGGTGCAACAGCGCAAAGCGTCAGAACATTACTAAGAGCACTAGGGACCAAAAACGATGCACGTTACAATCTAAAGATTGTAGACAATGGTGTAGGATCTGATCGTCGTCAAAATGACGGTGATGGTAGAAGTGGTGGATCTTGGGGTGGTGATGATACTGACAACGCGGGTAGCACTAACTCTAGTGACGACCAGCCTATAGTCGCGGAAGAAGCCGAGAAAGACCTGGACGTAGAAGTTCCAGAAGTAGATGAAACTAGTGACGCAGTAGCCAAGGCCAGGAAAGAACTTTCCGACCTAGACGACCTCGACATTTAGTGATCAACCATTATCTTTAGCACGTCTTGAGCGAAAACTTCGATCTGTGCTCATCGTACCTTATAGTACGATTCGCTTACGGTTCGGGCTTTTCATCTCAATCTACACTCGAATCTGTAAGTTTTATGCTTGCGTAAAACCACAGTACTTGATAGAATCTAGGTAGTCTTTAACAGAGACCAAAAAATAAAAATTAGCTCATGCGAGCCAACCAAGCGGTTGGGAGCTTTATGTGATAAATAGACCCCATCTTACGTAAGGGGTCTATTTATTTAAGTTTAAAATTAATTACAAAGGATGTAATATACCTGGTATGGATAGAAGATTGACAGAATTTCAAGAATCCATCAGAGTCAAAGTTGAACTTTTGGGTGATCAAAATCACGCAACAAGTCCCTTTAGCTCAAATCAAGGTGGAATACGGCGGCGCTTCGATTACCGATTAGGGAAAGACGGAGAAAAAAGTTATGGACCAAACTGGTTGTCACACTTCATGATGGTTGGGTCTTGCGGTGTTCAGTATGCTTTTAAGCCAGAGCAGTTCGAGGAACCACCGGACGAGAATCGGTTTGATCCGTTTGAAATTTACCAAAGGCAACTTGCCGAAAAACCAAATGCCGAATTCGTAATTTATGGTTTCAACAAATATGGTTGCGAAAAAAGGGCTGTATATACCGAGTCAGGTAAAGGAATCCAGAGAACATTAAGTGTAGATTTTGGCAGGGTAGGTTTAGTGGATGTTTTTGGTAGTACTGATATCAGAAGGGAGTTATCAAAAGCTGAAAAAAAGGGAGTTATGTCTGTCATCGAAAAAAGTGAGGAAGATGCAGTAAACTCCCTGCTAAGGATAACTTGGCGCGAAAAATCCATGATTAACGCAGCTCGCAATCGAGCCAAAGAGGCCGAAAGACAAATTCATGAAACCGCAGAATTTTTAAGACTTGCTAGATTAGCAGGAAAATGCAACTAAATGGCTACTCGATAATTAACAAAGTACACCTTTCTTGACTCTCTATCCTCAACACACTACTCTATTTACAAGATGAGAGTTCAAATTATTAGTATTTTTCCAGAGATGTTCGCGCCGGTTTTAGAGTCGAGTATGCTTTGGAAGGCCAGAGAGCTGGGTGTGGTCAGCTATGATTATATAAATCTCCGTGATTTTGGCATTGGCCCTCGTAAGCAAGTCGATGATGTGCCTTATGGCGGTGGCGATGGTATGTTGTTAAAGCCAGAGCCAATTTTTGAAGCTGTGGAGTTTGCAAAAAAACAAGATCCTGACGCTTTAGTGTACTTCATGGGTCCAAAAGGCCAACAGCTAAAGCAGTCGATGTCCCGAAGTATCGCTGATGAAAATAAAGGTATGATTATCATATGTGGGCGCTATGAAGGTGTTGATGAGCGCGTAATGAGCCTGGTCGACCGGCAAATATCTATTGGAGACTATATTATTACTGGCGGAGAACTAGCTGGTATGGTGCTAATAGACAGTGTTGTTCGCCTAATCCCTGGAGTGTTAGGTGGCGAAACTAGTGCCGAGGCAGAGAGCTTCAGTGTAGGGGGAGTTTTGGAGCACCCACACTATACAAGGCCAGAAGATTTTAAAGGCATGAAAGTACCAGAAGTTTTGCTGAGTGGTAATCATGCCGAGATTGAGAAGTGGCGAGCTGAAAACTCCCAAAAGATTTAAAATGGTTGATTATACTATTTCTTCTGAAGACACAAAGAACTTACTTGAGTTAAAAAATAGATCTAATTTAGATTTTGACGTAAAAAATGAATTTGAAAGTATTGAAGCTATCATCAAGTACGTTCATGATTTGTCGGGTCATAATAGTGACGGTTATTTTGAAAAAAATGATCCGGTCAGTATATATTTAGATGTTTTGTCAGGTAAGCAAATGCGATGTGTTGAATTTTCGGCTTTGGCTTCTGCACTGCTGAGAGCATTTGGCGTAAAAAGTAGAATTATTGGACTTAAGACCGAAGATGTTGAGACTAGAGAATATGGTGCTGGTCACGTAGTTGTAGAGTTTTGGTCAAATGATTTTATGAAGTGGGTTATGGTGGACGTGCAACATGCGGTCATGGCTTATAGTCATGACGAGCCGTTATCCGTACTCGAACTTAGAAATAGATTATATGCAGGTGATAAAACTATTACTATTAAAAACTTGTCTAAACAGAGGAAAGATTTTGACTACCTAAGCTGGATATACGAGTATTTATTTTTCATAGACACAACTATCACTCAAGATTTTAGCGCTCACGATAAAAGACATGATAAGATATTAATGCTTGTTCCTGAGGGTGTTAATAGACCAAAGATTTTTCAAAATAGTTTCCAGATGAATGTTATCCACACAGAAGATCCAGAAGATTTTTATAAGAGTTAAATTTTACTAAAAAGTTTGGGGTTTTGTGGGGGTGTTGCGGTTGGGTGTATAATAGAAGTATGTTTACTTTAGTAGAGCTTGGTTATGGATATGGCGATTTAGAGCCTTATATTGATGCTCAGACGATGGAACTGCACTATTCCAAGCACCATCAGGCTTATTTGGATAAGCTAAATGGGGCATTTGAAGGCCAAGATTTGTCCAATAAGGACCTGACCGATATTTTGTCTGATTTGGACTCTGTAGCCGAAGACAAAAGAACTTTAGTCCGAAATAACGGTGGTGGACACTGGAATCACAGTATGTTTTGGCGAGTTATGAAGCCTGGCGGCTCACAAGCCGGTGGTAAGATTTTAGATATGATAAA
>CAYUFM010000012.1:0-3538 GCA_964444225.1 uncultured Candidatus Saccharibacteria bacterium | reverse complement strand
GACTGGGATTTTGTAAATAATAATTTATGAATATAGCTATAACTTTAACTTCTTCGACGCAAGTTGGCGAAGAATATATTGAACTTACTCAAAAAGCTGCAGAATATTTAGCTAATTATGGTTTTGGAATTGTTTATGGTGGCACAGACTACGGGATGATGTCTGAGCTCGCAAAATCCTATAAAAAAGCTGGTGGCAAAAATCTAACCGGAGTAATGTCAAAAGACCTTATGGACGTAACTAAAGGCTACGTAGCTTTTTCTGGATTGGACAACGCCTATACTGAAGATGACATGGACCATAGAAAGCAAAAGATTTTTTCGCTCTCTGATGGTGTTTTGGTTTTGCCTGGTGGTTGGGGAACGCTAGATGAATTTATATCAATAGCTTCGTCGAAAATCAATAAATTAAATGACAAACCAATAGCAATCTATAACTATAATGGTTTTTATGATAAATTTATTAATTTCCTAAATGAGCTAAAGTCTAAAGGCTTTACAAAAATAAATTTAGACCAGGTTGTTTTAATAAGCGAAGATTTGGATGAAATAGCTAGGTATTTTGAAAATTACAAGAAGACTGATTTAGCAGATAAGTTTATAGATTAGATTCGGTGGAGGGTATGGTCGGATTCGTCGATTATTTCGTGGCCGATTATTTCTTCGATTAAATCTTCGATCGTGACAATGCCGACGATTTTGCCTGAGGCTGAAACTGGCATTAGGTGAGTTCTGGCGGCTATAAAATGCCTGAACATTGTGTCTAGAGCGGTTTTAGTGCCTATGGTTTTTGTGTTGTGGAGTTTGAAATCGCTTAGTTTTATGACTTCTTCATCAAAATCTATGTCGACTAATTCTTTCATCAGCAAAACGCCGTAGCAATCCGTGAGCGCCTTGTTGAAAATCGGTATACGGCTAAACCCAGCTTCTTTGATTTTGTCGATCATTAACCCGTCTATGTCGGCTGTTTGGTGAATCCAAAATACTTGTTCTATCGGTGTCATGATGTCGATAACTTGTTTTTCGCTAAGCTGCAGAGCTCCTCTGATTATTTCTACTTCGTCCTCGTCAAGTTCGCTTCCCGGTGCATCGATATGATCGTCGATTAATAGGCCTAATTCATCACGGGAATGCAGAGATTTTGCTTCTGGCCCAAAACCTTTGTCTAGGATAATTTGCAAAGGTTTAGAAACCGGATAAGTCACAAAAACCATCACTCTAATCAGTGGTGCGAATCTATACATGAAATTTAATGCATCACGAGTAAAGATTGCTTGTGGCAGAAGTTCGCTAAATACAACTAGCAGTAAGGTTGTGATTGCGGCGGCGATCAGACCATTAAACTTGTTGCCCATGAGAATAGCCACAGCAGAGTTAAACCCGACATTGGAAATTAAGATACTTGCTAGAGTTAGGTGAGCATTTTTACGGAAACCGTAGACTTTTTTGGCTTTTTTATCACCTAGTTTGCGCTTGCGGTTTAGTTCTTGGAGGTTGAGCGACATCAGAGCAATATTAAGCCCTGAACAAATTGCAGACATAATAATAAAAACTAAAATTGTGATTGTTAATACTTCACCCGACATCTGCCTTTTATTATAGCGTATAATAGTAGTGTATGTTAGAGTCTGCTATCAAGATGATTAATCTCGCCGCTAAACGGCTAGGTTTGAGCCAAAAAGAAATCAATGATTTGCTAAAACCTGATCATAACCATGAGGTTGTGCTTGATGTTGATGGCAAAAAATATGATGCTTATAGGGTTCAGCACAATAACAAACGCGGTCCATATAAAGGTGGAATTAGGTTCCATCATGCAGTTGATTTCGACGAAGTTCAAGCTTTAGCTACCTTGATGACGCTCAAAACTTCGGTAGTTGATATCCCAATGGGTGGTGGTAAGGGCGGTGTCGTTATTGACCCGAAAAATCACGATGACGTTCATCTAGAAAAAGTTGCACGGGCTTATGTTCAGGCTCTGCATCAGCACCTCGGCCCTGACATAGATGTGCCGGCGCCGGATGTAAATACTAATTCGCAGATAATTGACTGGATGGTTGACGAATACAGTAGCCACACAGGCGATAAGACAAAAGGTAGTTTCACTGGTAAATCGCTTGCTAATGGTGGTAGCGAGGGCCGAGAAGAGGCCACGGGCCGTGGTGGCATGATAGTTCTGCGTGAATTTATCAAATCTCAAAAGCTAGACCCAAAAAATTTAAGTGTTGCAGTCCAGGGGATTGGTAATGTTGGTTTTTATTTCGCTAAATTAGCTTCTCAGGAGTTAGGGGTTAATGTTGTTGCAGTGTCCAATTCCCGGATTACGCTTTATAGCGCCGGTGGTTTTGACTTTTCTAGTATAGAATTTTCGCGTCAAGTTATGGACCAATTAGAGCCCCAGGCTGATTATAGCGGTCAGGCAAAAGATATTTTGAGCGAAGAAGTTGATGTTTTGGTCTGTGCTGCTCTAGAAAATGCTATAACCGGGCAAAATGCCGATGATGTTCATGCAAATTATGTTTTGGAACTGGCTAACGGCCCAGTAGATTTT
Source organism: uncultured Candidatus Saccharibacteria bacterium (assembly GCA_964444225.1). Lineage (GTDB taxonomy): Bacteria > Patescibacteriota > Saccharimonadia > Saccharimonadales > 2-12-FULL-41-12 > JALHOM01. Next base: position 988 of record CAYUFM010000012.1, on the reverse strand, counting down.
GCAGCTTATAAGAATCTTGAAGCCAGAAATGTGCCGGTAATCCCTGATATTGTTGCTAACGCCGGAGGTGTGATTGTTAGCTACTATGAGTGGCTACAGAATATTAATAACCAGTCATGGACAGCCCGCGAAGTTAACAAAAAACTAGATGATAGTTTGTCTAAAGCAGCGCAAGATATGATTCAATATGCACGCGAGCATGATTTGTCGCTCAAGCAATCAGCTTACGAAATCGCTATATCCCGACTGATCTAGCATTTAGCGCTATAATAAAGTTATGAGTAATGTGCCGTTGGCGGAGAAAATGCGCCCTGATAAATTAAAAGACGTTGTTGGGCAGAGTCATTTGATTGGTGACGGCAAAATCCTGAGTGAGATTATCAGAACCGGCAAACCACGGAGTCTGATTTTTTGGGGTCCGGCCGGGTCTGGTAAAACTACTTTGGCGAGGATACTGGCTACCGAACTAGATGCCGTGTTTAAGGAACTTAGCGCAGTAAATGCTGGCAAAGCTGATGTCATGCGGGTGATTGAAGACGCCAAGATCAATAATCGTTTGGGTATGCGGACTATTTTATTCGTTGACGAAATCCATCGATTTTCTAAATCACAACAAGATGCTTTTTTGCCTTATGTAGAAGATGGCACGATTATTTTGATTGGTGCTACTACCGAAAATCCTAGTTTCGAAGTTATCGGGCCACTTCTATCACGGTCCAGAGTTTTGTTACTAGAAAAGCTTAGTGACACAGAAATGACTAAGTTAATCAAAACCGTCATGAAAAAAGAAGCTATTACGGCTAAAACTTTACCGGCAGAGTCAATCAAAACTTTAGTTAATATCGCAGATGGTGATGCTCGTGTAGCGCTCGGTAATTTAGAACTAGCATTAGAGTTGGGTGGTGGTGTAGTCACGCCAGAAATCATCAAAAACGCTGCCCAGACGACCATGCCACGTTATGACAAATCTGGCGAGCAACACTATAAC
>CAYUFM010000011.1:9313-32684 GCA_964444225.1 uncultured Candidatus Saccharibacteria bacterium | reverse complement strand
AACCGCTGGACTATGGAAATCTACAACATGAACCAGCACGAAAGCGTAGTTTTGCCTGTTGGTGAACGGATCGCTCAGGTAGTTTTTTATGAAACCGGCGAAGTTGATGGTGAGTATAAAAAACTCAGCGGTAAATACCAAAGCGATGATAGTGCTAACTTGGCTAAACTGATTTCCGACTGGGTGCCAAATCAGATGTTACCTAGAGCTTACAAAGATGTCAGAAAACAACCAATAAAAATTGAGGGCTTGATCGCAAATGACTGAGGCCCTAAATCCAAATAATTTGGGTGGGGTAAGCGATACTAAAAAAGGTCTATTTTTAGTAATTGAGGGTACCGATGGGTCTGGCAAGGGGACTCAAGTAAAGCTTTTGATTAAAAAACTTACAGAGTCTGGTTACGACATTGAAACTTTTGACTTCCCGCAATATGAGAGTCCTTCAAGTTACTTTGTAAAAGAATATTTAGACGGAAAATATGGTAGCGCCGAAGAGGTTGGACCCTATACAGGTTCAATCTTTTTTGCACTTGATAGATATGAAGCTGCGCCCAGAATTAAACAAGCTATTGACCAGGGCAAAGTAGTAATAGCTAATCGTTTTACGGGCTCTAATATGGCACACCAGGGCACCAAGTTTGATAATGACGAGGAGCGCAATGGCTACTTTATGTGGCTTGAGGCTATCGAATTTAAGATGCTTGGGATTCCAAAACCCGACTTATCTGTAGTGTTAAGAGTACCTGCCGAGATAGCCCAAAAACTTGTAGACCAAAAAGAAGCGCGCACATACACAGATAAAAAACGCGACCTACATGAAGCCGACCTTGGACATATGAAAAAATCAGTAAAAGTATATGACGATTTATGTCGGCTTTTTCCAGACGAATTTAAACTACTCGAATGTGTAAGAAATAATAAATTAATGAGTATTGATGAGGTTGAGCAACTTATTTGGGAAACAATTAAACCGTTACTACCAGAACCAACTAAAGGAGCCGGAATTATGAAGGTCAGCCACACAGACAACACTAAAGTTCTTCATACTAACGATGATGGTTTCTTAACAAAAACTAAATCAGGACTAGCCATAACAAAAAAAGGTCGCCAGGAACTACAAAAATATATTACTAATACCGAAGGTAATGTATATGCATTTAATGAAGAATTGAGCCCTGTAACCATAGCTGCTGCTATGGCTAGACTAAGTCGTAGAGCCGATGATATGCGCATCACAATTCTAGACGAGTTCTTAGGCAAATCCGGAAAGGACGCCGATTTGCTCAAACGAGTTATTACTGCATATGGCGATGACTCCGTGCAACAACTCGTCGGGCAACATGTAGTTGTGGAAGGCGCCAGCAATCTGCTAACAAAAAAATTAGAATGGGGAAGGCTAGCATCATACCTAGAGCAATCTACGCGCTATATTTATTTTGACCAAAAAGACAAAAATGGTAATTTCAAATACTACGTTCCTAAGTATCTTGATAAAAAAACTAAAGCAAATTATATAAAAATCATTGATCAGATTTTCGAGATTTATTCAAAAATGGTCCATGATCTGACTGACTACGTACGAGCAGAATCAAAGGTACCAAAGGCCGAACAAGATGTTGCGTGGCAAGGCGCAACTCGTGCTCAAGCCTGCGACGCAATAAGAACCGTTCTACCCGTAGCGACTAAATCCACTGTAGGAATTTTTGCTTCCGGCCAAGCATTAGAGAGCTTAATAATGCACTTACTATCTGATGAGTTACCTGAAGCTAAAGATACAGGAAAAAAACTGCTAGAGGAGTCCAGGAAAGTTCTAGCAACCTTCTTAGAAAGAGCCGACAAGCCTGACCGTGGCGGTGCATGGCAAGCCTATAAAGCAGAAACCCACCAATCCGTCGCGGAGCTTGCAAATAAATATTTATCAAACTCGCATAGTGTTGCCGAGTCCAAGCCTGTGACTCTGACTAACGTTTGGCCGCGAAACGAACTCGACCTTATTCCTAACATTTTGTATGAGCACAGCCAAAGACCGCTAAAAGAAATAAAAGACGAGGTAGAAGCTTGGACTTACGACAAAAAAGTAGAAGTATTTGAAGCATTTGTTGGTACACGCTTAAACCGCCGTCAACGCCCAGGAAGAGCGTTAGAACAAATCCACTATAGCTTTGACGTATTGTGCGACTATGGCATTTTCCGTGACTTACAACGTCACAGGATGGTAGATGACCTAAACTGGCAACATTTAACTCCACGGTTTGGTTATGCGATCCCAGAACTAGTAGAAAAAGCTGGCTTAACAGATCAATTTGAACAGTGTTTTGACCTAAGTCTAAAACTATATAGCTCATTACAAGAAGCCGGATATCACCTAGAAGCTCAATATGCTACATTGCTTGGACATAAGATGCGCTGGAAGATAACGTTTAACGCCCGCCAGGCATTTCAGATGATAGAGCTTCGCAGTGCTCCGCAAGGTCACACGGGTTATCGTAAAATTGCCCAGACAATGCACGAAATGATTTCTGAAGTTCATCCACTTATCGGCGAGGCTATGAAATTCGTCAACCAAGATGAAGACCCAGAACTAGGCCGACTTGCAGCCGAGCGCTACACCCAGTTCAAGCTCAACCAAAAGTAGCTAAGGTCTAAACTTTGCAAATGCCAATACTTTATTTAGGCCGCCAAAACCAAAAGAATTGTTCACAGCTACGTCCACCTGTTGTTCAACTGCATGGTTAGCAATTACTGGTAGTCCTTGAGCTTCTACCACCGGATCGTCAAGTTTAAGTGTGGCTGGAATTATGCCTGTTTCTAAAACTTTCACACAAACTAATGCCTCAAAAGCACCCGCAGCGCCTAGCATATGCCCACTTGCTCCTTTGGTACTGCTTATAGCTTTTAGGTTTTCTGGATGTACCACTTGACGAATAACGTTTAGCTCAGACTTGTCACCTCCGGTGCCGGTAGCATGAGCATTAACATAGACTCTAGCCGTCATATCAATATCTTCGATGGCTTTTGCTAAGGCTTTTTTAGACCCAGCCTCATTTAACATTGTTGGATCATCAGCATCGGCTGTATCACCAAAGCCTACGATTTCTGCAATAATATCTACACCTCTTTCTGTTGCAGATTTTAGACTTTCTATAACAAAAACAGCAGCTCCTTCCCCCATGACAAAACCATTTTCTCTACTATTGAAGGGTCTGGATGCTTCAAAATATCTACTTTTGTCCAAAGCTGTCAGTCCCGCGAACATTGCAAGACCCTGAATCGTAACTTGCGCTTCCGTACCTCCAGCTAGAAAAATGCCTTCTCCCAACCTAACTTTTCTATAGGCATCGATTATCGCATCATTACCTGTTGCGCAGGCTGCCGAGGAGCAATGTATCGGCCCCATCAGACCCGCTTCCATCGAAAGAACAGAAGCAACCCTTTCAGGAAACACATTCATTGAAGTAGACGGAGGAATATCCTTACCATCCACAATTCGAGCGGTCATATCTCCAACCGCATCTCCGCCACCAATTCCAGAGCTAATAGTAGCGCCAACTCTGTCTGGGTTAAAATCACTCAGCAGTTTTATGCTTCCGGGTGCTGTTAACCCGGCCATTAACATTGCCTGTTGGGCGGCAACTAATCCAAACCTGTTAGATTTATGGAAACTTTTAATTTTTTTAGCTTGGATTCCGGTTGATTCTAAAAAGAAATCTCTAGTAAATTCTGGGACAACTGCCATCGCTTGAACACCGTAGTTAGTGGCGTAGCTATATTGTGCAAGTTCATCGCTTAGCTCGACAATACCTGATTCACCAGCAATCAATCTAGAAAACGAAGTTTCAGCATTAAGGCCAAGAGGGGATACACAACCATAGCCTGTAATAACTACTCTTTGATCATCTGGTAACTCAAAGTTCTTCATATTTATTTCCTATAATATTTAATTAAACTATAGCATCTTTTGTGGTTCTGCAGATATTGACTCGAAACTCTTAATCTGTTAATATTTAACTAGTTTCCGAAGACAGTGACGGCGTCCAACATTGAATGCTTAATAATGTCACCTAGGTATACAAAATATTTTTGATATTTATATACGTCTTTGGTTACTGCCAAAGATTTTTTAATTTAAAATGGTCGATAATCTTGGATTCAACAAAATCCTAAAAAAGGTAATAAACAATTTATGGCATTAACTAAAGCTAAAAAACAAGAAGTAATCGACGAGATTGCAGAACTGCTTAGTAACTCAAAATTAACTGTTGTTGCAGCCTACAAAGGCACAAGTGTAAAGCAGATGCAGGATCTACGTAAACAAGCTAAAGATAGCAAAACCGTGGTAAAGGTTGTAAAAAACCGCCTTGTAAAGCAAGCACTAAAAGCAAACGACAAGTATGCTTCAGCAGATACAAGTTTACTGACAGATCAGTTGATTTACGCATTTAACTCTAGCGATGAAGTTGCCCCAGCAAAAAGTTTGGCCGAATTTTCTAAGAAAAATCCGACTATTAAATTTGTTGGTGGCTACAGTGGCGAAGGTGTGTTTATAACTGCAGAGGAAATATCTGCACTATCTAAACTTCCAAGCAAACCACAACTTATCGCTGGAATTATCAACACCCTACAATCACCTGTTAACGGTGTGATGAGTGGACTAACAGGTAATCTAGCTGGATTAATAAAAGCATTAGAAGCTAAAGCTGCTTCAAACTAATTTAAGGAGAAATAAGAATGGCTACAGATTTAAAGAAATTTGCAAAAGAGCTTGTAGAACTAAGTGTTCTAGAAGTTAAAGAATTAGGTGACATCCTAAAAGATGAGTATGGTATCGAACCTGCCGCTGCTGCTGTTGCAGTTGCTGCTGGTCCTGCTACTAGCGACGATGCTGGTGCTGCCGAAGCTAAAAGCGACTTCGACGTCGTGCTTAAGGATGCTGGTGCTCAAAAAGTAGCAGTCATCAAGGCTGTTAAAGACATCACAGGTCTAGGCCTTGGTGAAGCAAAAGCCCTAGTAGACGGCGCTCCAGGCACAATCAAAGAGAAGGTACCTGCTGCTGACGCAGAAGCTGCCAAGAAAACTCTAGAAGAAGCTGGCGCAACAGTAGAACTAGTCTAGATTAGAATTTAGAATACAAATTTTAGATTCTAGAATAAAAGCCGAAGTTAAACCTTCGGCTTTTTTTATTTTTGATTCAAGAACAGGGTAGTTTTCCACAGGCAATATTTACATAAATAGTTTTCCATGTTACCCTGAGCGTAAAGGGTGAGGAAAAAGTAAAATCAAAGTTAACCCGAAATAAGAGAAAACAAATGGCGGACGTTCCTGACAAACAAATAAAAAGATTACGCGCACTAATCGTTGAAGCCGAGACTTCTTTAGCAGCAGCTAAGGAACTTCTATTAAGCTTGCTTGGTGACGATCCTAAAGCAATGATGTCAGCCAAGTCTGAAGAAAACATTGGCAAAATTATAGAAGGTGTTTTTGACGGCCAAAATATGGTTGGTAGTGATAGTAAAACATATCCAGTACCTGCAAACTACGCTAGTAAGTCAAAATTGGTTCAAGGAGATATCTTGAAGCTCACTATCGCCGATGACGGTACTTTCCTTTATAAGCAAATTGGTCCAATTCCGCGCAAACAAATAGTTGGCACACTAGAGCTTGTAGATGGTCATTACTTCGTAAAAACAGCCGAGACTCAGTACAGGGTGTTACTTGCAAGTGTTACTTACTTTAAAGCAAAACCCGGTGACCAAGTTAGCGTGAACGTACCAGCCGAAGATCTGAATGCTGAGTGGGCTGCACTCGAAGCTGCTTTGTAGTACCAACCACTTAATTTGGTAAATTTTGAGCGTATCCCTCCGTCAATAAATTTCACAATACGGCATGTATTGCTCAATTTATGTGCTCAGGCTACATCTCAAACTTCACTTAAAATTAAAAAGTTGGCGACGGCGATTGTTGTAAACCATAAAGAATCTTAAAATTTGCATATTTACCCTAGATACTAGCAACTAGCTACTATATACTATTAAGTCTATGGGGAAGTCGCTTTATAGGTCTTATAGGTCTAGGTCTTTTGATGAGATTATTGGCCAAGATCACATAACAACAGTTCTTAAAAACTCATTAAAAAATGAGTCTATTGGACATGCATACTTGTTAAGTGGACCTAGAGGAGTAGGAAAAACCAGCATGGCTCGGATATTAGCCCACGCTGTTAACGACATCAAGTACGAGGGTGAGGATATAAACCTAGATATTATCGAGATAGACGCTGCATCTAACAGGCGAATTGATGAAGTTCGCGAAATTCGTGAGCGAGTACATATAGCTCCTGTTGCCGGTAAGTATAAAGTTTATATTATTGACGAAGTGCATATGCTAACCAAAGAGGCCTTCAACGCACTTTTAAAGACACTAGAAGAACCACCGGCTCATGCAATTTTTATCCTTGCAACTACCGAAAGTCATAAAATTCCTGACACTATCCTCAGTAGATGCATCCAGCTAAACTTTAAACCAATTAGCGACGACCTGCTAACAGGTCATTTAAAGGATATTGCGAAAAATGAAAAAATCAACATAACCGACGAGGCGTTGGCAATACTAGCAAACCACAGTAATGGTAGTTTTAGGGATGCAATCTCTCTTTTAGAACAAGTGAAGTTTATGTCTGACAAAATTGATATAAATGAAGTTAATACAATGCTTGGTTTAGCATCAAAAGCAACAATAGACAATATACTCAGCAATGCTTTTGGGGGTAATATTGTTGCAGTTAGACAATCACTAGAAAATACATATAGCTCAGGAGCAAACGAAACTATACTGGCAACACAACTTTCTAACGAGCTTAGGGAGATCTTGGTGTCAGATAGTATGTATGACCAGGCCGAGATACTTGCTTTGCTTCATAGTCTTCTGGGTGTTTCTGGGTCCACTAATTCTCGACTTGAGCTTGAACTAGCTCTTTCATCATTAGCTTTGTCTAGTACCTCAAAGATGCAACCTACTCAACAACATACTGTCCAAGCAGCGGTTACAAAAAAAGAAATAAAAACAGAAATTACCGAAAAAAGTCATAAGCCATTATTAGAAGAAGTAGTAGTTGAAAAAGCTGAAGAAACTTCATCAACCAGCCTATGGGATAGTTTTTTAGAAGCATTAAAATCCAGAAATAATACTCTATACGGAATCGCGCGAATGGCAGAAGTAGATGAAAAAATTGATGAAATAGAATTAAGGTTTAAATTTGCTTTTCACTATAAACAAGCGTCCGAACCGAAGAATTTACAGATTTTTAACGAATTACTTAAAAAAATTACAAATAAGCCACCTAAGATTAAGATTTCTAAAATTTAATATCTGAAAACACACCAACACACAATCAGAATCAAAAACAAAAATTGATGAACTTAAAAACTTAAGCAATATTTTTGGTGGCCATGAAGTGCTAGAATCGTAGATGATGGACAGCAGTACTCAAGGAGCTAAAATCCCACCCCAAAATTTAGAAGCAGAGGCTAGCTTATTGGGCGCACTACTAATCGACACCGATGCTATTGTAAAAGTAGCAGACATCGTACTTGAGAGTGATTTTTACGACGAAAGACACAAACTAATCTATTCAGCTATAAAAAAGCTTTATGAATCTCATAGTCCAGTAGACGTTCTAACCCTTGCCAATGAGTTAAAGAACCGTGGAGACCTTGAAAAAGTTGGTGGTGCCTCGTATTTAACAGAACTGACAAATTTTGTACCAACTGCAGCCCATGTTAATCAGTATGCCGAAATTGTAGCCAGTAAGTCACTGAGACGGCGGTTAATAAAAGCTTCTCAAGAAATAACAAACTTTGGCTATAACGAGAAACAGGACCTTCAGGGTTTAATCGAGCAGGCCGAGTCAAGACTCTTTGAAGTTAGTCAACAACATGTTAAGCAAGATGTAATTAGCCTAGAACAAATTTTAACAGAAAGTTTTGACAGACTTGATGAGCTCCATAAGGACAAGGGCACAATACGCGGAGTACCTACAGGATACAAAGACCTAGATAACATATTGGCAGGACTTCAAAGAAGCGATCTTATTATTCTTGCTGCTCGGCCTAGCATGGGCAAAACTGCAATGGTCCTAAACCTGGCTCATAACGTCGCAGTTAAGGCAGGGCAGTCAGTTTTAGTATTTAGCCTTGAAATGAGCAAAGAACAACTAGTTGATAGGATTTTAGCAAAAGAATCAGGCGTAAATGCCTGGGCACTTAGAACCGGAAACTTAACAGACAGAGATTTTGAGAAGATTGGCCAAGCTATGGGCACACTAAGTGAAGCCCAAATTTTTATTGATGACACACCCAGCATTACTGTTAGCGACATGCGCACAAAAGCTCGCAGGGAAGCTCATCAGAGACCTTTGGGGTTGATAATAGTAGACTACTTACAACTTATGAGTGGCGGGAGTAAGTTTGGTGGCGACGGAAACCGTGTCCAAGAAATATCTGAAATATCTCGTGGGCTCAAGGGTATTGCGAGAGAATTAAATGTCCCTGTAATCGCGCTTAGTCAGCTAAGTAGGTCCGTAGAAAGCAGAAATCCACAAATTCCGCAGTTATCTGACCTTAGGGAATCCGGCTCTATAGAACAAGATGCTGATGTCGTAGCATTCTTATACCGAGAAGAGTACTATAATCCAGAAACTGACAGAAAGAACATTATGGATGTTTTAATCAAAAAACATCGTAACGGACCAACAGGTAACGTAGAGCTATACTTTGATAGAGAGAAACAAAGTATCAGCAGTCTGGATACTAAGAGATCTGACCCATTTTCGGATTAATCTGTTAAAATATATCTTAGAAAATTATGATAAAAAAAGTTGGTGGAATCATAAAAAATAATTGGTACAAACTTGGGTTTGGAATATTATTTATTGTCATCTTTTGTGGACTATATCTATACAGACTAGGTGGATTTGTTAGAGGAAATACAGTCTTTGAAACATCTAGGTATTTAGGTATTAATGGAGTTGAGGCTCTTTTTTCTCATCTCGCTCTTTCTCCTATAAAATTTCTAGAACTAATAATGTTAAAAATTGATGAGCCTAACTCCACACTCATACGCTTAGTCTCTGTTTTTATTGTCAGCATATCTTTTGTCGTTTTTTATAGATTAATTCTAAAGTGGCAAACACACCGTATTGCAATTTTATCTACCTTCCTTTTTGCAACTTCTACTTTTTCGCTAAATTTAGGCAGATTTAGTCTTCAAGACTCTATGTATTACTTAGTTATACCGTCAATTTTGCTGATGGGCACATGGCTAAGATCTAAAAAATACGTTAAGCGGGTTTTGTATGTACTTCCAGTTACTGCAATACTTTTGTATCTGCCAGGATTCATTTTTATTCTATTAACTACACTGGTGGTCTTTAGAAGAAGATTAATGGCTGCGTGGAGGTTTTGTGATGTAAGGTTAAGATTAGTAGGCTCCTCAGTTGCCTTATTACTACTAGTTCCTATGGTTTATGGACTTATTAGATACCCTAACCAAATAACAGAATTTTTTGGTATAGACAAACTCACAAAAAATGGAATTAATGAAGTAGTGAACAGGTTTATCGACATACCCAAAGAGCTTCTTTGGTCAGGTCTTAGCGAACCTCATCGCTGGCTATTTGGTACTCCTGTTATTGACGTTGTTACTGTCGTATTTATCGTGCTGGGCATATACGCTTTTAAAAAAAGCGTGCACACCCTGCGCGCGAGAATACTTTATTCACTGACACTACTTTGTTGGGTAATTCTATCGCTTAGCAATGTAGCTACAATTGCACTTATTATTCCACTTCTTTACATATTCGCTGCAAAGGGATTGGCATTTATGCTTCAAACCTGGTTTATTGTCTTCCCAAGAAATCCAGCTGCTAGAAATTTGGGTGCTGTTTTACTATTTTTGCCAGTTATTTTATCAGCAGGATATAACATGCAACGTTATTTTATAGCTTGGCACGATTCGCCAAAAACAGCTCAAGCGTTAAATATTAAAGAGTAAGAGTGATATAATATTAGTATCTAAAAGGAGAAAATATGGGAAAATTTGATCAAGCAAAAATGCTGATGAAGGTTAAAAAAATGCAAAAAGAGCTAGAGAAACAAATAATAACTGTTTCCGCTGGCGATGAAGCCGTTATTGTAGAGATAACTGGCGAGCAAAAAATTAAGAAGATTACTATCGACCCCGAAAGAGTGGATCTTAAAGATATGCGTCAAACCGAAAAATACGTTGAAGAAGCTGTAAAAAAAGCCATTGCCGATAGTCAAAAAATTGCAGCTGAAAAAATGCAACCTATGATGGGAATGCTTGGGGACCTAGGTCTCTAGGACGTGAACTTTAGTCTAAAACGAATATTAATACTTTTTTGTATATTTTTACCAATAGACTTTATAGCCTCTAGAATATTAGATCACCAGATAACGGCTCAAAGGATATTTAATCTAGTTATAATAATTATCGTTATAGACTTTTTGTTCATGTTAACTGAAAGAAAAAAATAATGAGTATACTGCCAAAAGCACTAGAAAATCTTATTGAAGCACTTGGAACACTTCCGGGTGTTGGCTCACGCTCTGCAGAACGATATGCGTATCACTTATTAAAATCTGATTCATTGAAGTCCGACAAATTGGCAAGCGCTTTAACCAATCTTCATAAAGACATAAAGTTTTGCCCCATAACCTTTGCGTTGATTGATTCTACTCAGGAATATTCTAGCCTTTACACAGACAAAGGCCGCGATAAGACTACTGTTGCAGTCGTAGAGGACGCGTTTGATATTGTTGCTATAGAAAAGACAGGCCAGTTCAACGGTACTTATCATGTACTTGGTGGGTTAATTTCGCCAATAGATGGAATTACTCCGGAATCTTTACATATAAATGAACTATTAAACAGAGTAAAAAAAGACAAAGTATCCGAAGTAATTTTAGCTACTAGTTCTAGTGTTGAGGGCGAATCTACGGCTCACTATATTAGCAATCAACTAGAAACAACCAAAGTTAGCGTCACTAGATTAGCTCGTGGATTGCCAATTGGACTAGACTTAGAATATGCCGACCAGATAACTTTAGGAAAAGCATTTGAAGGTCGTAGAGCAATATGAACATTGATAAATTTAACAAGCTCGTTGATTCTGCAAAAAAAATCGTAATCATTCAAGCAGACAACCCTGACGGGGACAGTTTAGCTAGCTCACTAGCTTTAGATACCTTGCTTGCAAATCTAGGCAAAGAAGTCAGTATCTACTGCGGAGTAGACATACCAACTTATCTCAGACATATGCCTGGATGGGACAGAATAGTGCATGAGCTTCCAAAAAACTTTGATTTGAGCATAATTCTAGACACTAGCTCAGTCTCATTACTAGAGTCTTTGGAGAAAAGTGGGGAAATAAATTGGCTAAAGACAAAACCCTGTGTAATCATCGACCACCACGCAACAGAACCGACAATTAATTTCGCTACAGACATAATAAATGAAGTTGCATCCTCTACGGGCGAGATTGTTTTTAAAATTTCTGAAAAAAATGCATGGAAAATAGACAAGCAAGTTGCAGAATATCTGGCTTCATCAATACTTTTCGACACCCTAGGCATGACTACAGAGTCTGTCACCCCAAAAACACTACTGACTATGTCGAGACTACTTGAAAACGGGGTAAGTTTGGCCGAACTAGACGATCGACGTCGCTTAAGTAATAAAAAATCTATCCGTTTAGTTGAATATAAAGGGAGACTTTTGCAAAGAGTTAGCGTTGATGTAGACAAAAGAGTTGCAACAATTGACATACCTTGGAGCGAAATTGAGAAATTTAGTTATGAATACAACCCGTCTATGCTGGTTTTAGATGAAATGCGTATGATTGACACAGTTCTTGTTGCAATCGCGTTCAAAATCTACCCTGATGGTAAATTAACAGCAAAGATTAGAACAAACTTTGGTATAAAAATCGCTGATAAGATTGCGGAACACTTTGGAGGTGGGGGTCATGAATATGCCGCCGGGTTCAAAATATCGAAAGCTAATAATCCTGAAGAAACTAAGCTAGAATGTATTAAGAAAACAACTGAATTACTAGACAGTATAAAACTATGAAATTATACAATTCATTAAGTCGAAAAACTGATGTCATCGAACCGATAAAGACTGGGGCTATAGGCTTTTATAGTTGCGGGCCTACAGTCTATAACAAGTTACATATTGGTAACCTTTCAGCATTTATTTACGCGGATTTACTTGCCAGGACATTACGAGTCTCTGGATTAAATGTAAATCATGTAATGAACATTACTGACGTAGACGACAAGACTATAAGAGATAGCAAGGTTGAGTTTCCTGACGAGGAACCTATACCAGCTCTAAAACAGCTTACTGCTAAGTACACCAAGATTTTTATCAACGATATTAAGTCCGTCGGTAATAATGTAGATAATATTAAATTTATTTCTGCTGTTGATTCAATCCCTCAAATGATAAAAATGATTCAAAATATTATCGATAATGGTTTTGGGTACATATCTGATGACGGAATTTACTTTTCGATTAGCACATACCAAGAAGCCGGTAACAGCTATGGAAAATTGGGCGCAATTGATCTAAGCAAAAGTCAGTCACGCATATCGAGTGATGAATACGATAAAGATACCGCCAGTGATTTTGCACTCTGGAAGAAGCATAGGGACGATGAGCCATCTTGGAATGCTGATTTTGTAATCAAGAACGAGAAAGTATCTATGCCGGGTCGACCGGGATGGCATATAGAATGTTCCGTGATGAGTACAGAGCTACTTGGAGCTCCTTTTGATATTCACAGTGGTGGCATCGATCTAATGTTTCCTCATCACGAGAATGAGATTGCCCAGGCAATAGCATCGGGCTATGATGATTTTTGTAATATATTTTTTCATAATAATCATTTATTGGTTGATGGCAAAAAAATGAGCAAAAGTCTAAATAACTTCTACACTTTAGACGACATCAAAAAACACGGATTTGAGCCCCAAGTATTTAGACTATTAACAATCCAAGGCCACTACCGCACCGAGAGCAACTTTAGCTGGGATTCTTTGAGTGCTACAAAAAACAGGCTACAACACTGGCAAAATATTGCTGACTTAAGGTTCCAGCCAATAGGTAACGATACTGTTGAAGTATGCAACGTAAAAGATGTTTTACTGGAGCACATGAGCAATGACCTTAATAGCGTTCTGGCCATTGCGCATATTGAAACAGAGTTCTTTGATCCTATCAGTGAAAAGGGTGCTATAAATAAAGAACAGGTTTCAGTTCTTACCGAAGGCTTAAATGCAATCAAAGAGATCTTAGGGATAAACCTACTTGATTCTTCAGATATTATAGATTCTCAGAAAGCGTTAATTAACGAACGCACTCAAGCACGAAACAATAAAGACTGGGCTAAATCAGATAGTATTAGAGATCAGCTACTTTCCGAGGGAATCGCATTAAACGATACTAATCTAGGTGTTATCTGGAACAGAGTTTAATTTTTTGGTCTTCTGAGAATAATAGTCGTCGACCAAAACTTTTATACATCCTGCAGCCGGGATAGCCAAAAGTGCACCTAAAATACCACCTATAGCAACACCAAGGATAGCAGAAACGAACACAATAAGAGGGGTTAGGCTACTACTTCTAGATTGAATGAACGGTTGGATCGTCACATTTTCTATTTGCTGATAAACTACAAAATATACTGCCATTACAATCGCGAGAGGTAAAGAAACAATAAGTGTTGATAAGACTACCAGTACTGCGCCTATTGTTGTGCCTATAAGCGGAAGTAGGGCAAATAGCGCTACAATACCCCCTAGGGCAATTGAGTTTACAGTTACGTCCATTATTTGACTAGATATTATTAGTGTTGCGGTAGCAAAGAACCCACCTAGAGCAGCAATTAATACTTGGCCGTTTACGTACCCGACTATAACCTTATACATTTTTTTAGCATTCTTGCGACGACGTTCTCTTTTAGGCGGGCTCAGAGTTTTAACATACTTATCGAACCAGCCAGGTCCTTCTACAAGCATCATAAACGTCAAAACAAAAACTACTATAATACTCGCAATAGTTGTGCCAATCTTACCTGCAGTTGACAATACAGGTCGTCCTAGGTCTGTGAATCTAGAGCTAAAATCATCAGTAAAACGATTAACTTCTTCGTCAATTTTATACCTTTCGATAAAGTTACTTACTGATTGATTATTTTCACGTAAATCTTGGATTGTTCCGGGAACTTCTTTAACGAAATCGACAGTTTGTTTTACGATTGGCGGAAACACAAGAGCAAAAAATGTGCCCAAAAATGCAACGACAGCTAAATAGGCAACTCCAGTTGCAACAGTTCGACTACCCGATTTTAGTTTTCCGGCTATCCAAGACACCGCAGGGTTTAACCCAATAGCTAAAAAGAATGAAATTAAAATTAGTATCAGAGGCTGAACAACTTTACTCAGTAGGCTGAAAAATAAAAGACCAAGTAAAACAATATACAAAACGCGTATAACCGTGGCGGTATCTATTTTAACAACTATATCTCGCTCTTCGTGTTTACTCATATCAATCCTTATTAGTTATTATGTTTTATTTCTTTCTTTTTTGCAATTTAGATATATATTTAGAATTTGTTTTCCTACAACTCCATAGTCATACTGATCAATAAGTTTCTGTTGCTGATTAAACACCTTAGTTCGATAGTTTTCGTCACTTATGTGCTTGTATAGGAGTTCGGAAAAAGCTTCTTGGTCTTTTACGTTGACCAGACTGCCTTCAACACTTCCCAAAACGGAAGAGTATCCTGGGTTTTCTCCGCCAACCACGACACCTGACTTTGCCGCCATTGCCTCAATTAATACGATTCCAAAACATTCACCAGAAAATGAAGGGAAAACAGAGATATCGGCCTTTTGCATTAACTTCGCTTTTTCAGCGTTACTAACGTAGCCCAGGAACTCAACACTATTGTCCAGTCTAAGTTCTTTGGTCTGTCGAATCAAATTGTCTAGAAGCTCACCCTTACCGGCAATTTTCAGACTAAAATTAAGTTCTGGATAATTGTCTTGAACCATAGCTAAGGCATTTAGAAGATACTTACAGCCTTTTCGTTCAGTTAATCTGCCTAGATAAAAAATTTCAACAATCTTATTGTCTCGTTTAAAACCAGGTTTGGGGTTAAATTCTTTCGTTTTTACCATATTTGGTAAAACTATACTGCTAATTCCAAAAGTCTTAGCAGAAAACGTTTGATTTGCCTTGGAAACACTAATTTGTTGGTCAAACCTTCGAAGGTTCTTTCTTAGTAGTAGTCCGAGAACCCACGTTCCGACATATGCAATTTTTCCAAAAGGCAATATGTGGAAAGTGCCAATAACAGCAGTGGTTTTAGGGGCATACTTTACAAACTTAGCACCATAAACGGGACTATAAGGGACCTGCACGTGCAAAATATCAAACTTTTCTTTATTTAACAGTTCTCTAATTTTTTTATTTCTAGTCGGTAGGGGATAGATAACTTTATTGCCGTTGAACCTTATTGAAAAATTCTTTGTTAAGCTATGGATATTCTCAATATCCGTACGTTTTGTTTGACCAACTATGTAATGCACCTCGTGACCTTGTTGCTTTAGCCAGCTACCAAGAACTAAAATATATTGCTGAACCCCGTCTTCGACATCTAATGTAGTGTCAAGTACAAAAGCAATTTTAAGTTTACTTTTTGTGTTTTTCATAGGCATTTTTATATACAGACTCATAGCCATCCACGACTTTTTTATAATCAAACTGTTTTACGTGTTCTAGCGCCCAATCTTTCCAGGCACTTCTAAGCATCTCATCAGTAGCAAGCAATTTGATTCGCCTAGCAAAATCTACCGTATAACGTGGATTAACGAGTGATATCTGGCCTCTTCCTTCCATAACACTAGCATATCCACTATTGTCACCGGCTACCACCACACAGCCTCTTGCCATAGCCTCAAGCAGAACTATACCAAAACTTTCTCCATACAAAGCAGGAGAACAAAAAATGTCAGATTCACCAAACAACTGTACTTTTGTTTCTTCGTCAATATACCCAAGAAATTTAACATTTTTAATTTTTTCTCTCTTTACATAGAGTTCTAATTTTTCACGATCTGGGCCATCACCTGCAATTATTAATTTATAAGATGAGTCTTCATCTGATAAAAGCTTAAAAGCATCAAGTAAGTACTTTAGACCTTTACGTTTTTCTAGACGACCTACATAAAAAATTTTTTTCACCTTGGGGTCTAGTTTGTGATTATTGGTGTAACTATATTTTTTTAAATCTATACCATTGGTCACTATCTCGATCGGTTTTTTGGTCAATGTTTTTACATAATTTGTGGCTGTTGGCGAAACTGCAGTAAGGGCGTCAATATACTTAAAGATTGATTTGGTATAAGGTGTGATGACTCTCTCAACGGTTCTGGAAGTTCGGCGCTCAGACATGGCTGCATGAAAAGTTGCAACATGCGCAGCATCAGAACTAGACATCATCTGCATTGAAAGCATCGGAATCCACGGTTCGTGGAAGTGTAAAACATCAAAATTATGTGACCTTAAAACATCCTCTATTGCATCAGTTTCTATATTTATGGAAATCTGTGCGGAAGTTTTTGCTGCTCTGATCGGCCTTGATTTGCCCAGTAGAATAACTTTGTCTAAATGATTATCTAAATTTTTACTTGGCTTAGGGGTAATAATGTAGGCATCATAGCCTCGGCTATTTAGCTCTTTTTGCAAGGCAAAAACGCATTCTTGTACGCCACCACCACTAAAAATATTGTAAGGACAGACTAAACCAATTTTCATATTTTATTATATTAATTATATCATCTTAAGGCGCTTGTGTACCTCTTCAGGAATATAGCTCTTTACTACATCTAGTGGGGCATCGATTGCCGGCACGTGTACATTTTGAGTTGTCTTTGTAGAATGAAAGTTCTTGAAAATAATCTGCATATGCTGTTCAACAATCTCTTTGTGAAAGAAGTGATCGGCCTCTGAGGTCAAATGATAAATTTGAGATTTAACCTGCACATCACATAGATCAATAGACATCATTTCATAATATGTATAAATTGCTGTACGAAAATCGTTTATTGCCCAAAGTCTAGAATCTAATTTAATTCGCGATTTTATTGATGCTAAATCAGATTTTCTATTTTTTCTATTGAGGTAGTCAACTTTGTAGACGGTTTGAATAACCTTTTCTTTTAGCAAGACCTTACCCACTAAATAAGAGGTCGATTTGCGAGAGAATATAAAAACAAGGTATTTTATTACTCCCAATTCAAATTTATTAAATCTGAAATCCTCTTTATGTACGAAGCCTGAAAGACTTACGCAGAACTCGACTCGATCTTGCAACTGAGGATACTTTTGAAGCATTCTAACGAAC
Source organism: uncultured Candidatus Saccharibacteria bacterium (assembly GCA_964444225.1). Lineage (GTDB taxonomy): Bacteria > Patescibacteriota > Saccharimonadia > Saccharimonadales > 2-12-FULL-41-12 > JALHOM01. The sequence continues at coordinate 15,193 of CAYUFM010000011.1, read as the reverse complement.
ACCGGAACAGAAAAGGACATACCGATAACTACAAATTTTTTTCTCTTGTATCTCAGTTTAATAAATGCAGCCAAGTAATCAGCGTAGTTGTCGATGGTTGGTTTTTTGCCAATTTTATAAAAAGGTTCCATTCCACCAAAACCAGGCAAGTCCGGAACAGTAACGTTGCCGTAATCATTAAATACTTCAATAAATGCATCCATGCGCTCTATGCTTGAATGATGACCGCAGAGTAGCAGTATTTCTCGATTATACTTGGGGTTTTTTGAGGGCAAATTTAGCATACGACCACTCAGGCCGTTCATATATAGCGGTTTTATATGTTTTTTGAGATCCACTACTCTAAATGTAGCGCAGTTTTACAGATAGGGCAATCTGCTTAGAAATGTTCACGTATATGGGACATACTATAGTCCCAGTCAGAATCAATTTTTTTGTGTGGATTAAAAATGTTGTCTTCGTCAAAAATATTTTTTAAATCTTTAAAATATCCCATAATTTCGGGGCTATACATTTGGTACAACCACGGACCACGGCTCATACCGTCGTTGTGCTCACCACTGAGACTTCCGCCATATTTCATAACCAGTTCATTTACTTCTTTCATAGCTGGCTCTAGCTTAATGCGCTCTAGGGTATCTTCTATCTTCATCAGTGGGATTACATGAAAATTACCGTCGCCAAAATGCCCCTGAACAGTTGCCAAAAACTTATACTTTTTGATTATATCTCTAAGTTCTGGCAAAAACTTAGGTAAATGATGTGGCGGCACAACAAGGTCATCGATAAATGGAGCCGTATGCTTGTCTTTAACCTTTTGTCGAAGCAAGTTAAAACTTTCTCTGCGCATTATTCTAAATTTACGTGCTTTTGCTTCTGTCTCGTCTTCTTCAAACAGCATGTCATTACCGTATTTCTTTAGTTCTAACCTAAGATTGTGGACCCTTCTTGATACTTCGTCTTGAGTTTCTCCGTTAAATTCAACTAAGAGCACCATTTCTGGGATACCGCGCATTAAAATTAAAGCATCGGGAAGAAGTTGCAGTCCAAGTTTTACCATACCCCAAATTCCTAGTTTTTTTCTAAAATAGAAAAATAGTTTAAAGCTTAACATCAAAGTATGATTATCAAACCCTTCAAAACTTACTGGTTTGTGTCGAAGAGTGTCGTTTATAATATTCCCAAGGTGTTTTGATTTTTTTACAAATATAACAAGTGTTCCAGAAAATTTTGGAGCAGGAATAAGTCTAAAGTTAATGTCCGTGACAATACCTAGAGTGCCTTGTGATCCTATAATTGCCTGATTAAGGTCAAAAACGCCCGATTCTCGATCCCATACATTCCAAAGATGATAACCTGTAGAATCCTTTGAAACTTTGGGTTTTGCCGCTTTTATAGCATCGTAATTATCGTCAACTAGTTTAAAAACTTCTTTGTAAACTTTACCCTCGAAAGTTTTTAAAGCCACTTTTTTCCTTAGTTCTTCTTTGCTAAGTGGCCTAACCTCGTATTCGTTACCGTCTGCAAAAACGACCTTCAGGGAAGTAACAAACTTTTCGGTCTTGCCATACTGCAAAGACTTTTCGCCCCCTGAGTTATTGGCGACCATCCCACCCACCGTACATAGGTCACGGCTTGCAGGAAAAGAGGGCATCAAGGCATCATGTTTTAGCGTTTCTTTCTCAAAGTCACGGTAAAATACCCCTGGCTCAACATTTGCCTTGGTGCTACTGACAGACTTTATCTCTGTAAAATATTTCTTCATATCTAGTAGAATGGACTCGGTTATAGCACCGCCACTCATATCAGTCCCTGCGCTTCGAGCAGTTATCGATAAGCTAGGGTGGATCTTTTTTGCCTGACCCACATATTTGATAATTTTTTTCACGTCCGAACTATTCTTTGGGGCAACGACTAATTCTGGCCTAAGTTCGAACATGCTTGCGTCATGACTAAACTCATCTAACAGACTACTACTGTTAGAAACATCTCCCTCAATTAACTGCGAAAGTTCATCCTTGATGTTTTTCATTTTATCTCCCTAGTAAATAACTATTACTATTTTACACCAAGCTTATGTTTAGTACACTATAAGCAATGAGTACAAAATCAAAAAAACATGTTGTTATTGTTGGCGGTGGTTTTGGCGGTTTGCGTGTAGCAAAACTTTTGAGCAAACATAGCCGCAAAGTTGAGGTGACTCTCATTACAGACTCAACAACATTTAGATACTCACCAGCACTATACAGAAGCTCTACGGGCTTTAGAATGAGAGAATCAATTATTCCTATCGTCCAGATCACCAGAAAATACCCAAACCTAACCGTAGTTACCCAAAAAGCAAAAAAGATTGACCGTAAAGATAAAACAATTACAACCGAAAATAACAAGATATTTAAATACGATATCGCAGTTTTGTCACTTGGGGTGGTTACGAGTTACTTTGGTATACCGGGTCTTGAAGAGCACTCATTCAGTATAAAAACACCGGAGTCACTTCAAAAACTCAAAACTCATCTCCATAAAACTCTAAGCGACACAGGTGAGCCAGATGCAAATTATGTAGTTGTTGGTGCTGGGGCTACAGGGGTAGAGTTATCGGCTGCACTTGCGCGATATTTAAAATACATATGCAAGAAACACAAGGTTAAAAAGCACTCTATCAAGTTAGAGTTAATAGAAGCCTCACCTAGAGTTTTGCCAGTTTTATCAGAAAAGGCATCCTTTAAAACGGCAAAAAGACTTACAAAACTACGAGTTAAGTTAATGTTGGGTGAAGCAGTAAAGGCGGAAACGTCAACCAGTTTAAAATTAACCGACAGGAGCATACCATCCCATACTGTAATCTGGACCGCCGGTGTTACGAATAGTCCATTTTTTAAAGAAAATAGCACACAATTTGAACTGAACGAGCGAGGTAAGGTTGTTGTAGATGATCACATGCAGGTCGACAACCACACCTACGTAATAGGCGATAATGCAGGCACCAAATACGGCGGACTAGCTCTAGTCGCAATATGGGATGCAAATTTTGTATCAAAACAAATAATCCGTCAAATAAAGACAAAAAAATTACAAACTTACAGACAGAGAAAACCTATTAGTGTAGTTCCTGCTGGTGAAGACTGGTCTGTGCTTCAGTACAGGAATTTTGTACTTACAGGCAAAATTCCTGCAATTTTACGTACTATGGCTGACTTTATAGGCTATAAGGAGATTATGGGAGTAAGCCAGGCATTTTCTATATGGAGCAAAAGAAACCTACAAGAAGAGAGCTGTAAAACCTGTAAAGTAGCTTTAAAAGATTAACTCTTTAGTATACTAATTGCGTGTTTCCAGGTGTTATTCGCAACACCATATTCTATCCACAACAAACACAACGGCTCTAGTAAGCGACTTTTTTCTATACCACCCAAATCAACAATATCTTCCCAGCCCATTTCCTGGAGAAGTTCGGTAGTGTGCAAAATTGCTGATTTATTATTTCCGCATATAAACATGGTTGGGGTTCCAGTTTTGTATTTTGGCGCTACCATATTTTCATGATTAATAATATTTAAAGCCTTAACAACGTGACTGTCTGGCAAAGACTGCTGAACAATCTCTCCGCCGCTCATAGTGTGGCCTAAAGAAAGCTGAGGAGGTCCAGAATCGTTAAAAACTAGAGGATTGGTCACATCAATAACTATTTTGCCTGAAAGTTGGGGTCTTACCTGCGCGATAACGTCCTCACCAGCGTGCCAAGCAACCGCCAAAATACACATATCACCAAAACTAGCTGCCTCGGTAGTAGTGCCTACATGCGCCTTTTTGCCAAGTTTACTTTTCCATCCAGAAAGCTCTTTTTTCTTAGGGTCTCTACTTCCAATCATCACGTCGTGACCCAGTGTAGCCAGGCCTTTACCTAAGCTTTGTGCAACATCTCCAGAACCAACTATTCCTATTTTCATACTTACATCTTACGATATTTTTTCTCTAATGCAGAGGTTTTTTTAGTTTTCTTAACAGGTGCTTCGCTAGTCTGAACAGGCATATCAGATAAATCATTGCTAATGTTTTGTTTTTTTGGACTTTCGCTTGGAATTAGACCCGTTTTTTTCTCAAGATTAATGTAAATTGATGATTTGGACTTTAGAAATTTAGCTATTATTACCAAAACAAATCCAACAACTAAGGTCTGCAAGGCTACATTAATGATCATAATATTAAATGCTGAGTACAGCTTGGATATTCCATCATTGACTATTGATGAAACTGACTGATCGTTACTGTTAAAGTTGGGTGCACCGAATCCGATAGCCGGCAAAACATAAATATAGATCAAAGGAGTAATAGCCATAATTACGGCTGTTGTTATCAAAGAATAGCCAACAGTTTTTAAGCCTCTGCGTCTTGTTCTTGCAGTAAAAATTATTATCACCGCGCAAGCCGAAGCAATGGACAAAATAATATAGGGAAGTACCTTAATAATCTGAAAATACTTAGGAAAGTCAGCGTATTGTTCTGTAAATGCCAGTCCGCTAGAAGTTTTGGGTAGATTATCTAAGGTAAGTCTATTATTTGAAAAAACCGTTTTATCATCAAAAATTGTCTTTGATATGTCTTGTTTTAGCTCTCCAAGGTCAATTCCAGTTGGATTACATTCCACCGTAAATACACTAGTGTCTGTGGGTGGAGTCTCGCAAGGATCAAGACTGGCAATTCGATTAACTGCATAGTTAGCAACTCCGTCCGCTAGCACTTGCTTGTTTGTTGTGAGATCTGCGCTAAACTCAACATCTTCGGTTTCACCATTGAGCCAAGCAAACCCAGAGTCAATAAAACCCTCAGATATACTCGATAGAGATTTTGTGTCTAAACTTTGTCTGATTATTTCTTGAATTTGAGGATCACCAAGTGGTATCGAGTTTGGATTATTATTTCCGGAATTTTTACTAGAGTCAATGACTGATTGAGTGAAACGTTCATAAGCACCTACTTCGCCTAAAGTTTGTTTAAATGTATTTTTATTACCAACTACTAGAACCAAAGCCAGAAGTGTTAATCCAAAGAATAAACTGAATCTAAAAAAGAAACTAACAAGAATTAGAAATATTCGCTTCATTGTTATCATGCTTATAAATAATTATTGCATAATACATTTGAGAAGCCTAGGATACGAGACTACTTAATTTTTACAGAAGAAGATGCCAATTTGTGTTTTGCAAGATATATTGTTGCGACCACGTACGAAGTATAGGCCAGCCCCGTTAAGCATGTAGCTAGTATTTTTGCATCAAAGAAAATGATTAGGGCAGTTCCAGAAACAAGTGTTGAAGATAATAGAATGTAGGAAATATTAATCTTTTGCTTTGATGGCGAAAAGTATAAAAAAGTGCTAACTAGGATACTTAGACAAGCAATCAATATATGAGCTATAAGCATAAATACATTCTAACATATTCAAAAAATATTTTGGTCTATGAAAATTGCTAAGGTAAATGCAGTCAGAACCAAAAGGGAAGTTCCAAAAACTTTTTTTGCCCATTTTTCATCATCTAATACATTAAAGTTAACAACTGCCGTATAAAGCCAATATATCCCCGCTATAGTCATTATAATTACATAAGGCCTACCTACTAAACTATAAAAATATGGAAGCAGGCTAACGGTTATAAAAACAGGAATGTATGCAACTATGCTGTACTTTGCTACTTTTATCCCTCTTGTAAGTGACAGAACAGGAATCCCGGCCTTAGCGTACTCCCTAGCCCTAAAGATGGTTATAGCGTAAAAATGCGGTAGTTGCCAGAATACCAGGATTAAAAAAACAGCTATTGCTCCTTTGTCTATTTCGTTACTAACTGCAACATATCCTGCAAGAGGGGGAATAGCACCAGA
>CAYUFM010000011.1:0-9303 GCA_964444225.1 uncultured Candidatus Saccharibacteria bacterium | reverse complement strand
TATCTATTTTGAAGTAAGCATAAACAAAGACATAAAACAGAAGCCCGATTATTCCAACAAAAACTGTTAAATTATTGGTAAAATTATATAAAACCACAAAACCAAAAAAACCCAAGATAGCCCCGTAAACCAGTGCTCCAAGAGGAGAAATACTACCTGTCGGCATCGCACGCTTACTGGTACGAGTCATTTTTTTGTCTATATCACGATCAATAAAATTATTAAAGACACACCCACCCGCAATCACTAATGCGGAGCCAATTGCTGTCCAAATCCCTAACCAAATATCGACATCACCCCGTGATGCTAACAAGAATCCCGCAACCACTGCAAAAAGATTACCTCTAATAATGCCCGGTTTTGTTAGTTTGTAGTAAGTCTTGAGTGTCTGCAATTTAGTAATTATTTGGTTTGTAGTTCTGACTTTCCAAAAGAGTGTTTTCCACCTCTTTTGGTGATCTATCTAGTATATGATAATCTAAATTTTTCATAATCCATAATGTACCAATTGCAATGAATAGCATAACAGCAACCATAAATACAATACTTATTAGCTTCCATCTTGGATTTTTTTCATGACCAAGGTGCAGAAAAAATACAACCTGCACCACAAACTGGATTACAGCATAACCCATAACCCCAAATAATAATGAGTCTCCAGATAATTTCTCATTGACAACTATGTAGTAGGGTATGAGAGTTAAAATTATTGAAAAAATAAAACCAGCAATGTATGACTGAACTTGGCTTAGTTTTCTTGCTTTCAATTTGCTCATACAGCGACCGCTCCTAACAAATAGACAATTGTGAAGATAAATATCCAAACTATATCAAGAAAATGCCAGAAGAGACTAAACATTGTAAGTCTTTTTATGGTTCCACCGCTAAAGCCTTTTTTCAAAATCTGTGCAATCATAACGCCCAACCAGATTAAACCTGACGTAATATGTATCCCATGTGTTCCTACTAATGTGAAGAATGCTGACATAAATGCACTAACTTCCCATGAATGTCCTTCGTCGATGAGTTTATTGAACTCATACATTTCAAGACCAACAAAGCTCGCACCAAGTGCAAAAGTTATTGCCAGTAAAATCAGTGTGTTTTTCTTTTTGCCAGCATGAGCAGATAAAAGCGCTAAGCCACACACAAAACTACTAATAAGCAAAATAATTGTTTCTGTCAGAACAAAAGGTAGGTCAGTAATTTCACTACCTGTCGGACCACCAGCCGTAGACGACCTCAAAACAGCAAAGGTAGCAAACAGCGTTACGAACAAAGCAAGATCAGTCATTAAGTATATCCAGAAGCCAAATAGTGCTTTATCTTCAGCTTTTGCATGCTCGCTTGGATTTATACTCATGCGTGGACCTTCTTTCCTGACTCTAGCAATGCTACTTCTTTGGCGGTAATGACGTACTCTGGCTCATCGTTCATTCCTCGGACTATCAAACTCACAATAACTCCTACAAATGATAAAATTGCTAGCCACCACATATGCCAGACTATTCCAAAGCCAAAGGCAAAAGCCAAGCACCCAATAATAAATCCAAAACTACTATTTTTTGGCATTAATATATCTTCGTATTTGGTATTTTTTAAGATTTTACTACTCTGTTTTTGATACCAAAAATGATCTCTTTTATCTACGGCTGGAATAACTGCAAAGTTATAATGTGGAGCCGGTGAAGTAGTAGACCATTCTAGAGTTCTTCCTCCCCACGGATCCCCAGTCTTATCCATATACTTCTTTTTGTTTTTTAGGCCATCATAAATCTGGTAAATTTGCATTGCAACGCCTGCCAATATTATCAAGCCACCAATAGCTGAAACTATAAATAAAGCCTGCCAGCCAGGATTTGATTCGAAACTATCGAGTCTCCTGGTAACTCCCATAAAACCCAGAATATATATTGGCGTAAATGTTACAAAGAACCCAACCAACCACAGCCATGCGGCCGACTTACCAATTTTTTCGCTAAGGCTGAACCCAAATGCTTTAGAAAACCAATAATACAGTCCTGCCATGTAGCCAAAGACAACGCCACCAATGACTTGATTATGAAAATGTGCAACAAGAAACAAGCTGTTGTGCACCTGAAAATCAAGTGCAGGCACAGCTAACATAACACCGGTTACGCCACCTATAGTAAAAGACACCACAAAAGCAATAAACCATATCATTGGCGAAGCAAGTTTTATTCTGCCTCTATGTAGGGTGGCTAGCCAATTAAACATTTTTACACCTGTGGGCACGGCAATAATCATTGTCATTATTCCGAAGAAAGCATTAACATTAGCACCAGCACCCATTGTAAAGAAGTGATGCAACCAAACCAGCATAGACAATACAGTTATTATCATTAATGCCCAGACCATGGTCATATAACCAAATAATCGCTTTCTTGCGAAAGTTGCTACGACTTCAGAGAAGATACCAAAAGCAGGCAAAATTAATATATATACCTCTGGATGTCCCCAAGCCCATATTAAATTAACGTAGAGCATAGGATTACCGCCCAGCTCAGATGTAAAGAAGTGCATGCCCAATATTCTGTCTAGCGACAGCATAGCTAGCGTTGCTGTCAGAACTGGGAATACTGCCACGACCATCATCATCGAGCCCAAAACGCTCCATGAAAAAATTGGCATTTTCTTTAATGTCATTCCTGGTGCGCGCATTTTAATTATCGTAGCTATAAAGTTTATGCCAGACAGCGTGCTACCAATCCCAGAAATTTGTAGCGCCCAAATCCAATAATCAACACCAACGCCTGGGCTAAATCCTAATCCAGCGAGCGGGGGATAAGCCAGCCAGCCAGCAGCTGAAAATTCTCCGACAATAAGTGATATATTCATGAGCATTGCACCCATCGCAAATAGCCAAAAGCTTACAGAGTTCATAAAAGGGAAGGCTACATCTCTGGCGCCAAGCTGGAGTGGCAAAACGATATTTATAAGAGCAAACATTAGCCCCATAGCCACAAAGAAAATCATTATAGTGCCATGTGCTGTAAAGAGTTGTTGGAAATGATCAGCATTCAAAAATCCCTCTGAGCCTCCGTGAGCTACAGCCTGCTGAGCTTTTAACATACCTGACTCAACCACCGCCCTAAGCAACATTACTACCGAAACAATGAGGTACATTATCCCGATTTTTTTGTGGTCAAGACTGGTTATCCAGTTTTTCCATAACCAACCCAGTTTTTTATACTTAAGCAAAAGAGCAAAAACCAGTCCACCGCCGGCTATCATTCCAATAGCTGCCGACCAGACAATTAGGTCATGGTCAAATGCGTCAAGGTTAAGTCTGCCCCAGAAGTTCATTTTAATATCCCCCTCTATCCTGGCCGGTATGGGCATATACTAAATGGTCGAAAAGTCCGGGCTCCTCTAGACGATATATTGTTTGGCCAACAGTAGATGGTTTTTTTAGCTGATGATACATATCGTGGTCAAACGGCTCTCCTTTTAGCTGAGCCTGTGATATCCAAGATTCAAATTCAACTTCTCCTACCGCCGATGCTATAAATCTCATTTTAGAGAACCCCTCACCACTAAGATTAGCAGATACTCCCTTAAATTCACCTGGCTTATTGGCAATAAGATTCAGCTCTGTAGCCATGCCCGACATAGCATAAATCTGTCCGCCAAGATCTGGAATCCAGAACGAATTCATCGGTGCATCTGCAGTAATCTTAAACTCAACCGGTCTATCAACGGGTAATTTTACATAGTTTATCGTTGCAACATTTTGTTCTGGATATATAAAAAGCCACTTCCATTGCAACGCAACAACCTGAATCTGCAATGTTGGCTTAGAGCTGTTAATTGGCTTGAAGGGGTCTAAACTATGCGAAGTTTTGTAAGTCACAATTCCAAGGATAAAAATCAACAAAACTGGGATAGTCCACCAGATTGTTTCTACAACCTTATTATTATCAAGTTCAGGCTGATACTTTGCAGACGTATTTTTCTCGCTATATTTTGTAATAAATCTAAACAGCATAAAGAAAACCGGGATCACAACGACAAGACTCAAAAGTAATGTAAAAATGATCAAATCCTGTTGTTGATCTGCCACCCAACCACTAGGCCTTAGGACCGGAAATTCATAATCTTTAAGAATTAGCACGGTCTGAAAAGCTAAAATAAGTATGGCAACTATCAGTAAGTATATCTTTGCTTTTTTACCCATTTACACAATTAACCTTATGCTAATAGTGTAGCACCAATTCTTGAGATGTAACACTTTTTAAGCTGTTATTGAAAAGCGTGTACCTAGAAGCACCATTTCAGGTATCTCTATCTCGCCCCCGCCTAACCCATTACCATAAGATAGTAAGTAACCCTCACTAACAGCAGTAATTATCTTGCCATTAGATTTATCGATTAATCTTTTTGTGAAATTATCTTTTCTAAAATCTACTCCAACTGCACCTATCTGCTCCAAGTCAGCTCCATGAACTCTAAAATCCGCAATAAAAATACCATCATCATCAAATTCTGGAGTATTTCGTAATGACACAATAGCCTTTATTGCTTTTTGTCCTAACAGAAGGATCATTAAATTAAGGAATTCATCTTGTCTGACATCTTTAACAATATCTAAGCGATCATCCCGAAATTTATCATATTCTTTTGGCGGAATATGTCCGCGCTCCAAATAACTCATTTGTAATATTATACCAGATGTGTCAATACTATCTACGTTTTCTTGTAGCAAACCAGTGCTTGATCTGATCTTTTGAACCTGCAACTTCTTGATATTTAGAGTTCCAGCAGTGTCTACTAGGACTCCAGTCTCTAGGGCCGGCTTTACGAGCCAACATATATACAGAGACAAAGCTATTGGACTTTGCGCTAAATGGACTATCGGGCAACTTTATTTCTGATGCTCGTCTTCCCGAACGACTACTAATATATGCTTTTGTCGTAGACAGTCTGCCGTCCCAATATTGCGTCATTTGCTGAAACAAGCCCTTAGCTCCAGATGGATTATAAGCTTTTTCATAAATAGTACTTTCGCAGGCCGCGACGGCAACTCCGCCAATCGGGTTGTAGTCAAAGTACCTACTGGCTTTTTCTATTTGCAAAATATTATTTTTTATTTGAGGTCGACTTTTGCAATCCGACACCTTTACCTTTCCAAAAAGCGCTCCTTGGCCCGCGTAATATGCAACCTTCTGTGCGCATGTTTCGCCGCTCGGGGCAGGGCGTGGGGCCTTTGCTTCTGCCGGCTCAGCTACGCCACCAGCAATTGATAAGCTTGCCATAATAGCTAGAGCTATATGGGATTTAGTTGATAAATTTTTCTCAAATTCAATACTCTCAATAGGCATTGATACTCCTTGTTTTTAGTTATTTAGTAAATTTAAACAACGCTTTTTAGTTAAAAGCGATTTTTTGTTGTTTTGGTGAAGTAGCAGGTAAGCACTGGTGGCTTCTTTAGGTCTTTTTGACAGACAAGAGATAAGCGCTTGCTTGCAACTTCGCCGAACGAACCAATGAACGAACGACACACTTTTTGCTATTTTTGGTTGCTTTTTTAACTTTAGCAACAATTTAACTTTAGCACAAAGAACAGATTGAGATCAAATATGAACGTCAAACAAACTACCGATTCCATAGGTAACTATCATCGCCAATGCTCCGCCTAGTACAACGCGAGCTGTTGCACGCCTACGGCTGGCATCGCCTAATGTAGCGCTAACATATCCAGTAATAATCAAAGCGATTATTACCGACATGAAAGCAATCGGAACTCTAATAGATTCTGGGGGGAGCAATATTGCAATCAATGGAATACTGGCCCCAAAGGTAAAAGACACTCCAGATGCTATAGCAGCCTGAGTAGGGCTTGTCAGGTCGTCTTCACGCATACCAAGCTCTGCATCTAAATGAGCTTTGATTGGGTCGTGGTCAGTTAGCTCCTTAGCAACTTTTATAGATGTTGCTTTGGTTAAGCCTTTGTTTTGATAAATCTCGGCTAGTTCTTTTAACTCTTTTTCAGGATTTTTTGCCAGTTCAATCTTTTCTTTTTCTATTAGAGCTTTTTCGGCGTCACGCTGGCTACTGACAGATATATATTCACCGGCTGCCATACTTAGCGCACCAGCAACTAACCCCGCAATTCCAGCAGTAAAGATAGCTCCTTTATTGGTTGTAGCACCAGCCACACCAACTACCAACCCGGCGACCGACACAATACCGTCATTAGCACCCAAAACCGCGGCCCTAATCCAATTCAATTTAGAGTTTATAGTTTGATCATGTGGCTCAACTATCTTTTCAATCATCAAATTAATTATAGCAACTCATCTAATGTACTTCTACTTTATATCGCACGGGGTTTGTGCTTAGCGCAATATTGTGTTATTTTTTATATAAATTAACTAGTCTGGAGGTAAACATGGGACATTATAATGGTGAAGTTGGAAGCTACGGAAGCCGACCAACACAAGAAACTACATTTCCTGATGTAGGCGACCCAATTTTAGCACGTCTCGCTTTTAATTTTTTTCTAGGTACAGGCAAGGGCGACGCAGAAGTGAGTCTAGCAATGGCTAAGACGCTAGATGATTTTGTGGCACAACGAATAGCAGAAGCGCTTACACTTGGTATTCAACAAGAGATATAGTTTGTTACCGAGTTTGCAACCAACCTTAATTTAAAGCACGCCCACCCTAAGTGGTATTCATAAATTAAAATCACCGCTCAAGCCATACAAATACAAAAAGACTGCTCAAATGAACAGTCTTTTTGTATGGCTGGGGAGAAGGGATTCGAACCCCTGAATGCTGGTACCAAAAACCAGTGCCTTACCACTTGGCGACTCCCCAATAGGATCTAGTTTATTTTACAAAACTTAAGGGTGATTATAGCAAAAAATCTACCAAATTTGAAGCGCTCTTTTTAATTAATTTATCAATTTGGCTAAATTATTGTATTTAGGTAAATCAAATACAGCACCTGTAAGCATATTCACTATTAAAATGAGTTAGGCGCTGTGATATAGTTGATATCAATAAATAAAAGATTAATTGTAATAAACAAATTATGTTCAGACTACGAAAGATAAAGTCAACAGCAGAAAATTACTTAGATCAATATAAGACAAGTAATCCTGCTAGTTATGCAGCCGCTCAACAGGCGGTTGGAGGCATACTTATTCTCGACGGTTTTATTGGAATAGATAACCCACTCGGCAACAATAAAAGAAGCGGTATATTTGGTTCTCTGATCGGAATTGTTATTGGTTTAGCCTTCCTTTTTGGGTCTGGATTTTTAGGGAATTTGTTTGGTATAAATAGCCTAACCGCAACTACAACAGCAGAGGTTGTAAGTGTTAGTCAACCGAACAAAACAGGCAGTAATAATTCTGGTGGCGCTTGTACTGCGACTGCAAAATATTTAGTCGACAACAAAGAGTACAGCAATATTGCATCTGGCGGTTCTAGTAGTTCCTGCTCATTGACCGCCGGACAAAAAATTAATATTAACTACAACCCAAACAGTCCTGGAGATTGGGCCTATGACCTTGCCACAACTAAAAAAATCTTGAAAGTATTTCCTATAGCCGGAGCGATTGTAGCTCTAGCAAGTCTTATTACGTTCAGCATACGTTTACTGAGTATAATATTTGGATGGAAACTACTAAAAAATGGTCGTGCTCTAGCAAAAACATTACCCACTGGAAATGATTTAACTACAATCAAAAATGAGGTTAGACGTAACTTTGCACAATATCTTTTTGGTGCTGGCACAATAAATATGAATCCTCAAACTTTTGCCCAAAATAATATACCAACACAGACTCAACAACCAAGCTCAGATTTAAACGATCCGCCTACTACACCTCAAACGCCACCATTAAACTAACCCCTAGATCAAATATACGTTTATGTACTGGGTCGCTATTCTTTTAGATAGGTGATCTAACGATGAATCTGTGCCTTCTAGTTTTGTGTAGGCTCAGAGGTTGGATTTAGAATGTTAGTGACAAGTTGGTCGAGTTGGTCGTTTTGCATGTTGGCTTTTACTATGTAGTCTTCTATCCCTAGGTCACGAAGGCCTGCTGGCGCGTCTGCTTCATTAAGGTTAGATATTACCAGCACTTTTATGTCTTTACCCCAGCTACCAGCTCGCATCGTGCGCAAAACTTGGTCGCCAGCTATATCTGGGATCATGAGATCTAGTAAAACTAGGTCAGGAACTTCTTTCTGAATAAAATACAGTCCCGTGACACCGTTGTATCCTATAAAACAAGTAAACCCTAGGAGTTCTAGCCTGGTTTTATAAATATCAGCAAGTGCAGTATTGTCCTCGACAATAACAATTTTTTTAGAAGTTGGTTGCATAAATTTAAACGCCAGGACTTAAAATATTATTAACAAGCTGATCCAGTTGGTCATTAGAAAGATTAGCCTTAACTGCGTAACCTTCGATTCCTTGGTCGCGTAAGCCAACTGGTGCATCTGCTTCATTAAGGTTAGATATAATCAACACTTTGATATCTTTACCCCAAGTGCTGGCTCGCATTCGTTTCAGAATTTCGTCTCCAGCAATCACTGGCACCATAAGGTCTAACAACACCAGGTTAGGGAGTTCTTTTTCTATAAGAATTAAGGCTGTCTGGCCGTCATTTGCCACGAAAACTTTGTAGCCTAATAGTTCTAATCTGGTTTTATAAATATCGGCCAAAGCGAAGTTATCTTCTACAATTACAACTTTTGGTCCTGATCCTATTCCGAATAATCCCATAATGCTTATAGTTTAACGCATATAAATTTAAAAATAAATCATTATTTTAGATAAGTGGTAAAATTTATATAGTGATGTATAAAGTGCAAGAAAAAATTATTAATTTTTTTTATAGATATTCATCTCATAAATATCTAAAAAACAGCTTGATTGTAGAAGGTGACGAAACTCCAGAATTTATTTTTTACATAATATCCGGCAGGGTAAGAATGTATGATATTTCACCATCTGGCTGTAAGTTAACACTCAACACACTAAGTTCTGGATCGTTTTTTTCGCTGGCATGGATATATGATCATCAGAACAATTATTACTTTGAAACAATCAACGAATGTGAAATTATAAAATGTCCAATAGAAGATGTCAGGAAGTTCTTTGATAAAAATCCAGACGTCATAGAAGATGCATTAAAACGGATAACTGGTGGGTTTGATGGATTATTTAAACGACTCAGAACACACATGGGCGGAACAGCTGAATACAGAATAATTGTTGAACTCTTAATCGAAGCTTGGCGGTTCAGTAAAGACGAAGGCAAGA
>CAYUFM010000010.1:0-44371 GCA_964444225.1 uncultured Candidatus Saccharibacteria bacterium | reverse complement strand
TTTACTATAATGGTGGCTGCTAGTATCAGTACAGCGATGTTCTTTTTGTCTTTTTTGTCGGTGTATATCGTGGGCAACAAAAATCGTATAGACACATTTACCAGAAGCCTGACCATAGTAGTTAATAAAATTATTCAGGCTGTGAGGCCTAAGCATCCAGAAACTATCAAACTAGCAGGAGTGCGCAAACTATTTATAGAACTGCACGAGGAATACATTATCCTTAAGGAGAAGAAAGATCACCTAAAACGCCCACTTTGGTTTGCAACATTGGCATCTGCAACAGAGATGGCAACCTTATATACAGTTTTCTTGGCCTTCGGCGAGCCGGTCAATCCCGGCGCCGTGATCATCGCTTACGCTGTAGCTAACCTAGCCGGAATAATATCGGTATTTCCTGGTGGAGTTGGTGTCTATGAAGCACTTATGACTGGTGTGCTAGCCGTCGCTGGAGTTCCGCCTTCCATAGGTTTGCCAGCCACAATAATGTACAGAATTATTAGCATGTCGATTCAGTTGCCGATAGGCTATTTCTTGTACCAGAAGTTCTTAAAAACGGCCGATCTTACGCCTGAATCCTTGAAATGATAGGCGAATCACCGAACTTTACTGTTTCGGACTTTGTGGCGGTCTTTAACCAGTCTATTTCTACGGTTTATCCAGAGGTCATAATAACTGGTGAGCTGAGTAACTTTCGGGTTAGTAAAAATATGTGGGTGTATTTTGATCTTAAAGACGAGTTAGCTAGTGTAAAGTTCTTTGGGTCGGTACACTGCCTACCTGGTCCGCTAGAGGATGGAATGATGCTAGAAGTGGTGGGCAAGCCATACTTGCATCCTCAGTTTGGGTTTAGTATTCAGTTTCAAATGGTCCAAGTTACCGGTGAGGGCTCAATTAACAAAGCCCAAGCTTTGCTCGTAAAAAAGTTGCAAAAAGAAGGACTTTTTGACGATTCTAGAAAAAGGTCTCTACCATACGCGCCTGCATCGATTGCTATAGTCGCCTCGAAAGAGTCTGCTGGATATGGTGATTTTATAAAAATTACAAAAAAACGGTGGCCGAGTTTGAAGACCACTCTGTTTGATGTGAAAGTGCAGGGCCTAGATGCACCAGACCAGATAATTTCTGCAATAAAACGCGCCACCGAAGGTAACTTTGAAGCTTTGGTATTGATCCGGGGCGGTGGATCTCGTGACGACCTCGTTGCTTTTGACCACGAGCAAGTTGTTCGTGCGCTTGCTGTTAGCAGAATCCCGACCTTGGTAGCAATAGGCCATGAGCGTGATATAGTACTAGCCGAGTTGGTTGCAGATGTAAGGGCAAGTACGCCCAGTAACGCAGCTGAAATCTTGGTGCCTGACAGGGTTCATGAGTTGCAGTTGCTAAAGTCTAAGAAACAGCAGTTGAACCAGGTATTGGAATCTTATGAGGCCGAGGTTTCGCAGCAAATTAGTTATTTTACAGATCAGCTAGACGATAGTTTGCAGGTTAAATATTACCAAACTACAGGTTATTTTGACCAAATGACGGCACTGCTAAAAGCTTATGATCCAAAATTACCCCTAAATAAAGGCTATGCCATAGTTAGAAGTTCTGGACAGTTAATAAAATCATCTAGGGATAGTGCGACTAAGTTGGAGTTTGATCTAGAGTTTAATGACGGTATCATAAAGTTAGAGAAAAGAGGCAAAAAGTGAAGGAATCTTACGCAGACCTAAAAACCAAGCTGGACGAGGTAATAGATAACATTCAGGATCCAAGTACAGATCTAGATCAAGCGCTTATTTTGCATGCCGAGGGTAAAAAGCTCATAGACAAGCTTGAAAAATATCTGGGTGAAGTGAAAGAAAAAATAGCTAAAACCAAAAAATTAGACTAACCATGTGGTTGTATTTAGTCTTGATTTTACTGGTTGTGTGCTTTGGCGGAGTGTTGCTCTTCGGTGCGCCATATCTACCAAGCCATAAAAAACAGGCGCAGGTTGCCCTTGATTTACTGGCGATGAAAAAAGGCCAGGTATTATACGAACTTGGGTGTGGCGACGGTAGTGTGATGATTTTGGCGGCAAAACGCGGTATAAAATCGGTTGGCTACGAGTTAAATCCGGTAGTTTTTTGCGTAGCAAAGTTTAGGAGCCTTCGGTACAAAAACCTCATGGATGTTAGATATGGAAATTTCTGGAGTGCTGACGTGTCGGGCGCTGACGGAGTATACGTATTTTTGCTAGATAAATTTATGCCTAAACTAGATAAAAAGTTGTCAAATGAGTTAAAAAATGGCTCGCACCTCGCTAGTTATACATTTAAAATCCCCGGTAAAAAACCGTTCAAAGAAAAAGAGGGTGTATTTTTATACCAATATTAGAACAATAAGGTGGTTTTCTGTCTCTTGGAGCACTCAATTCAGAAAACCACCTTATTGTTTAAACTTGACGCTACATGGTCTGTTCGTTTAACATAAGCACAGTATGAAATTGAAAAATTCAGAGGTGGGTGGACTTAATGTTTTGTTGATTCCACTGATTTTGTCAGTTGTTTTATTCTTTAGTGCGGTTGGTTTTGGCGTTTGGGCCTATGCCGGCATGCAAGACTATAAAAATAATGTAGATAAAAAAATCGAGACTGCCGTAGCGGTAGCCGTAGAGCAGAATTCTACCAAAAAAGACAATGAATTTTTAGAAAAAGAGAAGTTGCCAACTCGTAACTATAAAGGCACAGCTATTTTGGGTAGTATTAGTTTTGACTATCCCAAGACTTGGAGTGGCTACTTTACGGAAACCGACAAAGATCTCAAGTTAATCATGCAACAAGACCTTGTAAACGGTGATCAAAAAAGACTTTACCCACTAAGAGTGGAGGTATTAAATTCGCCGTATGACACCAACATAAAACAATTTGAATCCAATGTAAAAACTGGCAAGCTAAAGGCTACGGCTTTCAGGCTTCCAAAGTTACCTGACATCTTGGGTACGAGGTTTGATGGTGAATTTCCGGATACGAAAAGAGGTTCTGTAATATTGTTGCCTCAGCGTGAAAAAACCGTAAAAATCTCTACAGAATTTGATGAGAATCTTGGCGATCTTAATAACATCATTCTTCCATCGTTTGTATTTACTCCATAAATTATTTGTTCAGCCTGTGCTATACTGAAAGTATAAATTAACAGGGGTAACTAAGTGTCTGCAGACATTGACAGAGGTGAAGATTCTTATGGTATTTCTACCACGTTTTCGCTTATGCGTGAGTTGCAGTTTATGCTTTATAAAATCGCCAGAAGCGCCGAGCTGGGTGACCCAAATGTCTTAGCCGATATTCAGCGTGAGGCTGACATCGCCCTGAGGCTCATAGATAGCTACATGGCTACTGCTAGCATAGAATCCGGCCAGACTGCTTTAGAACTTTCACCGATCGGGCTTGGGTCGTTACTGCATGAAACGGCTTACGAAGTTCGGTCTGCCTGTGGTGCTGGGGTAGAGATCCAGACTAAATCTCTACAGCCGGTGATGGCGAACAACTTACTGTTAAAAAACTTTTTGTTTAGCATTGGCTACTACATATCTAAAGCATCAGATTCACACCTTAACTTTTGTTCGTTTAAAGCTACTGGAGGCACTGTTGGTGTGGGTGTGGTCTCAAAAAATTTTGATATTTCTGCAGATGACCTCCGTAAAGCCCTAGTAAACCACTCTACATACATGCCGATGGCGCGTCATACAAATCAAAGTGCCATTATGCTATTAGTTGCAGATGCTATTGCTAAGGCTCTTGGTAGCAAACTGGCAGTAAAGAAACTGGGTCGTAGTAAGGGCTTTTGCGTGATTTTGCCAAAGAGTGAACAACTGGCCCTGGTATGAAAAACATTCTGCTAATAGAACCGGACCCTACAACTGCTGATGTTATAAAAAAGTACCTAGAAAATGACGAGCTAAAAGTCTATGCGGCTCGGACTTCACAGATGGCGGTAGATATAGCAGATAAGAATAAGCCAGACTTGGTTATCGTAGAGCTAGCTATTTCGGACCAAAACGGTGTGGCCTTTTTACACGAGTTTAGGTCGTATAGCGACTGGTCCAAAGTACCAGTAATAATACATACACATCTGGCTATCTCTAAAGAAACGACTGAAAAAGCCTGGAAATTACTAGGAGTGACCCAATCTTTGTACAAACCGTCAACTACTCTTAAAAAACTTAAAACCACTGTTTTGACGGCATTAGAATCATGAACAAAGAAACCGACGAGGGGATAGTTCTGCGTCGAGTAAATTACGGTGAGCGCGATAGGGTAGTGACACTTTTAACTCAAAAAGGTGGCAAGATCACACTTTTTGCTAAAGGTGTGCGAAGCCAAAAGAGCAAACTCAGTTCGGGGATAGAATTGCTAAACATTAATGAAATTAGCTTTATTGACGGCAAAAGCAATCTAAAGACATTAACAAGTGCCCGAATCATAAGCCACAATGACAACATCGTTAAAAATATAATCAAAACTAACTTGTGTTTTGAGGCGCTAAAACTTTTAGGGAAAATTATTGAAGACAATGAAGGCCAAGAATATTATGAGGTGCTCAAGACTTACCTTAACAGTCTAAACAATGATGAATTCGACTATAGGTTGGTAGAAGTTTGGTTTTGTCTAAAAATCTTAGAAATATCAGGAGTGATGCCAGATATTATTGTAAATGCGCCGGAAGGTGCAGAGGACTTTGTTTTTGACTATGAAAAACAGGAATTTACAGATAAAGATAGCGGTGATTTTACTAAAAACGACATAAAACTCCTGCGCTTGTTAAAGCAAAACCCTAAACCAATAAAACTAACCAAAGAATCTGGTAGTGAAGATCAGTTGCTAAATTTTGCAAAAACATTAATGCAAAATAACCTAGATTCGTAGCTCAATCTGTAAAAAAGAGGTATAATTGCACCTAATATGAGTGAAGTCAAAATGGAAGATGTTGTTAGTTTGTGTAAGCGCCGTGGTTTTATTTATCAGGGTAGCGAGATCTATGGTGGACTGGCGGGTACCTGGGATTATGGCCCATTGGGTGTGGCGCTAAAGCGTAATATTACAAATGCTTGGTGGAAGATGTTTGTTGAAGACCGTGATGATATGTACGGTGTAGACGCAGCGATACTGATGAATCAAAAAGTTTGGCAGGCCAGTGGCCACGTGGATACATTTACTGACCCTTTGGTAGAGTGTAGTAACTGCAAAGGTCGCTTCCGCGAAGACAAAATTGATACCAGCAAATGTCCTAATTGCGGTCAGAAAGATAGTTTTGGTCCTGCACGGCAATTTAACATGATGTTTACTACTAATGTTGGACCCGTAGCAGATGAGCATTCCGTAAGCTATCTTCGGCCGGAGACGGCGCAGGGTATTTTTACCAACTTTAAAAACGTGGTAGATAGCTTTAGTCCGGATATGCCATTTGGTGTGGGGCAGATTGGCAAGGCCTTCCGTAATGAGATTAGCCCGCGTGATTTTGTGTTTCGCTCGCGTGAGTTTGAGCAAATGGAGATAGAATATTTTATCAATCCAAATGGTTGGGAAGGGCAGTTCGAGAAATGGCGAGTTGCTGTGCATGAATGGTTGGATTTATTAGGTCTACCAAAAGATAAGGTTCACGAGCTAGAAGTTCCAGACGAAGACCGCGCGCATTACAGCAAGCGTACTATAGATTTTGAGTTTGACTTTCCGCATGGTCGCGATGAACTACTGGGCTTGGCGTACCGCACAGACTTTGACCTAGGTAATATTCAGCGGGTTAGTGGCAAAAATATGGACTATCGTCCAAAAGACGGTGGTGAGCCATTTGTGCCACATGTGATAGAGCCGAGTTTTGGTGTAGAGCGTGCAATCGTTGCAGTACTGTCTAGCGCTTACACGGAGGATGAAGTTAATGGCGAGAAGCGGATTTATCTAAAACTGCCCGAACATCTAGCACCAGTTAAATATGCCGTATCACCACTACTAAAAAATAAACCAGAACTAGTAGCTAAAGCTCGTGAAGTTTACAAAATGCTAAAAGAAAAACACGGCAATGTCATGTGGGACGACAATGGCAATATTGGTAAACGCTATCGTCGCCAAGATGAAATCGGCACACCTCACTGTGTAGTAATAGACTTCCAAACCCTAGAAGACGATACTGTAACAATCCGTGATCGCGACACCACCGATCAATCAAGAGTAAAATCAGGAGAAATAACAAAATGATCGAAGTTACAGAGTTTCAAATAGCTCTTTTTGCTTCGAGTTTTGATTTATCAGACGAAACAGTACTAACAAAGCAAATAAAAGATGTTTTTGGCTTTGACAATCCTACGCAAAATATTCTGCCCCAACAGGCGGGTAGTTTACTGCCTAGAATATATGTCTCCCAGGATAGTCTAGAAGTACAAGCTGGAGAATCAAAGATAAATTTAATATTCAAGCAGAATGAACAGCAATCCTTAGCCCTAGATGATTTTTTAAAACACGTTAAGAAATTTACCGAGATAGATTACTTCAAAAATATTCGTTTTACTAGGATTGGTTTCGCTGTTACTGAAGTAAAGCACGTTGACAGCTATAGTGACTTTATAAAAAAAGTATTTGTAAGAGGTTGGAGTCAGGAAGCTGAAACTTTTTCAAGTCGAACAGACTATTTTTTTAATACAGACACTAAACAAGAGGCGTACCTAGTAGTTCTTATGCAGTCAGTGCTAAATAGCCAAAGTGAAAAGGGAGCTTTAGTCCAATTTGATGTTAGTACAAAAGAAACGGAAGACATTAATAAAAAGTCGAACGAGATAATTGGGGTAGTAGAGGACTTAGTTAAGTCTGATTTTTTTGAACAAAAAAAGAAACATTTTGAGACTTAACTATGTTGAAACCGTCAAAAAATACGAATGACGGGGTGGGGAACCAGAAAAAACAAGATGGGTTCAAACCGGAAAGTGCCGGTAATCCTTCGTTTAATCCTTCAAGTACACCCGAGCAACTAAATGACCTCGAGCAACAACTTAAAGATTTAAGAGGTAATTTCGAAAATCTATACGAGGAATTTAGTGAAAGTAAGAAAGAGATGGAAAGTGAGTACACTGATTTTAGTAAAAGGTTTAATGAAAAACTTGAAAAATCTTCTCAAAACCAGCTGCAGACACTGGGGCTTTTTATAGGTTTATTTACTTTTATATCTATTCAATTTCAGATTTTTTCCAATGCAAACAATAGTACCGTAATAGCTTTATCTCTAATTTTTAGCGGATCACTTGCAATTTTTTTGACTTTTTTTCTTCACTTAAATTTTGGTAAAAGAGCAAAAGATATATGGAGCAATAGTATATTTGTGTGGTCTTTAGCTGTAATTATTCTTGGTCTTTGTCTGTATATTCCGGAGACTAAAAGTATGGGGGATTGTATGGAAATAAAAAGAGTTCTTTCGGGCAGTAAGGTATTGATTGATGAAGATGGGCAGCAAATTAATCGTAAGATAGAACTATTGTGCGATAAAGATAATTTGTAAAACCTGTTAAATGTGCTATAATTAAGCATGAAGTAGGTTCAGCGAGTTTTGGAAAAAACTGTCAAATGCGGTTACTTCATCAAACATTTAATTAATGTGTTTTGGTGAAGTGCCGTTTTTTATTTCATCAAAATCAAAGGAGGAAATATGGCAATGCTAGAGCGAGCTATAGAAATTGCGCATGAAGTACATCTAGGTCAAAAACGATTTGATGGGAGTGATTATATCAACCACCCACTTAGGGTTATGGGTACGGTGGCTGCGCAGGGCCATAGTGTGTTTACTCAAATGGTGGCTGTTTTGCACGATACTGTTGAAGACAGTAGCCTTAGCTTACACGATCTAGAGCTAGAAGGTTTTGGTGACGAAGTATTATTTCCTTTAGATCTACTAACCAAAAGGCCAGGTGATGAATATGATCTATACATTGCAAGATTAGTTGTGAATGCCAGATCTAGGGCAGTAAAGCGAGCTGATTTGTTTGATAATATGGATTTGACTGGCCTGAATAACCCACCTAGATCACGAATTGAAACAATAGAAAAATACGGCAGAGCGCTTTTATTTATCTCGAGGTTTCCTCAGCCAAGAGTATAAAATTGTAAAATCTGGTAGAATATTGTTAATGAAATTGGAATTTATGGAGGCTCAGGCCATGCCTTTGCCAAGCCAGCTATTTAATTTGGCAGATATCGCTATTGGACTTTCTAGGGACGGAGGCAGATTTAGACGACTTCCAAACCTTGAGCGTGCGCATATTTTTTATGTTGCCGATATTGATAATTACTATCAAACACCGTCGGAACTTATTACTCAAACAGGACTATACGCTGGCAAAATTGCTAGATCAGGATTTAACAGATGGGAAATGAGTCTGATGAGACGCCATAATCAAGTCGTCGACGATGTAGTTAGTGGGTATAGGGTTGGATTTGTTTTTAATTGGTCACGTCAACGCGTACACAAAGCTCAGCAGAGACTGATTCATGATTTTGCAGATGGACACGTAAAGCCAGGTAATGAAGCATATGAAGGTTATGTTGATGACGATTTTTTTCAAATAGATTATGTAAACGGGGTAGACCAACTTCTGAGAGTGTCTGTAGATGATTGCGAAGAATTAATTCGAGAGATCAAAACAGCACAAGTAAGCTAATGTCTTTAGTGGTAAACTGGAGGTGCAATGACTGACACGATAAACGAAATTATAGAGATAAAGAATATTGAGGCGGTGGCGTGGGATCTAGACGGAACTTTGATAGATAGCTTTGATATGTACGTAAAGATTGCCGAGGAGCTAGCTGCTGAGTTTGGTCTAAATATGCCAACCCGCGAGCTAATGCTAGAAAATTACCATGGGTCGCTGGAA
Organism: uncultured Candidatus Saccharibacteria bacterium; assembly: GCA_964444225.1. Classification (GTDB taxonomy): domain Bacteria; phylum Patescibacteriota; class Saccharimonadia; order Saccharimonadales; family 2-12-FULL-41-12; genus JALHOM01. The sequence continues at coordinate 35,493 of CAYUFM010000010.1, read as the reverse complement.
GATACCCTGAAGATGACCTTTGGCTTAGAGACAGACAAAGAACTGGATAGAATAATGCCCAGATTTACCGAGCTACAGAGTAAACATTACGAGGAAGACATAGATAGTCACTTTTTTGATGATGCAATTGAGTTAGCAACACAAGCTAATGCGATGGGTATAAAACAAATTGTGGTAACCAATCGGGCACATGAAGGCAGGGCAGGGGCTAGCCCACACTCAATCATTGCTAGGTCAAGGATTAAACAATTTATACACGAAATAAGATGTAGGGACCAAGTAGAATTCCCGAAGCCCGATGCAAGGGTTATGCACGACTGGCTGGTAACGCATAATATTGATCCGACTAAAGTTTTGGTTGTGGGCGACCAACACATTGACGCACAGCTTGCCCTAAACCTAAGTGCTAGGGCGGTTCTAGTTACTCGTAACGGCTTGATTCCACACTTAGAAACTCTAGGTAATGATATCGAAGGCAAAGTCTATGTAGTCAAAACCCTCCATGAAGTAATTATTGGCAATAATTTATAAAATAAATAATGCATCAGGCTAGGCGATGACCTTGCAGGCTAAGTTTGCTAGTGGTAGTGCAATTTTTGCCGGGTCGGTGGGCAAGGGGCGTTGTTGAGGTTGGTCAATTATAAAATATTCAATACTGCCATCGTTATGGGTTTTTTGTAGAAAATTTTGCTGGAAAAAATCATTAAATAAAAACGGCCCCAAAGGCATAGTTGCTATATAAAGCTTGCCGATTATTCCTAGTCGAGTTCTAAAATCAGGCGGGATTTGTTGTCTCGAGCCATCTGGGTAGCGGTCATAGTCAATTTTTTCCATAAAAATTGCTTTATTACCAGACCCTTTTGGACTAATAAACGCATGTTGAGCAGGAGAACTTATCTTTGGGTTAAAATTATGTTGAGCTAATTTTTTTGCTACGAACCCCATAGTGTCGAACTGACGAAGTGCAAGGGACGGATTAAAATCAAAGGTTTTAATTATCAAATTGTCATTTTTTACTGGGGCGTAAATTGTCGATAGTCTAGGCCTGTAACCGTTAGCTGAGGAACGAGCACTCCTAATGCTAGGAGCCGGAAGACCAAATGAAAAATCTCTAATTTCTGCTCGTGGCATAGCACTTATTACTGCAAAATTACCTAGTAAATTTTGGAAATCTTCATCACTTTGAAAATATTCTAACCCACTGTCGGATAAAAGTACTCTGGCGCCAGTTGCTTCGTGTGCTAGTACTCTTTGGGTGCCGGCTATTGAGTTACGAGTTCCTTCCTCGTGCCACAAATGCTTTACTCTTTCCGGTGTTGAGATTATCGTTAGTGACATTTTTAAATAATACAATAAAAATAATAAAAACAAATTGACAAAAATTTAAACCGAGTTAGAGTATCTATAAATGAACAGAATGATTCGCCCTGAACTATACCCAGGCCCTCTAGACGTTGTACGCCAAGTGTGTAGCGTCGTTGGTAGGTTTGATTTGCAGCTCGCTACAGAAGAACCTTTGTCGCCTGATGAGCTTTTTGATACATGGAGGATGATCAAGATTTTAGAGGGCCAAATGCCAATAATAGGCGATGAAGTGTCTGTTATCGGAGAGCTTTTATCTGTAGAAGATGATGGTTTACTTGTACCCAACAAACCAAGCTTAAAAATTTCTAGAGACGAGCAAGGATCAACAGAAGACATAATCACGGGTACCTATAAAGGTTTTGAAGTTATGCCCGTTTTTGATGAAGGTGTTGGCGTTAGGACTCGAGTACTACATAGCGTTGAGCCTGGTAATGAGAAGTTTCTTACGCCAAAAGGAGATGAGGTTACATATGGTTACAGACAATATGCTGTTGTAGGTGATAGTGGGATAATGCCCCGCGAACCAATTAATGCCCACAGTACCGAAGATCTAGAAAATGATGAAGCTACTAGAAACATCGACGAAATTGTTGAAGATACAGCCGATGAAACAGTTAGAATCTTACGAGTTGGGGCTTACATAAACGAGTTAATGGCTGGCAGTAATAGCAATCGGCGTCGTGATTTTCAAATTGTCAGTTATGTAAACTCACTGAATTTAACACCCGGAAAGAGGGTTGGTACCAACGACTGGATAGAAGGCTCGCCTAGAACTGGTGGCGATTTTTCTTGGTGCCAGATGAGTCCACGTCGAGAATTTATTGGTGTACTTGCTGGTCAGTTTGCAATCTTGCCAGCCTATAAACGCTCAAGTTCCAAACCTATGACAGTTGACGTTCTCGATCATCCCGAGCTTTACCTAAGGGCTAGAAGATTTGGAGGTGATGGACTCACTATACCGGTCAAGTCTATTGCTGAGATTAAAGAACTCTAGAGTTCAGGTTTTTATGATTTGCAAGGATGGTTCTTTATGGCGCAAACCCCTATAATATAGAACCTATGGATCAAGAATTGGCGTTGGAAATTATGCTAGCAGGGCATAGTGTTATGCTGACTGGACCTGCTGGGTCTGGTAAAACCTATGTATTAAATGAGTTTATTAAACATGCCAAAAAAGACGGTAAAACCCTGGCCGTTACTGCAACGACAGGCCTAGCAGCTACTCATTTAGGCGGAAGCACCATCCATGCATGGTCGGGGATTGGGATACATGATAATTTACATCAATATTTTTTTAGTGACATGAAGCAGGGGCGGATAGACATTATTAGCAAGACGGATGTTTTGATTATAGATGAGGTGTCGATGTTGCATGACTTTCGTCTGGATATGGTAGATAGAATTGCTCGACAAGTACGAGCCGAAGATGAGCCTTTCGGTGGAATACAGGTGATAATGTGTGGTGATTTTTTTCAGTTGCCTCCTATAAACCGCGAAGAATCAAAGCAAGGCAGTTTTGTTATAAATTCAGAAGTGTGGCAAGAAGTAGACCCGGTGATTTGTTATTTAGACGAACAGCACAGACAGGATGACCCAGAGTATCTAGAGATATTAACCGCGATTCGCAATAATGACATTAGGCGTCGCCACGTAGAAAATTTGATGAATCGCCAACACACTGAAATCGGTGAGGCAACAGAACTGCACACAACTAACATGGATGTAGATAGCATCAACAACGCAAAGCTTGCACTGTTGCCAGGTGAAGAACATAAGTACAAGATGATCACCACTGGTCGGGCAAACTATGTAGATAATTTAAAGCGGTCATGCCTTGCTGCCGACGAGTTGGTTCTAAAGCAAGGCGCATTGGTAATGTGTATAAAAAACAGTCCTGAAAGGAAATATGTAAATGGGTCTCTGGGAGTTGTCGAAGATTTTGAACCTCTGACAGACTATCCAATAGTTAAGTTAAAGAATGGCAAAACGTTAACCATCACACCAGACACTTGGGACCTGAGAGACGGCGACAAAAAACGTGCGTCACTTAGCCAGTTGCCGCTAAGGCTAGCGTGGGCGATCACGGTGCATAAGAGCCAGGGCATGACACTAGATGGCGCCAGAATAGATCTGCGCAAAGCATTTGTAGAGGGGATGGGATACGTTGCACTGTCGCGTGTAAAAAATTTGGATTCTCTGAGTTTGGTCGGAATAAATAATATGGCCCTTCGGGTTAGTCCGGAAGCACTGAGCATAGACGAGACTCTGCGAGCAAAATCTGTAAAGCATGCCAAACAACATGAAGCTCTACGCGAAAATGCCAAGGCCAGGAAAAAGATAAAAGAGACCAAAAATAAGCCAAAAGGTGATTGGAACGCTAAAATATCAAAAATGCGCGAAACGTACCCTAACGCCTTCAAACCCTGGGCCGAAGAAGACGATAAATTGCTAGTAAAGATGTTCAGTACCGGAAAAGAAGTAAAAATAGCTGATTTAACCAAGAAATTTGGGCGTCACCCCGGGTCAATAAAAGCCAGACTTAAAAAACACTTCGGTGAGGATGCAGTAAGCTAGGGGATAGAATTTTTAAACCACATATCTATGAAATAGCTTAGACAAAAACGCGTAAACATGATATGTTATTAGCAATGACCGATGTTGAGCCAGGCCCTGAACAGGGAAGATCTCTTGTTGGCGCAGCACTAGATGTTAATTTTTCTATTTGCGGAGTGCTAACTAATCAGTTAACAGCTGGTGTTTTAAATATTGCCAAAGCTACTGAAGGTGACCGTACTACAAAAAGAAGAATAGTTGGAGATTTCCCTCAAGGATTTGTTGAGTTGGACGTCGCCGATCTAAGTGCATCAATTGTAGAAGGTTATCAGGGCACAAGGAATAAGATTGATGTTTGGAAAACAAGGAACCTCGTAAGTGGTCTTGGTTTTTTGGTTCTTTTTGCTACTGAGACCCAACATACAGAGGTGACTGGCCCGCCTAAAAAGAGGTTTTTTGGAACTGAAACACCGGGTGAAACAAGACAGGTTGTCACCCAAGTCTCCTCGATATATGGTGCTATGCTGACGGTCCCTTTGTTGAGGGGTCTAGATCTACCCCTAGCTATTTTTAAAGAGCCTGAGCATGAGTCGTGCGGGTCGATTCAGTTTGGGGAAGCGTTTAAAAAAGTGGATACTATATTGACTACTGCAAAAGACGAACAAGGTGGAAATATGCAGGTTGTCAAAGCACTGAGTTCATTGCTTACTCCAGAAAAAGTTACAGGAGACTTTAATTTGGATGACGGGGTTGAAGTTTTGTCTAAATTGGCAGGTGACGCCATAGAGGATAACGCTCACGATTTAGTTAAAGCGTACTCTTTTGTACTGGGCGAAAACACACATAAATTATTCGAGCGAGCGACAAATCAGCCCAAAAGAATCGATAATCCTAAAATTTTGGAGTTCAAAGATTCAGATGAATTTCGTGGAGGATACGTTGATTTTTATTATTTATCCACAAGACTCAACTGTGACACCGATCTAGGAGTGTTTAAAGTTGCCGGCAGTAAAGGTAACGAAGTTTACACCTTCTGTTTCTATGACAGAAATGGCGAAGTATTAATACCGATAGTGAGCGTAGTGCGGGAAGGTGACTATGCAGAATTCATCTCAGAAAAGTCAGATTCTGAAAATAGCAAATTAACCAATTTAGAAAAGCTTCATCTACTATCCTTATTACTAAAGGTCATTGATAGCGATCCGGTTTCAGAAACTTCAGTCGAAGCAGCAATTGGCAATAATAACGGAGAAAGTCTTCCAGAATCTTTTGATGATATGGGCTTGGGCTCATTTACTGCAGTAAAGGGTATGTTCGAGAAAGAAAGTCGATTGAAATTTGATTTTGACGATCTTAGTGACAGTCAAGAAAGAGCCTTGTTAATGTTAGAGTATATAAACTCTGTTGATCCAAGGTTATTTGAGGACAATTTTTTGTCATTCTTTCACGAGACAACAACATATTCTAGCTCTCGACGTGTATGGGTAAAAAAAGAAAAAGTTGACGAAGCATACCAAGTTATAAGGCTTCGTGAATCATTCAGATATTTTGCTTCTAGGTTAGGGGCAGATAAGTTGCTAGCGGAGTATTTAGGAGAAAAAGAACCAGCTAATGAAGAGCTAGTAAATATTCTCTGTAGACTAAAAAATGGGACTGAGTACCATGGAGAAATCGAGGACGATTTTACTGGTGACGGTGTAAAAATAGCTTGCGAGGGTTATGTGGTTATTGACAGGCAAGAAGGAGCAACTGAGCGTACTGTAATGATTTATATTCGACCAAAAAACTACGAATCAGATAATTTTGCTCGCATAATTAACAAACAATTTGACCCCCAGAGCTCCACTCTTAAATCGTTGCCTACCGGTAGAGAAGCCGAAGAAATCATGACATTAGTTCAGGCTTTTATTAGATAATAAAAAGAAGCTAGTAGATTTAGGTTTAGGTTATTGATGTATAATACTCTAAAACATCATGGATAGACGACATACAAATTTTCCGAAACATTTTTTCTGGGGTGGTAGCACAGCTGCACACCAAGTTGAAGGCGGGAATCATAATCAGTGGACCGTCTGGGAGCTGGCACATGCTAAAGAGTATGCTCAAACAGCTCATCAACACCTTAGCGATTTGCCTAATTGGAATGAAATTAAAGATCAGGCAGAAGAACCAGAAAACTATATATCAGGAGTAGGCGTGGAACACTACACACGCTATAAAGAAGATTTTCGCTTAGCTAAGAGTCTAAATTTGAATGCCTTTCGCTTCACTATAGAGTGGTCACGTCTCGAGCCAGAGCAAGGCAAGTGGGACGCTAAAGAGTTTGATCACTACAAGAGGTATATCTCGGAATTAAGGGCCCAAAAGCTAGAGCCGTTTTTAACTTTATGGCACTGGACAGTACCTCAATGGTTTTTTGACAAGGGTGGGTTTGAAAAAAAAGAAAATCTAAAATATTTTTACAGATATGTTAAGAAGATTTCAGAAGAGCTTTTAGAAGATGTTGAGTACGTCATTACAATAAATGAGCCTAATGTAGATACTAGCTTTGCTTATCTTTTAGGGTTGCATCCACCGGCTACAAGAAGTCTCTTTAAGTTTGTGAAGGTGTATCGTCATATGGCAAAAGTACACAACAAAAGTTATGACATATTAAAAAAACAGAAACCTGCACTACAGGTTGGTTTTAGCCAACAGTTAGCAAATATCCAGGCTAAGCGACCTCATAATTTCTTTGATCAGCTTACAACTTATTGGATGAGGTATTTTTGGAACTGGGGATTTATTAGGCGTGCTCGTAATCACCAAGATTTCATAGGCGTGAACTATTATTTTAGTGACTATTATAGTGGTATCGGGCGAAGGCATAATCCTAAAGTTCCACTTAACGATATGGGTTGGTATATGGAGCCAGAGGGAATCTATCCTCTACTAGTGCGCACCTGGACAAAGTTTAAAAAACCAATTTATATTACAGAGAATGGTCTGGCAGATGCTAATGATCAGCACAGACAATGGTGGATAGAGGAAACTATGATTGCTATGGAGCGCGCGATAAGTGAAGGAGTTGATCTGCGAGGTTACTTCCACTGGAGTTTACTGGATAATTTTGAATGGCAAGATGGCTGGTGGCCGAAGTTTGGATTAGTAGAAGTTGATAGATCTAATGGTATGAAGCGTAAACCTCGTCCCAGTGCTAAATGGTTTGCCCAGCTCATATCCGACATCTCCAAAAACTAACTTAACTTATTTACTACAAAATCTCTATAGTTGCATATAGAGCTAGCTTAGAGTATATTTAATAAATAAGTTCAAAGGAGTATTATGGAAAAACTCTTTCCAGAATTGAGCCAGCATTCCAGAGAAGACTGGAGAACAGTGATTTTTATTGGAGCGTTTATTGGGCCAGCATTGGTTGCCGGGTCAATAGCTGGTGGTAAATACATCGCGATTGGTGATCGAGCAGCAGACAAGACTCAAATTCTAGCCTGTGCAGGTGCTATTGATCAATTAAATCCAAACCCTAAGATAACTTTAAGCGTCAAATTGCAAGATTTAAACAAAAGAACAAGAAACGAATGTGATATTGACCAGCTATTATCAGATCACAACATTGTTTCAGAAAATAAATTTGGAGTATCAATTCAGTCTGGAAATAGCGTAACAGTTAATTTACCCAATAGTGCTAGCTTGAGAGCAAAAGCCAGTGACGTAAATGCTGACAAAACAGAGCCTTTTGGTTATGTGATGGGCGCTTTTGGAGGTATGTTGGCGGGTTTTGCCCTTCTTGCCTTTGTGGCTCGAGACAACTATAGAGGAGATAGTTTTCGAAACTTCATTTACTCCTAGCTGTCAGCCCTTGCCAAAACTGATTACAAAATAACTAACTTTTATCTGAATCATTTGCGAGGACTAGTTTTGTTTTTGTTCTATAAAAACAAAGTAGAAAAACAAAACCGCTTGTCGTTCCGCAGGCAACAGATAAAAGTTGTTATTTTGTAGTAATGTTTTGGGCAACGGGCTGGAGGTTTTTGGGTTCCGTTTTTAACGATACAAAAATGGAACAATTTGCTTCTTTATTGAAAGAAGGTGATTTGCTTCTTGGTTGCAAGAACTCCATGGTGGTTGGGGATAAACCTTACACGCTAGATGTAGTGTGTGGGTAGGAGCTGTGGATAACTTTGATGTTTTTAGGGGCGAATTATAAAAAAAAGGCTTGAATGTGGGGAGCTGTGGGTAGTACACTCTTGTTAGTGGGTAGGCGTAGGTAGACCAAAACAGTCTGCCAATCGTACAAAAATAAAAACCACTAGTAAATTAACTAAAACAACAGATGGCCATAGTAGACTATTTCGAACGGAAGCTCGACGATAAACGGCGGTTAACAATACCAGCTGAACTTCGTGGCAAATTCCAAAACGGAGTAGTGATCACTAGAGGCTTTGGCAAATATTTGCACCTGTATCCAAAAGAGGTATGGGATTTGCAAGTAGAGCCTAAGCTGGCTGGCGACATCTTGGACGAGCGTATTGCTGATCTGAACGTAAAGTTCAGAACTGGCAAGGTAGAAACTAGTTTAGATGAAAAGCAGGGGCGAATAACCCTTGAAACTCATCAGCTAGAGTATGCTGGAATCGACAAAGACGTTGTGGCTGTTGGAGTAGGTCAGTACTGGCGACTTATCGCTAAAGAACTGGCTGACGAAGTTTAGTTTACTTAGTAGAACATTAAAAATCAGGGTATCAAGGTAAACCAAGGCCTACTTATAAAATTCTCCCTAAAGAATTGCATTTTGCACTGCAGGCAGACTGCTGCAAAAGGCAAGAGTTAATTTACTAGTAGAACGAGGTCAACTATTTGGCAGTCAGTATGTGGATTAAAGGATAACCACGAGATAAAACCTTCGTACATTTCTCACAAAAAACACCTCCCAAAACTCCACCTCACACATAAGTCTCTAAAAACTTACAGTTCAAATATATAAAATTTCTCAAGGATATAAACACCCTGGGTAATCTTATATGAACTAAACAAAAACAAAAACATTACAAAAAAAACAAAAAACTGGCTGCTAAATAGGTGACCTTGTACAATACAATAAAAACAAAAATAAAAATTGGCACGAAAAGATTTACCTATGACCAAAGATATACATATTCCTGTACTTCCGAAAGAAGTAATTGAACTTCTGGCTCCACACCCGGGCGAGTCTTATCTAGATTTGACCGCAGGCTATGGAGGTCACGCTAATGATGTCTTGCGACTCATTGGCAAGAAGGGCAAAGCGGTGCTCGTGGATAGGGACATAAATTCTATTAATTATCTCAAAAAAAAATTTGCGGTAGATAAACAGATAGAATTTATCCAATCCGACTTTTACTCGGCTAGTCAGGATCTAGTTTCTCAAAATAAGAAATTTGATTGTATTTTGGCGGATGTAGGTGTGTCGTCACCGCACCTTGACAACCCAGACCGAGGATTTTCGTTTATGAATAACGGACCTTTGGATATGCGCATGGATTCTTCTAGTAAGTTGACCGCGTCTGAGATAGTGAATAGCTACAGTCAGGAAGATTTAGCGAATTTACTCTTTAGATATGGTGAGCTACGAACTAGCAGGAAAATTGCGCAAATTATTGTCCAGAACCGTCCACACAATACTACGAACGAACTTGCATCGGTAATCCCAGGCCAGTATAAGGCAAGAATGCGCACCTTGGCACAAGTTTTTCAGGCACTTAGAATAGAAGTGAATGATGAACTTGGTCAGTTATCGCGCAGTTTAGAACTTTGGCACAAACTCCTAAATCCAGGAGGACGCTTGGCGGTAATTACGTTCCATAGCTTGGAAGATCGTATTGTAAAACAATATTTTTCTGAACATGGCGGTAATGACATCACAAGTGAGCTAAGAATTTTAAATAAAAAGCCTATCACTGCTGGTCCGGATGAAATAGTTTATAATCCGCGGGCTCGTAGTGCGAAACTACGTGCTTTGCAGCGAAAATAAAAACAAAAAGAAAGGGGGATGCATCATGCCTATCCAGGTAAAAAGCAACTCCCGAGCTTACAAAGTCCACGTTAAGGTTGTTTAGTTAGATAAACAGTCCAGTAACGCCTTTGTAGGCAACAGGCGTGTCCGGCAAAAATAGTCGGACACGCCCAAAAAGAAAAAGGAAAAACAAAAACAAAAAACAATGACATATTCTAGTTCACTCGCAATGAGTCGCAGGCGCTTCGCGACCCGACATCAAAATGCAGTTAGTTTTCAGGAAAAAGCGCAGTCGATTGGACCGGTTAGTAATACTATAATTTTGGTAGTGCTTTCTTGTCTGCTGGGGCTTTTATACCTGACCCAGGTGACCAAAACCAATGCCAATGGCTACACGGTTAACGAGTTACAGGGTCAGTACTCGTCACTTCAAAAAGAGCATGACGATCTAGAGCTAACTTCAGCCAGATTACAGTCGCTTGATCGTGTATCGAGCAGTCCCGTCAACCAAAGTTTGGTATCTGTAGCTCCCGTCACCACTGTCCAGTAAATTAAAAACCAGGAAAATCTAAGTGCATCCAAAAGTCTCCGATAGTCAGAATTCCTTCTCTGTTACCCGTCTTCGCATATTGTATGGGTTACTTTTGCTTGTATTTATGATTTTTATAATCCGGCTTTTTTATTTGCAGGTGATTCGTCATGACTTTTATGCAAAAGCTGCGAGGGAAGGGCAGTTCAAGGAGTATCAAATTCCAGCCGAGCGAGGCGTTATTTTGGCGCAGGATGGCGAGAATGAGATACCGATTGTTTTGAACGAGACAGTTTTTACGGTCTTTGCTGACCCGAAATACATAAACGATGCTTCTGAAGCATCCAAAAAAGTCCAAGAAGTTATCGGTGGCGACAAGGCTAAATATGAAGAGTTGATGAAGGCCGAAACTCGTTATTCGGTACTGGCCAAAAAAGTTAATAAACAAAACGCCGAAAAGATTGATAACCTAAAAATTAAAGGCTTGGGAACTCGTGCTGTCTCACAAAGAGTTTACCCGCAAGGTCAAATGGCGGCTCAATTGCTTGGATTTGTCGATGATGAAGGCATGGGAAAATACGGAGTAGAACAATACCTTGATGATAGATTAAATGGAAAAAACGGAGAGCTTAAGGCCATTACCGATGCTCAGGGTGTGCCATTGGTATCTAACGACGACAACGTATTGGTCGAGCCCCAAAATGGCGAGAGGATTAGCTTGACCATCGATGTATCGATGCAAAAACGAGCTGAAGATTTGCTAAAAACACACCTAGAGGAAGTGAGATCTAAGTCGGGGTCACTTGTGATAATGGATCCTAACAGTGGTGAAATAAAGGCCATGGCAAATTACCCAACATATAATCCTGCCGATTTCTCTAAGGTGGAAGATGCCAAGGTATTTAATAATGCGTCAGTCAGCGAACCTCTAGAAGTGGGGTCTGTTATGAAGACACTAACAGTTGCAGCTGGACTTGATAGTGGCGCGGTTGGGGCTAATACAACTTACTACGACCCGAGTTTTTATAAAATTGGCGACGCAACAGTAACTAACGTAGAAGAAGACGGTGGCGCAGCAACTAGGTCGATCCCAGACATACTAAGTTTTTCTTTGAACACTGGCGCAACCTACATACTGATGCAAATGGGCGGAGGCGAGATCAATGAGTCTGCCAGGGTAAAATGGCACGACTATATGACTAATCACTACATGTTTGGCAAGCAAACAGGTATAGAGCAGGGCTACGAAGCCGAAGGGTCAGTACCGAGTCCAACAGATGGTTTTGGCCTTAATATTCAGTATGCTAACACAGCCTTTGGCCAAGGGCTTAATATAACTTCTGTTCAAATGTTATCCGCCTTTTCTGCAACGATAAATGGCGGAACATACTATCAGCCTCATTTGTTAGTTTCTAAAGATAAAAAAATTGTTAAAGATAAAATTATTAATCCTGAATTATCTAGTGTTCTTCGAGGGATGCATGAAAATTCTGTGGCAAAAAATTACACTTTTCTAGAGAGAGACGGTCAGTACAGGATTGGCGGCAAAACAGGTACGGCCGAGATCGCAAAACCGGGCGGAGGATATTATGATGATAGATTTAACGGAACTTTTGTCGGTTACATCGGTGGAGACACCCCCGAATATGCTATAATGGTAGTTGTAAATGAGCCAAAAGTAGACGGCTATGCAGGTAGGGCAGCAGCAGCGCCACTTTTCGGTAAAACCATCGACATGCTAGCTGGAAACTATTCAGTCAATAGGATAAGCCAATAAAAATAAAAACCCCATCAGGAAAAACAATGGTTAATAGACCCAGGAATCCATCATATAACGCAGTCAGAAACCGGTCTGTATCTGGGCTATCTTCTGATAATTTATCGCGTAAACATAGACCTGATTATGTTTTGATAATTATTGCCACTCTTTTGTCTCTCATCGGTCTGGTGGTAGTCTATGCCATAAGTCCCGGACTAGCAGTATCGAGGGATGTCAGTACAAACTATTTTGTAACAAAACAGGCCATATCTGTTTTTATGGGTTTCGCCGCCTTTGCCATTTTCAGTTATTTGTCTATCCGTAACCTCCGCAACAGCAAAAATATCTTGATAGCTCTGAGTGTGGCTGGAGCGTTTGCGGTTCAATTCTTTGGCGAAGAAGTCAATGGAGCTTATAGATGGATACAGGTCGGTGGATTGTCGTTTCAGGTTGCCGAGCTTATAAAATTTACAATTGTAGTATGGACTGCCAGTTTTTTGGTTGAACGCGTAAGAAGTGGTGAGATGAATGACTTCAAAAAGACGCTCAAACCCCTGTTAATACTTCTTTTAATAGTAGGCATTGTAGTTGCTAGGCTGGAAAGCGACCTGGGTTCTACAGGAGTTATGGTGGCTGTAGTTGCAGTCATGGCATTTACTGCTGGCTTGCCCTTAAAACGAATAGGGTTAATTGTTGGAATTGTCGCCGTAGGTACTGTTTTAGCCGTGGCTACATCTTCATATAGACGCGAAAGAGTTTCGACTTTCCTCAATCCTACAAGTGATTGCCAAGATGCTGGTTATCAAGCCTGTCAGGCTCTTATAGCGGTCGGTAGTGGGGGGATAGTCGGGAAGGGCTTAGGTAACAGTGTACAGGCTTATGGGTACCTACCTGAGCCTCAGAATGACTCGATTTTTGCGATTCTCGCAGAGAAATTTGGGTTTTTGGGTGTAACTATAGTTATAACTTTGTATCTAGCTTTGTTTGCGCGCCTACGTCGGATTATTGAAAGAACTGCTGATTCGTTTTCAAGATTGTTTGTTGTTGGTGTATTGGCCTGGCTTAGTACTCAGACTATGATTAACATTGGAGCTATGATCGGCCTGTTTCCATTAAAGGGCATCACCCTGCCATTTATAAGTTACGGTGGCACTAGTATCTTGTTTGTAATGGCTGCTTTAGGAGTAGTTTCGCATATTTCGCGCTACACTACATTTGAGCCTGTAAGAAATTCATCAAATAATAAGGGGACCAGAAATGATAATCGTTCTGTGCGGCAGCGGGTCGGGCGGCCACATTACTCCACTAGTAGCAGTCGCTAAAGAGATTCGATCCATTGATCCTGGAGCCAAGCTTATTTATATTGGCGAGCGTGGTGGTAATTTTAGTAATATTGCTGTAAATTCTAGTGTATTTGACGAGGTGCACTATCTGTTAAGTGGCAAATTTAGGCGTTATCACAATCAGTCTATCTTTGAACGGATTTTTGATCTAAAAACCATCTTTTTAAATATCCGCGATCTTGTAAAGATTAGTCTTGGTATAGTCCAAGGTATATTTTTGCTTCGCAAGCTAAAAGCCGATAGCATTTTACTAAAAGGCGGTTCTGTCTCAGTTCCGGCGGGTATTGGCGCTAGGCTTGCGGGAGTTTTAACTATTACGCATGATTCTGACGCTATTCTGGGCGTTTCTAACCGTATTGGTGGCAAACATGCAAAATACCACACAACTGCTATGCCGGTAGCTAATATTGGCTATTCTGAGGGCAAGATGATCCACGTTGGCCTGCCTATATCCGATAACTTCAGGCATTATTCTGACAGGGAAGTAGAGAGCATTAAACATCGTCTGGAAATACCAGTAAAATCAAAAGTTTTATTAATTACTGGCGGTAGTAATGGTGCGAAGCGTCTGAATGACTGGTGTGCCGAGGCTTTGCCAGAAATTTTGGACAAAAACCCAGATGTGTATGTAATTTTTGTACATGGACGATCAAAGAAGGTGGACATAGAGACATCTGCCAAAGATAAAAAACGTGTGATGATGGTTGATTTTACAGATGAGATGCATAATTTTGGTGCTATCGCCGACATTATCGTTACGCGCGCTGGCGCTACAACGATTGCCGAATTTTCAGCCCAATCAAAAGCTCTAATACTTGTGCCTAACCCAGATTTGACTGGGGGCCACCAACTCAAGAACGCCAAACTATATGCCGACAAATCTGCGGTTGTCCTGTTTACGGAAGAGCAGTTTAAAAATTCTCCAGAGCAGTTTATTGAAACAGTTAATGATCTGTTAAATGATCCTGAAGAACGTCAACGACTAGGACGAAATTTACAGAGGATGAATCCAGATATTCCAGCTGCTAAAATACTCGCGGAACTACTTATAGAGGGTAGGGGATAGTCGCGTGGGTATAGGACGTAAAAAACCCCAAACCCGCAATCCTAGGGTAGAGTATAAAAGACAACAGTCATATCATTATAGTTCGCGCAGATCTGTTAGCGACAGGTCGTTTAATAGGCAAGAGGTTAGCGTTGAAGGTGAAAAGACTAAAAACACGGATACTTCTACATTTAAAAAACTCCCTACTTATATATCGATTATTTTAGTAGCTATTGGAGCGTTTTATTTGCTGACGTTGTCTACCAAGCCAAACATTATTGTGGTGAATAACAGTCCTGGCACACAGTTGATAAGTAAAGATTTGTTACAAAAAAAGGCTGAGGCGGAGCTGAAAAAAAGCATACTTAACCGATTCAAGCATACTTTTAATGAGCAAAAACTAGAATCTGCTCTACTGGATTTATCTCCAGAAATTAGCTTTGTAAAAGTGACTTCCGATGCCCTAAAGCACAATCCTCAGATTCGGGTAGAATTTTCCGAGCCTTCACTGCTGTTGTCTACTGGGTCAAATTTATATGTTGTTGGGTCTAGTGGTAAAGTCTTGGCAGATATTACCAAAAGCAAAGAAGGTTTTAAGGTAGACTCTCTTCCGTTAGTTCAGGATAATTCTAATATCGAGATCACATCAGGCAAAATTGCCCTTACCTCGGACCAGGTAAAGTACATGAGAGAAATAAAGTATCAAACTGACCAGAAACAGATCAACACTAGTACTATGACTATAGTTGCTGGTGGTTCTCAGCTGGATGTAAGGTATGGTGGTCTCAACTACTATGTAAAATATAATTTGTTTGAAGATCCGAGGCAGAGTAGTGGGGTCTTCATAGCGACAAAAGAAAAGCTAGAACAAGACGGAATAATTCCTGCAGAGTATATAGACGTACGTGTACCCGAGCGGGCCTATATAAAATAAGGGTTGTCTCCCACTCTCCTACTTTAGTTCGTAAAATGTTCGTTTTTTAATATTGAGCTAAAACTATAAAAAACTATATTACAATAAAAAAGTAGGGGAATTGCAAATTTTATATATTTTGGCAGAGAAGAGGGGAAAAGTCAAAAAATATATATAACGCGTGAAAAAGCGTGAAAATGCAAATTTGCTTGTGGAAAACTATTTGGGTATAGCTCGGACTAGTGAGTGTATAAGTCTAGATAAAAAAATATTTTACGCAGAAAACTCAGGTGAGTATTGAGCGTTTTTTGGTTAGAATGGAAAATACTCCCCTGCAGGAAAGGTACTCATACTCATCTGAAGATCACATATTAAAGTCGCAAAATATACATTGTGCGACGTTATGTCTATGGCTTGGTTTGGGTATTTATGTCACTTCCTTTCCAGCTATTTTTATATATATTTTCTAAATTTATAAATTTAAATTTTTTATTTTATAGTCCCTGCCCGTGCCGATTTAAATTAAGTGATTTAAATCAACCATGCTGTTTTTATAAAATTTCTAATATTATCGTGTTCGTTTTTTGTTTGTAATTTGAATGTTTTAAATAATTCCTTCAGCCAGCTGTCTATCTATCTCGGCATAGACCCCAGAAGGGACTTCTTTGTCATATGACCAGTCAATATCAAGAACCCTAATTAAACCAGATAATACCCTATTGTCTACGAAAAACCTTTCAACGGTTTCAGGATCTGCCAGAGGGCTTATCTCTAGATGATTCGCAAGTGGGTCGGCAAAGAATCTGGCTGTAGGACAGTAAGGTATTAGCCACTGGACTTCGTCGTAGTCTGCTCCGTAATTACCTTCTGGTAATGACATTGTTTAGCCTTATTGCTCGTCTAGGGCGTAAGTAGCCTTGCTGACGCGCTTGAACTGGTCTTTGCCTTGAAGGTTAAGCAAAATAGTCGTTTCTTTGACGTAACGGCTCTTTAGAACGCGTTTTACGATTTCGTCGCGGTGAAGTGGCTCATCTGCGTCTTTTAGGACTTGGGTGATAATGTCAGCAACAGTACCTTTCTTGTATCCCCATTCTTTTAGAGCGTAGATTCCACGGCCAATAAGTACAAATCTTTTATCTTTTATAAGTTCGTTGTGTATAGCCTGTGTTGTAACATCTTTGCGCTTGAAATCAGAACCTTTAATGGCGTCAGCTATTTCGCTAAAGTGCATGTGCTTGCCGTGTTGCTGTAGGATTACATAGATTTTGTCGCGTATGTTTTTTGGGTTAACAGTTGGCCATTTGATTAGGCCCCATTTTTCGTTAAGTGTCGCTAGTCCCTTAGATGTAGAGGCTAGGGCTTCAACATGAACTGGGTCTTTATGTTTGGTGTGTGCAAGTAGAGTAGTTGCGTCTGTTGGTTTGCCAATTTTCTTTAGGGCTTCGATGATAGAGTTTACGTATTCTGTAATTTTTTTCTCATCATGCGCATCTGTGATGGCAATAGTCTGAAAGAAGTGGTCGTTGTCATTAATTACGCTAAGTTTAGGGCAGAGGTCTGCAATGAAGCTAAGTCTACTCTGCTCTATTTTTGAACTTGTCTCCCCTGTTAAGGTGTCAGAAAGTTTGGAAACGCGGGCGATGTTACCCAAAGTTTTAAGTGTTTCTAGGATTTTTGACTGAAATTCTTTAAGCTCGGCTATCTCCCCTGCCTCGGCGTTTAGACTCAAACGAGTCATTGTTGCCTTCTCTAGCTGACGTTCACGCTCGCGGGTAATGCCAAGAAGCTCCCCTATTTGTTCTAGGGTTTCTTTGCGGTCGTACAGTCCGTAGCGACGTGAAATAATCTCTCGTTCCCTCTCTCTTTCAATAGAGGTCAAGATCTGTTTGGTCAGTTTTTCTATATCTTTTTGAGTCATATGCCTCTTTCCTGATCAGTTAGTAAGTTATCTTAATTATAATTATATAACCAATAACCATCAAAGTCAACTATATTATTTTGTAATTTTTTTACTTTGCTTTAAAGGGCGCTTATGCTGTCTCTAAACCTTTAAAGAACAGATACGTATATATTAACACAAAATAAAACTACGTGCCATAATATGCGCTAAAAGTAGGATTTTTTACACTAGTATTTTATAGATAGAGTTATTTTTTACGCCTAACGGCACGTTTTTTGCGAATTGGAGCTTTTTCTACCATCTCTTTAGCTGTTTTTTCGTCTATAGTCTTGGGGTCAACACTTTTAGGGATGCGAGCGTTCTTTTTGCCATCTGTTATATAGGGGCCGTATGGACCATTTACGATTGAAATTCCATTAGGAAATTGGGCGATGAACTTATTAGCTTCTTGCTCGAGTTTTTTATTATAAAATTCCATGGCTTCATCGAAGGTTATGCTCAGCGGGTCATGTGGTTTTATGGACACGTATAGCTTTTCTACTTGTATATATGGACCAAATCTACCGATGTTAGCCATCATTGGTTTGCCATCTGAAGTGGTGCCAACTTGGCGTGGGAGTTTAAACATTTCTAGGGCTTGCTCAAAGGTGACTGTCTTGATTGTCGTACCTTCAGGCAATGGGGCAAATGCTGGTTTGTCCTCGCTCTCGGTTTCGCCTTTTTGGAGCATGGGACCATACCTTCCGTAGCGTGCAAATATTACCTTGCCGGTTTTTGGGTCGTCGCCAAGGATTCTGGCTTTTGAAGTCTCTGCCCTGGTAACGTCAGCAGACTTTTCTACCAGCGGAGTAAATTTAGTATAAAACTCACGGATTACATCTTGCCAAACTCTCTCGCCTTCGGCTATTTTATCGAGGTCTTTCTCGGCGTTAGCAGTAAAGTCGTAATCTACTATTGAAGCAAAGTGTTCTACCAAAAAGTCAGTAGTGATCTCTGCCAAATGGGTTGGAAATAATTTTGAGCGTTCTACCCCTGTCACTTCAGAGGTTTCTTCTTGGGTTATTTTGTCATTTTTTAGAACAAGATTTTGTAGCTTGCGCTCGGCTCCTTCGGAGTCGCTTTTTTCTACGTAACCTCGGGCTTGGATGGTCGAAATGGTTGGTGCATAGGTGCTAGGTCGGCCAATGCCAAGCTCCTCTAGTTTGCGTACAAGTGAGGCCTCGGAAAGCCTAGCCGGAGCCTTGTCGAAAGCCTGGACGGCCCGAATGTGGTCTAGGGGTAGGGTTTGGCCTTTAGCGACACTCGGAAGAATAGTATCATCCTTGCCACCACCATAGACCTTTAGATATCCGTCAAAAACCAGGATCTCGCCTTTTGCTACAAACTTTTTGTCAGATTTGTCGATTCCTATCTGAATTTCACTTCTTTCTATTTGGGCGCTGGTCATTTGACTCGCTAATGTTCGGCGCCAGATTAGCTGGTACAACTTAGTCTGAAGCTCATCATCACCACAATCTGTATTGTTGAAGTCGGTAGGACGGATAGCTTCATGGGCTTCTTGGGCAGAGCTATTTTTTGTTTTGTATTCTTTTCGGTCGTGATATTTTGCACCGTAGCTTTTGTTGATATAAGTGGCAGCAGCAGAAAGCGATAGTTCAGATAGATTGGTACTGTCGGTACGCATATAAGTAATGTGGCCGTTTTCATACAGTCTTTGAGCTAGAGTCATAGTCTGCTTAACACTAAAACCTAGCTTGGTAGCGGCTTCTTGTTGCAGACTACTGGTCGTAAACGGCGCAGATGGACTGCGGGTACCTGGTTTTTTGGCCAGTTCTTCTACGGTGTATTTGGCGCCAATAATTTTGTTTAAAAAGTCATTAACTTCTTTTTCGTTGCTCAGGGCGCGTGGAAGTTCGGCTTTTAGGTTCTCTCCTTTTAGGTCAAAATAGGCTACTACCTTAAATTTATGACCAAGTTTGAAATTTTCTATTTCGCGTTCTCGCTCAACTATTAAACGAACAGCTACAGATTGGACTCGTCCGGCGCTTAGGCCAGCCTGGACCTTTTTCCAGAGTACAGGAGAGAGTTCGTAGCCCACTAGTCGGTCTAGGACGCGCCTTGCTTGTTGGGCGTCTACAAGGTTAATGTCGACAGTTCGAGGATTTTTAACAGCGTTTTCTATCGCTGGTTTAGTGATTTCGTGAAAGACTATTCGCTTAGTATTAGAAGGCTCGAGCCCAAGGGCGTGGCATAGATGCCAGGCAATTGCCTCTCCTTCGCGGTCTTCATCAGATGCAAGCCATACTTCACTACCTTTGGCTAGTTTTTTAAGATCTGATACTACTTTCTTCTTGTCATCAGAAATTTCATAGCTAGGCTCAAAGTTATTTTCTTTGTCTATGCTTAGGCCTTTTTTGGGTAGATCACGGATGTGGCCAAAACTACTTCGCACAATATAATCAGACCCAAGATATTTTTCGATGGTCTTGGCCTTGGCCGGGCTCTCTACTATTACGAGGTTTTTTGTCATAAATATTGGTTACGTTTAGTATATCTTATTATTAAGTATTATAAACCTCTACCCTAAAGCACTTAAATGATTTTTGCAACTTATTTTATTCGCCAAAGACCAGACTGCACTTCTAGTACACCCTTGATTTCTAAAAGCGTCAGTTGAGTCTGAAGCTCTCTGGCAGTCAGATCACTAGATTCTATCAAGGTCTGCGTGTTGCAGGGGTTGTTTCCGATCGCTTCAAGGATCTTGGCCTCTGTCTCTGTTTCTGGTAAGTAAGCCACACTGTCTTTTTGACTAATGCCTAGGTGGTCCAGAATGTCCGATGGTTTAAGTATTGGGTGAGCACCGTTTTGGATGAGTTGGTTACAGCCGGCGCTGTAGGGGCTAGTGATATTGCCCGGTACGGCCATAACTGTAATGCCAAGTTCTAGAGCAAAACCAGCCGTATGTAGGCTCCCACTAGCTAGCGCGGCCTCTGTTACGACCAAGACATCACTTAATACTGCGATTATTCGATTGCGCTCGATAAAATCGTGCTTCATCGGCAAATGGTCATGGGGATACTCGCTTATTAGTAGCCCATCTTTTTCTAGGATTTGCTGGCTAAGCTGGTAATGATTTGCTGGATAGATTTTTTCTAGTCCCGACGGCAGTACGGCAATCGTCTTGCCCCCAGCATCTATACAGGCTTTGTGCGCGATACTGTCCACACCTAAGGCAAGCCCACTGACCACTGTAATCCCTGCTCTAGCTAGTGCCGATGCAATATCTGTAGTTACTTCTCTGCCGTATGGAGTGAACTTACGGGCGCCAACAATGCCAACTCTCACCCCTGCATTTAAGAGGTTAATGTTGCCCTTGCCCGTTAAGTTCTTTATGGGCTCGTGAAGTTGACGAACTACATCCGGTAGATCAGTAGCGCTTATGTTTTGTGTAACGTATTTTTGCATAATTAACAAAATAGTGAAAAAGTATTGACATAATCAAAGAAATTTGCTAAAATGTCAATTCGTAGGCTATATCTTTTATAGCTTAAGTACCTTCCATACCCCAATGTTAGATTGTTCCGAAACGAAGTATCTAAGTTGTTACCCTCCACTTAGTATACCTATTTACACATTTTTGTGTATACGGTTCGGGACACACTAATCCCTTTAACCCCGCGTACCCTCCTCGTGTTTATTGAGCAGTAGTGGTTTACGTCGGACATACCTATGAGTGGGTCCTTTTAGATGATTTCTCGTAAATTCTCTAAAAGGAAGGCCTTCAAGGTGGGTTGAAGGGTGTAATTCGGGCTTGACATGTTCGAGCCCAAAAAGAACCTTCGGCGGTGCCCACCCCCTCCGAAGGTTCTTTTTTTGTGCCCAGTCACCTGTCGTTTTCTGAGAAAATGCATTCGGCCCCGCCTCAGCTCGGTGACTTCGTCATCCGGGCTTCCGGCCTTGCGAAATACCCCCAGTATTTCTCACCCTCTGGAGGCTCTTTGATCTGGTTGTTATTTTATAATGTTTTTGTATAATGATACACATTATGCCAAGAGAATATGGTGAGAGGCTCATTGAAGCTATTGAGCAGATCGGCCACACCAAGCACTTTGCCCTAGACGACAGATCGCATATTGGCGATACTGTTAGCTTATCGGTCCCTGAAGACTCCTTGGATAATCAAGGTCCTGCAAATGAAATGCAGAGTCCTGTTTTATCTTTTGACCCTGCAACCCCAGAAGATTTGCTAGATGGGGTTATAAGCTATCTTCCTTCGTCTGACGTTACTCTTGAAAGATCAAATAAGAACAAGGGCGTTTTTTATCTTTCACAGGACCAAAGATTACGTGGACTGGGCGCAAAAGCTATTTTTCCGCACACGGGTAGCTTTATTGAACCGCTAAACTTCCAAAGAAGTGTGTTGTGGCTAGATTTATCTAGAACAGATGCGACTATACAGTCTATGCCTCACTTGCCATTCGTTATGGTGGGCCACAGGACAGGGGGAAGGTTTTCTGGCGATCAAGTACTAGCGGTGCCACTTATGATGAGCGCGGGGGGCCAAGAGATTAATCCAGCTTGGCCACAAGGACAGTGTGAGTTCACAGAAGATCAAAAAGGTTTTGGGCCTCGGATCTACCAGGGAGGCGAGAAAAAAGGAAAGAGTCGACTTGATTTGGCGGAAAGAGGTATTGCGCAAACTTTGGATGTCGTTGACAGTCTGTTGACAGGAGCTATTAATACGGTTTTTGGTGGGGCTGGCTCCGCAGAACAATCGAGAGATTCAAAGTCTGGCGGGAAGAAGGCATTAGAAGTAGCTAGGTTTAGATTTCCTCTGAATATGGTTTATCAATTTAACATGCCAAAAAAAGGTTATGAAATCTTTTCCGAGGGCCAGAGTTCGGCATTGTCGGGCTACAGCGAAGATGAAATAGAAACCATTTATGACCCAAACAGTAACCAAGTAGTTATTGATGAAAGATCCCCACGATCTATACATAATGGCGGTATAAGAACCGGACTTTTTAAAAGAGGATCCGCTAAAAATATGCAGGTTTCGCTTGTAAATCCTGAACAAATTGTTTTTAGAGATCGAGAGATTGACGATTTTGCTGTTATGGAACACCTAGCTAGACTTGCGGTCAATTTGGGTGTTGCAGATCGGATAAAAACAGCCACTCAAAGTAGTTAAGACCAGTATGTTAGGCTTATACTTCCCTGGTTTCGGGGATGAGCGCGCCCAGGCCGACGAAGTCGGTTAGCATCTCGTTAGTTACTGCATAAATTTGAGGCAAGGTTTCTTGCTCTTTTTTTGTAAATTTGCCTAGGACGAAATCTTCGGACTTAGCTTTGCCTGCTACATCATTAGCTATGCCCACGCGGATGCGATAAAAATCATCGCCACAGTGCTGAATAAGTGATTTTATGCCATTATGGCCAGCGGATCCACCACCACTTCGGGCGCGGATTTTCCCAAAGGCTTGAGCTAGCTCATCGTAAACTACAAGAGTATCTTTGTTGGTGAGTTTATAAAATTTTTGGACGGCTTGGACAGCTTCACCGCTGAGGTTCATAAAAGTTGTGGGCTTTATCAAAATAACTTTGCTAGACCCCATAATTTTTATAGATATTTCACATTTTAGGTCTTTTTTGGACTTGAACGGCTCAAAGTCATTGGTTACGGCGAAATGGCTTACGGAGTTAAAGCCCATATTATGGCGCGTAAGGTCATATTCTTTGCCAAGATTGCCCAACCCAACTATTAATAAATTTCGGTCTATCAGCTGGCTAGATTCATGTGCGCGTGTATCGGCCACCTCATACATAGGCGTGTCATTATTAAAAACATTGCGCTGAAATAATCCCATAAATACCTTAGTTAGGTTGATACTGTTAATTCTAAGTATATTATAAAAGCAGTTAATTCCTAAGGCGTAAACTTATTGGTAATTTTTTGGGAAAAATAGACAAGCGAGTGCGGGTTTGTGGAGTAAAGAGCGAGTGGGTGGCCTCAACATTTATTGAAGGGCCACCCTCGTTTTCGCTTCGCGCTACTCTTTACCTTCATCTTCTTTGAAGCCGTGATTGGCCTCGAAGTACTCTACTGAAGGTAGCTCGGTCGCTTCTTTCGGCACAAGTCCGAAGTGTTTCAGCAGAGTGAGCATCGCTGCTTCGTTTTTCTCTTGCTCTGCGTGAGAAAAGAGATCTCTGTTGTCCAGCATCTTCATGACGATGTGACTGATGAACATCGCCACAAGTAAAAACATGCTGACGATGTAGTACATGGCCATCAGTCTCCCCGACGTCGATTTTGGGAACAAATCCCCGTATCCGACGGTGAAGCCTGTGACGGTTGCCCACCACTGACCATCCTCGAAGGTTTTATCTTCGATGATGGTAAAGAGCAGGCCGGAACCGACATGGTTCAAGATCAGAAAGCCTACCACCACCCAGAAGTTGTTCATCAGGCGCTTTGTTAACACCGACAATTTCTCTAGCATTTGGTGACCTCACTTGCTCGCTTGTCTAGGTACCACAAGAGTACGCGTATATTATACAATAGTTTTTTAAAAGAGAGAAAAGATTACATAAAATTACTAAAAAAGAATAGTATAATGCTTAGAATATTTTTTATAAAGGAGTGGGTTTATCTTGCTTTTCGCTGTTTACAGCTCGTCAGCGCATCTTTTGTTATATGCGGAAGCGTTTTTTGGAAAGGTAGAAATGGAATCCCGGGTGGGACTCAACATAATCTAGCCTTTCCGGGCGGGAGTTGTTGCGAGACGTTAATCTCGAAAACTGTACTCCCGCCCTGAAGGTTAGGTTCTACTACGGCTATAGAACGTTGGAGAGAATTCCCCAAAGTCCGATAGCGAGCGCCAGGCGCCCGAAGGCTACCATCACTGCGTGCCCAACGTTTGATCGCTGGTAACGCCCCCTCGTCATGAGTAGGTTCAGGATCCACTGGACCCCGTACATCATGAGCAGAGCGATCACGATTGTTGCGCCGAAGGCCTTGAGTCCATCCCACCAGGACACAAGGTCACCGGCGACGCCGACACTCACAAGGAGTGAGATCGACAAGACGAACGAAGCAACGTCAATGGCGGGTGCCATCAAGTTGTGTTGGATCATCTCGGCCTGGTTTGTCCCGTACTTGATGCTGAAGTGGAGTCGTGTCAAAACGATAACCACACCCAGCCCCAGGAGGGCGAAGACCATTGTAGCCAAGAACGTGGTTGTCGTGTCGGACGCAGATCCAACAGTTGCGGCACCGAGGACAAGCCCCAGGCCTAAGTAGGCTCCAGCCATCGCAGTAGCGACAGCATAGTACCCCTTGAGCAACAGGCTGTCATTCTTCACCTTCGGCAAGATTGTCCAGTCCACGACGTAGCCGAGGATGAACATCGACACCGTGATGAAGATGTCTTTTAGGGCGATTGCCCCAAGAGACCTGGCCGTGTTGTCGGGGTCGAAACCGCCGATGACGTAGGCCATGGCGACAATATGTCCGAGAAGAAAGGCTCCGCGCTCGAGAGCGAGTGCCCCGTTTCCTCTGGACAGTTCGACGTGGTCATTGAACGGCGTTGCCTTGTTGCGTGCCATCCAGAGCACGATTGATGAGACAATCATCATGCCGATGATCGCAAGTCCTGTGGGTACGCCTAGAGCGTACTCCCTTAGGTATCCGTTGCTCATGTCTTCCTTTCAAGTTCGGACGTGACGATGTGGGGCACGAAATATCCGAGGTTTGTCGTCACCAAGGTGTCGTCTTCGCGCATTCCCATGCCTGCTGGCTCACCGTCAATCATCCAGACTCCGGTGATGGTGTGAAGTGGTTGACCGTTGCGGTCTTCGAACTCGGGAGGAGACCAGAGTTCCTGAACGATGTAATCGCTTGGATCGTTGCTACCGTAATCGCCGACAGTCTCTTGGACGAGCTTGCCGTTACGGTAGATCTTGATGCTGGCGCCTTCTCGGGCGAAGACTGGCTTTTCCACCCAGTCTCGTACCGTTTTTGGCTTGTCGCCAGCAAACCACGACGGAATCAAGTACTGTGATTTGTACGGGTCGTCCTTGAACAGCTCCCATAGCACCGGCAGGATAGCTTTGTTTGACCAAAGCATCTTGTAAGGTGCCTCAAACCAGACAGTACCACCGATATTTTTGCCGCTGGCGTCGAACTTGCCAACGTTGTCCATGTCGGCAAACATCGCCCTGGCCCAGACTTGATTCCCTTCCCAAACAAACTCGTATGGGTACAGGAAAAAGCACACATCCAGGTGCTCTAGGTCCTCCGGGGCGTAATCTTCGTACTCCAGGATCTCCTCGTCAACCGAAGTACAAAGCTTGGCTTTAGGGACGTAGAAACGTCCGTCCAGTCCAAGCTTGATGTCTTCGACGCAGATCACTCGAACGTTGTAGCCGGCCTCATTGCAGGCGTCTGCGAGATACGTAACGTTCATCACGTCCTCGCCACTTGTCTCGCCGTTGCTGTAGGCGAAATAGACCACCGGCTTCAGATCACGGTCAGCGTTTCCGTCGAATCGGAGGAACTTGTTCCCGATTTCCAGGAGGTTTCGCTTCCATGCCTCGATGAGCATGCCCCAGATGATGTTCCATTGATCTGTTCCAGTTCCGGTCTGTTCAAGCCACATGTACTGAGCCCACGCCGCCTCAACCAAGCAGGTTGGGGTTTGTGCGTTGAACTCATACAGCCTGGGGGCTACATCGGGGTCGAAGTAGGCGAAGTCGTAGCGTCCGTAAACGCTTTGACACGCTGGCTCATCACCCCAGGTACGAAGAATTGCTCTGTGTGCGTATTCGGGAATACGCATCTTGTCTCGCATGAAGGCCGTTCTTGCGTTCGGCTCCATGTTGACGATGTGATCACCAGCGGCAATCAGCATCTCGAAGATGATCTCGGAGGCTTCCTTGAGTTTTTCGACTTCCGTGTCGCTGAACAGGTAGTAAGCGCCTTCTCGCCAGTA
This sequence comes from uncultured Candidatus Saccharibacteria bacterium, assembly GCA_964444225.1. Taxonomy (GTDB): domain Bacteria; phylum Patescibacteriota; class Saccharimonadia; order Saccharimonadales; family 2-12-FULL-41-12; genus JALHOM01. The sequence continues at coordinate 9,104 of CAYUFM010000010.1, read as the reverse complement.
GTGACGAATTTCGCCGTTGGGCAAAACCGTCTCTGAAAAGACGATTCCCTGTTGGGCGATCTCCGCTTGCCACTTTTCGCGGGGAGGGCACACAATTCGACGCATATTTGCTCCTTAAGTGGTTTTTCTGACTACTTCTTCATCCGCCACCGCCTCTGCCGCCACCGCCTCTGCCGGCGCTACTTTTTGAGCTGCCGGTTCTGCCACTGCCGAAGCCACCGCTCCTGACCGACGTCCTGCCAACTTTGGCATTGGGTTCGATCTTGGTCGGGACTTTGGCAGCTGCTCGGGCGGACTTGTCCGTCGACCGAACGAGGGGCACTCCACCGTCGTTCCTGCTGGAGTGAACATATGACGTTCCCGAAGGGACGCCGTAATATCCACCTCCGTACGAAACGAAGTAGAGGATGCCACTTCCATCGTCTCCGCGGTCAGGGTCGCACAGGTCGGGGTCTACAACCCTGACCTTGACATCGTCTGTCAGCGTTGTGTTCGGGTCATCCCGAATTACACACTGATAGCCTCCGTCGACCTTGTCATCAATCGTACATCCACCTGCGCCGAACGCCATCACTGCTAGTCCTGCGACCAGCAAGGGCCTTTTCGGCTTAATTAGCCTGCTCAAGATTCCTACCTTTCGGCGTGATCTCTCACGCTACTGTAGTAGTTTTACCTTAACCGTAAAGGTGCCTATGGAGCGGAGATTATCACCTCCCTTACGCACTCTACAGCTTTGTTTAAACATGTAAATTAGGTAAAGGAAGTGGTAACTCTCAACACAACATACAGGGGTACTATACTTTAAAATAACAAAAAAAGCAACTTCTTTAAAATACTATTGTTTAATTAGTAAAAATAGTGTATAATAAATAAACAATATGAGTATATTTAGTTTAAAAATACCAAGAAGTCGAAAAACCAATATTCGAGGCAAACACCTGTTGCTTGAACTGTATGGCTGTGATTCTAATAAATTAGATGATAGAGACTACCTAAAGTCTGTTTTAGAAGAGTCGGCAGTAAAGGCCAAGGCAACGATATTGGGTGAGGTCTCTCATAAATTTGAACCTCAGGGAGTCACGGTACTTTTACTATTAGCAGAATCTCACATAAGTATTCATACGTGGCCAGAACACCGGTATGCCGCAGTAGATCTTTTCTCATGTAGCAAAGACGCTAAGTATGAAGAAGTTGTAGATTATTTAAAAAATGAACTTAGTGCAAAAAAAGTAAAAAGTAAGTTGCTTCAGCGAGGTGGACATGAATAAAAAACCACAAATAAAACAGTGGTTTTCGGAAGCTGAGTTGCCTTATGGTAAGGCGGGCATAAAGATTGATATCGAAATAGACCAAATTGTCTACGACAAAAAATCTGAATGGGGTCATATTCAAGTTATAGATACTCCTTTTTATGGACGCCTCCTAGCTATAGACGGTATTGTTCAGGTAACAGAATCTGATGAGTTTATCTATCATGAAATGATGGCAATATTACCATCCTTGCAGCATGGTTCTCCGCAAAAAGTTTTAATTATTGGTGGCGGTGATGGCGGTGTTTTAAAACAAGCCCTAAGACTTAAAAGTTTAGAGACTGTTACGCAAGTCGAGATAGATAAAGAAGTTTCCGACATTGTTCAGAAATTTATGCCATCGATCTGCGCTAAATCGTTTACCGACAAAAGAACAAACTTGGTTTACAAAGACGCCTATGATTTTGTAAAAGACAGCAAAGAAAAATACGATGTTATCGTGCTAGATTTGACAGACCCTGTACCCGATGGACCTGCCGAAAGACTATTCGCTAAAGATTTTTATTCTTTGGTAAACAAGTGTTTGGCGGACAAGGGTATTGTTATTATGCAATGCGGGTCGCTAACTTTTCAGCCAGATGAAGTAAGAAATCAATATCAGAAAGCAAAGAAGATTTTTAAGAATGTTCTTCTTCATAATGCAGTTGTACCATCCTATCAATTTACTACTTTTGGATTTATTGTTGCGTCGAATTATGAATTACCAGTTTTATCTGAAGCTGAATTTTACTCTAGGATAGATAATGTGCTAGGTAAAAACCAGTTTCTTAACTATGAAACTTACCTTGCGTCATCGGCGTTGCCTATATATCTAAAAAACGCAATTATAAACTAATCTTTTTAATAATGAACCCAAAATTAAATGACTTTCTAAATCCAAGAATAGCTAAACATTTAGCCAGTGATTTTAGTGTCGAAGAATCATGTATTATTGTTTCGCCAGGGATTGTCGCTGAAAACATAAAAATCTTCAAAGATTCTTTGCCTAGCGTAGGGATCTTTTATGCCTATAAGTGTTTTCCCGATCCAAAGATTATACGGCAAATAGATTCTGTTGTTGAAGGCTATGACGTTGCTAGTGAGCAAGAAATAAAAGACTTACTTGAACTTGGTGTAGATGGCTCACGAATGGTCTTCTCGAATCCGGTCAAAATACCTGGGCATATAGAGTTCGCATATAATTCGGGGGTTGAGTTATTTGTTTTTCAGTCGAGTAGCGAATTGGAGAAGATTGCAAAGTATGCACCAGGCTCTAAAGTTATTTTACGTATCAAAGTTCCTGATACTAATAATGTGACAGGTCAAATTTTCTCGAAGAAGTTTGGTTCGGAGCCCCAAAGTTCAATTAGCCTGCTTTTAGAGGCAAAAAAATTAAACCTAGATCCTATAGGTATTACTTTTCACGTTGGTTCCCAGAACGAGCATCCTGATTTGTGGCACGATGCAATAAAGTTGTGTGGTGATATTATCGATCAATGCAGGCAGGCTGGGGTTAATATCTCATTGCTTGATATAGGTGGAGGATTCCCTTCTAATTATTCAGCCAATGACTTCGGCTTATTCTATGATATTGCTAATACTATAAATAGGGCTTTATCACTTTATATCAAAGACGATATAAAAATAATCGCAGAACCAGGAAGATTTTTGGTTGCAGATTCTGGTTGTTTAGTCGCTAATGTTATTGGACGAGAACAACGGAGTAAGCAAGAGTGGCTTTTTCTAGATGTGGGTGTATTTAGTGGTCTTTTTGAAGTTTTTGAATTTAACAGATTGCTTCAGCGCGTGGAAGTGTTAGTCGATAATAAATCTTCTTATAGATCTAATTTTATTCTAGCAGGCCCTACATGCGATGGAGATGATATTATCGCCACCAATATAGAGCTACCTCAGGATTTAGAAGTCGGAGATAAGCTGGTCTTTTCCAAGGCCGGAGCTTATGTTGTTTCCTACAGTACTAAATTCAACGGAATGCCAGTTCCAAAAATAGTCTACCAGGATTGATTATTTAGTCTTTTTGTTCTTTTGTAGGACTAACGCCGTGTTTGTGGGTGACGTGTTTTTCGATGAACCAGAATTGGACGGGAGTACCTTGGTAGCCGAATTCTTCGCGGATTTTGCGGTCCATGTGTCTTTTGTAACTCCAGTGGAGGAATTTTGTGTGGCTACCAAATACCTTAAATGCCGGGATTGGGTTGTCGGTTTCTTGGGTGATGTAGTTTAGTTTTGGTGAGCGGTTTTTTAGCCCGGCTGGTGGATGACGGTCGGTGACTTTACGTAGCCATCGGTTTAAATCGGTGGTCTTAATTCGCTTTTCGCGTTGGGCCATAATATCCAGCACTAAGTCAAAGATTTTCGTTACATTCTGCCCAGTTACACTACTGGTTAGGATAAGTGGCGCCCACGGTACAAAATCAAACTCGCGTGCAATTCGTGGCGCTAGAGCGTCGCGGGTGTAGGCGTCTTTTTCTTCTAGACTATCCCATTTGCTTACGACTAGGACTAGTCCCTTCCCTGCCTCTTTTATCATGCCTGCAATTTTTTGGTCTAGCTGTACACTTAAGTCATTTACGTCGATTAGGAGTAAGCAAACATCGGCTTGTTCTATTGCAGAAAGGCTACGAATAACACTAAACTTCTCTATTCCTGGCTCAATTTTACCGTTGCGACGAATACCAGCTGTGTCGAGTAACTCAAGTTCGCGCCCGGAGTATTTTATGATGGTGCGGTTAATATCTCGAGTTGTGCCTGCTCTGTCGGCAACTATGGCTTGTTGTTTTTTTGCTAGTGAATTAAAAAGCGCCGACTTACCAACATTAGGACGACCCAAAAGAGCAATCCGAATCCGGTCATCATCTTCTTTGATGCTGGCTTTTGGTAGGACGGTTGCAAGATATTCCAAGAAATCATCGATACCGTTAGACTGCGTAACACTGGTGATAAAGATAGGTTTGATACCGAGTCGCTGGAAGTGGTCTAGGTTTTTACCGTGTGCCTTATCGGCTTTGTTAACTATCAAAATTACTGGTTTTTTGGACTTTAGAGCCATTTTGGCGACTTTACGGTCATCTTCTGTAATAACTGTGTTGGCCTCTACCATTACTGCTATAAAATCAGCACTATCAGCTGCCTGGATGATTTGTTCTTGGATGGTGAATTCAAACTCATCTTTTGCGTCCTTTAACCCAGCTGTGTCAACGATCCAGAAGTCCTGGTCATAGACGGAGGCTTTAGCCATGATGCTGTCTCGAGTTGTGCCTGGCTCGTCGGCTACTATTGCTTCACGGCGCGCCAGAACAGCGTTGAAAAGGCTAGATTTTCCAACGTTGGCTCTACCAACAATAGCCACAATCGGAACGCTTCGCTTACCCACCGTAATGTCCTGCTTTCTGGCGGAGCCAAAAACCTGCCATTAATCTTGGTGCTGGATTTGAATTTTTTGCCACAAAACATCGGTCGACGTACCTTTTGTACGTCTCTGTCTGATTTGTATCAAAGAAATACAAACCAGCATCCAAGTGGGTTAACCGAATTTTGTTCAGAATCATTCCTCTCATTATAACATAGAAAGTATTGAATTACACCTATAAAAGTTATATAATATTATAAATTATGTCAGATTTTGAATATCGTCCAGGGCGACTCGTCAGATTCTTGGAGTGGTGTGATGGTCCCGATGCGCCTGGAGTGCGGGTAGCTAAAAGGATCGGCGAAGCGCGTCACATGAGAAAAAACGGCCTAGCCCCTCCTCAAAAAGTAGAAGTTTGGGAAAAAGCACAACCTAATCTGCGGGCTAATCTTGGCTACGTTGCCCTCTTGCCTGTCACGCAAAACCTTTCAAAAGATGAATTGAGCAAGGTTAAAGAGGCCATCTTCACAGGGATGGAGGTAGGCGAAAACACTGGAATTGTCATCGGAAACATACCTAGTGAAAACCAGTCAATCCACGAGAGATTCATAGTTAATACTGTTGCCAAAGGTTTAGTTCATGTTCTGGGTGGCCTACGAACGGCAGAAAACGAATCTGGGGCATACAGGTGCAGTGAATCATCGACTTTTCGTAAACGAAATCTTGTGGATCTATCTAATGTCATAAAAAAACAAGAAAAAGCTTGTATAACTGCGCCTTTGGCCCACATCTTTGTCATCCCTGCGGAGGACGCGTTACTTTACCATGCTAGTCCAGGCACTGAACATGTAGGTCGGCTTCAGGTTCTAGAGCGTGCACAGCCTGCACCCTTTGATATTAGTTGGTGTGTTGTTTAAATTTTTTGAACTTTGCCAGGCTCAATTTTACCTAAAATATAATCACCAAAAGCTGTGCGGTGGAGTTTTGTTACTCTATAGCCAAGCGATGCGAAGGTTCGGCGGATTTGGCGGTTGCGCCCCTCACGCATGGTTACTCTAAAGGTTTTGTTGTCGGCTAGCTTCTCTAAGGATAGCTTGCTGTTGCCATCTTCTAGCATGATACCGTGATCGTTAATCATCTGCTGGTGAAGTGGCGCCAATGATTTTTCTAGCTCAATCTCATAAATTTTTACCTTACCGTAACTGGGGTGAGTTAGCTGATTTGCTAGTTCGCCATCATTTGTAAGAAGCAATAAACCCGAGCTATCTTTATCTAGCCTGCCAACGGGATTTAGGTTGGAGTATTCGGTGGGTATAAGGTCATAAATTGTTTGGCTTCCCTGCCCGTTTCGGCTACAAACATAACCAACAGGTTTATTCAGAATAACAGTCTTTATCTGCGTCTTCGACGCTTCTATCTTATGGGTGTCCAAAAAAACGACATCACCTTCTACAATTTGGGTACCAAGGTTGGCGATCTTTTGATTAACAATTACTCGGCCATCGGCAATAGCCTGATCAGCACCCCTTCGACTTAAGTCGGAATGCAAACTTAAAAATTTGTTTAACCTCATATAACTGATTATAAAGTATTAGAGTGAGATTATGTCGTGTTGGTTGGTGGAGGCTGGTGTGCTATTGGTGGCTGGGGGGACTTCTGGGGCTGTTCCGGCTGGAGTTATAACGGTATTGGCGGGTGGATTTGTGACTGGTGCTTTCTTTTCTTCGGCATCAAGTAGCGCATTTAGGTCTGGGCCGGTGTTCAGGTCATTTAGTGGTTGAATAACGCCCTTTTTAACTAATGGCTCGGCTGGTTGATCGGATTGAGGGGTTACGCTGAGAGCGTCTGGTTCTTGACTTACTGGAGCAGAGACAGGCTCTAGCACTGTATTTTCTACCCCATTAACTACGGTTGGTTCTACGCTAGCTGGTTCTGTTGTACTGGTAAATGGTATCGGTTGTTTATCAGATTCTTGTTGCAAGGCTTCCATTAAATTGGGGCCAATAGTAGGGGCGGGTTCTTCTGGGGTTGTTACTGGAGTTTCTGCGACTTTCTCTGGCTCAGTTGCCGGCTGCACGGCTGGCATTTGAGGCAATTGTACATTAATCTGTGGTGTTGTCGGTTCTGCTGGTAGGGCTGTTGCGTTGTCTGTCGGAGTGGAAGTTGCTGGATCGCTTGCAGGTGTTGAATCAGGAGTAGAAACATTAATCTGGGTAGCCGGTGAAGTTGTGTCCATGACTGGCGTAGGGTCTGCTGGTGGACTTGCAGGATTTGGAATGGCTGTTGGCTCAGTTACGGCCACAACTTCTGGTGCTGTATCTGCTGTTGGTGCTGGTACTGGTTCTGGAGCAGGAGCTTCAACAACTGGTGGCGTAGCTTCTGGTGCTGGTACGTTATCAACGGCTGGAGCTTGTGTTTCGGGCGCGGGCGCTTCGGCTGGAGCATCTGAGGTAGCTTCTACTGTGGTTGCCGCAACTGCTGGTGCTGATTCCTCCTCTGTTTTGCCCTCTAGTACATCTTTTACAACTCTAGCAACGTCTTCCAGCGTAACTTGTGATTTTACTAAGTAGCGGTCAGCGCCAAGGCTGTCGGCGCGGGCTTTGTCTTCTGTTTGTGACAGGGCTGTCATCATAATAACTTTAGTAAATTTAGTTTCAGGAGCATTTCGCAGAATGTCTAACATGTCGAAACCGCTGATTTTGGGCATCATAACGTCAGAAATAATAAGTTCGGGCTTTTCTTTTACGGCTACGGCTAGGGCTTCTTCGCCATCTTTTGCTGTTACGATCTCGTGGCCTTCGGCAAGTAGCCTCGCGCCATAAATTTCACGAAGGTTGTTATCATCTTCGACCAGCATTATTTTTGCCATAGTAGTATTGTCCCTTTAATTTTGGTTATGCTTATCTTATGCGTACAGTATATCATTATGCTTTTGGTTATGGTACAACCATTTAAATAATTGGTTTTACCTTTTCTTGTGATTGTAAATGGGCGGCTTGTTGAGATGAAAGTCGTGGGAGGTTTACATAGAAGGTGCTACCTTCGCCTAGCTTACTTTCTGCCCATATTGTACCGTTGTATAGCTTGACGATAGCGCCGCAGATGTAGAGACCAAGACCTGTACCGCCAATGGACCGGGTTGCTGAATTGTCTACTCGGTAAAATTTCTGGAAAAGATGTGGGATGTCGTCTTTTGGTATGCCAGGACCAGTGTCTGCAATATGCATTTGAATGGTGTTGGCATCACCAGTTATGCCTACACGAATTTTGCCTGTCTCAGTATACTTAACAGCGTTGTCAAAAAGGTTGGTCATGACTTCGCGCATACGGTCTGGATCGGCGTGGGCGTAGTAAAGTGGCGCAATCGTTCTGCCAACATTAGCTTCGTTTTCGACAGCCTTGGCTACTGTGCCTTCGTTTGAAGTACCGTGGACAAACTCTACCCCCAGGCCTTTCTTCTCGGCTGTGAAGCGAAGATCTTCTGTAAGTTGCTCGAGGAATGCATTCATCTCTGTTACGACTGGGTGGCTAGTTAGTCGGCCATCTTCTGCTTTAGCGCTAGTAAGTAGGTCCTGGAAAAGTTGACCCAAATGCTGGGTGCTAGAATGAGCTTTTTCTAAATACTCACGAGCCCTCGGGTCAATACTGCTAACTTTGTCGTTTAGCGCAAGTGCGAGGTAACCTTCAATGGCGGCCACTGGTGTGCGCATCTCGTGACTAGCCGTGCTGATGAAGTCTGCGCTACGTTGTTCCTGAGATTTCTCAGCATTTACGTCACGTAACACAGCTACGGTGCCTACCAGCTCGGTTTCTTTGATAATTACTGGCGAAATAGCCAATGAAACATAAGTTCTTTTATTATTTCGACTGTTTAAAAGCACGGTTTGGCTAAAAGGTGTACGTGACTTTAATACGGTGGAAAATGGGTGGTCTATATCTTGGATTAATGCACCAGATTTTTCATCACTAATGATTTTGATTACCAGCCTGGAATCAATATTTAGTGCTTCTTCAACAGACCATTCAGTTAAGCTACCGGCTGCCGTGTTAATAAGAATCACACGACCCAAGGTATCGGTAGCGATGATTCCATCACCGATACTCTGAATCAGGATTTCACTCAAAGCTTCTTTGCTTTTTAGCGCCCCGCTAAGCTGGGCAACTTGGGTATTTTCATTAGCCCCAGCTTTTTTGCCAAAGAGTCCCACTATTTGGTTCCTCTGTTGACAGGTAAAATAAATTGCATATTACAAATTGCCAATTTCAATATTCCCACATTTTGCTTATGCATATCTGTTAGTCAGTATAGCAAACGGTAGGAGTAAATGCTATAATTTGCCAAACACATGGTCTCATCGTCTAACGTGAGAAATGCCAGTGGCATTTCGCAAGGAAACGTTCCGATGGCAACTGGTTTGCCAGTCGTGAACTTTCGGGGCCGCGCT
>CAYUFM010000009.1:0-44884 GCA_964444225.1 uncultured Candidatus Saccharibacteria bacterium | reverse complement strand
CCGTTAACGGTTCTAAAGGTTCGCTCGAGCAGTTCACAATGCCTGGTGTAAATGTTAAGCAAGAAGGTGACGAAGTGATCGTTACCAGAATTAATGACCAACCAGAAAATCGTGCCAAGCACGGTCTAATGCGAGCCTTGATAGCCAATATGGTTACTGGCGTAACTACTGGTTTTTCAAAAAAACTCGAAATAAACGGAGTTGGTTTTAGGGTAGCACTTGCTGGTAATCAGCTAAAAATGCACCTTGGATTTTCTCACGAAGTTGTCTATACATTACCTGTGGGCGTAACAGCCGTTGTAGAAGGTATGACAATCACTATAAGTGGGATTAGTAAACAGCAAGTAGGCCAGGTTGCCGCAGAAATTCGAGCACTTAAAAAACCAGAACCTTACAAAGGTAAAGGTATTAAATATGATGATGAGCGAATTGTGCGAAAGAGCGGAAAGTCAGGTAAGGACAAATAATGAGTAGATTAATCAACAAATTAGATTCTAGACTTCGTCGCAAGAGTCGTGTCCGTTCAACACTAGTTGGAACTGCGGATCGTCCTAGACTAAGTATTTTTGTTAGTAATATGCATATTTCAGCACAGATCATTGATGATACCACCCATAAGTCAATTGTTGGCTTTAGTACTGTTGGCAAAAAACGAACCGGCACTATGACTGAGCGTGCAGAATACGTTGGCACAGAGATAGCAAAACTTGCAAAGGCTAAAAAGATCAAAAAAGTTGTTTTTGACCGTGGTCCCAAGATGTATCACGGACGTGTAAAAGCGCTAGCAGAAGCAGCTCGTAAAGAAGGATTGGAGTTCTAGAATGTCTGAAGACAAACGACCGCGCCGACAAAACGACTCCAGGGGACCTGCTGAAGAAAAGCAGTTTGACGAAAGAGTTGTACATATTGACCGTGTAGCACGTGTAGTAAAGGGCGGGCGACGTTTCCGTTTCCGTGCACTTGTTGTAGTTGGTGACCACAAAGGAAAAGTTGGAATTGGTATCGCTAAAGGAGCAGATGTTACTGCTGCTGTAGCAAAAGCCGTAGATGTAGCAAAGAAAAACTTTCACAATCTAAAGTTGTATAAAGGTACTTTCCCTCATGAATCACAAGCAAAAGTTGGTGGATCTAATATATTGCTTAAGCCCGCCAGTCCTGGTACGGGATTGATAGCCGGTGGTGTAGTACGGACAGTTTTGGAAGTAGCTGGAGTTAGTAACGCATTATCAAAATCAATTGGTAGCTCCAACAAAATCAACACAGCCTACGCAACCCTAGAAGCCTTAAAGTCAATGGAATCTGCAAATAATTGGATAACTCGAGGTTCTACTAAGCCTCAAGCAAAAAAAACTGAAAAAGTGTCCAAAGATACTGAAGTAAAAAAAGATACGGAGACCGTAGTACCTGCTAAGAAAGTAGCCAACAAGAAGTCTGCAACTAAAAAGACTCCAGCAAAGAAGCCATCTTCAAAAACTCAGGCTAAAGGAGATAAGTAATGCATTTTAACGAACTAAAAGTTAAGGCCAATCGAAAAACAACTCGAGTTGGGCGTGGTATTTCGGCAGGCAAAGGTAAAACAGCTGGGCGCGGTACTAAAGGTCAAGGTTCACGAAAAAGTGGTGGTGTGCGACCAGGATTTGAAGGTGGTCAAATGCCTCTTTACATGCGCATTCCAAAACTTCGCGGTTTTACTAGCCATCGTACCAAAACATCTAATGTATACACCGGCCAACTCGATAAGCTAGGCAAAACCACAGTAGATACTGCTGTACTGGCGGATGCAGGCTTGATAGAGAATCCTCACGTCAGAGTAAAACTAGTTTTAAAGGGTGAAGTAAAGAAAAAAATGACTGTAAAATTACAGTTTGCTAGTGTTAATGCTGTAGTTGCTCTTCAAACGGTTGGTGGAACATTTGAAAAAGTTCCTCAGCTAAAAAGACCGCAGTCTAAAAAACAATAGATTAGGCTCGGCTTACGAGGTATAATCTATAAAAGTAATGTTGCCTTACGTGCAACGAAAAGAGGGAATTGACCGTACATGAATTGGAAAATGATCTGGAAGTCACTTGCTGACCAAGATATGCGAAAGCGTATTTTAGTAGTTTTTGGTATTTTGGTAGTCTTCAGAGTTCTTGCGCACATACCTATACCTCTTAGTGATTCAGAAACCCTTCGGACCGTCCTTGATAGCTTGTTTAATTCTCAAAATACTCCTCAATTCTTGAGTTTTGTTAATGTTTTATCTGGTGGAGCCTTAGCCAACTTCTCGATTATGTTGGTTGGTTTAGGTCCATATATTAACGCCAGTATTATTATGCAACTTCTTACGAAAGCCCTACCTAAACTAGAGGCCATGAACAAAGAGGGTGAGTTTGGGCGTAAAAAAATCAACCAAATGACCCGTATGCTTACTTTCCCACTGGCTATTATTCAATCTGTTGGAACGATCTTTTTAGTACGTCAGCAAGCATCACAAATTTCAGGACTTGGCGATATTACGGCCAATGCTTCGCTTACCCAATGGGTTTTAATGGTCGCAGCCCTAACAGGTGGAGCTATGATGCTAATGTGGCTTGGTGAACTTATTACAGAGCAAAACATCGGTAATGGTATATCCTTGCTTATTACGGTTGGAATTGTGTCTAGCTTGCCAAGTGCAATTATTAATCTTGTAGGTACTGTTTTTGGCGGGGACGAAAAATGGACAGTTTTTGGAGCCACGCTACCGGTTAGTCGTGACGGACTGATATTTAGTCTGGTCTTAGCACTCTCTGTGTTACTGGTAACTATGGCGGTAGTAAGGCTCAATGAAGCCCAGCGTCGACTGACTGTTCATTATGCCAAACGTGTGCAAGGTAATCGTACTTACGGTGGAGTAACTACTGTGTTGCCCGTCAAGTTAATTACAGCTGGTGTTATACCTATTATTTTCGCGGTAGCTTTTCTCAGCGTACCTAGTTTCCTGGGCGAAATCCTAAGGACAAATAGTTCGGAGCGTCTCTCAGAGCTAGGAACAAACCTTAGTACTTGGTTTGCAACACCTACTGCTCAGAGTCTGACATCTGGCGACTGGAAGGCATATTTGTACCCGGTAATTTACTTCTTGTTAGTGTTCTTGTTTACTTTCTTCTACACTAGCATCGCATTCAACGCCAAGGATATCGCAGAAAACTTGCAAAAACAAGGTGGTTTTATAAGCGATGTCCGCTCCGGTAAACAAACAGAGAAATATCTTACTAAGACAGTAAATCGACTTACATTATTTGGTGCTGTGTCCTTAGGTCTATTGGCAGTTGTGCCTATCATCGCCGAGGCGTTTTATGGCAATAACCTGGCAATAACTGGCACAAGTATTTTGATCTTGGTAGCTGTATCTCTCGAAACATTGCGTCAAATAGACTCACGTGCAATGCTTATAACATATAGTCAGTATGATGGATCTGACTTCTTTCAGACAGTAGAAAAAGAAGAAAAAAAGCGCCGTTTCACAAAACTTCCAAAAATTTCTAGAAATAAATCTAAAAAATAGTAAAATTACTCTTTACAAACGTTGTAGTTTTTTGATATAATTCACTTCTAGTTATATTTGATGCACGGAGGTAGTCCAAGTTCGCTTGGTATACCGAGTACTGCAGAATATATCGAAGATATATTTATGGCAAAAGAAAAGGAAGTTATAGAACTTTCGGGAGTAATCACCGAGACTCTACCCGGAACACAATTTCGGGTTGAACTTCAAAACGGCCATCAAATTATAGCTCATGTTGCTGGGAAGATGAGGAAGCACTATATCCGAATTGTTCCTGGCGATAGCGTAACGGTTGAGTTAACACCTTACGATCTTACGAAGGGTAGAATCACCTATCGCAAATCTTAGATTGATTGCAAGAGTCTAAGAAAATATTAAATTAAGCAGAGTGTTCATGTGCTTACGCCCATGGATCCGTACCAGTGAAAGGATTTCAATAAATCATGAAAGTACGTGCAAGTGTAAAGAAGATTTCGCCTGACGACAAAATTGTTCGTCGCAAAGGTAGAATCTACGTAATAAATAAGCTAAAGCCAAAACACAAGCAGAGGCAAGGTTAAATATGGCTAGAATTTCTGGAGTTACGATTCCTAACGAAAAACAAATCCACGTTGCCTTAACTTATGTTTACGGCATAGGTCCTAAGTTCGCCATTGATATACTGGTTGCAGCAAAAGTTGAGCCTACAGTTCGAGTAAAAGACCTAACCGATGCCGAGATTAGTCGGATTTCTGATGTTATTGCAGAAGGCTACACAACTGAAGGTGAACTTCAGCGAGTAGTAACTGGAAACATTAAGAGACTTAAAGACATAAATAGCTATAGAGGAATACGCCACAAAGCCAACCTTCCTAGTCGTGGTCAGAGGACTAAAACTAACGCCAGAACTCGCCGTGGCAAAAAGACTACTGTCGGCGGAACAGCTAAGAAGGTAGCTTCTAAAACTTAAGGTATACATATGTCAGAAGAAGAAATTAAATCAACCGAACAAACTACAGAAGTTACTACTGCAACAACAGAAACATCGAGTGCTTCGACTCCAAAGAAAAAGAAGTCAAAGCGCGTCGTTGCATCTGGTCAAGTTCATGTGCAAGCTAGTTTCAATAACACCATTATCACTATTACCGACCCTAGTGGTGGTGCGTTAGCATCAGCTAGTGCAGGTGGGTGTGGATTCCGAGGAAGCAAAAAAGGAACTGCCTACGCAGCTCAAGTAGCTGCCGAAAAAGCAATAGCCAGCGCAAAACAACAATACAGTTTTTCTAAGGCTGATGTTTTTATAAAAGGCATAGGCCTTGGGCGTGAATCTGCTGTTCGCGCAATGGCTGCTGCAGGTGTTGCTGTAGAGTCTATCAAGGATGTAACAGGTGTTCCACATGGTGGTTGTAGACCAAAGAAAGCTCGTAGGGTATAAAAATGGCTAGAGATACACAATCTATTGTAAAAATGAGTCGTCGTGAAGGCTATGCCCTTCACCCCAAAGCTCACAAAGCTTTAATGAAGCGCTCAACACCTCCCGGACAACAAAAAGCCGGAGCATTTAGACAAAAAGCAAGTCAATACAGCATTCAACTTCGTGAGAAGCAAAAGGTCAAAAGACTTTACGGCTTGCTAGAAAAGCAATTTTCTAACCTTATGAAAGAAGCTTCACGAAGCCAAGGCCAGTCTGGCGAAGTCTTATTACGACTTTTGGAGCAACGTGCCGACAACGCCGTTTACCGCTCAGGTTTTGCTACAAGTCGCCGGGCAAGTCGTCAATTGATGACTCACGGGCACTTCGAGCTTAATGGTCGCCGTGTTGATATTCCATCAATCCGCCTAAAAGCCGGAGACGTATTAGTTGTTAGAGCTAAAAGCCAAAAAAGTGAATACTTCAAGAATCTAGATAATGTTAGCCCAGCGGTAAATGACCTACCGGGTTGGCTTAAAGTTGACCGAAAGAAATTCACTATCTCTGTAACGGGCGTACCAACTAGAGAAGAAGCAGAAGCAGATATAAACGAACAATTAATTGTAGAGTACTACTCAAGATAAGGGAGGCAGAAATATGTCAAAAACTATACACACACCAGGAGTTGTTAACGTCGATGATCATGGCAATAACAGCGCAACTTTCAGCATCGAACCACTTCATAGCGGTTACGGAATGACACTAGGAAACAGCCTTCGCCGAGTACTACTATCTTCACTCGCAGGATCTGCCATTACTAACGTTCGTTTTGATGGTGCAAGTCATGAATTTACAACTATCCCAGGAGTAAAAGAAGATATTGTCCAGGTTATTCTTAACTTAAAAGGTGTCGTTTTCAAAGTATTTAGTGGTGAGCCACAAACGCTTAAGATTGCTAAAAAAGGCAAAGGCGTAATTACTGCAAAAGATATCTCACTTAACTCCGACGTAGAAGTTGTTAATCCAGACCATGTTATTGCAACACTAGACGACAAAGCAAACTTTTCAGCAGAAATTACCGTAGAAGTTGGTCGTGGATACCGAACAGTCGAAGAAGTTTCAGACTCACGTGCAACTGATCAAATTGCTATTGATGCGCTGTTTAGCCCGGTACAAAGAGTTCGTTATAGGGTAGAAAACACTCGTGTTGGACAAATGACCGACCTAGATAAGCTACTTATTACTGTAGAGACCGATGGGTCAATCACACCAAGCGATGCCTTCGAGGAAGCAGCCGCTATTTTAGTAAATCAATACACAGCCCTAGCTGGCAAAACAAAGATTGAGGCAACTGCACCACTTAGCCCATCTAACGCAAGTGGACCAGCAGGTTCTATTGAGGACGGCTTGGATTCTCCAGCCCTAATGACTTCTATTGAAGATCTAAACTTGTCTGCTCGCACAACTAATGCCCTTGTAAACAACGATATCCACACGCTTAAAGATCTTTTTTCTCTAAGCGACATTGAGCTAAGAGACCTTAAAGGTTTTGGAAGCAAGGCTCTAGACGAAGTTAAAGAAAAAATGGCGGAGATGGAGTTTTAGTATGCACCGTCACGGATATAAAGGTCGTAAATTTGGTCGTGAACGCGACCAAAGGCGCGCATTAATGAAAGGCTTGGCTGATTCGCTCATTAAATACGAGAGTATCGAGACTACTTTGCCAAAGGCTAAAGAAATTGTGCCTTATGCTGAGCGCTTAATCACCAAAGCTAAAAAAGGTGGTTTACACAATCGCCGACAGATAATCGCTAAGTTACAGACTATTGAAAGTGCACACAAACTTATGGATGAAATCGCTCCTAAACTATCTGGTCGAACAAGCGGTCATCTAAAGGTAGAGCGCACTACAATGCGTCGCGGAGACAATGCCCAGATGGCTACAGTCAGTTTCGTTGATGATCTTACAAAGCCAGCTCCAAAAGCAAAAGCTGAAGTAGAAAAGCCAGTTACATCTGCAAAGAAGCCAGTTGCTAAGACGACTGCCAAAAAAGCTCCTGAAAAGAAAGTCGAGAAGAAATAATGAAGACATATTCAGCAAAACCAGGCGACGTTACACGTAAGTGGTATGTTGTCGATGCTTCAGAACTACCCTTGGGTCGTCTTTCTACAAAAGTTGCAGAACTGCTTATTGGCAAAGGTAAGCCAATGTTTACAAAGCATATTGATTGCGGTGACTACGTAATAGTAATTAACGCTGACAAACTTGTGGTTACCGGTAAGAAAATGGAAGACAAGATGTACTACAAGCACAGTAATTTCCCTGGTGGATTAACTGAGACAACTCTAAAATACGAAATGGACAAGGACTCAACTCGAGTAATAATGAAG
Source organism: uncultured Candidatus Saccharibacteria bacterium (assembly GCA_964444225.1). Lineage (GTDB taxonomy): Bacteria > Patescibacteriota > Saccharimonadia > Saccharimonadales > 2-12-FULL-41-12 > JALHOM01. The sequence goes on along the minus strand of CAYUFM010000009.1, from coordinate 37,574 downwards.
TCCATTCGTGGCATGTTGCCAGTTAATAAACTCCGTGATGAACGCTTGGCAAGGCTAAAAATCTACACAGGTACTGAGCATGGCCACGAAGCTCAAAAACCGGAGGCTCTTAGCCTGAAAGGAACAAAATAATGGCATATTTTTACGCATTAGGTCGACGCAAAAGCGCAACAGCTAGAGTTCGGTTGCAAAAAGGCACCGGCAAAGTTGTCATAAATGACAAAACTGCAGATGACTATTTTGCATCAAGCAAATCTTTGATTAACGAGATTGGCAAACCTTTTAACGTTTTAGAACTAAATGGCAAGTACGATGTGTCCGTTAAAGTATCCGGAGGTGGTACTAGTGGACAAGTGGATGCTATTCGACTAGGAATCGCTAAAGCATTAGTTGAAGCCGATGAAACTCTAAAGAATACTCTAAGGCGAGCCGAACTGCTGGGGCGTGACCCGCGCGAGAAAGAACGAAAGAAATTTGGTCTTAAAAAAGCTCGTAAGCAACGTCAGTTTACAAAGCGTTAAAGACTGTAAAATTAAGACCCTGCTATACTATATATAGATATGTCGGGTCTTATTTTTTTTGTAACAATTTGGGTGCTGATTTATATGACATTTTGGTGGGCTTTAGCTAGCTTACGTAAAAACAACTCTTTTGCTGACGTAGCATGGGGTACAATTTTCATACTTATTGGATCTTTACTTTTATCTAGACTTGATTATGTTCCTCTAACGTTCTTTGTGGTTTTTATACTGATCCTTATTTGGGGCGCAAGGCTAGCATTGCATATTGGACTGCGTAATCTAACCAAGCCAGAAGACAGACGCTATGCTGAGTGGCGCGCAAAAGGCGGTAAAAATTATATGCTTAAGTCTTTGCCAAGAGTATTTTGGCTACAAGGAGTAATCGCTTTAGTAATATCTGCACCATTATTTATTGCAGCAAAGTATGGCAATGACACGCTTTCGCTACTTAGTTTACTAGGAGTTTTAATTTGGATATTTGGCTTTAGTTACGAATCGACGGCTGACCGCCAACTAAAAGAGTTTTTAAAAACCAAAAAACCAGGCCAAATTATGAACAAAGGATTGTGGGAGTTTTCTCGACATCCAAATTACTTTGGCGAAATTTGTCAGTGGGTTGGACTGTTTATGATAGTTGCTGGTCTAAAGTACGGATTGATTGCTATAGTCAGCCCAATTTTGATAGCTTACTTACTAAAATATGTCTCAGGTGTACCTTTGGCCGAAAAAAATTTTAAAGACAATAAAGAATTTAAAGAATACGCCCGTAAAACTAGCCCCATATTTCCACATTTTTTTAAAAGAGTAGTATGATTAAGTTATGAATATTGGAGTTACGCAAGTTGTTGTTACGTATTTAGTGAGCGCAATTAGCTTTTCAATAATCGATTTTATCTGGCTAGCTAAAGTAGCGCCAAAGGTATACCGCGATAATATTGGACACCTTATGGCCGATAAACCTAATGTTCCGGCCGCTATTGCCTTTTACTCAATTTTTCTTGTTGGTCTTTTGGTCTTTGTAATTATTCCGGCGCTACAAAAGTCTAGCCTGGGTTATGCTGCGCTTTATGGCGCTCTTTTTGGATTTTTTACTTATGCTACTTTTGATCTAACATCTAATGCAATATTTAAAAATTGGCCTTTTAAAATTACGGCTATAGATATGGTCTGGGGTACAATCCTATGTTGCCTTATAAGTGTTGTGACATATAGTGTCGTAACCAAACTCTTTTAAGTTATAATGTAAGTATCGTGAGTAAAAAAGTAATTTTAACTGGTCTTAGGGCCAATAATGATTTGCATATTGGTAACTATTTTGGCGCATTGTTGCCAATTATTGATATGGCAAACAAACATGCCGGAGAATATCAGGTAAATCTATTTGTGCCAGATCTGCATAGCTTTACTACTCCAATAGACCATACTTTGCTTCAAGGTCAAATTAACTCAACATTGAGGATGTTTGTAGCTTCTGGACTACCACTAGACAATTCAGACGTTCACATTTACCGCCAAAGTTTCGTCCCAGCCCACAGCGAGCTAACTTGGGTACTAGATTGTTTTACTGGCATGGGTGAAATGTCACGCATGACTCAGTACAAAGATAAATCTGCTAATTCCGATCAGTCAACAGTTGGGTTATTCAACTATCCGGTGCTGATGGCGGCCGATATACTGCTTTATAGCGCTACATATGTACCGGTTGGCGATGATCAGACACAACATCTAGAATTTACCCGAGATATTGCACAGCGCATGAACAGCAAATTTGGTGAATTATTTACCGTTCCGCTAGAGGCTAAAAAACAACATGAATTTTTTGCGCGCGACCAAGGCCTAAGGATCATGGACTTAAGCGACCCTAGCAAAAAAATGAGTAAAAGCGATGATTCAGGTAAGGGCGTAATTTTCCTCACCGACTCGCCTGAGACAGCAAAAAAGAAGATTATGAGTGCTACAACAGATAGTGAAGGCTCAGTTGCTTATGACCCTAAAGCACGTCCAGGACTAAGTAATTTGATAGATATCCTAGCGCTTTTAGAAGGTATAGACCCTAAAGAAGTTGCCGTGCGCTACGAAGGTCAAACAATGTACGGACCGCTTAAAGAAGAACTAGCTAGCAAAATGGCTTACTTTCTAAATGATTTCCAAACCAAACTATCAAAGGTTGATGACAGCAAACTTATGAAAAAGCTTGAGCAGTCAGAAACAGACATGAACATTGTAGCTAAAGCGACATTAGCTCGCGTTCAAAAAGCCGTAGGTCTGAGGTAGTAAAAATATGGAAGAGTCTAAAAAAGTACGACTTGATGCGTACGTTGCCCAAAAATATCCTAATTACTCACGGGCACTGATTCAGAAACTTATAAAAAACGGGCACGTTAAGGTGTCTGGGACAGTTCAAGTAAAACCTAGTTTTAGTGTTGTTGGTACTGAGAAAGTGGACCTTGATGAAGCCAATCTCGCAGAACCCGAGCAAAACTTAAACCTAGAGGTTATTTATGAAGATGAGAATTGTGTAGTTGTTAATAAGCCCCTTGGTGTTTTGGTCCATAGTAAAGGCGCTTATAACCCAGAAGCCACGGTTGCCAGCTGGCTAAAGGATAGAAAAGGCTTCGATTTTCCGGCAGATAATGACCGCGGAGGCATAGTGCATCGACTAGACAGGGCTACTAGCGGAGTTATGATTTGTGCTAAAAATAAAACTTCTCTAGGATTCTTGCAAAAGCAATTCCAGACTCGGAAAGCCAAAAAAACTTATGTTGCCGTTGTATCTGGAGTTCCTAAGCAGGCGCACGCCATGATAGATCTACCTATAGACCGTAATCCCAAAAAACCTCAGACTTTTCGTGTAAATAACAATGGCAAGTCTGCCCAAACTGAGTATAAAGTGATTGAGAGTAGTGAAAACCTATCATTACTAGAGTTAAAACCAATTACTGGCCGGACACATCAATTGCGTGTGCACCTCAACCACTTAAATAATCCCATAGTTGGTGATGTCATGTATGGCGGAGCTAGCAATGATAGAATGCTGTTGCATGCCAAAACCTTAGAGATCACAATTCCAGGTGGTGAGCGAAAAACTTTTGACACCAAACTACCGCCAGAGTTTGTATTGTAAGTAATGAACAAAAAAGTACTAATCGACCCAATAACAAAAAAACAAATTGATATTTTCTTGGCTTCTAATTTTCCGTGCCTTGCCCTAATTGGTCCTAACGGATCTGGTAAAACCACTATTGCCGAAGAAATAGTGGCCAAAACTTTAGATCCCGAATTTAATAAATCTGGTAGTAGTGTAATTAGCATCGACGCTAAATTCGTAGGAATAGATGATGTGAGAATTTTGCAAAAGAACCTTAGCCTAAGTACTTATGGGAAAAATGCTTTCCGACGAGCAGTAATCATTAATAATTTTGATAGTTTTGGGCACGAGGCGCAAAATTCACTCCTCAAGACACTGGAAGAACCACCAACCGATACTTTGATAATAATTACCATCAACAATGAGGCGGGAGTTCTGCAGACAATTTATTCTCGCGTCAAAAAAGTTGCCGTTAGGCCAATAAGCCTAAAGCAAGCAATAAATGAGCTAGAATTCCCCGAGCCTGAAGTAACAAAAGCCCATATTCTCAGCATGGGTCAGGCTGGCTTACTTGTTAGTTTACTTGGCGATAAGACCGACCATCCACTGATTAAAGCTATAGAATATGCTAAAGACTTATTAAAAAAACCAAAATATATTCAGATTGCAGAAGTCGATAAAATTATCAAAAATAAAGACATCGAACTCGAAGTTTTCTTAGGAGGAATTTTCAGAATTTTAAATGCTTCATACGGAGTAAGTGTTGCAAAGAACAGTAATATTAAAATAGCCCACACCCGACTGCTCGCTGTCATTGAATGTAAAAAAGATATAGGCCAGGGTCTAAGTAAAAAATTGGCTCTAACAAGGCTGTTTTTAAAGATATAATTTGACTAGAAATGGTATAATTATACGAATAACATGTACGAATTATTAATATTGGCTGGAATTGGTGCGCTTACGCTTAGATCATTTTCTAAGCATGACGAAGAACATCCAGATATCCCACATAAAATCAGCGACCGAATGGGCAAACTTTGGGATATTGTTCACCAGGGCATGCGTGAAAATCGACTTTTAAAAGCAGAGAAGGCTTTGCTAGCTATTCTTAAAATTGATGAAAAGAACGCCGCAGCCTATAACCGCCTGGGCATTTTATACGCTAAGCAAAAAGAATATAAAGACGCGATTGATTGTTTTGAGATCGCCTGTAGTATTGAGCCAACAGCCTCTAGCTTGCACAACTTAGGGCTTATTTTTTATGAAACAGAAAATTATCAAAAGTCAGTAACGGCTTTTGATGAGGCCTTAAAATTAGACGAAGCCATGGCGGCCCGCCACATTGCTATTGCTAAAGCGTTAGAGAAGCTTGGAAACGAGAAACGAATGATCGAAGAATTAGAAAAGGCGGTAGAACTTGAGCCAACACATGAAGCTTATAATTTATTGTCTGAAGCATACCGATCTACTGGCCAAGCTGAAAAAGCAGATTTAATTGAAGATAAATTAAAAAAACTTGTCACTCCCTCGGGTCGTTCTCGAACTCGCGTAAAACGCGCAAAACGTGTTGTTGTTTAGTTCTTGCAAGTGTTAATTGGAAAACTTAGTTGTTATAAAGTCAACGAAGTATTAACATTACCTTTTTTAAATATAGCTAATTTTTATATAAATAACAGATACAAAAGATTGACATTTATAGTAATAAATTATAGTGTAAAGGGTGATCGGGGTAATTGATCAATTTTGATTTTTAAGAAAATGGGAATTGTTAAAAGTTAAAATTTTTCGTTCGATTTTTGCATTATAATGTGAAGCCGACGCATTTATAAAGCACTAAACCGGACGAAAATCCGGCACCTGTAGGTCCAAACCTACAAAGGAGGTGGTATTTGACGTACGTTAACAACACGCACTAACAAACACACGCAGAAAGGAGGGTCTGTTATGTCTGACAGACTCAGGATCCCGGTTGGACGCACAACGTCTAGCCATCCGGATCCGGATCGAGTAGACGACGGACTCGACGAAGATCAGCCTCTTGATGGAGGGGAAACCCACGAAGAGGTTGAGATCAACCCCGCACTTGTGGCAACTCAGCGTGAGCTGGAAGTTCACGGCCGTCGCGGTAAGTTGGTCAGTCTCCGACGGCTCGGACTGTCGAAGGAAGATTGGTCGGGGCTTGGTGACAGAGCTAGCACTCTCTCGAAGAGGCCAGGCTTTACGCCTCGTCTCGTAACCCTCGTTCTGTTGACGGTGTTGTTGAGCTTCGCTTTTGCAATGCTTACTCCGTCGACAGCTCAACTTGTGCTCATCGTTGCTCTGGGACTGGTGATTGTGGTCGTCAGTGCTTTGGCACTGAGTCGGGCCTACGAGCCTATTCCAGTCGAGAAAAGCGGTACGGTGGCTCCTGTTCACGGACTTCCTAAGTGGAAGTACCGCGTCCTCAAGTTTTATGGACGCCCGGACCTTGTGCCCGCCATGAAGCCAGATGAGTTGCGAGAGACAAGGATTCGTTTCATGGAGGAACGAATCAGAGAGGTGCGGATGTATATCCGGCCAGTCATCTGGATCGCCAACAGCAGTGGCAAGAATGGCAAATCCATGATGTCGGTGATCATCGCCAGCATCATCGGACGTGTCACTCGTCAGCCTTGTTTCGTTTTGCCAACCATGGCGAACGACAAGACGGGGCGTGCTGGTAAGCTGACAGGGCTTAAGGGTCATTCCGCATCGATGAGACAGCTTCACACTCTCATCGAAGATAGGAAGATGACAGATCCCGGTCAGGTTTACAACTACGTGTTTTCCAATGCGGATGGCGCGTATGTTGTGTCCGAAGATCCAGTTGGCGATATCGGGGCAAAATACCTTGGCAATGGTATGTTCCGAAAGGTTCTCAAGTTCCTTTTGAGGGCCTCGCCAATCGCTGTGCTGGACACAGGCAATGACGGAGCACATGAAAACTCCGTCACGGCTACTGGGCTGGAGGAAGCGCATGTCGCAATCCTGACAGCTTGGGTCGAGAACGTGGATGGGATGGACAAGCTGAAGGAAGCTTTGGCTGAATATGTCCGCTATGCTCGTCTGTTCGAGAAGGTGGGTCTTTCTCAGGGACTTCGGCTCACCGCGACCGACATCCCGATGGAGGAGAAGATTCGCAAGTCAATTGCGATATTCAACGGAGTCGATACGACGTCTGATTTGTCCACCTATGCAGACCATGTTCGGATCGACATGGACAACCCTCCGGCTTTTGAAGGAGACATCCACTGCGTCAGGTATGACGAGTACCTGAGGTACCTGCTGGAAGGTTTCTCGATTGACATGATGGCAAGGGACACATACCTTGATTATCTGTCAATTATTGCGCTTGCTTTCGAGCGAGCCGCAGAGCTCATGGGGGTAGAGGTGCCTGCTCGTCATCCGTTCATCGTCAACCCCTACGATATGCAAATTGTCCCAAACTAGCTGGTTGGGACTGCACAACTACTCTCCCGAAAGGAGAAGTGATGCGCAAAATGTTCAACAAGTGGCGAATGGCGCTGTTTACGGTCATTTTCGCCTCTATCCCGTCACGTCTTTTGGCGGGCATTACTCTCCCGTTCGACACAACCCCTGAGTCCTTTCAGGGTTCCGAGAAGTTGGTTCGGTTTCTGAACAAGGTTCAGACAGGCGGAATCATCATCCTGACTATCCTCTTTGTGATTTCAATTGTGGAGATCAGGGCAAACCTCAAGAACAGCAAGGGCATCAAGCTCGCATGCGTTGGAGCTGCTCTGGCTGTTTTCGGAATCGTCGTTCTGAGCAATCCGGCATACTGGATCAACCTTATCAGCAGCTGGGTTGACTGATGAGTGTTGCTCAAACAGCTAAATGTGGCCACCGGCACAATACATGGTCGGTGGCCACTGACCAGAAAGGATGTCCGTGAACAAGCGGAAAATTTTCTGGATTCTGGGCTTCTTGTTTCTGATTTCTGTGATCATCCTGAGCCTTGCTAATAGGGTGGAACAGAAAAAAGGACAAGCACAATTTGGAGGTCAGCCACAATCCGAGCAGCCATTGGCTTCGCCCGGTGATGGGGAAGGTCCTTCAACAATCCCAGACCCAGCAGGAGGCGAGAATCAAGGTCACGGCCCGAACTTGTCCAAATCAAACAGCATGGATGCTGTGAATTCGGCGGTGGAGGCCGTGCAGGCTCTGTCTGTGGCGCAGTTGTTGCCGGCAGTGCTTCTCGCGGAGAGCGTCAACAATCTTGCTGTGCCTGAATCCAGATCTGTGCTGATCGAGCTTCTCGGTCCAAATGGTCGGAATCTGGCAACAGCTTGGGGTTACGACTCCATCCAAGACGCTTTGAACAACAGCGAATACCGTGTCGCAACGAAGAAGTATCGAGTTGGTGCGTTTGACCCCGCTGCTGGCACGGCAGTGGTTTCTCTCTACACGGTGACGCACTTTGTCACAAAACGAACGGTCAACAGTCAAAACCAAATCACCTGCTGTGGGTACAACCACCCGCGCATAAAAGTTGTAAGCATGCGTTGGGTCGAAGACCGCTGGCTGTACGTAGCTAGCTCAGACCCTGCGCCTGGTCAGGCTCCTGTCTTTACGGGCAAAGGTCCTGGACTTTCTTACGACCAGGTGGTCAACCTCTACAAGCCGTTCCTCGAGAAAGGAAGGTACATCGACTATGGCTAATTCCTTGAACAGAAGGATGTTCGCGGGATGGTCGTTGGTTTTTGTGGCGACACTGGTTCTCGGAATCTTCGCTGCTCAGTCGATCAAGGCTGAAAAAGCGCAGGCCGTAGGCATTCCCTTTGTCGATGTGCCACATCCGTGCAATTTGCTGCCGGACGGGGCCGCTACAGACACCTGCACGGTAGTCTCAGGTGGCCCTGTTGCTGTAGCTGGTGCCGTTATTGACAGAATCCCCGGGCTTCCCAATCCGGTTGAGGTTGTCAAAGACGTTGCCGGTGGTGCAGTAAATGCAGCAGCTGAAAGCATGCTCACCGGTACGGTCAAGTTCTTTGCAAACGGCATGATTTGGGGACTGGAGTACACCGCAACGCTCATCGCGAAGGGCGTTTCTCCAGATATCACAGCCACGTGGTTTAGTACCTCGTATCAAAAGGTGCTTTGGCTGGCGGTCTTCCTGGCGGTCTTGCTGTTTATGGTCAAACAGGTTCAGGCCGCAAAAGAGAAAGACGTCGGAATACAGATAGGTGCTGTACTTCGGACGGCAGTTTTTCTCTTTGTTGCGGGTGGTTTCTTGGTGAATATCGCAGCCGCCGCTATTTACCTTGTCGACAAGGAGATTACTCCTGGTCTGATCTCTCAGTCCGCTGACGAGCTCAAAGCCACCTACGGCACGCTCGCGGATAACATGGGGGACGAGATTGGCGGACCGACAGCACTGGTTGCCCTCCTCTTCTTCATTGTTATCGCGGGGTGTATTTCGATTGCTCTGTCCACCTTGGTGATGGCGATTCGGTATCCCGTCTTGCCGTTGATCGTTATCTGGATGCTCACGGCCTTCGCCCTCAATATCGTTGAGGAAGATTGGGAGAGAGTGAAGCGGGCTATGCTTGCTTTTCTTGGAGCGGTCACGTTTCCGGCGGTCATCGGTTTCGTCCAAATGCTCAGTCTGGCATCTCTCAGGGCGACCGATGGACTCTTGGTTACCCTGATAGCTGGGGTGACTTCGATTCTTCCAGTCGTTGTTGCGCTCTGGCTTTGGAGGAAGATCTCTGGTTCAGAGTTCCGAATTGCTCCAGTCGAGCGGTCGTACAGAGCGATGCGTACCTGGAAGTTGTTTACAGCAGGCAGGTAGCCTGGTAATTTTTGACGGGCAAGGAAGCCCTGGGTGAATGTAACCTCAAAAGATAGGAGTAGTATGAGTCCCCCGCGACATAAAATCGAGCGGGAACGTTCACTTCCTCTGTTTGGTCAGCTTCGGCTTGACTGGGCAATGAAGTGGCTCATTGCGATTGTTTGTGGCCTTGCGGTCCTTGCATTTGTAATGAGTTTGCTCAACATCTACGGTCTGTTGCTGCCGACTGCTTTTGTGTCGGTGATCTTCTGGTTTGTGTTCATCTTCATTCCATTTAGACCGGATGGGATGAGTCTGTTGTCATGGATCCACAGGCGCGCCAAGCACGATATGGGCGAAGAAGTGTTTCACTCAGAGCGTGTTGGTGCTGGTGAAACTCTGTTGGGTCCAGACAAAAAAGGCCAGCCCAAGAAGTTCTCCAAACACTTGGGAAGAGTCGACTACATCGCGCATGAAGTCGCAAATGATGTCTACGTTGGCGTTGCTCACGATCGCCGTGAGGGCACTTACACAGTCGGTCTCACCATCAAGACCGGTTCTCTGCTGATGGAAAGCAGTGCGGTCAGGGAAGTTCGGATCCTGGCTTTTGGCTCACTCCTTAACAGGGTGGCATCAGCAGGATTCGACAGCTTCTCCTGGAAGACGCAAATCATTCCCGGTGAAGCTCTGAATGTGGCGGGCGATGTGAAGGCGATCCAGCATGCCTTTTCGCTCCAGTCACACCCTGGACATGACCCAGATCGGTTCATCGCCGAGTACGAATCGGTGGTTGGTAGTGGCTCATCTGAGCGACTTTCAACATTCTTCTTTACGATTGCTGATAGAGGATCGTTCAGAAGGCGGGCCAGGAAGCTCGAGGGTGGTTTTCCTCAGCTTCTGGTTGAGGAGGTTTCTGAGCTGATCTCTGAGCTTGGTCTGGGCGAAAGTCCAAACCAGCTGGGAGTGAAGTACATTAGCTTCCTTAGCTACAACGAACTTCTTGCAGAGGTTCGGATGGCTCTTGACCCGGTCTTCATGGTTCCGGTTTACCAAAAATCGAATCTTTTGAAGACCGGTAAGCTCTTTCGTGAGTCCATCGCATGGCCACAGACGTGTTCATTCAAGCCTACGGATCATGCGGTTGTTGGTGAATCAATCCACCGCGGATTCTTCATCGACAGCTTCCCGCTGGAGGGAGTTGGACCAACTGACTTCGACTGGTTGCTTAATGCAAGCCGGCCGATAACAGTTACCGCTACTTACCGACCAGTTCCTCGGTTGCTTGCTATGAGCAATGCAACTCGAGCAACTAACTCGACCAAGGGTGTGATCGATGAGCTTCTTGCCGATGGCAAGAACCCTACGGTAGCTCAGAAGATCGAAGCTCAGGAGAGCCACGATAATCAACGTGAGATGGTGGAAGCACTGGCGGACGTTTATCGTCTGCGCGTCTACGTTGATGTGACAGGGCCAACCCTGAGCGATGTATCAGCAGTGGTTGATGAGCTTCGTAATACCGCTGCTCGTCACGATATGCCAGTGGCCGGTCTCAACCTCCGAGAAGAAGACGGAATTTCCGTTCTACTCCCGGTTGGTCGAGGCTTGACCTCGTCGCGAGTCCGGAGTTGGTTTAGCGTGAGCAGGACCCAACACCGCAACTAAAGGAGGTGCAGGCGTAATGTCTGCCCCAGATGTACTGCAAGCGGTGTGTGGCGATCAGCTCAGGACATTTCGAACTTTGAGCACACACACCGGACCTGTCAGTCCTCTTATTGTGGAATCAGGACTGATCGACCCTCGTACCGGTCGAAAAATGGCTGGAGTCCCGCTTGGGTATGCTGGCCCAAGGCGTAGTGCAGGTGGGTTTTCGTTCGATGAGTACGTCGCCCACAACGCCATTGAGCAGCAGATGAACAGTCTGAACTCTCTGGTTTTTGGGATGACGGGGTTTCGTAAATCTGCGGGCGAAAAGCTTCGAATCCTCCGGGATACGCTTCTTTTCGGCCGTAACTATCTCGTGACCGACCGCAAAGGTCATGAGTACACTCCATTGGTAAAGCACATTCCTGGTGCAAAAGTTCTCAAGTTTGGGCCAGAGAGCAACCACTTCATCAATCCTCTCGACCCAGTGATGACACGGGATATTCAGCTGGAGCTCTTGGTAGCTTTGGCTCTCAACGCCATGCAAATCGGCACGAAGCTTTCTCCCACAGAGCACCAACTGTTGTGGCGAGCACTTCAGGACGCTCACAACGAGCCAGGTCAAGCAGGTGTTCCTACCATCGACACCTTGCTTCACAAACTTCTACACCCAAGCCAGGCGACCCAAGCCAGGCTCGGAATGGATCAGGCTGGCGTGCGCGAAGGAAACAAAAATCTTCGCATGGGTCTGATGCGCCTTGCTGGCGACGGTGACCTTGCCGGCATGCTTCATAAGCCGACCACACCAGGTCTTTTCGACGCCGTACCGTTGCTGGTTCTTGACTGCGATGGTATTGATGGAGAAAAAGCCGTCATCATGGTTACGCTGATCAACTTCTTCACGTTGTCGAAGAATGCGATTTCTGATTCTGACAACAGGTTTCACCATGTTCTGCATGATGAGTCCTGGGACCTGGCTACATATCCTGGGTTCGTCGATTCGGTCCGTCGAGGCTTCAAGCTTGGTAGGACTAAAGGCTTCGGCAACCGGCTGGTTAATCACCACTGGAAAAACATCATCCACTCCGGCAACGACAAGGTAGAAGATCTGATCGGTGACTCGTCGTTGATCATTTCCTACCGTCAGGATCCGCCCGAGATCGAAGCTAGTGCGCATGTACTTGGCTACAGCGACCAAGAAGTCGAACGGATTAAAGTACTTCCACCAGGAAGTGCGCTGTATAAGATCCGTGGTCTGCCGGCCATCGAAGTTGAGTATGTGGCCCTCCCCTGGGAGATCCCTATGCTTAACACTAGCTCTCTCGTTCACGGACGAACTGACTTGCCACGAGCAATGCCTCTGGCAGTTGATACGCAGGGAGGCATGTATGTCTAAGAACAAGCAATCTGCTCTTGAAAAAGCGTACCTTGTAAGAGCTCGTGTCAACGTCATGAGAGTGGTTTTTGCCAAGCTGGGTCTGCCTATTCTCGGGGCTGTTGGACTTGTGGTCGCCCTGGCAGTGTTGCTTGGCTCAGATAGCAGTGTTGGTGCAGTCAGCTGTGGCCCTGGTGGTGTAGGTACTGCACAAGGAGCCAACAATACGGAAGTTGCGTATCACTTCCTGGCATCCGACTCTGAGCTGGATCTTCAACCGTTCCAAGCAGCCGCTATCGTCGGAAATCTCATCCACGAAAGTGGTGGCGACCCCATCGTGACTGATGTGGTTAACTCCATTGGTGCAGTTGGAATTGCTCAGTGGTACCAAAAGCCGAACGAGAAATATGGTCGCAGGAGTGGACTGTATGCTCACGCGAAGGCAATGAACCTCCCGTGGACAGATCTGAGAGCTCAGCTCAGCTATATGAAGTACGAGCTAACTGTAACTCGTCTGGATAATCTGGAAGCGCTCCGTAGGACAACCAACATCAAGGATGCCACGGAAGTTTTCGAGGCAACCTACGAAGTCTCCGGAATGGTGTCTACCTACCCCAAGCGTGTCGGGCATGCCATAAGTGTGCGCGATCGTTATGGGTCAAGTGTCTCAGGTGTCAACGCTACATCGACTTGTAGTACGTCAGTCGATGGCAGTCTGAGCGACCCGGGGCCTGGTCCTCAGGATCCCAGCAATGGGAATCTTGTGCCTAGGGCATCAAACCTTCGTGCGTTCATTTTGGAGCGTTGGGGATGTTCTCGGAGGCCTCGTCCATGTATTCGTGAGATCGGTGGTTATTCCCAGCGACCAGCAGGTACGCCACAGGATCACACAGAAGGTCTCGCACTCGATGTGACTCTCAGCGATGGGATTGGATCATATCCTAACTCATCACAGCTTGCGCTCGGATGGGAGATCGCTTGTTTCCTGCAAGTCAACGCTCATGGCCTTGGCGTGCAGTACCAGATTTGGCAAGAACTTATCTGGAACGTCAGCCGTGAGGGTGAGGGCTCGGCAGGGAACTGTTCTGGTGTAACGTCAGGATGGCGACCATACACCTATGGCTTTGGTGTGACAGGCGGTCACTACGACCACATTCATATCACGGTCAAACCTGGCGTAGGGGGATAGTATGAAACTACCCAATCTACGGAATTCTCTAACAAGGAGACAGAAGACAAACAACTACCAAAACCAAAAAGGCGGGCGAATGTTCCTGCTTGATTCCTCTAAGATAGAGTTTCAGAGAGCTTAATTGTTCTCCTCTGGATAGAGTTGAGTCTAGCACAGCGCATTCGTCCGCCAGCGGTTTATTTTGAGCATAGCTCATTTAAGCCTACGGCATGGGTCGAGACTTAGTATCTATTACTATTTAACTCCTCTAGCTACTTAAGTTAGAACTTTTGACTATGGTTGAGCCCTAAGCTCCCAAAATCAACTCGTTCTTCCTTATTAACCCTCCACGGATGTGTATCCGTGCCGATGAGTCCGAAAGGACGAAAGGGTAAAAGCACCTTCAATTCCAAGAAGGTGTTTTTTATTTGCCACCTAACGTGTAAAAATAATGTGTTCTGAGTCTTCGCTTAGATCTTTAGGCGTATTTGGTTTTTCTTTTGTTTGGTTTGTAGATGAAGAATCATCAGTTTTCTTTCGTTTTCGGCTACGGGTACGCTTCCTCTTAGGCTTAGGCAGACTCTCGATTGCTTTATTGAGGGTAAAAGCCGACAAGCTTGTCTTAAGGTGTGGTTGTTTTGCCTCGATATCTAAAATTTCAGGATTTTTAAGTGCCAATTCTTTGGCAGTAGGCTCAGGTTCACTCGGTACAGGTATTGATATTGGCTTTTTAGCTACCTTGGGACGCTCTGAAGGCGCCTTAATCTTATTAGCTATTAAATACTGGTCATTAACATAATCTTGCACCTCAGCAACGCTTAGGGCGTACTTAGATCGACTACTAAAAATGATTTCGTGGCTTAAGTCTGTCTTTATTTCTGGTAGATCTAGAGTTATCGCAGAAAAGGCCGGAGATTTCTCACCGTTTATTGTCATATTTATCATAAAATGACGGTTGTGCAGGTGCACTAGGTCGTACTCTGTAAATTTAGGTTCAAAATAGCGTTGCATAGTTCGAGCATCATCAGCACCCATACGAAAAGCTATCATTGAGCCAACGTTACCAAATACAGCGTCTTTAACTTCTTGGGGCATTTGGGCAACGTATTGGTTAGCAACAGTTAGGTTCAAACCATATTTACGCGCCTCACTCAAGATAGTTGCGAAGCTGTCGGTTGCAAAGTTTTGGAACTCATCGACATATAAATAAAAAGGCGTGCGTTGTTCTAGTGGAATATCAGCACGGCTCATAGCGGCCAGTTGAATCTTGGTCACCATTAATGCACCTAAAATTGAGGCGTTGTCTTCGCCGATTAGACCTCGACTAAGGTTAACTATCAGAATTTTCTTCTCGTCCATGATTTTACGGACATTAAAACTACTTTTTGGTTGGCCGATGATATTACGGACTACTGGGTTAGCGACAAAAGCTCCAACTTTGTTAAGTACTGGCGCCACAGCTTCGGCGGCGAACTTGTCGTTCCATGAGGCAAACTCTACAGTCCAGAAATTATTAACTACAGGGTCTGACACATGCTTTAACACTTCTTCACGGAACTTCTTGTCAGTTAAAATCCGAGTTATGTCGAGCATGGTTGCGTTAGGGTACTCTAGCAAAGCCAGGATGCTGTAACGCAAAATATACTCTAGTCTTGGCCCCCAAGACTCGAACATGCGCTTTAAAACACCGATAAGTTCTGACGCGGTTTGAGTCTTTAGCTTAGAATCCGATACCTCCATTGGGTTAAAGGCAATAGGGAAGTCAACATCGCTAGGATTAAAATAGATTACATCATCTATGCGACTTTCTGGGATTCTTTTTAGAATATTGGTTGCATAGTCACCGTGTGGGTCAACAATCGCAAACCCAAAAGGACTGTTGATGTCAGAAATTGTCAGGAGTTCTAGCATGGCGGACTTACCAACACCAGTTTGACCGATGATATAAAGGTGACGACCTCTGTCTGACCGAGGCATCCCAAACGGTGCGTCTAGTCCACGGAAAGTTGCACCAGCAATAGGGCTGATATCATCATTATTAAAATTATTACCAACAACCGGCAAATGTGCGGGTGGTTCAGATGTTTGGCTGGATGCCCATAAGATATAGGGCGTTTCTACGTTAGTGTGTGGCAGGTGATAAAGTGTGGCAATTTCCTCAATATTCATGGTAAAAGGACTCTTGCCAAATTTTCGTTGGTTATATTGAGTCGCAAGCGTGCCGTCTGTAGTGATTTTACCTTGCTCGAAGCCGTTTAGATATGTAGTGTTGAACTGTTTAAACCCAGCTATTATAGATTGCAAACGCAAGGTTGCCTCTGACGTTGAGACGTTACCTCGGTATACCACGCGAAGTGTTGAGGTAAATCCTAGTTTGTGACTTTTTTCTTCGGCTGCGTTGACCCTGGCTTGGTCATATTCAGTTAATTTGGGTGTCTCTGTTTTGCTGTATTCTGGTGGATTCCAGAGAGCGCCCAGGACACTCATGCCAGATTTTGCCGACCCGCCACGTAACCCTATAGCGTATTGCTCATTCTTTTTGTGCCAGTTTTTACTGGCTGGCTTAATCAGTAATTGTATCCAGGCTTCTTCGCTCTCGTCGAACTTCGCAAGTGTAGCTGTAATTGCAGCCAGTGGGTCAACCTCAAAACTTTGAAAAGTCTTGATAGGCAGAACATCGCTAGCTGATAATTTGATATCTGTTCCAGCAGTAACCTGATAGTGTTTTGCGCTTGGGCTAGAATAATCCTCAACGATATGAATTTGAACAGTAGGATACTGAGCATAAATTTGCTCCTCGACGAAGCTTTTTAGGTATTTAGGAATACAGACATAAAAACCAATAGTTTTGTTTAGAACAGCAATTTCTAGGCTTATTGTCTCTACTCTACCAGAGGCAAAGCGTTTTTCTGGAGGAAAAGCCAGAAGCCCATGAAGCGAAGCAAACATTTGCTCTGCTGCAAGCTCTTTCTTTTCATTAGTTCTAGGAACCTGTAACAGTAGTACAAGCTTCTCGTCCTGAGCGGTAGAACTGTTTTGATTTTGATATAAAATACTCATAAACCTAAATTTGCATCAATTTGAATACTATTATATATAATTATAACATATTTGTCAAGAGGTTATGCTTAATTAAAAAAGCAACTAATATTTAGTTGCTTATCTTGGTGCAGGGTGAGGGATTTGACCTACCTTTGGCAGGCCCGAAACTACATCTTTCAAAATAAGTTTTGAAGAGTAGGTTTCCTTGCAAACTGCCACTGGCAGTTTTCACCCCGAACTCGTGGGTTCGTGAGTTCGATACCTTAACTTAACAAATTAAAAACCCCCACGAATGGGGTTGTTAATTTGGTGCAGGGTGAGGGATTTGACTCACCTTTGGCGAGCCCGTCGCAACATCTTTGAAAACTAGTTTTCAAGAGTTGACTCCCTTGCAAAAGTTCCCCGAACTTTCTCACCCCGAACCCGCGGGTTCGTGAGTTCAAACAGCTCACAAAAACAAATTCTCCATAGCTATACTCCAAAGAGTATCGCGACGGAGAATGGTGCAGGGTGAGGGATTTGAACCCCCGAACCCGATGGGAGTAGATTTACAGTCTACCGTGTTTGACCGCTTCACTAACCCTGCATGTAAATGGAGCCACCTGTCGGATATCGTGCTAAACGCACTTCTTCCTGCGATGCTCGCAAAGATTTAAAGTAAACTTTAATCTTTTCTGTGCTTCTCGTTTGCCGAACCTTCGGTTCTCAACAAGATAAATCACAGAGTTTTGTACTAAACCAAAAGTTTAGGCCAAAACTCTGGAGCCACCTGTCGGATTCGAACCGACGACCCTCGCTTTACAAAAGCGATGCTCTAACCAGCTGAGCTAAGGTGGCACATTTTTTAAGTCTCTTTGATATACTTGGCTTTTCTCCAGACTCTACCGTTACCATAGTTTAAATTACGAAAGTTAGAAGAAAGTGAGTGGCAGTTTGGACAAATTAACCGCAAATTGCTTTCTTGATTATTTTCCGAATTACCGTCAATATGGTCAATCTCGAGAGGTACTCGTTTTGTAACTGGATTAACTCTATCCCAATTACATATCGAACAAGAAGAATATTTTTCGCGTAAATATCGAATTACATGACCAGATACGTTTTTTGCATTTACGCCTCTACCACCATGCGCATAGCCTAGTTGCCATTCAGCAATGTACTTTTTATACGCAAAATCCATCTGACATTTGTTTGAGCAGTACACGTTATATCTTCTAGAAATGGTCCTGGAACAAAACAAGCATTTTTTCATAATTCGTAGTATACAATCCAATTTTTTAAAGTGCTAGGCTAGGGCCAATAGTAGTAAATTGTAACAAAAAAAGTATATTATATCAAAGGAGTTTTTGATATAATTCAATCTGTTTTAAAACTAAGCCGCGATAGCTCAGTTGGTAGAGCGTATCTATGGTAAAGATAAGGTCTCGGGTTCGACTCCCGATCGTGGCTCCATGAGTATGTTGTTGATAAATCATCTCTAATCTGTTAGTATGTATTAAATACATTTAGAAAAATTAAGGAATTTTATGGGAAAAAAAGGCGATAAAAGAAAGTTAGTTGGACTCATCTCTGAAGAGACTGGTCATCGAACTTACTACACTACCAAGAACACAATGAACACTCCAGACAAGCTGGAACTGCGAAAGTACGACCCAATTGCACGTAAGCACGTTCTATACGTTGAGACCAAAAAGAATCTTGGCCGCAACGAAGTAAAACCCCGCAAAAAATAATTAAACTTAATCTTTTGATGTTAGCGCTAGTACTGTATTGATGTATTCCGCGTGTGACCATACTAGTGGCAGTACTGACATTGGTTGGCTATTTTCTGGATTAATTTGTTCTGTTAGAGCGCCGCTGGCGCGAGCAATATTTTGTACCCAATCTAGGTATTTTTCGGCTTTTTCTAAATTGTTATGTAGAGTATAGAATTGTGCTACCCATAATGTTGAAATAATCCATGGGTTACCTTTGTAAGCAGAAGAAGATCTAAAGTATCCGTCATTTTCATACCTGCAAACACCCCCGGAGGGTGAAATGTCTAAAAGTTCAGATTCTATTAAACTAAATGACTTAGCAACCTCTTCTTTGTCTAATAGGTTAGAAATTACTCCAGCGTACAAACTAGACAAGTCTAGAGTGTTATCAAAGTTTAGTGAGCCGTCTTTTTCAAGCAAAAACCCTTTGCGAAGCGAGCCCCTTTCATGGTTGAAAAAAACATGAGAATTCTCTGATATTTTATTTGCAACAGACCGCCATTTTACAGCGTCGTCTAGGCAGTTCGGTCGATTTTTTGCTATCTTTGAGGCAACTAGAAGCGCTTCACATACAACTGCAGTGGTGTATGTGCTGGTTGTGAATTTTTCTTCCCATAAGTCAAAACTGGCATGTGGTAAGCCTGTTTGTTCATCAATAAAACTGGACATAAAATTAGCCGATGGTTTAATCAACGAGTCGTAGATTTTATCAATAAATTCTGCGTCACCAGAGTAATCTAGGTATTGGCCTAACATAAAAATTACTATGGCTGTTTCGTCTTCTTGGATAGGTAATTCTTTGTTGCCGTTTATTACCATCGAATGCCAGGTGCTTCCTACCGACCTGTCAGGTTGGTATTTATGCATCATGTAGCCTTGAGGTGTCAAAACGTCTCTACAAAACATAAAAAACTGCTTAGCTTCGTCATAGTAACCTAGTTTTATTAGTGGCCAAATTGCCAAGGCACCGTCTCTAGGCCAAACATAGCTGTAATAATCTCGTCCATAGTTGTATATAGATGAATCCGTAGAGGCAATTATACCCCCGTGCTTATCCATATGGACTTTAATGAGAAGTAGAGATTTCGTAGTAAGTTCACAGTATTTTTCGGGAATTTTGCTTCGTTTGTCCGCTGATTTCTCTATCCAGCTTTGCCAAAATTTTTTTGTCTCGCTGATTCGCTTTAGTGGAGTGTCAGATAGTATTTTATTGTGTACCATTTTAGCTACGTATCTTGAGTCTGCGGCGACAACCCAGTAATTTAAAGTTGTTGATGTGTTTGGTTCGCAGACTGTACTAATTCGAATAGTCGAGTCCACACTACCATGCTCAATTGATGAGCCTGAAAGTTCTCCATCCTCGGCATCGACATAAGTACCCTCGTGTCCGTCAACCTTATATAAACCAACTGCAAATTGGTCAAAAGGTTCGCGAGCTTCATTTTCACCGTAGACATACAGCGTGCAATTACCCTTGTAGTCGACTATAAAATTATCTTCTGGGTCAAAATATACAGAGTCGCTTCTGCCATGGGCAGAAATTTGGAAAATTTGGTGCATAAATAGTCTTATGTTTTTTTGCGAGTTAGAGGTATTAGTTATTGTGATGTTTCTAATAAATGCATTAAATTCATGATCAACACAATCAATAAATTTCATTGCTATACCTAGATTAAAATTTTTCATTACGGTATTGCCGACTAGAGCATCTGATTCGAAATCCGCCGTTATTTCCCAGCCATCACCACCAATCCAAGAAAAAACCCCGTCAACCCACAAGCCAATTTTATGATGAGCTAATCTGGCATTAGTCAGGTTTTCTTGACCAACATGAGGATAATAAAAATCATGGACCAAGCCTCGACTGTTTAGCCCTACTGTTAGGCTTCCATTGCCTAAAACAATGCTTCGTCCCATTTTATGCGCCTGTTCTTAATTTTAGATCTTGCCAGACGTTCATGAAGGCAATAAAGGCATCGTACGGGTTCTCGTAAGGGCTAAAGTAGGCGTGAATGTCGCCGTCGTTGAACCATTTGGTACACATGTAGTAAAAATGATCAGATGTTTGGAGTTTGCGCCAATCTTCTATAAGTTCGTTGTCGTTAGAGCTTAGGATAGCGTCTTTAAGTGAATATATTGCACTTAAAGCATCATTCTGCATCGAGTTACCAGTCCAGGCAGAAAGGTCACGCTCAGTATCAGCCCAGGTTACGATGTTTGGCATATCTACTCTGTCGACAGCTTCATGGGCTTCTGCGACTTGTGTAACTGTTTTGAAGTCATTATTAGGGTTTTTTAGCCATTGCTCGGGCAGGTGGGTAAGGAAGTCAAAGATACCAGATTCGCTCCATTGGTGCTCGCCAAAGGTCTCGTAGTCCATAAAAAGATTAAAATTGGTAGCATCACCAGATTCATCCAACCAATGAGTAAATTTATCGGCAGTTAGAGGCCAACCTTCCCAGTTACGGTCACCAAATCTAAAAGCGATGTCATCACTGAGTTTATAATTTTTCATTAAAAGCTTCAGGTTGCCATCTGTATAAGTTGGTTTATACACAAAGTTTGGGCTACGCCAATCCAAAATAGGGTCCCAACCTTCGGCTAAAATGGTTTTGTAGCCTGCTTTGTCGGCCCAATAAGCAAGGTCATTGTTATAGGCTAACTCAGTATTACGAAAGGCTGTGGGTGTTTGGCCAAATAATTCCTGTACTAAATTCTGGTGTTTTGCAACCTGGGATTCAAACTCATCTCTGTCATAAAAAAACGCTAGACTATGGTGGTAAGTTTCGGCTACGATCTCTACTCGCCCCGTTTTGGCTAATTCTTGAAATGAGGCGAGCGATTGCGGACTCCAAGCCTGCATTTGTTCTATAGCCGTACCAGAAATGGAAAGGCTAAAACAAAATTCTGGGTACCTATGAAGTAGTTCTAAAAGGTGTGCGTTTGTCGCAAGATATGATTTTTCGGCAACTTTATGCATAATCCGTTCGTTGCTGGTACGGTCGTGATAATCTGCATAAAAGTAGTTAGAGTTCTGCCCAGCATCAAAAATACTGTAGTGCCGTACTCTATAAGGCTGGTGAACGTGCATGTATAGCACAATTGAGCGTTTATTCATGCCTCTATGGCCTCGGTGTGATGGTGATTGTATGTGTCTATTAGAATATGGGCGGCTTTATCCCAGCTGAGATGTTCTAGTTCGTATTTTGCATTATTTAGTAGATGTGTACGTAAAGAGTCGTGTCGCAAAACATTTATTATATCGTCTGCGATCTTTGAAGTGTCCCAAAAGTCTGTTTTCAGACAATTTTTTAAGACTTCGGCCACACCAGACTGTTTGCTAATAAGTGAAGGTGTCTCATAAACAATTGCTTCAAGAGGAGTTAACCCAAAGGGTTCTGATACTGAAGGCATGACGAATAAATCCGCAATACCGAAGGCGTCACGCCATTTTTTACCTCTTTGAAAGCCAGCAAATACAAGGTTGCGAGATATTCCTAAGCTTGCTCCAAGTTCTATTAGCTCACGATATTGATCACCCGACCCAACTATCAAAAAAATGGTTTTTGGTTGCTCATCAATCACCATTTTTGCGGCCTGTAATAAGTTGGTCAATCCTTTTTGCATTGTTAATCTGCCAATATTTACAACCACTTTATATCCCTTTGCCTTGTATGCCTCCAGGATTTTATAGCTGTTATCAGCCTCTAGCTCGACCATTTCGTCCAGATCTATACCGTTATGAGCAACCAATACCTTGGATGGAGGAATTCCGTACTCCGAAATTATTTTTTGACGAGTCAGCTCACTAACGGCAATAACCTTGTCGGCTATTAACATGCCGAGTTGTTCTATTTCTCTAACCAGTGGGTTGCCCAGTCCACCTGCGGCTCTGTCTGATTCTACGGAGTGTACGTGAAGAATGAGGGGTTTTAATAAGATTTCTCTAGCTCGTAAAGCTGCACGAAAGGTAAGCCAGTCATGCGCATGGATAACGTCAAAAGTTTGATCTAAAAGAATACCCTCCATAGCTTCAGCGTATGCGTGATGGATGTCTACGGTACTGCCTTTTAGACCTTTACTCTCGGTATATAGTGCAGAATCGTACACTCCAGTAATTGATGAAGTCTTAGCTACTTTTGCCGAAACAACGTTCATAAAATCAAAATCATGGTTGTGTTCGTACGGTAAAACAAAAGTTACATCAACGCCTTTTTTTGAGAGTCTTTTACAGAGCTGAAAACATGCGACTCCTAGACCACCACTGTTATGAGGCGGTAGTTCCCACCCCAACATCAAAACCTTCACGATCTACACACCATGCCCTTCTAACCCAAAGCAAGTTTGTGCTTTAAGGGCATTCTTGGTCCAAAAAACATTTTTCTTCTGCGATACTCTATCAATGTATTTTATATACATTTCTTTGCGTTTCTCGAAGAGAAAATGCTTTTTGAACTCAAGTGTGTAAATCTTCACCCTTTACCACGCTTTATTTTGCTTAATGTTTCTTCTGGATTTAGTATAAGCGCAATAGGGGTCTAAAACAAGTATAAAAACAGATTAAAATATTGACTTAGTGTGATATAATTATTATGTAAATACGTTCCGCTTTTTGTGGATGAGTGACTATCAATCACGAATGTAGCTAGCAGAAAGCCCTTCGACAAGCTCAGGGTAAATAGAACTAGCCGGCAGCCCCGTAATCAGCCCAATCAAGCGCTAAAAGATCACTTCTTTTGGAAGTCAGATGGTACCACCCTGAATTTCGGGGCTCTGACAATCAAAACAAGTGATTTTTGTATGGATGAATCAATTTTAATCAAAAATATGACAAAAGAAACTCTCCAGCAAGGAAGGGTAGTTTTATTTAATTCGTGGTTAGATACGTATCCAAATGAAGAATTCGGTATTAGTAGAAGCTTTATTGAAGGTTTTGTGGCTCAAAAACTATCGGAAAGTGAATCAAAAAAAGTTTATGACGCATGGCCAACATTTAATCAAGGTGTAGACGGATTAAGTCTGGTGGCTATTACAGGACAAACTGTTATTGGTATTTGTTACAGCAGTAAACTGAGTGGACAAACTCTAAAAACATTGTATGTAGACAAAAACTATCACGGATTGGGTGTAGGACAAGCTCTTTTATCTACAGCATTAAATTGGTTTGATGCAGATAAGGATGTAAACCTATACGTAGTGGATTATAACGAAAGAGCAAAAGCTTTTTATAAAAAAAATGGCTTCTATGAAGCTGGGCCTGCTGAGGGTCTTTTTGCAAGAAAGATGCCCGAAGTACAAATGATCAGACCGGGAAACAAAACATGAAAAGAATATTAGTATACGGAGATTCAAACACCTGGGGATCTGGTTCTAATAATTTAAGATACTCTTATGAAAACCAGTGGTGCAACATACTTAGCTCATCACTAGGTAAAGATTACCAAGTAATACAAAATGGCTTACCGGGAAGAATAGCAGGAGATCATAATCTTAGAGAACCTGTAAAAAATGGTAGATTTGCATTTGAGATTGCGATAAGGCACGCTTACCCCTTTGAAATATTAATAATTGCCTTAGGTACAAATGATATAAAATTGAAATTTAACACCCCGGCAAAGCAAATTATTGAAGATTTGGAATGGATCGAACAAAAAGCTTTAGAATTTGCAGCAAATAGCATAAATTTTTCTAATTCACCCGATGTTATTTACTTAGGCATTGCTAATTTTAATAAAGAAAAACGCACCGATCTCGATTTTCAAAAAGCAGGCCAGATAAATGAGTACTTGGAAGAATATAAGAATTTTGTAAATTTAGTCTATCTTGAGCATATTGACGATGGCGTGCATTATTCTAAAAATGACCATAAAACAGTTGCCAAACAGGTATACGAAAAACTCAAGGAGCTAAAATTATGAAATATAGGCATGGAACTAGGCGAAGAGCGTTAGAGTATGAGGCTGATTTAGTTAAATATTGGAAAGATAATAAGATTTTTGAAAAATCGGTTGATAATCGTCCGACAGATAATTCATACATATTTTTTGATGGCCCGCCATTTATTACTGGTGTTCCGCATCATGGCACACTACTTAGCTCTATTGTAAAAGACGCGATTCCACGCTATCAAACCATGAAAGGCAAAAGTGTGGAGCGTACATGGGGCTGGGACTGTCATGGACTACCCGCAGAAGTCTTTACCGAGCAAAAACTTGGTATCAAAGACAAGCGAGAAATTGGCACCAAAATTAGCCTAGAAGACTACATCAAGACTTGCCGAGAAAACATGGTTACTACAGGTGATCTGTGGGAAAGTACCATAGACCGAATTGGTCGATGGGTTGATTTTAAGGGTGCCTATAAAACCATGGACAAAAACTACATGGAAAGTGTCTGGTGGGCGTTTAAAGAGCTGTATGACAAAGGTAAGATTTATGAAGGCGAGAAGGTGCTAATGTACTGTACTCGCGACGCTACGCCCATATCTAAAGCCGAAGTTGCCATGGACAACAGCTACCAAGACGTCACCGACCCATCTGTTTATGTTAAATTCAAGCTTGTAGACACTAGAAGTACATCTTCTATTGGTGGAGCGCACGGCGAAGCCGAGAAACACACTGAATCGTACCATCAGTACGATGAAGGAGTATCGGAGGATTCAACAAAGCGATCCAGCTCAGATGTGTACTTACTGGCTTGGACAACGACTCCTTGGACTCTCAATGCCAACACTGCAATTGCCGTAAATAAAGATGTAGACTACGTTCATGTACTTGTCGGTGGCGAAAATCTAATTATTGCCAAAAAACTGGTAGATAAAGTCTTAACCGATGAAAAACACCAAGTGCTGGATTATGAGGTTGTGCACCAACTCAAAGGTGCTGATTTGGTAGGTAAATCATATGAACCTTTGTTCGGTGATAGAGGTGGAGAAGCTCACAAAATTTGGCACGCAGATTTTGTCCATGATGAAGAGGGCACAGGAATTGCGCACGAAGCCCCAGCTTACGGTGAAGATGATTATCTTCTGGCCAAAGCCAATAATATTCCACTAGTCATAGATACTGACGATGAGGGATTCTACACTGAAGGTCCATGGAAAGGCCAGCAAGTTTGGGAAGTCAACAAACAAATAGCCAAAGATCTGCATGAGCAAGGTGTTGTCTGGAAAATAAACTACATAACTCATAGCTATCCTCACTGTCACCGTTGCGGCACTAAGCTTATGTACCGCGCCCACCCCAGCTGGTTTATGAACATCGACGGACAAAGGTCTTTGATGCTTGAGCAAAACGAGGATATAAATTGGTATCCAGGTCATGTCAAGCATGGCCGGTTCCAAAACACTGTTGAGTCTGCGCCAGATTGGAACATCTCACGTGATCGGTTTTGGGCTACTGCAATGCCTATCTGGAAGGGTACTGATGCTGAAGGAAAAGAACACGTAAAAGTAATCGGAAGCTATCAGGAGCTTAAAGATCTATCAGGAGTAGAACTAGAAGATTACCACCGGCCGTGGATCGACGAAGTTACTTTTGAAATTGACGGTGTAAAATACTCTCGGATTGATAAAGTTATGGACTGTTGGTTCGAGAGCGGTAGTATGCCTTTTGCTCAGTTTCACTATCCGTTCGAAAACAAAGAAAAGTTTGACGCAAACCGTCAGGCCGACTTTATCGTGGAATACGTTGGCCAAGTAAGAGCTTGGTTTTACTACATGCATGCCGTTAGCGTAGGACTTTTTGGTGAAAAATCATTTAAAAACGTGATTGTGACCGGCACACTCGCTGGAAACGATGGTCGCAAAATGAGTAAAAGCTTTGGCAACTACACAGACCCTAATGAGCTAATGGACGCATATAGCGCCGATAGTTTGCGATTCTTGCTTCTTAGCTCGCCAGTCTTAAATGGCGAAGATTATTCACTACAAGACAAAGACGTGGGCGATGTTGCACGTAAACTTAGTATGGTCTGGAATATGTATGACTTCTTTACAATGTATGCCGAGGTTGATAATTGGGAGTGGAACGGAAGCCTAGACGATCCATCTCCGAACCTAACTAACATCATGGACTTGTGGATTGTGTCACGTTTGCATCAACTCAACCAAGAAGTTGATGAATGTCTGGCTAAGTACGACTTACAGAATGCTTGCAAACCTATCCTAGAATTTTTGGATGATGCATCTAACTGGTATGTTCGTCGTAGCCGTCGCCGTTTTTGGAAGTCAGAAGACGATAGTGATAAGAATGATGCTTACACAACCCTGCACTACGTTCTAACTCAGCTTTCTATGATTATGGCGCCATTTACTCCGTTCTTGGCCGAGGAACTGTACCGCAAAATGACCGACGGCGAGAGCGTGCACCTACTAGACTGGCCTGTAGCCGGATTCATCCACGATGAGATTGTTGATCGTATGAAGATAACTAAAGATATCATCACTGAAGGCCTAGCTATTCGTGCCAAAGCCGGTATAAAGGTGCGTCAGCCCCTCGCGTCGGTTACGGCTCATGACATCCCTGATGAGTACAAGTCGATTATTTTAGAAGAACTTAATGTTAAGCAAATGCTAGAAGGCTCAGAATTTGGACTAGACCTGAATATAACAGATGAGTTAAGAGCCGAAGGTATGGTTCGCGAAGTAATTAGGCACGTTCAAAATGCCCGCAAGAACGCTGGCCTTAACGTCGACGACCGCATAAACCTAGTGCTATCGACTGAGAATGATGAGCTAAATAAGGCCATTAACCAATTCAAAGAAGAAATCTGGGCCGAAACTTTAACGCAGTCAGACCAAGAAACCGCTGAAATGCATCAAGAATCCGTCAAAATCGACGGAGCCGAACTCCAAATACATTTATCAAAAATCTAGTTTTTATTGATCCAGTCAGAAATGGCTTTTTGGTATTCTGGAATTTTTTTAACAGGTGTTGATGGATCGCTTAGTGCGTGTGGGAAGCCTTTTGCGATATAGACTTCGGCCGAAAAAGCTTTTATATATGCGTCGGTGGTTTCTGTTGGAATTACTTCATCTTTTTCGTGGATGATAACTAAAGTTTTGCCACTGAAGTTTGACGCACGTCCCAAAAGTGGGTGCTTTGCAAGCGCTTCAACGTTTTTTCTAAACGCAGCTTTTAATGCCCAACCTTCATCACTATTTATTTCTCCATTGAGTGTATAAAAACTGCTTGGCTCATAGATAGCAGGTGCCCTCAAAATTAGCCTGTTGAACTTTCGGTACTTGGTCAATTGAACAGCCTGGTATCCTCCGTAGCTACCCCCGATAACCGTAATTTTAGCATCAGGGTATTGTTGTTTAACCCAGTCAAAGGCAGTAATTACTTCCAAAAAATGCTGTGCTGGCCTGATTTCTTCTAGGGCAAAGGGTGCGTCTCCGTGGCCGCTGTAATCAAAAACAAATACAGTCGCATCTGTTTGATCTACTATCGCTTCAATAAGCTCTTTTTGTCTTAATTTATTAGAGCTGTAACCATACAAAAAAAGTATAACTTCGTCGTCTCTAGGCCTTTCGTATAGGTCTGCGGGCAATTTATAGCCTTGGCAATTTAGTTCTAGTGTTTTCATATGTATATAAAATTGGCAGGGGTGTCAGGATTTGAACCCGACCTACAGGTTTTGGAGACCCGCGTGCTAGCCACTGACACTACACCCCTTCGAATAACTCAACTTACATCTTATCAAACACCTCTGATACTTCAAAATCGTATAGATTTA
This sequence comes from uncultured Candidatus Saccharibacteria bacterium, assembly GCA_964444225.1. GTDB lineage: Bacteria > Patescibacteriota > Saccharimonadia > Saccharimonadales > 2-12-FULL-41-12 > JALHOM01. Next base: position 9,432 of record CAYUFM010000009.1, on the reverse strand, counting down.
ATGATTTTGGTATATAGGACTTTCGTATTTTACGACAATCAGCAGGGTAAATCTGAGTAGATTAAGGACTTTTAGATTTCTGGAGGAGTAGCCGTAGCTACGCCGACAGAAAGATGGAAGTTTTTGGTCAGTCAGATTTGGTCCCAGGTTGTTGAAAAGTGCGAATGTCCTATATAATATATTGCAATGAGCAACAAAATCTCGCCAACTAAGCCTTTTATTATCATGATGTATGGCTTTCCTGGAAGTGGAAAGACGGCTTTTGCGCGCCAAATGTCTGAAGAAGTTGGGATAATCCACCTGCAAGAAGATAAAATCCGCCATGATTTATTCGGCGACAACACTTCTGCTGGTGCCTTTAAAGGTGCACGTAAAGTTTTGAACTATATGGCTCAGCACTACCTAGAAGCTGGGATTTCAGTTGTTTATGATGCTGGTGTAGTACGTGCCTCAGAGCGCCGAAAAGTGCGAGAGATTGCACATTCATCTAAAGCTACAGCAATCTTGGTATGGATGCAGGCCGACCCAGAAACGACCTTTGAGCGTACTCAAAAGCGCGATCACCGCAAGGCCGACGATAAATACAGCTTTAGCTATGACGAAGAAACCTACAGAAATATTCTGGCTCATATGCAAAATCCCGAAAACGAGGATTTTATAGTTGTAAGTGCCAAGCATACCTTTCACTCTCAACGCTCTGCAGTAATAAAGAAGCTTTTTGACCTACGTTTAATCTCTATAGAAGAAATGTCGTCTAACACTGTAAAACCGGGTTTAACAAACCTGATCCCAAAATCTCCTATCCAGATGCGTGGTGACATTTTGCACAGAAATATTTCTATTCAATAGTAATGAGTGCATATGAACTTTCTATTCCTGAAGTTGGGGTAGTTAAAGTAAGTAAAAAACGTGGGCAATCTTCTCTGAGGATTAGGCTAAGTCCTAAGGGCGAGGTGTTTGTTTCAGCCCCGTGGGCATTACCAAAAATTGCCATAGAGCGCTATGTTTTTAGTAAAAAAGACTGGATTTTAGAAAATCTGCCCGATTACGACCTTGTTTTTAAAAATGGCATGAAATTTGGCGATAAGCTCGAGTTAGTCGTCCATGAAAATAGCCTAAAAAACCGCAGTAAACTCGTATCTAACACTTTAAACGTATATGTTGCTGGTGATTTTAACGCTAACAATAAATCTCAGCAGGCATTTATAGAAAAGAAAGTTCTCTCAGCAATGAAGCTAGAGGCCGAGGCTGTGCTTTTGCCCAGGCTAAATGACTTAGCTAAAGTAACAGGACATGATTTTAACCAGGCATATGTAAAAAACTTAAAAAGTCGGTGGGGAAGTTGTGATCGCGAAAAAAACATAATTTTAAATATATACATGTTGCAGTTACCACAGGAACTACAAGACTACGTGATTCTACACGAGCTTACGCACACCAAACACCTCAATCATAGTGGTGCTTTTTGGACACATCTAGAAAATTTGGCTCCAGAGGCAAAACGTCTGCGCAAAGAACTAAAAGTTCACCAGCCCCGCATAGAACCAAGGGTGTAGTTATCAAATCGCTTATGGCATAATAGTTGCAATGGCTACCGAAAAAACTAAACAGGTTAAAAAACCTTACAATTTAGATGCATTGATATCAGAGCATCAGGCGGCGTCACCAGCTTCTGCAGAACTAGAGCGTGAGAGACTTCTGAGCCTGATTAACAGCATGGCGGATGGAGTCATTGCTACCGATTCTAAAGGCAAGATTGTGCTTTATAATGGCGCAGCCCTGAACGTCTTAGACATTAACAGCAACCTAGCAGGCAAAAAACTAGACCATGTTGCTAAATTCGTTGATGAAAACAACCAGCCTATAGATATAACTGAGCTGGTTCTAGGGTCAAAGGTCCAGGTTACAAGCAGAGATTACAAAATAAGCTACCCAGACGGTAGTCTCAGCAATTTGTATTCTAGTTTTGCACCTGTGCGCTTAGGCTTTGGTAAAGAAGGCAATATGGGCTTTGTGGTGCTACTGCGCGATATTACCCGCGAAAAATCACTAGAAGAAGAGCGTGACGAGTTCATTAGCGTCGTAAGCCACGAACTTCGTACTCCTATAGCAATCGCCGAGGGCAACATTGGTAACGCTGAATTTATTGTTGAAAAAGAAGGTGGTAGCAAGGCTATAAAGGATACTCTAAGGATTGCTCATGAACAAGTTATTTTCTTGGCCGGAATGATCAATGATTTAGCTACACTTTCCCGCGCGGAACGTGGTGTGTTGAAGGTTGAAGCCGAAGCTATCAACACCCATGAGCTTGTGGAGGATTTACTAAAAACTTATGAACCTGATGCTAAAGCTAAAGGCTTAAAACTTTTGACCAAAATGGATCCAAAACTCGAAATGTTAAACTCAAGTAAGCTCTATGTGCGTGAAGTTTTGCAAAATTTTATAACTAACTCGATAAAGTATACAGAAAAAGGTAGCGTTACTATCGGCGCCAAGCAAGAACCATCGGGAGTCACTTTTGAGGTGTCAGACACTGGTATTGGCATAAGCAAGACCGACCAAGAACGCGTTTTTGACAAATTTTTTCGTAGTGAAGACTTTAGAACAAGGGCTAGCAATGGTACAGGCCTAGGACTTTATGTAACTATGAAGTTGTCGCGCATAATCCACGCAGAAATTAGCCTAGAAAGCGAACTCAACAAAGGCTCAACATTTTCGATTTATATACCTAACTACTCAGAAACAGTTTGAGCTTTTATTTTTTTAAGAAGTTTATTTGCTCTTTTACCTTCTTGACGGTTTCTTGCACCTTCGTACCATTTTTTAGAAACTAGGAGTCTCAAGAAGTTATCCGGACGTCTTACATTACTTTGCATCTGGTGAATTTGATATATTTCGTCTAGTCTTCCTGCAGACGCTGCTCTGAAAACTCCCGACATGCCTAGGACTAAACCAGCAAAAATGAGAGCAGGATTGTTAACCAATGCATTATCAATATCTCTAGTAATAATCTCAGGAGAAAAGGCTAGTCCTATCATTCCAATTCCATGGCCAATTCTATTTATCCGTCTTCCCACAACGGCATCTAGTCTTCCTCTATCTTCATTTGCCTGTTCAGAAATTTGATACTCGGGGTCACGATAATTGTGAGGTAATTCAAAATCAGGAACATTCTCTGTGGCAAAAAATTCAAATACTTTAGCAGTAACGGTAGTAAGTCGATGCGCTGTCGTACCTTCTACGGGACCTTCAACCTGGACGATGTCCTGGGGATACCTAGAAAAAATTGATTCACTGCTCATATTAAAGTATTATGGCACTATTTCATAAAAAGTCAATATTTAGCGTAGTTTTGGGAGGCGAGGGATTGTGCGAAGAACTGGGAGGCAGATATTGCGACCCTTCCAGATAACTTCGCTAAATTCGTAGGCCCACATAGAATAATTAATAGCTATGATCTCCATAATTACAGACAATGGAAAGATTATGATTTTACGCACCGAACCAAACCCATTCGTAAGTTGATCTACTAAAAAGTGTGTGAGTAATAATAAGATCATGGCTAATGAAGATAAAATTAAGGGTAGTATGTAGTTAAGTCCCGCCGAAAATACCGCCACAATCATAGGCGCTACAAAGATAGAGATAAAGTAAATGCTAAATAAGAATATGTTTTCGGGGCGCTTTTTATGCTCTGGATAGCGTGTTCGTAGTGCTGTCTGCCATTGTGACTGGTAGTTTTTAATACTGGACACGCCAAGACCGCTTGAAGACCTAAAAAAGCTATAAAGGTTGCTCGAAAACGCACGTTTTGCAAAGTGCTTTTCTGGTCTAATGCTTTTTTTAAAAGCGTTAAACCCTCCTAGTTTTTCCAAAAAACTTCTCTCAACAAGCCAGCAGGTACCTAAAGAAGGCGGGAGTTTATTAAAGATTCTAGGAATTGCTAGTTCGCGCCAATAGCGCATTGGTTGGATAATTTTATAAGTATCATCTAGGCCAATCCGAGTTGGTAAGATACTGATCATTTTTTGTTTATCCATAACTTCTACAAGATTCCTGATTGACGATTTTTCAAACCTCACGTCAACACCGCAAAACAATATGCATTTACCCTCTGACTCGTCTAAAAGTTGTTGGTAAGCATGGTTTTTAGCAAGCCAAGAGTCTGTCGGAACCTTGCCTTCTAAAAATCTAACTCCCATGTGCGAAAAACTTTTTATAATGTCAGACGTTGAGTCTTGAGAGCAGTCATCGAGCACTAAAATCTCCATTTTAGGGTAGTCAGAAGCCAAAATTGATCGCAAACAGTCAGTCAACTCCAAAGTTTCATTACGCGCCGGTACTGCGACCGTAATACTTGGAAGCTTAATATCCGGTGTGCGTTTGTCTGACAGATGAACGAAGGTGGATTTTCTAGAAATCAGTACTTGGCGAATGAACAGTAAACTTGCTATAAACTGAGCGAGGCTTAAAGAAATCAAAACCTGATAGCTTCCTGCCTTGTCGGCAAAAGTTTGCTGAGAAACTAGCAATATTACTGTGTATGCACTAAAAAATACTTCTGACCTAAATGATCTAGCTCGAAGTGCGTCAGGATTGATTCGATTTTTAACTACTCTCAGAAAAGAAAATATCCTGTAAAACTGAGTTAATAACAACAGGCCAATTACCACTTGATTAAAATTACTAAGTATACAAAAAGCCATACCAACTGATATAAGTACGGTCATTATTGTTGCTGAAGTCTGTCTAAGAGGCCAAAAAACTTTCAAATGAAATACAAGCCCTAATATAATAGTCAATGTAAGCACAAAAATAGCTACTTCGGTTGTGTCTAATAAACTCAACTCAATTTTTGTTTCCAAATCTGGCTCCTTTAAGCATAATCATAACAATTGTATGCTTGACTGAACAAGGGGTAATGCTGTAGTATTGACTAAGAACCACCAAGATCTACTATTTAAGGTAGATTTTTTAATTTTATGAGGTAAATAAGTTTTGGCGGACAAGAAAAAACCAGTTAAAAAAGAGAAGGTTAGTAAAAAGACTCAAACTGTTCGTGAGCGCTCTGAGGCATCAAAACCTTCAAAAAAGCGCGTGCGTGCAACAGTTAAAAAGGTAGCTTCACCGGTAAAGGCTGTAAAGAAGCTAAATGCCAAGGAATACCACGTTATACCACTTCCTGATAATAAAGCCGGACGTGTACTTAGAAAACGTGTCAGGTTTTTCCCTAAGTTTGTTAGTGAAGCATTTACAGAAGTAAAGCAAGTATCATGGCCAAGCCGAAAAGAAACTGTAGGACTAACTCTGGCAGTATTTGTATTCGCCATTGTCTTTGCATCGATAGTTGGACTTCTAGACTTTGGCCTAAGTAAAGCATTTGAAAAATTTATAGTTAATTAACCGAGGCGGAGAAAATATGTCTAAGAGATACGATTCAACAAAACACTGGTACGCGATCCATACCTACAGTGGTTATGAAGAAAAAGTTGCCGAGAGTATTCGTCAACGTGCTGAAAGTCTAGATATGGCAGACAAAATTTTTAATATTGTCGTGCCAAAAGAAAAAATGATAGAAATTAAAAATGGCAAGCGTAAGGTTGTAGAAAAGAAGATCTTCCAAGGCTACGTTTTAGTCCAGATGAAACTATCTGAAGACGCATGGTACATCGTACGAAACACCCCTAATGTCACTGGCTTTGTAGGTACCGGCATAGACCCGACACCTGTTTCTGAGGAAGAAATGGAAAAAATCAACAAACGCATGGGGCTAGAACAACCAAAGCACAAGATAGACTTTAATGTTGGTGAAGTAGTCAACATCACTGATGGACCATTTAAAGGCTTTGATGGCTCTATAAGTGAGATTGACCCAACAAAAGGCAAGATCAAAGTACTAGTTAATATGTTTGGCCGAGAAACACCGGTAGAACTCGACAGCCTCCAAGTTAAAAAAGTGTAAAATGACTCATAGCCAACGTCAAAAACCTTGCGGTACATATTACGAACTTAGCTTAGAGTGTATATCTAAAAAAGTCACTGAAGCCACGGGAGCGATTGAGCAAAAATTTGTACGTTATACTGCGTCACACAACCCAGACGATCTAGGGTCGATATTTGTTGGACCATATGACTTTGGCAAGCATAAAGATATCTTGGCCAGTGCGTTCGCAAATGATGATGGCGTTACAGAGAATGACATAAACCGAGTACTTAATTGCGCTCCTTATGGTCTAGTCCGAGACGCAGGATCATTTTTAGTCTCCCTAACACTAGATCAAGTGTCGGTTGGTGGAAGTAGTGTTTTTTATGGACGAGCTAATGATGATGGTAGAAGTGCTACGATTGAAGTTTTTGAAGCTATGCTTCCACAAATTAGGGTAGTTAGACTGGCTTATTAGTCAAAAAATTTAAAAATAATTATATTTAAAAAAGAGTTTAGATTTTGCGCTCAATTAAGTAATCACTCTACTCTTGCATTAAACTAACGAAATCGGAATATAGTTTCGGGTCGAAATAACTATGAGGAAAATAGTTAACATACAGTATTAGAATTTTGTATTATTTAAAATAATATGATATCATATAAACTATTATGTCTGATCTGAATCAATATCTAGCTAATAGCGCTCGCATAAGTCCGGAGACTACCCCTAATCATCAATGCGATGGTCTAGATCTTATTAACCAAAGTCGTGTAGCTAATAATGGCTTTAGTTCTATTTCACACGAAACAGTTAAACTAGCGATTGATTCGGCATTATTGACTGGAATTGCGCATGTTGCAAAAAAACTTTATATTGATTACTTTGATGCATTTGATGATGCAATTAAAGAAACGGGCAAGGTAATAAATTTCGTATCTAAAGCAGACTATACAACTCTCCTAGAAACATCACCTGATATGATTAAAGATTTTGGGTCACTTGCCGTATTTGGAGTAGGCTCATTTGTGGCATTTATGGGCCTTGTGGTGACCGAAACTAATTTAGTCGAAAGAGCAAAAGAATCTAGTGACCCAATCCTAGAGATTTTAGCCAGCAGTAACGGAAGCTCGAAAAAGTAAATAGAAATATTTACAACAGAGGTGGATTGTGTTATTATCATAAGGTTACGCACTTCTATTCTTCATTAAACTAAAGAAATGGGAAGGAGACACCGTTTAATTACGGGTCGAAATTACTATGGAAGCAAAAAAAGTAAGAGCAAATTTAAAAATGCGTATTCCGGCTGGCAAAGCCAGTGCAGCACCTCCAGTAGGTAGCACGCTTGGTCAGTACGGTGTTAACATGATGGATTTTATCCAGCCATTTAACGACGCAACCAAAGAAATGCGCGGTACAGTTACTGCACATATCACTATCTACGAAGACCGCACAATGGACTTCAGGGTAGTGTCAGAAGCTACTGATGAAATGATCAGGGCTAAATTGGGTATCCAAAAAGGTTCTGGCAAACCCAACACCGAAAAAGTTAGCAAAAAACTATCTGACGCCGACCTAACAGCAATAGCAGAAGTAAAAGCTGTGGACATGAACACTGACGATATCGAAGCTGTAAAGAAAATGGTCGCTGGCACAGCCCGCAGTATGGGTGTGGAGATCGCTTAATGCCAGAAAAGACCAGCCCGTATTATAGAGGCCATATGGTAGCTAAAGAAGCTCTAGTTTTGCCTGATGAAATTTTACCAGGTGAAGAGGAGGCTTTTATTAATGGAGTGGTGGCCGGGATTCTCGAAAGTCCCGGATTATTTGAAAAGATAAATGCATCGATAAAAAATCACCAAGCTCAGGGAAGCACACCCGGTCAAGCAAGGTCTGCTTTTACTCCATAAATTCAACAAAGGCACAGCATTACAATAGAAAAATAATTTGTGGGACTTAAAATTTTTTTAAGGTTTGAACCACGGAAGGAATAATATGACTAAAGAGGAAGTAAAAAAGACAGAAGAAGTTAAAGAAGTTTCTGAAGAAACAACTGAAGATGTAAAAACTGGCAAAGCTACTGCAAAAGCTGGCAAAAGAAGTTCTAAAGCAATTGCCGAGGTGGAAGAAAAAGTCGCCAAAGAAGAGCGCAAAGCCAAAACCGCAGAAGAATCAACGGAAGAAAAACCTAAAAAACCTATCAAGCCAACCCGTAGCAAACTAGAGCGAAAGAGTAAAAAATATCGCGAAGTTGCTAAATTAATCGAAAAAGATAAGGTTTATACCCTCAAAGAAGGTATTGAATTAGCGACAAAAACTAGTACAACCAAGTTTGATGCGACTGTTGAGATACATGTTCGTCTAGGAGTAGATCCTCGTCAGGCAGACCAAAACATCCGCGACAGCCTAGTATTGCCAGCAGGTACAGGTAAGACTGTGCGTGTTGCTGTTTTTGCAGAAGAAGACGTAGCTAAAGAAGCCCTTAAAGCTGGTGCAGATATTGCAGGCGAGGACGACTTCTTGAAATTACTAGACAAAGGCGAGATCAACTTTGATATTCTAATTTCTACACCTAATATGATGGCCAAACTTAGTAAATACGCTAGAATCTTAGGTCCAAAAGGTCTAATGCCTAACCCTAAAAGTGGAACCGTTACTAACGATGTAGCTAAAGCAATTTCACAAAGTAAAGCTGGTAAAGTTGAGTACCGTGTTGACAGTACCGGTATCGTACATCTAGGAGTTGGAAAAGTTAGCTTCGGTACTGATAAGCTAGGAAAAAACATCGACGCAGTCTTTGCAAGTCTAAAGGGCAACAAACCATCAAGTATCAAGGGTACATACGTAAAATCTATTACCATTTCTTCCTCAATGGGCCCTGGAATCAAGATTAATATTTCCGAAATCTAACTCAATATACAAACTGTGATCTACCTACACCTACTGTTGTATTAGCAACATTTGATAAGCTTCACGACTTTAAGTAAAATATATGGTAGAGGAGCTGAGGGTATGGGTGTATATAGTAATAAGCAGATAATGAAGGCTATGGAAACTGGCCATATCGTTATATACCCTTTTATTAAGGGCCATCTTGCTGGTAGCAGTGTTGATGTGACCCTTGGAGATTGGTTTTATCGTACAGAAAGAGCTAGCGAAGGCGGGTTTTATAATCCTTTTGATAAATCAGCGGTCAACCAATATTTTGGAGAGCCTCAGCAAGCATCTACACATAAAGATTGGGCTAAAAAACACGGCCGGCAGTTATTTGACAACATTCCAGAAGACCAAAAAATAATTGTACTTCGACCCGGTGAGCGAATTTTAGCCCATACGCATGAATTTATAGGTATAAAAGCTCCCGGAACTAGCACTATGCAGGCCAGAAGCACTTGGGGTCGTAACGGCGTAGCTGTATGTCTAGATGCTGGCTGGGGTGACCCTGGTTATATTAACCGCTGGACTATGGAAATCTACAACATGAACCAGCACGAAAGCGTAGTTTTGC
>CAYUFM010000008.1:0-48007 GCA_964444225.1 uncultured Candidatus Saccharibacteria bacterium | reverse complement strand
AAGGAGAGGTACCCAAGTGGCTGAAGGGGACGGTTTGCTAAATCGTTAGAGGGGCGAGAGTCCCTGCGAGGGTTCGAATCCCTCTCTCTCCGCCAAATATTATGCCCCAGTTTATCTGGGGTTTAATATTTGGCAAAGTAGAAGTGTACTCGAACCCGATAGGGTGAGAAATGCTGGGGAGCATTTCGCAAGGGAGTCAACTCTTCAAAACTTGTTTTTGAAAGATGTTGTGACGGGGTCGCCAAAGGTGACCGAATCCCTCTCTCTCCGCCAAAAGAACGTAGATCAGGTTTTATGCCTGGTTGTTTTTTTCGTCTTTAAACCTTTATCTAGTACAATAATGCTTATGCAAGAGGGCCAAGAAAAAAACGAAGATAGTTGGGTTTTTAACGATGACTCACAAGCTTATAATGACTCAAGACAAGAAGAAGCTACTATCCAAAACTCAGTTATTTCCTGGAATGGCTCTGAATTCATAGCTAACCAAAAAACAGCTCTTTGGTATTTTGGCCTTGCCGGTTTTATTATCGTAGTCTGTGGGATAATTTATCTAATTAGCAAAGACGCTATATCTATAATCTTTGTAGCCATTATAGGATTTTTATTTGCCATAATCGCAGGACGTAAACCGCGTCAATTGCAATATTCAATTGACGAAGAAGGCGTACATGTCGGCCAACGAACCTACATGTTTTCCGATTTTAAATCATTTTCTTTTAACCGTCATGGTGCGATTGGTTATGTTAGTTTATTGCCACTGCATCGTTTTCATAATGAACTTTCGATATATTTCCCGCCAGAGAACGAACAGCAGATTTTTGATGTTCTATCTCAACGCGTTCCAAATGAACAGCGCAAAGAAACGTATACGGACAAACTCACAAAACTTATCAGATTTTAAATACCCGGCAACATAGTGTACATCCATACTTGTGCTCGGAGCTAGCTGCTGTGCGCAAGCCTGATAACCGAACTTAGGCCGAATTTTGTTTAGATAAAACGAGCAAAAATTAAAACCATCCAAAAGGGTGGCTTAAATTTCTTCTGGTGCACCCGGCAAGATTCGAACTTGCGACCTTTGGCTCCGCAAGCCAACGCTCTATCCAGCTGAGCTACGGGTGCTAAATTATTTTTTTACTTCTCCTGCCTTTTAAGTAACTCCCCTAAAAGGTAGAGCGTAATACGCTATTTTCTAATTTTGTAGCAAAGCTACGCCAGCTGAGCTACGGGTGTATGAAAATAACAGGGGTAATTATATCATTAACAGATAGAAATTACTACTATCTTTCAGAAAATACTTTTTCTGACGCAGACCTGATTGATCTACCTAAAGCCAAGGCGATTACAGCCATTCTGGCGGGTATCATGTAGTCCATTTGTAACACGTCAACAACTCTGGGGTCTTTATCAATTATTGGATCAACTTCATCTTTCCTGGGGCGTGGGTGCATAAAGATTGCGTTTGGAGGCATTAATTTCAATTTTTCTTCATCCATACGCCAGTCGGCAAAATCTCTGGCTAATAGATTGCTTCGTTCCTTCGCTTTTTTGTTTTCTCCGGAGTATTCATCAGGATTCCTGCCGTAGTAAACAACATCAGAGTCTACTAGTGCGCCTTTTAGATCTTTAGTTATCTCAAGGTTGTAACCAAGGAGGTCTCTGTATTTTTTAGGTACTTTAGCTACATCTGATTGAACAGCAATCACTGCCATATCTAGTACTTTAGCGGCAATCATTAACGAATGAAAAGCTCTGTAATCTTCGTGATTACCAACCATAGTTATAGTCAGGTCAGAAAAATTATCACCACTCGGGCTAAGTACGTGTTTTTCAATTGTTAATAGGTCTCCAATAGTTTGTGTTGGGTGTTCATTTTTGCCATCACCTAGGTTAATTACCGGAGCAATTCTCCTGAGCTTACCAATACTATGATAATAATCCTGAACGCTTGCAACATAATGTGGACCAAATTCTTCTTCTGTTCGGGTTGCGATTACATCCGCCTGGATAGCTAAGGCTAAGACTGAATCAGCTAGACTCTCACCCTTAGCTTCGGACGAGCTTTGCATGCCACTTATAACTCCAGAAACACCACCTAGCCTAGACATAGCGGTTCGCATACTTCCACCGGTTCTCGTGGAGGGCTGGCGCATAACAGCAACGAGAACATGATGACCCAAAAGGCTAATTCCACGAAAGTCGGGGTGCTGAATAAGCTTGTCAGCCGCTCCAGCCTCCTCAAGGTATGTGCGGATGTCGCTAGGGCTTAGCTGGGATACACTAAGTAGGTTTTTCCCGGCAAAATCACCATTTATTGGAGAAATAACACTGTTTGGGTCAAAATCTTTAGGGATGGAGGTCTCAGACATTTCGTTTATTTTAGCACAATAAAGAGTTAGCTATTTTTTCTAAAGCAATTTCGGCAACGTGCTTGATATTCATAAGTGCCATCTTCTGGAACGACGCTAGAGATGCCCCCTAGTAGCTCCTTGCCGCTTTCTAATATCTGTGTAAATTGTGCGCTATATTCGTGGCAAACATCACATACAGCCAACTTAGCTATTGTTTGGGTTGGTTTGAGCTCTAAAAGTTTTTTAAAAATCGGTGGCATTTTGGCCCTGTAGTCTAGGTCCAGTCCAGAGATAAACACAGCTTTGCCAGACTTTACCCACATCTCGATAATATCGGACTCAGATACATCAAACATATTAATCTCATCAATACCAATTACGTCAAAGTCTTCGGTAATTTCACTTAAAGAATTAACAGATACAGATTTAACATCAACCCCTAGCCTAGAGCTAACTTTTTTGTCGCGCGTATTAACCTTTGGCTGGGCATAGACAACTCTTTGTTTAGCAAATTCATAAGGAGCTACTTTAGAGATTAACTCTAGCGACTTCCCGCTTTTCATCGGCCCATAAATCAACACAAATGACACAGTCTAAAACCTTCTTCTTGGTTGGATGATAGGTGATGGTTGACGCATCTGCTCTCTGTGGATCTGTAATTCTTCTGGTGTCATAAATTTTTCAGGATTACTCACTACCTCCGTAACAAGCTTACCTAATTCTGCTGGACTGGCTTCAATACCCTCGAGTCTCATTTGTCCTGGTAATTGATCAAAAACTTCTTCGTTATCTTTCACTTATCAAATATTAACACTTAAATAAATACTGCTAAAAGAGCAATAATAATTAACACAACACAAACAATAGCTATTTTTATTTCTGAGCGATGTTTCCATTGTTTTTTAACCAAGATAGGCTCAAGTTTACGATGCTCGATCTCTGTATTCATAACTTTATGAATAATGTCCATGTGCCATCCTGCATCTAAAAGTTGATGAATAATCCTACTATCATCATGCCCCTCTGCGCGTTTGTCAGATATAAATTGTGCAACACTCGGCTTACTCATCTGTAATATTATAACCTAACTACTGTTCAACGACGAAGGTTTAATGTACAATGTACCTCTGTAAACCACCAAAATTTTGGAGAGATGTCCGAGTGGTTGAAGGAAACAGTCTTGAAAACTGTCGTGCCGGCAACGGTACCGAGGGTTCGAATCCCTCTCTCTCCGCCAAAAGGTCTGGGTATAATTCAACTACTTGTATCGTAAATTATTGTTGAGAACCCTAGCATAAATCGAGCATATTAGAACTGCTACCATTATTATAAAAAATCCGGCCATCAGAAAAAATATATTCTTGTATTCGGATATATCTTTGAGGTATTGATTACTAACTTTTATACCAATAGGTAACATAAAGAAAATAAATATTAATCCCCAGGCAACTGCAAATCCGTACAGCGCTATTTTCTGGAGTAAGTGGATCATTACTCTGGGCAATAACTTTTTATAAAAAACAAACCTTTGCGCCTCGCCCTGCCCTGTATAGGCAACGTCTGCTTTTAGTACTTTTGATTCTCTTAAGGCAAAAGATGCCACATTGATAATAAACAAAACAATAAAGAAATTTATTATAAATACCACAACTGTGTCGCCTAGTGGTATTGAGTCAAGTTTATCTATAAATAATGTGTAACCTTCTTTAATTAGTCCGTTAAAGCTTTCTTGATCTTTCTCGTTTATTCCTAATGTTTCACCTAGACTCTTTATGTTAGCCACACCAATCAAAACAGCCGATATAAGCCCGCTAAGGACCAGATCTAATTTAGTAGGAGCAATAGAAGATAGTCTGCTAAAGCCCCGGCCGATGCTTGATTGGCCGATAGTCTCGGGTAGCATTATTTATCTACTATCTCAATTGTGCCGTTTATCATAGGTTGATTCGAATTTTTGTAATAAACAGTTCCTGTAGCATTAAATGTGTAAGAGTATGTTCCGTTAAGATCTACCCCAGTTTTACCGCCAAAATCACTAAATACTTTTTCCTCTGAAGAGTTGGGTGTTATCTGTAAGCTGGTATTTTTAGTGCTGTCTTCATTGACCCATACAATCTTTGTTCCTTTAGTAATCTTTACAATTTGGGGCATAAATTCAGACCCTGTGTAGGTAATTGTTACAATTTTCTGCTCTGGTACAAGCTGAGAAGATCTTTGGCTTGAGTCATATATTAGAAATGCTATCGGTAATATGACTAAGACTACAAAAGCAGTAATCAGTATTTTTACTTTTTTCTTTGATTTAAAAGTTGGATTCATAAAAATATTCCTAATTCGTTGTGATTATTAATTCTGGCTTTCGTGAGTCATTCTCTTTACTGTTGTAATGAGCAGCATCACGGCTTGTTGAGCTAAACCCTATACTGTATGTTCCTGATGTCTTGATAAGGTCAGAAAGATCAACCTCTACATAACTGTTCTTAAAGACAGGGCCTAGTTTGCGTATCAGTTCCCCTTCAAGCTTAGGAGCGTTGCTCCAGGTAACCTTAGATTCGTCCCAGTTGTTGGTGTTTAACTTGTATATATAGCCTCCCGTTCGGGTGCTTCCATTATTTGCGTACAATCTAAGCTTGGCGCTTGTTATGACCTTGCCGTTTGTGTCGCCCACACTTAGTTTCATAAGAATATTTTGTCTTGGTGATTTATCTACTCTGATTGATCCCCAGTTGCCAAAATTCTCTGAGGATTTACTCTCTTGGATGAATGCGTCGGCAACTACGCCAGTTCTTATCACGCCAGATTCTTTAGGTATTGTTACGCTAGTTACAGAGGATTTCTCACTTTGATTACCAGCACTATCTACTGCAACAACATAATAACTGTATGTTCTATCTGACTCTACCGTTCCGTCGCCAAAGTTGGTGAAGCTACTTTGGCCTACCAATACGTTATCTCTGAATATCTTGTAGCCCACAACCTTTACATTATCAGTAGACCCTCCCCAAGAAAGGGTAACTAAATTAGTTGACGTGTAAGCGGTCAGGTTGCTAGGCGCAGAGGGTGCCTGTGTGTCGCTCGTTGTTGTTGTTTGGGTTGTGATCGTTTTTGAGGCAGACGCTCCAGAGATCAAGCCTCCTGCGCTTGAAGCGTAAACTACATAGCTATATGTTTGTCCTGAAATTACATCTACATCCTTATAGCTTGTAGTTGTGGACTCACCAATTATTGTGCCGTTTCTTTGTATGTAGTATTTTGTTGCGCCCTGAACACTTGACCAGCTCACTACTACCGCAGGACCTTCATTAGACAGGGCTACATTTTGCGGTGCAGATGGCGGTTGTTCTGCGCTAGGCGGTGTGGTCACTTGTATTACTGATGATTTTGCTGATTCGTTATTAGCTGAGTCAAAAGCTGATACAGAGTAGTTATATATGGTATTTGGCTGGACATTTTTATCTGTAAAATTATTTGTTGTGGAGCTAGAGATAAACACACCACCTCTATATATATTGTAGCCTGCAACAATTTTATTGTCTGTGCTTACGGTCCAGGATAGTCCTACTGAATTAGACTCTACTTGAGTTGCTTTTAGGTCTGTTGGAGTTGATGGATTTTGGGTATCGTTAGTAATGTTTAGAGTAATAGGTTGACTAACCCCAACATTACCCTGCGTATCAGACGCGTAAGCTGTAATTATGTGTTTACCATCAGGAATATTTTTAGTATCCCACATAAACGAGTAAGGGGCTTGAGTAAGGGTAGTCAATACTGCACTGTCATCAAGCTTTACCTCTACTTTGGATACCGATACGTTGTCTGTTGCTGCAATTATGACTTCTTTGTTCCCGCTGATATCTCCACCAGTAGGGTTGGTAATTGCTACTTCTGGTTTAATTTGGTCTGCTACTTTAACAATAGTGCTAGCTTCTGTACTTTTGTTACCAGCATTATCATAAGCAATTGCACGTAAGATATGATCCCCTGATGAAACTTTTGAGGTATCCCATGTATAGCCAAATGGCGAAGTCGTGGAAGTTCCAAACGCTACGTTTGCTCCACTGTCAAGGTAGTATTCAACTTTACTAATGCCAACATTATCTTTTGCCAATACGGCTATATTAACGGTGCCATTTAGAACTTGATTGGCGACGGGGCTAGTCATCGATATAGTTGGCAGGGTTGTGTCTGAATCGGTGCTACAGTTATCGCCATTACCGCTTGGAATACATGACAAATTAGCTACAAACAAAACTCGATCAAGACTTACGCCGTTTTCTCTACCTATGAGTTTTATTGTGTGGGCGCCTGCCGTTAAATCCATGTCTATCGCAGTACTGCCAGCGTCTCGGTTATTTATCCATGTCCAGTTATTTGCTGTAATTGATTTATCGCCAATATTGATTGGGCATTGATTATCAACCACTAAATAGAAAGAGTTGTTATTCTCATCAGGAGCTTTTATTCTGCTCCATATTCTGTATTTTCCTCCTGTGGCTAAAGTCATTGTAGATGTTGTTGAGCCGTAAGTGTTATTAATAGTTTGGCAAGATGCATTGCTAACGTTTACCGAAATTGCCTTAGTGCCAATATTACCAGTGTTATCGTATGCCTTGACGGTTAGTGTATGTGCTCCATTGCTAAGATTTTTTGTATCCAGGCTGAAGTTGTATGGTGAGGCAGTACTAGTGAAGGTGGGGGTAGTATTGCCGTCTATTGTAAGCTCAACCTTTTTTATAGAACCACTGTTATCGGTTGCTGTGGAGTTGATTTGTGCTATTCCAGAAACTGTTGATCCGCTTGCAGGTGAAGAAATTGATACAACTGGAGGCGTCGTGTCCCCTGTTGGGGGTGGGGTTGTGGTCTCGCCACTGGCAGCTCGTTTATCGGAATCTTCCCCAGGACCGTTTACTGAATTAAAAACCCAGGTAAACGAACCGTCTTTGTTCAAAGTTAACTTAAGCCAGCCGTAGGTATTAGTAAATCTTACAGCAGTATAGCTAGGTACTGGGACATCGGGTTTAAATGGCCTTAAGCCAATGCCACCGGTGCTTACATTAAAAGCGGTCATACCTGAACCATTTGTTTGACATACTCCGGCCTTGTTAACAGGGCAAGTTCTTTCATAATTGTGTTGTGAGCCCGATAAGGTAAGCCTAACTCCATATTTATCCAGGACATCAATCCAAGGCTTGACTTTGGTTTCTGGGCCATGTGATGATGTTTCACCCGTAAAGTATGGATCATGGTAAAGAGCGCCTAGATGTTTACCGGCTGCTTTTGCTCTGGCTAGATCGGCATCTAGTTCAGCAGTGATTGAGTTAGCCTTAGTGGTGTCATATCTCCAGGCGGCAGTTGGTAGGGCCGCAAAGTGCCAATTGCCTATATCGAAAGAATAAAAGTCATATGGGCCAATTGATGCGCCTTTTGCCTGAACGGCTGCCGACTTAGCAGCAGATCCGGCGCATTGGCCATTAAAATATTGGCGGTAACCTAATTCATCAGTTGCGCTAGCGGAGTCATGAGTTGGGCCAGCGATGTGATAGGTTTTCGGAATAACTGGGCTCCAAAGCTTGCCCCAGGCATTGACTAATGTTGAGCAAGTACCTTGCTGATACTGAAAATCACCTAGTCCAAAGAATGCGTCTATTGAGCCATTGGCTAGTCCGGCAGTAATTGCAGTCGCATTTTTGCCAGAAGGTGAGAGTGCGTAAGTATTATTTTCTGGATTCATGTCGCCTACTGCCGCAATCACTATGCTCCCGTCGGCTTGAATTGCTGATGCTGTTTCGGGCTTGACTAAACTGCCAAAGAAAATCCCAATATTAATAGCAAATTTTTTGACAGTAACTGCTACTTTAGATATTGCTACTCCTATATTTTTTATAGTAGTTTTGGCTGCAGATTTAATCTTATTTGCTAATGAAGCTAAAGCACCACCGGACTTATTGTTAGTAGCGACTGCTCCGTATTCATACGCTCCGGCATCGACTGCACCCCCGGCTGGAACTGACTTATTATCTAGATCTCGTTTGAAGTAATTAAGTGATTCTGAAGAACCGGTATTGATTGCTGGACTGTTCGCGCTCAAATGAAAATCTTGTCCGGCGCCATTAACAAATCCGGGATTATTGCTTGAACTTCCGATAACCCAGCCAACGTTGTTGCTTACTCCAGATCCAAGTCCACTAGGGATCGGTGTATTGTTGCTGGTGGCAATAACATTGTTCTTAAATACTAATGCGCTTGCACTACAACTACCACAATATATACCATTTTTATTAGTTCCAAGCATATATGCAGTATTGTTGTAGGCCTTTGTGCCATTAATTGGACCATAACTGCCTGTCCCGCCTCTAGTCACCATAAAAATAGCGTTTTCTATGCCACTTGTGTAGTAAGTGTTATAGGCATAAATATTGCCATCGGGTATAGCGCCACTTGAAGATTTGCCCATTTCTGTAAAGGCGTTAGTGTTGATCGCTTTGTTGTGGTGCATGCTGTTATTAGATGCTGCCGGGGTAGAACCGCTGAATATTTCCAGGGCAGCTCCATCATAAATATAGTCAGGAGAGCATGCGTTACTGCCAGATATAGTATTGTAGGCGATTTCATTATCGTGTCCCCAAATCAATACACCAAAAGCTCCTGCATCATCATCACTTCCCGTACGGTTAGGCGACATCATATTATTGTTAGAGAGAGTATTGTTGACTACTCTGTTATTTCTAGCTGCTGTTTTTAGATAGACGCCAGCATACATATTGCTAATTGTCGTATTCTTAACGGTGTTATTGTTAGATCCAGTTTCAAAAGCTACACCGTGGATGTTGCCGTAGTTCGTTCCGTTGCATCGTCCTCCACTAGTGTCTTTGCTTGGAGCTGTTGCGGTAAGATTAAGATCTTGTATAACAGCATATGAACCCCTAACAGTTATATCGTCGCCGTCCGTATTTCTGGTAATAATAGGTGCATTACCAGTACCGTATGCTCCAATTACCACTGGGCTAGAGGTAGTGCCGTTCCATTTTACATTAAGATTTCCAGACCAAGTACAGCCACGTTTTAGCAAGATTCCGTCACCTGGCGATAAGCTGGCAGAGCTAGCCTTGGTTAGGCTTTTCCATGGATTAATCTGGCTCTTGCCGTCAACCGCATCATTGCCGTTACAATCTAGGTAGTAGGTAATTCCTGTTATATTAGTGCTTCCTGTTGATGTTGAAGGCGCAGGCTCTGTTGGCGTGGTCGTGGTTGGCCCTGTTCCAAATAACAAGTACTTACCGCCCGAGGCGGTAGAGTCTGACTTTACGCTTACTGCACCGCTTACGGCACCATTTTCTGGTTCTATACTATAAAAATCAGTAGCTGCTTTTGAGAGACCTATTGTTGCAGTTAGGCCACCAGCTATTATCAAAGAAAGAATAATTTTTTTTGTTTTAGTTGCTTTTGAGAAATATGTTTTCATACGTTATATCTGCAAAAAATTTATTTTTACTACCCCTAATCTTAACTTTATTCTACACGAATTTTTTTATAGCGCTAGCGGAAACAAAAAAATTCAAGAACAGTAATACAGATGTGGTTGTTTAACTCTCGAAGTCTTTAACATCGAGCAAGAGTTTTTCGCCCGAGACCAGGCTCTGATTTAGTAGTTTTTTTGCAACTGTATTTTCAACGTAGCGTTGAGCCATTCGACGCATCGGTCGAGCGCCAAGTTTGCTGTCATAGCCCTTCTCAACCAGCCATTTTTTAGCTGGTTCTGTTAACTCAACCTGAACTTTTTGGGCATCTAAGGATTTATTTATTTCAGCTATGATAATATCTATCACCTGAACCAACTCCTCGGGCTTGAGTGGCTTAAAGATCACTACTTCGTCGAATCGGTTAACAAGTTCTGGTGCAAAAAGTCCGCGCGAAATTAGGGTTTCGATAAACTCAGCTTCCGTGCTGTCGATATCTTCACCGCTATCAATAATTTTGCGGATTTCATCAGCGCCAGCGTTTGACGTAGCGATAATAATTGCATCTTTAAATGAGACGGTTTTGTTGTCGTTATCGCGCATCTCGCCTTCATCTAACATCTGCAAAAAGGCGTTTACCACCGAGCTATGTGCCTTTTCAATCTCGTCAAGCAAGATAACGCTAAAAGGTTGCTTGCGAACTTGGCCCAAGAAGCCAAGTTCGTTGCCAACATTGGTTTGAATTAACCGAGCCACATCCTCTGCCCCTACGTATTGGTTCAAGTCCAACCTTATTAGCGCAGTTTCGCTGCCAAAGTAAGTCCGCGCCAAGGCTTTAGATAGCTCAGTCTTACCTACACCAGTTGGTCCGAGGAAAAGAAAAGTCCCTACTGGCCGATTTGGATTGCCTACGCCACTTCTGGCACGGCGTAGAGCGTCTGCCACTACTGTTACGGCGCGATCTTGGTTAATAACATATTTATGAAGTTCGGCTTCTAGATTAAGCAATTGATTAGACTCTGCCTGGGTTGAGGCCTGTAGTTTGATGCCGTAAGCTTGTTCCACAGAGGCTTGTACTAACTCTTTTGTAACCAGTTGGTTCTGGGCGGTGGTTGCTGTTTGCTCCAGAACAGTCAATGCTGCACCGGGCATGGCCAAGCTACTGACGTAGCGACTACCCAGTTTGTAGCCTTCGCGCAAGGCTTGATAAGTAAAGACTACTTTGTTTTTGTACTCTGCCATAGATATTGAGTCGCGCAAAACTGCCAACGTATCATCCTCTCCCGCTGGTGGCACATTAAGAGGTTGCATCTTGCCGGCCGCGCCACTGGCGCTTAGTCTTTGCCATGCTGGTGGGTTCATCGCCAAAATTACTCGCAAACTTGATGATTCTATTGCAGGTTGAATAACGTGAGATATGTCTATAGTTCCCGGACCGTTACCAAAGAACACTTCTGCGTCATCAAAAAACAGAACTATATTCTTGGCCCTATGTGCTTCGTTAAAAATTCTGATCATCAAACCTTCCAGCTGGCCGGGGTTTTTGGCGTGAGAAAGTAAGGTTGGTGCATCTAGCTGGACCACTTGATTGTGCAGAATATTTTTAGGAGTAGAGTTGTCGATCAAAATCCTTTCGGCAAAAGCATGTACGCAAGTAGTCTTCCCCACTCCGCTGTCGCCTATTAGTGTTACTGTGCCATTACCGTTGTTCATCATCTGGACCATCTGGTTAACGATTTTCTCGTGCATAGAAGTATCGCTAAAAAAGCCGTGCGTTTCTATGCTTTGGCTAATGTTGTGGCCAAGTGACTGTAAGATTGGCGTGTAGCCATACGCCCAGTCTCTCCCAATTCCACCAAAGAAATTCTTTGATTGAGCTAGTCGTCGTTTTTCTAAAATATCGGCCATCCATGGCACGGCAGTTTCGACATCTTTTATATCTAGATGGATGGTTTTTAGAATATCGTCATGGTTCGGTATGCTTTTAACTAAACCTACCAGCACCGCCATGTTCGTAAAACTACTTAGGTGGTGTTGCAATTGGTAGCTTTTAACAATTGGCCAGATCTTTTGTGCCGAGCCGGGACTTTTGTCCAGTAGATGATCAAAGAAAGTTTTATCTAGCAAAAATCGATTACTGATAAAAAAGCTCTCTTCAGATCCATCTAGCGTCTGCCACAGCTCATGTGCCGATGGATTGTCAGTTTTTAGTCGTGCCAGAGGATAGAATTCGAGCAAATTATGTAGCTGTTCATTATCTTTTTTTGGTATTGCCTTGTTAGATAAATCTCCCTTAATCCAAGTTACCAAAATATATGCAATACTTGCCGGGATAAATATCAGCCAACCCAAAGTCTCGCCAGTAAGCAAAACCCCGGTACCCAAAATTACACAAACCAAAACTACCAGTCGACAGGTAATAATAAGTGCTTTTTTATCATAAATTTTAGCCAGTTTTGCACGCTGGGCACGGCTAGATTTTAGATCAATAAGTTTATCGCTTTGCATTTAAAACATCACTCCTTGCCAATATAAAACCAATAAAACAAGAGGCGAAAGTGGAATAACCACCCATAAAGCCAGCCAAACTGCGCCTAAAGCCAACACTAAGATTGCCCATATTAGTGCAAAAATCAGCATAAAAGTGCGTACAAAAAACCCTAATAATCGTGAAATCATGCTATCTACGATTTTCTGCATAAAATTGGTTGAGCCAATTGTGGTAGTGATTTGCTTCCAGGGCGCAAACCAAGTTTTTAGAAGCACACTCACAGCCAGGGTCTGGCCAATTCCAGTGAGTTGAGCATAAATTCGTTCAACAGCCCAACCAAAGCCACGCCCATACCACCAACGCAAAAGATAAAAAACCATACTCTTTATATTGTAGCTTAAGTTCATTGCACAACAATGAAGCGGTGTCTGTGAGGTACGTTTAAGAATCGCTTTACCACCATGAAAATTCACTTGTGAATACGGCATAAATATTATGACCCACAAGGAATCGATTACTTTTCAAGAGGTGGCGATGGGGGTCGATTCACTACCCGCATGGGTTTAGAGGTCTGCCTCTTTGGCCCTCTGCTCCAAAAATCTTTTGGTATACTTAGCTTATGTCTAATTTTTTAATTGCTCTTTTGGTGGGCGCAAGTTTTGGAACTTGGGTTTTTAGTAAGCAAATGCGTCGAAGTGGCAATAATTCTAAAAATTCATTGATTTTAGCTGGCTTAACAGCTGTAGTTGTCTTCGTGATCGTTTGGACAATTGCCCTGGCAATTGATTCCGCAATAAAATAACCAAATTATTGCAGATATTACAATAATATGTTACTATTATTGTCTATGCATAAACTTAATTATGGTGGAGAGAATGGCTTCGAGGTTAACCCCGGGAGAGAAAACTGGGTAACAGATGGAGTACCCGTTGGTGTTTTGGGTTCAATAGACCCTAGCTTGCATTCAATCCCCAACCAAGCTCCATACATACCTGCCGATCCAGAGAGTAATGCAGTGAAAAGGAACATCTGTTCACCGGATAAAATTAGGCATGTTGGTATAGCGGTTAGTCTAAGGGTCAATCTTGCGGATGCTCTAGATAGAAAAATGAATCCAATTAACCCGAAGACTGGTCTTCTAGTCGGGGAAATTATTACAAAGAGAAAAGAACAACATCAAACTCCTTCGGCTATAGAACTTTACCGAAAATGGCCAAATTGGCTAAGGAATGTAGTATCTAAATTACGAGACGCGGTTGATCAAGGCTATGCCCCCACTGAAGTTCCTGCAAGAGTAGAAAAAAGTCTGCCGTTGACTAAACTTACTGTTGCGGACGGGCTTGGTGATGAAACACCTATGCCGGCATTTTATGACCCTGCAGATAATAATATTATTGTTGACCCTGATTTCCTCAAATCATCTACAGTTTTTGACATTGAAATGTACAGAGCTATGGTAGATCAGGTTTCTGGGGGTCGATTTGTAGAAAAAACAGACAGTAAAGATAAAAAGGTTACAAGAGTTGGTGTTGGCTTTTCGGATTATGAACTAGCCAGCGGTGGTGCAGAGTTGCTAAACGAAGCTGTTGGGCAACATCTAGCTGTTGCAATGGTTACGGGCAGGTTTGGTGATTTTGACCCAAGTAATTGGCCTAGTGGCATAATGGAAGCATATATCGGTGATCAAATCCAGGATTTAGCCCAGTACGAAGAACTTAAATTGCTTGCGCACGTTATAAAGATCTCCGAAGGTGTGATTGACCCAGCGACTATAATCAAAGCTCGGTTTAGTGATGTCGACAAAAATGGTGGAAGTTTTAGGCTCAGGTCTATGTTTGCCCAGTTTGATGAGCTATTTATTGACGATAATCCAATCATGAGGCTAGAGGTTCTGTTTGATCAGATTAGTCAGCTTAGACAGCAAAAACATCAAAAGGCTAAAGAGACGGTCGCTCTAGATAAAATTTTTAAACCCGAACAGCCAGGTGTTACATTGACTATGAAGGAGCTTGAATCTGAGATTTTCTCTAGGATTACATTGGTTGGTTATGACTCAAAAACCGAAAAACCTGTCTATAAAATTGACATTGATGATTTGAAAGAAGGTTATTATAAGCGAAAATACGGTGACGATGTAAGAATTATCGAAAAGTCTGATACGCCCAGTAAAGAAAGAGATTTGCAGACACACGATGGAGATACAATGGAAAAATTACCAGCTATAATTCGACCTAAATCAAGTAGTATAGATCTTCCTCGTGCAGCTAGAACAAAACATCCTGTAAATGTCGGCATAGACAAATTTATAAATGCCATGACCAAGCTAACTCGTTTTCTAGATAGAATGACAACCCCTCCCCACTCTTCATAATTTTGTAGTATTTTTTGGCTAGTTTTCTTCCAAATAGCCTACATTTTTGGTACTATATGGCTAATAGGTATTTAGGGGGTGATTGATTTTGTCTGATTCTAGTCTAGAAAAAAGTCTGGGGCTGAAGCTCCAGGATGCGCGCAAAAAAGCTGGTTTAACTCAGCAGGAACTTTGTCAGAAATCCGGGCTGAGTTACTCTACCCTGGCCAAAATCGAGCGTGGTGCGATCAAATCGCCGTCAATTTTTACAATCCAGCAGATTGCTGGCGTTTTGGGCGTCGGCATAGATGAAATTATTGGACCAGCACTAGACACGCCACAGGCTAAAAAACGCTCTAAAACTGGAATTTCTTTTGTGTATTTTGACATTAATGGCTGTTTGGTTGGGTTTTTTCATCGGGCTTTTGCCAAAATCTCGGTGGATCTAAATTTGCCACTAGATAAAGTAGAGACTACCTGCTGGAGTCTGAACAATGCAGTCTGTCGGGGCGATATAACTTTGGACGACTATAACCGGGCGCTGGCCGGGGCATTTGGAGTGGAAGAATTCGATTGGTCCAAGTATTACTTAGCATCTGTCGATCCGATCCCGGAAGCTCGAGCAATGGTAGAGTGGGCGTCGCAGAATTATAAAATTGGTCTGCTTAGTAACATTATGCCCGGGCTGATAGACACCATGAAGAAAATGGATTTGATCCCAAATCTGAATTACGACGTGATTGTCGCGTCATGCGAAGTGGGTGCGATCAAGCCAGAGGCCAAAATCTTTGAGATTGCGGCACAAAAAGCCGGTGTTCCACCAGAGGAGATTTTGCTGGTGGATGATTCGCGCGCTAATCTGACATCGGCATCAGCTCAGGGTTGGCGTGTAGCTTGGTTTGATGATTATCGGCCAGAAGAGTCTGTGGAACGGGTCCGCCAAGCCCTCGAGTACTAGCCACACAGCTTGCACATTTTGAGCGAAAACCTCCGTCAATAAATCTCACCGTAACGGTATTACGCCTCAATTTATGTGCTCGGTTTTCATCTCAAACTGCACTAAGCTGTGTGGCTAGTAAAGTCTAAAAGTAGGTTCTGCCGATCATATTTAAACTTGACAAACTGAGGAGTTAATGCTACTATTTGTATGTTTCGTTGAAGTGTTAGAAGTTCATTCCAGAACTCACTTCCAAAAGCGAGAACTTCAGACTCTGAGTCGAAAAAACTATAACGCAAGGAAGCGTAAATAAAGTCACGTTGACGAGTGGAAGAGTTTTTGCAGGCCAGAGATGGAGTTAGTAGCTGGAGACGGGGTTTGGAATGAGCTTCAATCTCCGAGGCACATTAAAAAAGTTCTCTGTTATTTGTGAGTGAAAATTAGATTATTTATTTAAATATAAACAATAGTCTGTTTTTCACTCACAACCACACCCGAACGGGGGAGAAATGAAAGAAGATACAAAGATCTGGTTGGTTGCAGGTCTTTTCGTCGCTGTACAAATCGTGTTGTCGCTCATTCTCATCTTATTCCTGAAGTTCCCTGAGATTACGGGCCACGCGCTGTTGCTTGTGGTAATGTTTTACGTACTGTGGGATTGGGCATCAACTCTGTAGGCCGCAAGAGGAGCACCCCTTGAGATAAAGGGTTTTTGCTGCTCTAGTCCAGACGATTGCTTTGTTCACTGCAAACAAGCTGATCGCCTCGGCAATCATTGTCGGTGGAGGCTACAACTTCCTTCGGCGCAAGGTCTAACAAAAGGAGCGGTCATGTTTTATCTGAAGAAAGCGGCAATCGGTGTCATGCTTGCAGTCCTGGCATTCATTCTGTGGATGATGGGCTACCGAAACCCACTTTTGTTTTTGATGTCGACGACCGGCGGTTTCGTGATGACCTGGTACGGGCTGAAGTTCCTGGAACATCGCCGAAAGTGGTAAACAGAGAACAATCCGGGAGGACAAGAGAAAAGGTTTGAGTGCATTTTGCTCTCACTAATTCTCTATCCTCCCGCTGTTCCCAAAGTTATTTTTATAAAAAATCTAAAAATATTTTGAGAACAGTTTTTAATTAAAACTGATTGACCTGAGAGGTGATTTTCTCTAGTTCTTTTTGGGTGGAGGCTAGTTCTTCTTTGGTTTGACTGATTAGGGCTTCGGGGGCTTTTTCTATATAGTTTTTGTTGGAGAGGCGCTCATTTAATCTGTTAATTTGAGTCTCTAGGGCATGTTTTTCGTTGTTTAGATTGTCGATGAACTTCTGGGCGGTTTCTGCTTCTAGCTCAAACCAACAGTCGTGCTCGGTGCCGGTAATGGTCAGACCTTTGCGCTCTTCCCTACTCTGTGCAGAATCTAGTCTGCCAAGCATTTTTATCAGGTCTTTATTATCTTCAATAAACTGATTATTTTGGTGTCCAAGCACGCCACCGCGTAAGTTTAGCGAAGTTTTAATTTGACGTAGCTGAGTCACTATACTTTGTATAGTGACAAAGGATTTGGCTGAGGCTGAGTCAAATGCTGGTGTGGTGGGCCAGGCTTGGGTTGAGACAAGGCTGTCATCCGATGATAACTCCTGCCAAATGGCTTCCGTAACAAATGGTGCGAACGGGTGTAAAAGCTTCAAAATAGTTGCCAAAACATAGTTCAGTACAGAGGCATTTACGGCGCCTTTACTGGCCTCTATATACCAGTCGGCCACATCGTCCCAGATCAGGTGATAAAGCGTACTGTAGGCCTCAGAAAAGCCGTACGAGGCTAAGTTATCGCCCACTTTCGCTGTATCTTCGGCCAGTCTGCTTAGAATCCAGTGATCGGATAGGCTTGTAGGCTGCGGTGAGGCGTTCAAATCCAGCTGTTCGCTAAGCGTGCCTTCTATGTAGCGACCGATGTTCCAGATCTTGTTAGCAAAGTTACGGTTAGCCTCTACCTTGCCCTGCCCCCAGTTTTGGTCGTTGCCAGGGCTGACTCCCATAACTAACGCCATACGCAGAGCGTCGGTACCGTATTCATTTATGACTGTTAGCGGGTCAATGATACTTTCTGGTCGGCTTTTGCTCATTTTTTTGCCGTCTTCGGCACGGACCATGCCGTGTAGATAAACGTCTTTAAACGGAATCTGACCAGTTACGTAAGTGGTAGATAGAATCATCCGCGCTACCCAGAAAAATAAGATGTCCCAGCCGGTTTCCATAACAGAGGTCGGATGATACGTTTTGAAGTCCTGGCTTTTTTCTAACAATTCATTAAGACTCAGCGAATAATCCTGCGCCATTTCAGGGTCTATCAGTGTGCTCCAAGTCCATAGCGCCGAGCTGAACCAGGTGTCTAGCGTGTCTGGATCGCGTTGCCATTGATCCTCATTTTCTGGAGGCAAAACTCCTACAAAGATCTCATCACCTCTATAATATGCTGGAACTTGGTGCCCCCACCAGATCTGTCGGCTGATGCACCAGTCGCGCAGATTATCTATCCAGTGGAAGTAAATTTTATTAAACCGGCTAGGCACGATGTTGATGTCGCCGTCGTTGACAACGGATTGCAAGATCTCTTTGAGCGAGCGCTTAGTTCCCTTCCATTCAACGACTGGTCGGTTAACGTCAACCCACCATTGCAGGCGGATTTGAGGCTCGATAACTCCTTTACCACGCTCGTTTACTGCTACTGAGTGTTGGTAGTTTGTGTCCTCGTTTACTACCAAACCTTTTGATCGCAATTTATCAACAATTTTACCCCGAACTTCAGATATGCTCATACCAACAAACTCGCCGGCAATCGGTAGCAACTTCCCGGTCTCATCTATAATCTGCTCTTTTTCTAGACCGTGTCTTTCAGCGATTTCAAAGTCGATATGGCTGTGCCAAGGTGTAATCGTCATGACACCAGTGCCAAATTCTGGGTCGATAGCGGTGTCTTTGATGATTGTGGCGATGATCGGTCCGTTGATCCACTCTGTCTCGAACGTGTCACCATGTTTGTACTGTGCGTACCGTTCATCATCTGGGTGCATGACCACGTATTTGTCGCCAAATTTAGTTTCTGGCCTTGCCGTGCCTATCTCGAAAGGGCCGTATTTAAAGGTGTAAAATGTTGTAACTTCATCAACATGCTCAACTTCATCATCAGATATTGTAGTTTGCAGATTTGGGTCCCAGTTTACTATGCGTGCACCCCTGTAGATTAGACCGTCATTGTACATTTTTACAAATGTTTCATTAACACATCTGTTAAGCGCATCGTCTAAGGTATAACGCAGACGCGACCAATCGGCGCTGGCGCCCATGGCTCGCATTTGGCCCAGCATGGTGTCACGACTGCCAGATACAAATTCACGAGTTTTTTCTAGGAAGACTTCCCTGCCGATTTGGTTTTTATCCGTCCCCTCCTCGGCTAGTTTTTTCTCGATAATAGCATTTACGGCTAGGGCTGCGTGGTCGGTGCCGGGTAGCCAAAGTACATCTTCGCCCATCTGGCGGTGGTGTCGCGCCATGATGTCTTGTAGGGTCAAAAATAAGGCGTGACCGAGGCTTAGTGTGCCAGTCTCATTAGGCGGTGGCATGCTGATGCTAAAAGCCGGCTTGCCAGAGTCGGGGTCGGCCTTAAAGACTCCCCTGCTCTCCCACAAGGAGTAAATATCTGATTCATAATTACTTGGCTGGTATGCCTTATCTAATCCCATAACTTATAGACAGTATACCACCTCTGTTATAGGATGTCTGTATAGTTTTGAGTTTGGTTTAGACTATATCGTCTGGTCTATCCGCTGGGCCGTCTTGTCCTGGCTTTGCAAAGTCTTCAGAAGTAAAAAAGTCGGGACGAGCAAATTGCCCCATAGGCTGAGCTTTGTTTGCTAGATCTAGGGCTTCTCTTGTATTCATCTCAAAGAGCATTTCTCCAATATCAGGGGAAAATCGCAGATCATCTCCTAAGTGAACAATCCTAGGGTCTACAGGTGTGCTTCCTGGGTTGGTTTCATGGTTCATAATTTGCAAATTATAACAAAAACATGATGCTTTGTCAATAAACCTAAGTAAACTTTCACGTGAAACTTGGGACAAAATTATACAAGACTTTTCATGTGAAAGCATTCTATAATTTCCCCAAGTTATTTTTCTTTTTGCGGTTGTGCGAGCTGGTGGTAGGACAGCTTTACCTACGAACATTTTTGTTTTCAACTATCATTTTAACAGATGAAAAAAGCATTAGCAATATATATAAATTGGTATCACGAACATCACGGTTTAAGTAGGGTATCTGGTGTGAGTTTGTGAAATTACATGGATAGGCTAGGGGAGATTTCGAGTGTATACGGGTCGGCAGTAGGCAGTTTTGCCTGCGCCATAATGCATCCGAGCGTGGCGATCATGGCGCCGTTGTCGGTGCAGAGCTTCATGTCGGTGTAGATTGGAGCGATGCTCAATCTTTCAGACAATTGTTTGCGTAGTTCGCTACTGGCGGCCACACCTCCAGCTATAACAACACTTTTCGGACTAAATTCTTGGTAGGCTAATATTGTCTTATCCACAACAGTTTCTACAGCAACTCTTTGGAAGCTGGCAGCAATATTGGCCTTTTGTACATCTGTTAAATGGCTGGCAAGTTGCGAGGAAGGGAAGGTGTGGTCTTTACCTATTTCTGTTTGAGCGGTACGCAAAACAGCCGTTTTTAATCCTGAAAAGCTCATGTCATAAGGGTTTTCTAATTTAGATTTTGGAAATTTGTGTGACGCAGGATCACCATTTGCCGAAAATTTCTCGATACTGGGACCACCAGGGTAGGGGAGTCCTAAAATCTTGGCAACTTTGTCAAAGGCCTCGCCGATAGCGTCGTCGCGGGTGCGGCCAAGCACTTTGTAATCAAAAGGACTATCAAATAACACTAGTTGGCTATGTCCACCACTAACTATTAGGCTGAGCATAGGGAACTCAGGTGTCTTTTCTGGCAGTTTTAGGCCGTCTATACGCGACTTACTAATAAAATTGGCAAATGGGTGCGCCATAACATGATTAACGGCGTACAGAGGCTTATTTTGGGCTATAGCTAGTGTCCGAGCCGTCAATACACCAACTAGCAGACTCCCACCCAATCCTGGACCATAGGTTACAGCGATGGCGTCTATAGACTCCCAATCTGTTTTGGCGTCGCTCAAAGCTTTTTCAGTAACGGGCATCATATGCTCGATATGACTACGGGCAGCAATTTCTGGCACCACTCCGCCATAAACGGCGTGCAAATCGATACTACTGGCAACGACGTTGCTTAACAAATCAAATGTGCCATTTGATCTATGTTCTACAACTGAAGCGGCGGTTTCGTCGCAACTGCTTTCTATCCCTAAAATTTT
This sequence comes from uncultured Candidatus Saccharibacteria bacterium, assembly GCA_964444225.1. GTDB lineage: Bacteria > Patescibacteriota > Saccharimonadia > Saccharimonadales > 2-12-FULL-41-12 > JALHOM01. The sequence continues at coordinate 27,024 of CAYUFM010000008.1, read as the reverse complement.
CATCTTCTTTATGATAATAACACCCCAGGCTTGCTATCATATAAGCATGAATCCTAAAAAGGTCGTGAAAAAAGTTATCCCAAAAGTCGCTGTAACTCCGGCGAAGTCGATTTATCGTAAGGGCAGGGGAGTTGTCTGGCAGACGCGCTATGGCTTTCCGGCAAAATCGCTCAAAATGATCGCCGTAACAGGTACAAATGGCAAAACCACAACTGCGAGTTATGTAAATAGTGTCTTAAAGGCGTCTGGTCTAAAAACCGCTGTTTACACCACGGCTTATTATGAAATTGACGATGAGCGTGTGCCAAACAATACCCACATGACTGTTGCCAGCCAAAAGTCTGTTCAGCGGTTTTTCGCTAGCGCTAAAAAATCTGGAGTTGATTGGGTAATTTTAGAAGTTACTTCGCATGCTCTCCACCAAGGGCGGATAGCTGGACTTAAGCCAGATATTGGGATCATTACTAACCTTTCTCAGGAGCATCTAGATTATCACAAAACAATGGAAGATTATGCTCATGCCAAGGCTTCGCTTTTTACAAAATACGGTGCCAAAACAGCAATATTGAATCATGACGACAAGTGGCATAAATTTTTCTCTGATAATATCTACCAAAAACAGCTCAGTTTTGGCGAAAACGACGATGCTCGCGTCAAGCTAAAAAACGTTGAGCTAAATGCTGACGGCTCGAAGTTTGAAGTGCTGGCAGACGGCAAGCGAATAAAACTTTCTACAAGTCTACTGGGTAAATTCAATATTTATAATGCTCTTTGCGCCGTTACTGTGGGGCTTGAGATTGGACTAGAACCAGAAAAAATCAAGAAAGGGATAGCCGATCTGAAGTCGGTTCCCGGGCGCATGGAAGAAATCGACGAAGGCCAGAACTTTACGGTACTAGTAGATTTTGCTATCACACCAGATGCACTAGAAAATGCCCTATCGACCCTCAGAACTGTTACTAGGGGTAAGCTGGCAATAGTTTTTGGCGCGACAGGTGACCGCGACCCAACTAAACGTCGGCCAATGGGCGAGATTGTGGCAGAGTTAGCTGATAGGATTTATCTGACCGATGATGAAACGTATACAGAAGACCCAAAGAGTATTCGCGATGCAGTTTACGTTGGAATAGCTAGTAAAAATGCCCGTAGCAATACACAAGTTTTTGATGACAGGCTAGAAGCCATCAAACAATCATTTGCCGATGCTAAAAGAGGGGACACAGTGCTTTTAACAGGCATAGGGCATGAAAATTATCGCAACATGGGTGGCAAAAAACTGCCATGGGACGAACGTGAAATCGCTCGCAAATTATTAAAAGATCTATAGCTTTACTTTCGTCCTTTTGGACTCATCAGCATGAAAGCACATTCATGTATAATTTTTGGAAAAGGATTTTTGGTTCAGAAGGGGAGTGGCGGGGGGGTAGCCCTCGGTATTAAATAGCGAATCGATGATTGCAGGGAAGCAATCACAATTTGCAAATACCAAGGCGCTACCCCCTCATTTGTCACCTTCGCATCGGTGTCGATCAGGGCATTTATGGCTCTAGCCGACGGTCCGATTCTAGCGAATCCCAGGGTGACTGATAATTGGCCCGTTCCGATGTTCTGATGCATGCATTTTTGAAACGTGAACATCGGTGCCTACCACTCTTAACACTAATGATAATTCTTCTGCACTGAGTGCGTTTGAACCTCTTCGCGTTTGATTTTATCTCTTCGCGATACGCATCAGGCAGTACATCGGTACATCCTTTGCGGTGTTGCTCGGCACATTCTGTGCGAAAATCCTAGTCGTGGGCGTTGGTCTACGGCGGGTGCTCCGGGTCCGCGTTGTCGTGGACTGCGAGGAGAGCCATATAATCTCCCTGGGTCGATTGTGAATGAACTTTTTTGGAAATCCTTTTCCAAGTTAACACATAATATCAAGTAATATCTATTTTGTCAACATTACTTTATAGACTAGATTTTATTACTTCATTTACTCCTTGGTTTTAAGATATAGTCGGTAAACTACCAAGTGAGTTTGTTTGAGGAGTGGAGATAGGTTTAGCTCCCAATTTTCTACGGTCTAAAACATCGATAAAGCCTGCCAGTAGATCACGGAATTCCGATGAGCTTTGTTCTGAGGTGTTAGAAAAAGATGCAACCCTAGCAGGTCCAAGTTCAGTGGCGCCTATGTAGCTTTTTTGACTATCTCTTGAATTCGGAGAAACCATAAAGACTGTGTCGCCGTTTCTTGTAGTTTCGCGTTTTTTAGCAAAATAAGAATACCCACGTTTTCCTAGGGGTTGATCATCTGGTTTTAGGTGAAGTTTGGCATCTAGGTAAAATATTTGGCCACTTGCCGTTGTTACTATAAAGTCGACCCCGTCTTTTATATCTTGATCTACGGTAGATAGCTCTACTCTTTCGATGGCTCCTATGCCTTCTAGTGCTTTAAGTTGTTCGTAAACATATAGTTCAGTTACAACTCCATCAATAAGCCCGTTTGATATGACGTAATCTCGTTCTTCCTTTGGTAGCGATTCAAAAGTATGCTTAATTCTTCCATCTCTCTTTTCAGGGCTCAACCTAGCTAGGTCCATCATAAAGGAGTTTTGGGTCTCATTAACTATTTGTTTTGCGCGATTCATCTCGCGTTCTTGCGAAGGTATATTTTTTTTGGTTTCTAGCTTTTGATTGGATTTAACCCATCTGTGAATAACTTGTTTTATACTCTTGTCTTGATCGGTTTTTTCCCGTGCTATGGTTATTTCATCAACTTTTGCTGATGCTTCTACGCCAGCCAGAGAGTGACTTGTGAGGTTGGCGGTAACTTCACATGTTTGTTTGAGTGCACAAGTACCGCAACCTAGAGCTGTTTGGGTCCTGGCTGCGTCTATTCCTTTGCCAACAACTTCTCGTAGTTCCCCTAAAACACCCGCTATTTTAGAGTCTGGGTTGTGCTTAGAGATCTCATCGTCGATCAAATCTGTTTGTGGATGCGTTGACTTAGGGGTAGCATCTTCTATCAGTATTTCTGCAATATCTACAGGGCTATCATCTTGCTGAAATGTTCTTAGCGGTTCGCATGTTTGGTGTGTTTTAGGCATAACTGTGATTTGTGTTTTTATATGATTTTATGGTATAATCGTATCATAATAAGCTGTAAAAGTCAATGAGTAATCTAGTAATGCCACCAAGAGAACAAAATCCCAACCATTGTCAGGAAATTATACCTGACAGTTTTGGAGTTGCCTTTAATGTTGGCAGGCATATGGATTTAATGCAAAGAACTGCAGAGGCAATCAGAGATGTCCTAGAGGGTGCAGATGCTGAGTCGGATGATGGTTTTGATACACGTCAATTGATCGACCTCGGATCAACGATGGAGACAATAATCAGGAATTCTCTATCAAGCTCAGAAGACACCTCGTTAGACGGTATACAGTAGACTTGACATAATTATTAGCACTCGAGTATATTGAGTGCTAGAACTAGTGATTATCCCGCGAGAAATCATTAGTAATCTTATCTAAAATAACGGAGGTGAGTAATGGGTAAGGTTCTTATTAATCCAATGAACGACTACGTTGTGGCGGTTGCTGAAGTTGCTAGCAACAAGACAGCTAGTGGGCTGTATCTGCCAGACAACGCTAAAGAAAAGACGATGACGGCAGAAGTAGTAGCCGTTGGGCCGGGTAAAATTGGCGATGACAACGAACGAGTGCCAGTTAACCTAAAAGTTGGCGACAAAATTATTTATAAAAGCTACAGCACAACAGATATAAAACTTGGTGATACTAGCTATATTTTAGTTAAAGAAGACGACGTGCTAGCAACAGTAAACTCGGAGAAAAAATAGATGGCAAAGAAAGTTTTTTATGATGATGATGCTCGGCGCAGAGTTTTGGCTGGTGCCGAAATTTTATATAACGCCGTAAAGACAACTATGGGGCCAAAGGGTCGCAACGTAGTGATCAGTAAAAGTTATGGTGCGCCAACCGTTACTCATGACGGCGTAACCGTTGCAAAAGGTGTAGAAATTGCTGATGTTGATGATGAAACTTTGGGCTACAAAGTAGGCGCAGAGCTTATCAAACAAGCAGCCAACAAAATGAACGACGTAGCCGGAGACGGCACGACAACTGTTACTGTACTGACTTACCATATCCTTAATGAAGCTAATAAACTGATTGCCGCAGGACACAACCCGATGTTGTTACGCAAAGGCTTGGAGCAAGCTAGCGCCGATGTCATCAAAGAGCTAAATAAAATGGCCGAAGATATCAAAAGCAATAAAAAACGTGTTGCTGAAGTAGCTACAATTTCTGCGGGCGATAGTGAAATTGGGAACTTAATCGCTGGCGTGATAGAAGCCGTGGGTAAAGACGGAGTAGTTACGGTAGAGCAAGGGCAGGGCCTAGGACTCGAAAAAGAAGTAGTCGAGGGCTTTACCTTCGACCGTGGGTTTATTAGTCCATATATGGTGACCGATACTGCGCGCATGGAAGCCGTGTTAGAAAAACCGTATGTTGTAATTACCGATAAAAAAATCAGTTCGATCCAAGAATTTCTGCCAATTTTGGAAAAAGCCGCTCAATCTGGCAAAAAAGACATCATGGTGATTGCCGATGATGTAGAAGGTGAGGCGCTTGGCACGTTGGTACTCAACAAACTTAAAGGTGTATTGAATGTTGTGACAGTTAAAGCGCCAAGTTTTGGTGACAAGCAAAAAGAAATTCTAGCCGACATTGCCGTGCTTACAGGCGGAAAAGTGATCTCTGGCGATCAAGGCATGAACTTTGATAATGTTGATGAGTCAGTTTTTGGCTCAGCTCGAAAAGTTATTGTTACCAAAGACAGCACCACAATTATCGAAGGTGCCGGCAAGGCTACAGATGTTGCTAAAAGGATTGGTCAGATTGACGTCCAGGCAATCAATGCCAAATCCAGCTATGACCGTGATGGCCTAAAAGAGCGCAAAGCTAGCTTATCTGGCAAAGTAGCGGTGATAAAAGTCGGTGGCGCAACGGAGACAGAGATAGAAGAAAAGAAATTCCGCGTCGATGATGCAGTAGCAGCCGTAAAAGCAGCACTTGAGGAAGGAATTGTCCCAGGTGGTGGTGTCACCTTAGTGGATCTAGCACAATCTATAAAAATAAGTGGTGATGATTCTGTTGCTGTATCTTCAAGAATTTTGAAAAACACACTAGAGCAACCATTTAGGATTATTTTAGATAACGCAGGACTGAATGCTGATGAATTTTTACCACAAGTAAGGACCGGAAAGCGCAGAGTTGGAGTTGATGTTAACAACCCCGATAAATATGTTGATCCTATGACTTCTGGTATTGTTGACCCAGTACGTGTTACGCGTGAGGCTATCCAAAATGCCGTATCTATCGCTGGAACCGCCATGACCATGGGAGCATTAGTAGTAGACGTTCCAGAAAAAGCTTCGGCTCCTGCCCCTGACATGTCCGGCATGATGGGAATGTAGTAAACTAGCTTTATAATTAAGGAGTGTTTATGAAGAAGCTAAAAAATATCCTAACTGATTATTGGGTTGGGACTATTACTGGTGCCATTTTAATTGCGACTGCGCTACAGATGATTATCTCGACGCTTTCGACATTTTTTCCTCAACTTGTTGGGAATTCCGAGGGTTTTGGACCAAGTCTAGGTGATTATTTAATGCCACAGGTTTATGGCGGGATTCTTGCTATATTAATAGGGTTAATTTTCTTGGCTATCCGTAATCCAAAGCCATAATTTATTTATTTGCATTATTTGCTAGTTTGTAGTAAAATAGGGTCAATTAAGGAGTTAATTTAATGGCTTTATTTAGGCGAAAACAACAAAGTAGCGTCTTACCAGACGAAGTAAATCAATATTATCAGTCACAAAGACGTGAGCGTACAGGCGTAGCATTCATGCTCGGACTTTTGGCTTTGGTTGCAACCTTTTTGGTTGGACTAGGCGTTTTCTTCGGTGGAAGGTATCTATACCAGAAGATTCAAGGAGATGACGACAAGAAAACTCCCGCAACTGTACAGGTAGACACAGACTCCAACAAGGTTGAACTACCTCAGATAGAAGGTAATGGAGCCGTTGATCCAAACGCAACTAGTGGTGATCAGGAAGTTGCTCCAGCCGAGACACCTAAGCCTCAGGCTACTACCCCAAGTCAGACTCCTGCGCTTGGTGATGATACGCAAGTTCCAGCCGTTCTGCCCGCCACTGGCGACGAAGGCCACTAAACGTAACTAGGGTTTATTAGCTCTAAAAAGGCTCCTGCAATGGAGCTTTTTTTAATATCTACAAACTACCAATTCCTAGCTACTGTGCTTCTGGGTGAAATAGTTGATCTCGTTAACTATCGCGAGTAGCGCTTGGGCCTTGGCCGTCTCGTCCTCGATCGCATTAGCTGCTTCGTAAGCTTCTTTGATGAGGTCGTGGTTGTCGGATGCTTGGATCATCATCATTAAGGTCTTAAATTTTTCTTCTGGTGATTGTTCTAATTTGCCGACAAGAGGTGATAGTTGCTTGAGGGCTTCATCTTTAATATTATTCAGATCCGATGGAATGGCTGAAGGCGCAACTGCTGGGGCTGAAGTGACACCATCAGATGTGATGTCTGTAGAGCTTGAATCAGTTTGTGTTTGCGCAGGCATCACTGGGTTAAAACTGCTAGGGTTGGTGCCAATTCCAATATGTGGTGCATTCTCATCGATATCTTTTGCAACTTGGTCAATATCTGTGTTTTTACTTGATTGGTTATCTTGATGATTGTTGAACATTCCCACCTCTGTTTATCTAGTCGTTAGAAAATTAATAATCTATACTATATAGAATATCAGAGCTTAAGCATAAACGACAAGGAAAACAGGAGGAAAAATGTCAGTATTGGATGATTTGAAGATGATTCATGAGCGTGACGCTCAAGATGCGCTTGGTGTTGCCGAAAATCAATGGCAACAACTTTTGCATAACTATGATATCCCGGTTATCGAGGGTGATTTTAGTAATATTGTTTATGCTGGCATGGGCGGGTCTGCCTTAGGAGCTTTGTTAGTTCAAACTTGGCCTGGAGTGAATCTGCCATTTGAGGTGTGTCGAAATTATGATATCCCAGAATATGTCGGACCAAAAACACTGTTTTTTGCTGCCTCTTTTTCTGGTAACACCGAAGAAACGCTAAATTGTCTTGCACAGGCTGAGCAAAAAGGTGCCAAAATAGTAGTTCTTGCTAGTGGTGGTACACTAGCACAAATAGCTGAGGAAAAAGGTTATGTGTTTGCGCGATTGCCAGTTATTACTCAGCCAAGATATGGTGCTTTATATGTTTTGCGCGCAATCTTAGATGTATTTGAGGCGTCTGGTTTTGTTAATTCAGAAAAAATAGATGAATTAGAAGAAGTAGCTAAAAATTTGGAACTAATTTTAAGACAATATCGTGCGGATGTTCCGACAGACCAAAATCCTGCTAAACAATTAGCGCTTGAGTTGGCGGGAAGTAGTCCTGTAATTTATTCCAGCAGTCTTTTTGCTGGAGTAGCCTACAAATGGAAGATTAGTATTAATGAAAATGCTAAAAATATCGCTTGGTACGGGATATATCCAGAGTTTAATCATAATGAATTTTTGGGCTGGAGTTCTCATCCGGTAGATAAACCGTACAAAGTTGTTAATTTAGTTAGTAGCTTGGATCATCCGCAGATTCAAAAGCGGTTCGATGTAACAGAAAAAATGCTGAGTGGTAAAAAACCAGCAGCTGAAGTCGTTAATTTGCAAGGAAGTACTGTACTGGAGCAAATGGTTTATGGCACAACTTTTGGCGATTTTGTCAGTTTGTATCTTGCGCTTTTGAACGGACTAAATCCATCACCAGTTGACCTAATACAGAAGCTAAAGGCAGAACTTGCCTAAGCCTATGAGAAGTGACCCGCAGCCTAAAAACCCAAACCGGTTAGTCTTTAGCATTGTTGTTTGTTGTTTTGTTGCACTAGCTCTCATAACTTTTAGGGTTATGCATAGTGATAGTACGAGGTTTGTTTTTTTGATCTGGAATCTGTTTTTGGCCATAATTCCATTACTGTTTTCTTGGTGGTTAGTCGAAAGGCTAAAAAACCATCCATGGCTGGCACCAAAACAAATCCTGATAAGTCTAGGCTGGTTTTTATTTTTACCCAACAGTTTTTACTTAATTACAGATTTTATACATCTACGACCAACCTACGAGGCTAGTTTGGTTTATGATGCTGTTTTGTTTGCCAGCTTTGCAATTTGCGGGCTTATCTTTGGGTTTATTAGCTTATACATGGTACATCTGGAGTTAAAAAAACGCCTTAGTCCAAAAGAAACATCGTTAATCGTTGGCTCAATTTTACTAGCATGTAGTTTTGCAATTTATTTAGGTAGATTTACCCGTTGGAACAGTTGGGATGTATTGCTCAAACCTGCTGGGTTGTTGTTTGACGTTAGCGACAGGGTGGTTAACCCAATAGCCCATTATGAAACTTACGAAACAACCATAATCTTCTTCTTGTTATTGGCATCAACTTATTGGGTTATCTGGGAGACGGCTTCATATTTAAAATCTGGTAAAAACTAGATTGTCCCCATCTGTTATAATCCATAGTGAAATGACAGGTGAGCTACAAGAATTAGTACAAAGTTTCGTAAAAACTGAGTTTGGCGTAGACCAAATTGTTGTTTTTTTGCGTAGCGACGAATCTCACGGAGATTTTTCTTGTAACATTGCCATGCAGATTGCTGGAAAAGTTGGCAGATCTCCTCGCGAAGTTGCCGAAAAAATCGTCCAGCATATCCAAGAATCTAACCTTGCTAAGTCTGTCGATATTGCTGGCCCGGGATTTATAAATGTGACTCTTAGTGATGATACTATTTACAAAGGAATATATTGGCAGAAGCCCAACATTGACCAAACTGTTTTACTAGAATATTCATGTCCTAATGCCTTTAAAGAACTACACACTGGACACCTATACCAAACCTTAATCGGCGACAGCATGGGCCGAGTTTATGAATTTTGTGGAAGTAGGGTTGTGCGCACGAGCTTTGGGGGTGATGTTGGTCTGCATGCAGCCAAATGTCTTTGGGGTATGATCCAAGAATTAGGAGGCGAAAACCCCGATAAATTAGATGAAGTTACGGATAGAGCAACATGGATATCCCAGGCCTATGTTAACGGGTCTAAAGCTTACGAAGAAAACGAAGTCGCGAAACCGCAAATTGACCAAATAAATCAGCAGATTTATCAGCTTTTTGAGTCCGGCGACCAGGACTCTAACTTTGCCAAAATTTATTTCATTACCCGGCAGTGGAGTTATGATTATTTTGATAATTTTTATCTGTCAATCAACGCCCACAGTTTCGATGCATATTATCCAGAAAGTCAAACAATGGTGCCTGGTTTAGAAATCGTGAAAGCCCACCCAAATGTTTTTGTCCAGAGTGAGGGTGCGGTGGTCTTACCAGAAGAAACCAGTGGGTTACATACTCGAGTGTTTATAACCTCAGCCGGTCTGCCAACCTATGAAACAAAGGACCTGGGAGTTATTCAGCTAGAAAAAAGACAATTTAGTTATGACAAGCGAGTGATTGTTACTGGTAATGACCAATCTCAGTATATGCAGGTAGTTTTTAAGGCTCTAGAGCTGATTGATTCAGAGTTGTCGGCCAAGCAACGTCACGTAGCAAATGGCACGGTACGTTTTGGTGATGGCAAAAAAATGAGTTCACGATTAGGCAATGTGTCCAAGGCAACAGACGTGATTGATGGTGTCGAAGCGTCTGTGTCGCATGATGATCCGGAAGTTCGCCGTCAAGTAACCTTAGGCGCAGTTAAATACTCAATGTTAAAAAGTCGAGTTGGTGGCGATATAGCCTTTGACCTAGATCAATCTATTAGTACAGAAGGAAACAGCGGGCCATATTTGCAATATGCTTTGGTGAGAGCCAGATCAATCTTGCGCAAAATTGGCGATGTAGCAGACGTAACCCAAGCGGGTGACCTTGATGAATTTGAGCGTCGACTAGCCTTTAAGCTAAGTGAGGTGCCTGATATCTTGAACTCCACAATTACCGACTTCTCACCACATCACATCTGTACTTATCTTTATGAACTAGCAACAACCTTTAACCAATTTTATGAAAATAGCCGGGTTATTGATGACCCTCGAGCAGGGCTAAGAGCAAAACTAGTGGATCAATATGAAAAAACCTTAACCACTGGGCTCCAGCTACTGGGAATGCCTACCCCAGAGACTATGTAGATGAACCGAGTAATTATTTGGGATTTTGATGGAACAATTGCCGATGTAGTGCCGGTTTTTTTGCAAATTTATAATGAGCTTGCTCCTTCGTACGGTTTGAAGGCAGTTAGTGATGCTGACTATCAATATTTGCGAGAACAATCTGTTTGGACGGTGATGCGATGGATCGGGATCAAACCTTGGCAGTTTCCAGGCTTGCTAAAAGACGGTCGTAGATTATTTGTAAAATCGGCTGGCCAAGTGAATTTATTTGATGGCATCGCCGAGCTTATAAAAGAACTGCACTCCCAAGGTATAAAGCAGTATATTCTGAGCTCTAATTCAGAAAGGTCGATTCGCTCGATAATGAAGCGCTATGGTCTGGATGATGAGGTTGTTGTCATGAAGCGCCCATGGTTTTTTGGTAAGGCCGGAAACATCAGGCAGTTAGTGATGCGAAAAAAATATAACAAATCGACAACTTGGATGATAGGGGACGAAGTGCGAGATGCAAAAGCTGGGCACAAGGCGGGTATCCGGACGGTATCTGTTAGTTGGGGACTGCAGGCCGAAGAAATTCTAAAAAAACAAAATCCAGACTTTTTAGTAGGTAATGTTAGTCAACTTAGCAGAATTCTAACGTCGCAAAATAATTAAAATTGAAGCTAGTTTTGCGCCCTAATACAATCGCAAGAGTACTGCGAGCGCCAGCCGGTAATTTTTCCGGCAAAGCGCTCTGGATATTGCATTAGAGCGCAAAACTACATCTGTCTAATAGCTAGCTTGGTTGGTTAGGCCAAAAAACTCTTCCATAGTTTGGGACGTTTTTTGTAATTCTTTTGCTAGTTCTAACCCGACGTATCGTAAATGCCATGGTTCGTATTGGTATCCAGTAATATTATCTTTGCCACTGGGGTAGCGGATGATAAACCCAAAATTACTCGAATTTGCGGCCAGCCACTTGCCGGCTGTTGTGTCGCCAAAGCAAATTTCTAAATTGCACACCCCATTACCTAAATCGACTGCTAGTCCACTTTGGTGTTCACTATGCCCAGGGCGAGCACTGTATGTGTCTGCTTGCGCAACTCCGTCGCGTGCTACCCAGCCGTTATAGGTTGTTTGTTGTGTGCTGTATGATCGGTAGGAGCTTATGACGGACAGGGCATGGCCAGCGTTTTTGGCAGTTGTTACTAAATTTGTAAGATTCGTAGAGGCTTCGGCTCGTATCTGCCCACCCGAAACTGCAGTCAGATCGCTGGGGACATAGGACGAGGGCAGGGGACGTTTTTTGTTTACCACAACCCAAATACTAGCTGGTTCTGTAAGTGAAAATTTGGTTTTATCGAATGCCGGAGGTTGTTGAGTCGGGGCTGGTGTTGGAGTTGGTGCAGGTACGGCTGGGGGTGTTTCTTTAGGTTGTTCTGTAGTTTGGCTGGTCTCTACATCAGGTTTTTTATCTGCCAAAGGTGCGCTTGCTGTATCTATTCGGATGAATAAAAAGTAAATTATTAACAAAATAGTGATCAGTCCGCTAACTAACAATAGTATTTTTTTGTTCATTAAGCGCTTCATAGTTATATACTATCATCATGGCAATGGAAAATATCGACAAAAACAAACAACCCACAAAGCTATTATGGATAGATCTAGAGATGACGGGTCTCAACCCGGCAAAAGATGTAATTTTAGAGGTAGCCTGCGAGGTAACGGACTTTGATTTTAAGACTCTAGCAAGTTATGAAGCAGTAATAACTTACCCGGAAGATATATTGTCTAGCATGAATCCTTGGAGCCAAGACCAACATGCAAAGAGTGGCCTAATTGACCGAATAAAAGCAGACGGCAAGTCAGAGAACGATGTAATTCATGAGTTAGTTGGTTTTATAAAAGCCCAGTTTGGCAATGAACCAGCCGTGTTAGCTGGTAATTCTATACATAACGACCGCGGATTTATTATTAAATGGTGGCCCGAGGTAGAGAGTCTGCTCCATTATCGGATGCTAGATGTTAGTAGTTATAAAATTGTTATGCAAACAAAGTATGGTTTAGAATTTCAGAAGAGAGAAGTGCATCGCGCCTTCGATGATATCCAAGCCAGCATTGCTGAACTACAATACTATTTACAAGCTTTTAAGGGCTAGGTGTCTTTGTAGGGTCCTGATATACACCTTCTTCGGCAGGATTGTATTGAACACCGCCTTCGTCAATACTTACCTCAGGAGTTCTTTGTGCTTCATCAAAATTTGGAATTACAACAATTTTACCATCTTCGTTTACAACTGTATTAAAAAATTGTTTTTCTTGGTTTGTTTTTTCGACGCCTTTCCTTATATCTTCGGTATTATCTAGTTTTATTTTCTCTACCTTTTCGTCTTTGGCGAATGCGGTATGTAAAACAACGAGAGCAGCACCAACGCTCAATGCTCCAAGCAAGGTACTTTTTACAGGATTTGTTTTTCGCTTACTCTCAGCCCGTCGAGTCCTCAACTCGTCCTGTGGAATTGGTTCGTAAACAGGTCTCCTGAGCCTTTCGTTTAAGTCAACATGAACTCTCTGGGAGCCGGGTGTTTTGTCAGTTATTGGAATATGTTCTCTTGACATGTTATTTTCCTTGTTTAATGTTTTTATTTTTTAGTTTTATGATTGTATACTACTACAAAATGGTAATAATGTCAAGTACTAACGTGATACAATGTAGTTAATGACTCATAAAAAAGTTGAACAGTATATTTTAGAGATGCCAAATTCTGTACTCGAATATCCCTTTGGGGAGGGGACGGCTGTCTATAAAACTAATGACAAGATCTTTGCAATAATTGCTGAAAAATCAGATCCGTTAAGAATAAGCCTAAAGTGCGACCCGCAACTTGCGGAGGTACTACGAGAAAAGTATGAGACCGTCATGCCTGGTTATCATCTGAACAAAAAACACTGGAACACTATTGTGCTGAGCGGGCAGTTACCATGGGAAGAGATCCGAGGGTTTATTTTACACAGTTACAATTTGGTAGCCGACAAACAAAACTAAGTTGTTTTTGATGCTGTTCCTTGCAGGATGGACGCTTGGTTAAATGCTTCCTGAAGAATTTCGCGCTCTGCTTCAGATATGTCGCCGGCGACTGTATTAATTTGCTGTTGATATTTAGTGATTTCTGATGAAAGTAGTTCTTTAAAAGTTTCATCGAAACGGTTGTTTTTTTCTGCTTCGTCTAAGATGGTGTCGGATTTAGGATTTTTACTTTTGGTAAGTTCTTTTGATAGTTGCTTGGCGTTAACACCATTTGCTGTAATGACTTTGTTCACGTTAGCTTGTGAAGTAGTCATACTCAATTTTACGGTAGTTGCATAACTTCGCGTTTCTAGTGATTTTGCTTTCTGCTCTCCTATGGCAGAGAGCCTAATAATTTCTGTCTGTTTTTGGCCTAGCTCTAGGTATTGTTTAGCTTTTTCTTGTGAGGCATTGTTCAAAAAAGACATAACAATTACAAAAACCAATAATAAAACCCCCATCAGTGAGCCGATCAAAATTACTCGACCTTTTGTAGTCGAAGGTGAAAAAGGTGAAGGCCTGTGGCCAGCCGGAACAGTATTCTTGATAAAGGCAAATGGGTCTGACGGACCTTCTGTGCTTTGAGAATTATTTGGTTGCATAAGCTTTATTTTAACAGAGAAAGAGCCTTTCATAAATTGTGCTATTGCTTTTATCTTTGATGTTTTATCACTACACTAGTTCATATGGATGCTGTGACGGAGGTAAAGGCCAAGCTTAACATTGAAGATGTTATTGGTGAGTATGTGGCGCTAAAGCGTACTGGCAAAAACTATAAAGGCTTAAGTCCGTTTAGTAATGAGAAAACACCAAGCTTTGTAGTCAGTCCTGAAAAGCAAATTTGGCATGATTTTAGCTCTGGTAGGGGCGGGGACGTCTTTACCTTTGTGCAGGAAGTTGAAGGTCTGGATTTTAAAGGATCTTTGGAGTTGCTTGCCCGAAAAGCTGGCGTAGATCTAAGCAAATTCCAAAAATTATCTGGCCAAGGTAACTCAAAACAGAAAGAACGGCTGTATGGGGTGCTGGAAGCATCGGCCAAATTCTATCAAGTGCAGTTAGGTGCTAATAAAAAAGCGCTGGATTATGTTGTGAAAAAACGGGGTTTTACTAAACAAACAATTTTAGACTTTAAAATTGGCTACAGCCCAGACGGCGGGAATGCATTAATCTCATATTTGGTAAAAAAAGGTTTTACGCCTGTAGAGATCAAAAATGCTGGACTCTCTACCGAGAGATCTAGTCGGGTGTCGGATATGTTCCGCGGACGGATAATGATTGCGCTTAGTGATCAGTTTGGTAAAGTAGTAGGCTTTACAGCAAGGCTACTGAATGACGACCCTAATGCACCTAAATATATCAATACGCCATCGACACTTCTTTATGATAAGTCACGACATGTTTATGGCCTACATTTAGCCAAAAAGGCTATTCAGACAGAGAAGTTTAGTGTGCTTGTGGAAGGCAACTTAGATGTCGTTAGCTCGCATCAGGCTGGCGTTAAGAATGTCGTGGCCACTGCTGGTACTGCACTTACAGACCAGCAACTCAAACTCTTGGGCAGATTTTCACCAGATGTGCGTCTTGCCTTTGACGAAGACCGAGCAGGACTAGCCGCAACAGAACGCGCCATACCAATAGCTGGTAAAACTGGAGTTAATTTGAGTGTCGTGACTATTCCGAGTGGTAAAGATCCTGATGAACTTGTTAGACAAGACCCGGAGGTCTGGAAAAAAGTAATATCCGAGCATGTTTACGCACTGGATTGGCTAATAAGCACATATAAAAACCAGCTTGATATCTCTTCGGCTTTGGGCAAAAAACAGTTTGCCGAAGCTGTTTTGCCGGTGGTTCATAAACTCGATAGTGAAATAGAAAAAGACCATTATGTCGGCCAAATTGCTAGCCTGCTTGATATTGATAAAAGCTCTGTAAAATCTGGGTTATCTAGCTCGAGCGACAATACTAAACCTAGACTAAAGCAGGTTAAGCAAACTACCGATAAACTTACGTCTAATGAGCTAGAAGCCATAAAAACAGGTGATCAGCTGTTGTGTCTAACGTTTATGCTACCAAAGGCTAGGCTGGCACTAGATAGGCTGACCCCAGAAATGTTTAGGCGTGAGCAGTCTCGTGATTTGCTGAAGTTTTTGCGCAATAATCCAGAGTTTGACGGTGATATAAAAAAGGCTGATGGCTTGAATAAAATTATTGATTATGTAAAAATAGCTACATTACAATTCGAGGAATTATACTCAGGCGTTGATCCGATAGAACTATATTATGAAGCGGCGCGCCTTAGGACTCGATTAATAGAATTTTACGTAAAAGATCAAAAACAACAAATACTAGGGTTGATGGAAACATTAGACGCAAAAGAAGCACATAAACACCTAGAAAAAGTGCGTGAACTCGATGAATTATTGAAAAAAACTAAGGAGTAAAATCTATGTCAGAAGACAAAAATGCCCTGATTGAGGCAAAAAATGCTCTTTTTGAGCAGGCCAAAAAAGACAAGAAGATTGAGCAAGAATTAATCTTTGCCGCAATCCCGGACGTTCCAGAAAATACAGAGGTTTTAGATGAGCTGTATACAGAACTAGCCGCCGCTAAAATTTTGGTTTCCACACCAGCTGACGCGGGGCCAACTGTAGAATTTACTGATGAATGGGCCGAGGAAGAGGACGAAGAAATTATCCTAAACGACAAAGACTACATGGATGATATTGCTGACGACTCTGTCAGACTTTATCTGCGTGAAATTGGTAAAATTCCATTGCTTAAAGCTGACGAAGAACTAGCGTTGGCACACCGGGTAGTCGCTGGCGAAAAAGACGCTAAAGACAAAATGGCCGAAGCTAACATGCGTCTAGTAGTCTCGATTGCTAAGCGCTACGTTGGACGTGGGCTTGATCTGTTAGATCTAATTCAAGAGGGAAACACTGGATTGCTTAGGGCTGTAGAAAAGTTTGACCCAGACAAAGGTTTTAAATTTTCTACCTATGCAACTTGGTGGATTCGCCAGGCCATAACTAGGGCGATTGCCGACCAGGCCAGAGTAATTCGTATACCCGTGCACATGTTTGAGACAATAAATAAATTACTCAGAACACAACGTCGCTTAACTCAAGAACTTAACCGTGAGCCGACTAACGAAGAAATTGCTAAGGCAATGGAGATGGAAGTCGACAAAGTCGAGAACATTATGAAAATTAAGCAGGATATTCACTCCTTAGATGCATCGGTCCGTGATGATGAAGAAGATAGTGTGCTTGGTGACTTTATTGAGGACGAGGATACTGTCAGTCCCGAAGAATCAGCGACAACACAGCTACTCAAAGAGCACGTTCGTGAAGTTTTGTCTGGTTTAACCGAGCGTGAACAAAAGATTTTGAAACTTCGTTTTGGTCTAGAAGGTGGCAAAAGTCACACTCTAGAAGAAGTTGGTCAAGAATTTAGTGTTACTCGCGAGCGAATTAGGCAGATTGAAGCCAAGGCTCTAGCCAAACTTCGCAAGCACAAAGATGCGCGCAAACTTCACGACTACATTAAATAGGACTTAGCTAACGAGCTTAAATTCTTTTTTTATGTCTTTTATTTTTCCTGATCTAATTAGATCTATTTCTTTTTGTTCTTTTTCTGGTTGGTATTTTGATGTTTTTGAGTATCTTCCGGTGTAACCTTCTCTGACAGGTTGCTCAAGTCTTTCAAAGACTAATTGGCAAATTCTCTCACCGGGGTAAATTCTAATAACCTGCATTGCAGTTGTGTTGTGAATTGGAATCATTAAGTTACCTTTATAGCCAGTATCTACTATTCCTGTGAGGTCAACACTTAGACCTCGTCGATTCACAGAAGACCGAGGGTAGAGGACTGCCATGAGTGTCGGACTTTTGATATGTACTTCTTCTAAACTAAAACCCATAACCCATTCACCCGGGAGAAGATCAAAAAACTGACCTGGATTTAGTTTAATATCTTCATAATGCGAAAAATGGCCGTCATTTATTGCTAAATGGTCCAGAGATACGGCACTACGGCCATTACTTTTAAATGTTCTTTTAGGTATACGAAATTCAAACCCTAGTCGAAGATCGACTGCGTGTGGCCTAAACTGAAGTGAGTCAAGTGCTGGTTTGAATTTTAGGTCGCCTGACTTTATTGAATCAATAATTTCGTTTTTAACAACTACTGACATAGTTAATTAATAATAGCACAAATTACTAAAAAAAGCAATAGTAAGGTATAAGATATAGATTATTAGAGAATAGTCTGCAGGAGTTTTTCTAGATTATTTATGAGCACATCAAGTTCTTGGTCGTTGACTATGGTATAGTCGGCCATGGCGATCGGACCGCCTTTTTCGATGTTCTCTATCTCTGTATAATCGCGCTTAATCGCGTCTTCTAGTGTGTAGGGGCGATGCTCATCACGACGATTTACTAGTCGTTCATAGCGTAGATTTAGAGGTGTGTACACGGCAATAACTGTTAAATTATCACCGTATTTTTCTTTTAGGAACTTGTACTCACTCCAGGAATAAAGACCATCACAGACGACTGTTTTATGGCCATTTGTAAAGTATTCGTCGATCTTTATGCTGGCGCGCTTGGCCATGACATCCATGCCTTCTTGAGATCGCATGTCTTCGCGTACAAATTTTTCGTCCTTGATGATATCTAGGCCACGCTTTTTGACTTCTTCATAGACCATACCACCGAAGTAAACCTTCGGGCAACCCTTAGACTCTAAATATTCAGCAACAGTGCCTTTACCGCTCCCAGCCATGCCAACAATAGCTATAACTTTTCCACTTTTCATAAGTCTATTCTAACAGATTAGTCTTTGTTCTTAATTACATCAAATTTAGATTCTTTGACTACATTTTCATAATCCGGACTAAGTTTGATGTATTTGAATAATAAACTTAAGATTTCTGACATGCTTTTTGCAATATCAGGGTGGTTAATCATTATTCTGTAACCTTCTCCATTCATCGATGTGATTTGGATACTTTCTCCGCATACAGCCCACTCAACAGGTGAGCTACATACAATCACTACAAAATTAGAAGCTTTAAAACAAGACTTAGCCTAGGCAATTTCTTTGTAAATAAGCCGTAATTTAGCTGGTCTATGTATTTTAGATTTTAAGATGAGCGTAGGACTTTAGTTATTGGGGTATAATTAGGGCATGAAGCGGTTGGTTGTTATCGACGGTAAATCGGTTTTTTACCGTGGCTACTTTGCTATGCCCAACCTCAGTACCAAGGATGGAGTGCCTACAGGCGGAGTTTATGGCTTCGCGACCATGGCACTGGAGGTAATTAAACGCCTTGGTCCAGATTATGTCTGTGTGGCTTGGGATAAGCCCAAGACTAATATTCGCAAAAGGCTGGAGATTTACCCTAAATATAAGGCTGGACGCAAACCGCCACCACCAGATTTTTACCCGCAGATTCCTTTGCTTCATGAACTTTTAGAAGCCTTTGGTTGGCCACTTTATGAGTTAGATGATTATGAAGCTGACGACATTATGGGTGGTCTGGCAACTCAGGCTAAAGAGCAAAATATCGAGACAATTTTAGTTACATCAGACCTAGATATGTTACAGCTTATAAATGAGCGCACCAAAGTTTATGCACTAAAAAAAGGTTTGAGTAATATCGAGGAATATCACCCAGAGAGCTTTACTGAAAAGTACGGCATTAAGCCAGATCAATTTATAGATTTAAAGGCACTTAAAGGCGACAGTTCTGACAATATCCCGGGAGTGCCAGGCATTGGCGAAAAGGGTGGTGTAGCTCTACTACAACAGTTTGAAACATTAGATGGAATTTATGAAAATATTGAGCTAATTTCTGGCAGTACCAAGCAAAAACTTATCAACGGGAAAGACTCTGCCTACATGAGTCATAAACTGGCCGAGATATGGCTGGATGCGCCACTAAAACTTGATCTTAAAGAGGTGGATGGTAGTAAATGTGACCCAGCAAGAGTTATGCAGGTGCTACAAAAGTTAGAGTTTAAGAGCCTGGTGCGACAACTGCCTGACATTATGAAGGTGGATGATACACAGTTAGAACAGACTGAGCACAATTTTGATATATCGGTTGGTAAAGTTGATTTGGTAAAGAATGATGATGATCTAAAAAACATCGATACCTCAAAATGGCAGGAGCTAGTAGTCACTAGCTACGCTACTGGTAAACACGGTGCTGGCGGAAAGCATTTGGTTATCTCACCAGATAAAACCACGGTTTATGTCATAAATCTGGAAGAAGTATCATCAAAACATTTAGCTGATAAGTTTTTCGAGGTATTTACTGATAAAAAAGTCAAAAAGTTTGGCTACGACATCAAATCGACGATAAAAGTTTTATTCAATTTGGGCTTAGATATCTCACAAGTAGATCATGACGTTTTAGTTGGAGCATTTTTGATCAATAGTGTCCGACGTGAGCAGACTTTAACGGACCTAGCGCGGACAGACCTGGGATATGATGGGCCAGACCTAGATAATTTATCACCAGATGAATTTTTGGAGCGGGCCGGCCAGATATCTTCTATAATTCGTGCACTTTATGATCTACAGGCCGAGCAAATGAGTGAGCTTACCAGTCTGATTAATCTTGCAGATACCGTCGAATTCCCAGTAATTAAAACTTTGGCTAAAATGGAGTACGAAGGAGTTAAATTAGACGCCCAGTATTTAAAAGATTTTGCAGTTGAGTTAGAAGATAGTATTTCAGACCTGCAACAAACTATTTATGGACATGCTGATCAGGAGTTTAATATTGCTTCACCATCACAACTAGCCGATATTTTATTTAATAAACTAAATTTGCCGACTGATTTTATAAAAAAGGGCAAAACTGGCTATAGTACTGCCGCTAGTGAACTGGCAAAGTTACGACCACTGCACCCAATAATTGATCTGATCACGCAGTTTCGAGAAGTAACTAAACTGAAAAATACTTATGTCGATACATTACCGGAAATGGTGGATGAAAATTCACGATTGCATACAACTTTTAACATGACTACGGCGCAAACTGGACGACTCAGTAGTCTGGATCCTAATCTCCAAAACATCCCGGTGCGTACTGAGCTGGGTAAAAAAATTCGCACAGCCTTTGGTGCAGATAAGGGTAAGGTCTTAGTTAGTGCTGACTATAGCCAGTTTGAGCTACGCCTGGCGGCTGTTTTAGCAGATGACGAGACAATGATCGAGGCCTTCAATAAAGACGAAGACATCCATATTTTAACTGCGGCCGATGTGTTGGGTATAAAGCCAGAAGAAGTAACAAAACAACAGAGATACGAAGCTAAGGCTGTAAACTTTGGAATTTTATATGGCCAAGGTCCTCATGGACTGGCTGAAGGTACTGGTATGAGCTTTAAGGAAGCTCGTGAGTTCATAGACAAATACTTTAAGATCAGGCCCAAACTTAAAGAGTATATCAACCGTACGCGTGAGATGGCTGATACCAAAGGTTACGTCGAGACTTTGCTGGGTCGCAGGCGACCTTGCCCGGACGTAAAAAGCTCTAATTTTATGGTACGCGAAGGTGCATACCGCGCAGCTGTGAACATGCCACTGCAGGGAACGGCTGCAGACCTAACTAAGCTGGCTATGGTAAAGATTGATGAGAAAATCACTGATGGCTGTAAAATGCTTTTACAGATTCACGACAGTATATTGCTAGAATGTGATGAAAAAGACGTCGAAAAATACAGTAAATTACTCAAAGAAACTATGGAAAATATTTATGATCTACCTGTAAAACTCAAAGTAGATATCAGCACAGGCGAAAATTGGGGCGAACTTTAATGAGTATGAAAAGTTTCCAGGTAGGCATAAAAGGCGTAATTGTTAATGATTTAGGTCAGGTTTTGCTTCTCAAAAGCCAAAAGGGATATTGGGAATTCCCGGGTGGTCGAGTGGATGATGCCGAGGAGTTGACTCAGGCCTTAAATCGAGAACTCAATGAAGAACTTGTAAGTATTAAGGATATTAAAATAGGCCAGGTTATACATGCAGTGCGTATGCCTTTTGATCTGAAGGATGACCTAGGGCTGGTGTTAGTTTTTTATAAAGTAAAAGCTAGTTTTTACGATGATGTAGAAATTAGTGATGAACATACTGATTACTGTTGGGTTACTATTGATGAGGCTCGAAAGCTTTGTGGTTCTGAGCTAGACGAAGTATTTAATAATCTATGAGTAAAATTAAAGCTATAATTTTCGATTGTTTTGGGGTGTTGACTACTGATAGCTGGCAAAGCTTCAGAGATGAATTTTGTGACACTGATGAACAATTTTATCAAGCTAAATTGTTAGATAATGCTGCAAATAATAAATCAATATCTTATGATACGCTGATCGAAGAATTAGCGAAACTTGTCAATGTGGACAGAGCGCGAATTGCCGAACTCTTTAACAGTCGTAATAATGCAAACTTAAAATTATTTGAATATATTCGTGATGAGTTAAAGCCTAAATTTAGTATAGGTATGCTCAGCAATGCGGCAGAGAATTGGCTAAATGAAATGTTTGAAGATTGGCAGGTCGCTTTGTTCGATAGTGTTGTTTTATCCTGCGACCTGGGAGTAGTTAAGCCAGCTCCGGGAATGTATCAGGCTATATGTGATAAGTTGGGTCTTAGTCCAGATGAATGTGTTTTTATTGATGATGTTGAAGCTTATTGTAGAGTGGCGGAAGATCTGGGCATGAAGTCGGTAGTTTATACCGGATTTGAGGATCTGAAGACTAGACTTAGTGAAATTATTGAACAATCTTGATAATAATTTTACGTTCGTGACCCATTGATCTCTGGAGTTGGAACAGCTTAAAGCGTAGTGTTCCGGCCGCCGAAGCATTAGGCATGGCTACGATGAAAGTAGTGGGGGTCATTTTTACGTCTGGTGTAATACCGGTTTGCTCATGAACAAACGTTTTGATAATGCCGATCTCTGGCGGTTCTTTAAACCGACCTTTATTTAACAGGTCACCTAATGAGTCTCCCATAACTTTATTATAACAGATATAGATATTGCATAAATTTACAATCTGTGCTATAATATACTGGATATGCCGAGGAAGTATGTTTTAGCTCTAGTTATAATCACCATTGTATTCTTTGGAGGTGTCTTTCTTTTGTTCAGATTAATCTCTGGCGACGGGAACGAAAAAGCTCCAAATCAGCCAACAATTTCCCAAAAAGTAAGTAAACTATCGGTAGATGGTAAGAAAGTTAGCTACACAGTATATGGAAGGGTTGTTGGCGAAGAAAGTCGTCGGGCTATCCGCATAACAGTAGATGACACCGAGCGAAAATTAGAAGTTTTACAAGGTTATGACGAGTCGGTTATTTCTTCAACAACAACCTCCAACAAGTCTTCTGCCTTTGAAGCCTTCTTGCTTGCTCTTGAAAATGCTGGATTTACCACTCGCGACAACTCAATAAAAACCGACGATCGTAGTCTTTGCTCACTTGGAAATAGATATGTGTTTGAAACAGAGTTTGATGATAGTACTAAGATAAGAACTTGGTCTACATCATGTAACTCCAAGGCTGTGAGCTTTAAAGGTAGTCGCGCTACCGTAGATACGCTTTTTAAAGCTCAGATTCCCAAGTACTCTGAACTTACAAACAACATAGTTCTTTAGTAAACTGGTATTAATGCCAGAGTTGCCAGAAGTCGAGACCGTTAAACGTGGTCTAGAAAAATTGTTGGTTGGTCATAAAATTACCAATGTTTCTTTTGATTGGCCTAAATCTTTTCCTAACCCAGAATCTGAAGTAAAAAACTTTTTGCTTGGTGCAAAAATTACTGGAGTTAAGCGCCGCGCAAAAGTGCTGATTATTGATTTGGACACAGATTATTCGTTAGTTATTCATCTCAAAATGACCGGTCAGCTGGTTTATCGTGGCCAAGAAAACTTTGGAGCAGGTCACCCAAACGACTCGCTCATTGGAAAATTGCCCGACACCTCTACGCGTGTTACTTTGTCATTAAAAAATGGTCCATACCTTTTCTTTAACGACCAGCGTAAGTTTGGCTGGATGCGCCTAATGCCAACAATCTCGGTTCCAGAATTAGACTTCATGAAAAAGGTCGGGCCAGAGCCTTTAGAGCCTACATTTACAGCAAAAATTTTGTATGACCGCATGCAAAGGCGCAAAAACAGCAATATAAAAGCTGTATTATTGGACCAAACAGTCCTAGCTGGGGTAGGTAATATTTATGCAGATGAGTCTTTGTGGGGGGCAAAAATTCACCCGAGCACACTTGTTAAAGATTTGAGCCAAAAACGAGTAGAAAGTTTATTCACAGAGCTACAATACGTCCTAAATCTAGCAATAGAAAAAGGCGGTTCAACAGATAAAAATTATGTAAATGCCGAGGGCAAACGGGGTAGCTATATGGATTTTGCTCGTGTCTTCAGAAGAGAGAATTTGCCATGCCCAAGATGCCAAACTACGATTATTAAAACCCGAGTAGCGGGGCGCGGAACCCATACTTGCCCTAAATGTCAGGGTATAATGTAGGTTCTATGGTAAAGGTTTTTGCAGGTAGCAATTGGTTTGGGATTAAGTCTGCGCTTGATAATGAGATAGCCAAATTTTTAAAAAACGGAGATGCTCTAAATATTGAGAGATTTTATGGTCCAGATGTGTCACTAGATGACATAAAAGCAGGGCTTGGGTCTGTGTCATTATTTTCTGACAAAAAGTTAGTTATTACAGAGCAATTATCTGCTCATAAAGACGCGATAGAGGATTTTGATGAATTTTTGAAGTTAGCAGAAGGTGATAGCTTACTCATAATTATTGAGCCCAACATAGATAAACGCTCTAGTTATTACAAGAATCTCAAAAAACTAGAGGGTTTTAGGGAATTTAGTGACTTGGAAGAAGGCTCACTCGTTGCTTGGATAAAAAGTTTTGTCGCGGAAAAAAACGGTGAGATTAGCCCGGCGGACTCTAGGTATTTGGTAACTAGGGTTGGCAGTGACCAGTCTAACTTACATAACGAGCTGACAAAGCTACTGCAATATGATCCAAAAATTACCAAAGAGACTATCGATCTTTTAACTCAGCAAACTCCAACTAGCACGATTTTTAACCTTGTAGATGAAGCATTTAACGGTAACCTAAAGAAGGCTCTAGACTTGTACGAAGAACAACGAAAGCTTCGGGTCGAGCCCCAAGCAATCTTTGGCATGCTGGTCTGGCAGATGCATATGGTGGCTGTATGTTTGGCAGCAGGAAACAAATCCTTAAATGAAATTTCTGGAGAAACTGGCCTTAATAGTTATGTTCTTGGTAAAGCAAAAAACATCGCTACTAAAATGGGCAAAGACAGGATTATCGAGTATCTTGATTTACTTAGAGATATAGAAAAAACCTCACGCCAGCAAGCCTACAACTTCGATGACGCAATGAAATTAGCTATAACAAAACTAGCTTACTAAACTATTTCTTTTTTGCAGGAGCTTTCTTCGCTACTGGCTTTTTTGCAGGAGCTTTTTTTGCGACGGTTTTCTTAGCGCCAGCTGTTTTGGCCGCTTTTGCTGCTTGGCTTTTTTTGCGGGCAGCTTTGTTTTTGTGAATAACACCTTTTTTAGCTGCTGTATCTATGGCGCTGTGAGCCTTTTTTAGATGAGAATCGCTAGCTTTTCCGCCTTTTATGGCAGATTGTAGTGATTTGACGGCTGTCTTTAGATTACGCTTAGTTTTTGAGTTACGACTTGCGGCTTTTGAGGCTACTCTAACACGCTTTTTTGCTGATTTGATAATTGGCATTGGTTTTCCTTCTTACAATTTTTTAATTTAACTTTTACTATGGCATAACTATAACTGATAGTTAACGCTTATGTAAAGTTTGACTAGACTTTAGTGGTGATATATGTTACGTTTATGCTTATAAGATCAACAAAATAAAAAAGAAAAAAATGGCAGAAAACGATCAACAAAACCAAACTCAAGCACCCAAGTCTCAGTTAACGGAAATAGTTAAGACACTTAAAGAGGCAAACAATGTCCTCGTTATTATTAGTCGTGATCCCAGTATTGATCAACTTTCTGCGTCTATTGGGTTAGCGCTGGCGCTAAATAGAGATGATAAGCATGCAACAGCTGTATTTAGTGGTGAAATTCCTCCTATGATAGAGTTTTTGGAGCCAGATAAGACTTTAGAAAAAAATACTGATAGTCTTCGTGATTTTATAATCTCGCTCGACAAATCAAAGGCTGATAAGCTCCGCTACAAGGTAGAAGACAGTGTTGTAAAGATCTTTATTACACCTTACAAGACCAGTATTTCAGATGCTGACCTAGAATTTAGCCAAGGCGACTTTAATGTTGACGCGGTTGTTGCGCTGGGAGTACAAAACAAAAGTGATTTAGATGAGGCGATTGTGGCTCATGGCAGGATATTACATGATGCAACAATAATTTCGGTTAGCACCAAGGAGGCATCAGAGTTGGGGTCGGTCCAGTGGGTAGAAGTTGGCGCCAGCAGTTTGTCAGAAATGGTGACGGATCTTGTAGTTGCACTTGATAAAAAGTTAGTAGATTCGCAAATCGCTACAGCTCTATTGACTGGTGTAGTCTATGAGACAGACCGCTTTAGAAACGAGAAATCCTCACCGCACACTATGTCTGTATCTGGAATTTTGATGGAAGCCGGTGCTAGCACGCAACTGGTTGCAACAAAATTAGAAGAAACTCATGAGGTAGTGATTGATGAATCTGCTGATGAATCTAGTGAAATACCTGAAGTTACTGAAGGGGATGAGTCCGAACAACAAAAAACCAGTGACCCAGGTCTTATAGAGATAGATCATGAAGAAGATGAGATTCATATTGATGATACTGGTCAACTTCGTCAAATTTCTGAGATCTTGGATGATGTCCGTGATAACAATGAAGCACTAGATAATGTAGAGGTACCAGAACCAGTAGATGAAAATGCAGAAATTACTCAAACACCACCTATCACTGGGTCGAGTATGGTTTTTGAGCCTCCAAAGTTTGGTGGACAACTTACGGCTAACACTGAACCTGTAGATCAAAATTATAAAAGCAATCCAGACCCAGCATTAAAGTCACAAGATGGTGCTTCGGATACCCTAACTCACACTTCTGACACCCAGACGCTTAGTGATCTAGAAAAGTCTGTAGGTAGCCCGCATACGATGGAATATCAGTCGCCACAAGAAAGTACAACAACACATGGCAAAACGATCCAGCCAATAACTGAGTCTGTGGCTAGTAATACGCCAGCGGTAGATGTCAGCTACGCCCAATCTGCAGTAGAGCGGGCTGTAGCAGGGTCGACAGACTATAAGCCAGAACCCATTCAGGCCTTAGGAGCCCAGCCGGTAGGACTAGATCTTGGGCATCCAGAGCCAACTGTCATTACGCCAGACAATGGCTCAGGCCAGACTGGCACACCTCCTCCTCCGGTGCCGCCGCCAATGATGCCTCTTTCTTAGGGTATAATCTCTTTAATGAATTTAAGCGGAATTATTTTGGTCGATAAACCAATTGGTTGGTCGTCTTTTGATGTAGTAGCCAAAATTCGAGGGATTTTACGGACAGAAGTATTAGAAAAGACCGGTGAAAAACGCAAAATTAAGGTTGGTCATACAGGCACACTAGACCCACAGGCTACAGGGCTGATGATCGTAGTTGTTGGTGATTACT
>CAYUFM010000007.1:37570-48432 GCA_964444225.1 uncultured Candidatus Saccharibacteria bacterium | reverse complement strand
CTTTATTGCTCTTGTTCGATAGGTCAGCTTCCAACAGGGCGTCTAGAAACTTGGCGAGTTGGTCTAACTCGTCATTGTTCAATACCAAATCAAGCGTGTCATTGACGGCTGGTTCTGGTTGAGTTTCTATTGGCTTGTTGTTCATCACAAGCCGAGTATCGCAACAACCTTAAGCGTTGTCGTTGTATTGGTTTTATGTCGTAATAAATTAGTTCAATTTAGCGTATTTTCGGTGCTAAATCGGTTCAAACACTAAGATTTTGGTTTGGTGGTTGCACCTAATACTTTGAGTTCTAGGTCTAGTCGTGTGGTATCTATTTTGTCTGTGTCTGCCTGTTCACGAGTAATGGTAGGTCGGAAAACAATACCCTTACTTGCACTGACGGTTGGAAAAAATAAATCTCTGAGTGTGGCGGTAAATCCAGCACTACTAAGCACGGTACTTAGATTGCGTGATGTTTTACCCAAGTCTGGCCTAAATAAGGTGTTGGGGGTCTTAATAGACTGTTCTAGCAATCGTTCGGTAGTTGACCCAGCATGAGCCTTTTTGAGTCTCAGCACATCATTTACCAGTATCGAGCCGTCAAGTTTATAAGTCAGGGTGTATTCGGGTATGTACCAGCTATTTTCTAGCTCTATATGTTTCAGTTTCTTGGCTTCATCAAACTTCTCAAAGTATTCTTCTAGCACTTCATCAAAGTAATCTTTTATCTTTTGCTGTTCGGCTGTATAGGTTGGAGTATCTACATCAGCTAACATACACAGTTTTTCTACTCTGGCTAAATGACCTCCACCGTAATCATCAGATTCAGAGATGTAACTAACAATCTCTTTGGTGGAGTGTTTAAGTACTTCAAAACGCTTCCAGATTGGTTCAGGTTTTATAGCAGCCAGTTCAGGGTTGTTTTTATACAATTTTTGCAGTTCTTTACCCAGTAACACATAAGCACGATTTAGTTCTTCTATTTCATGACTTACAAGTACTCCCGCACTATCAGACAGGTAGATATTCAAAATCATTCCTATTGCAAGCAGGTTTAGTTCGCGGGCTACTATGTAATCGTTTGCTTTAGTGTCTGGCATATGGTTGTTAGATATTATAAGATATTGATAGATGACTGAGAAGAAAGAACTACCTGAATATTTAACGCTTAAAGAAGTGACTGGGTTACTTAAAGTTCACGAAAACACGCTAAGAAATTGGGACCGCGAAGGAAGACTCAAAGCTATTCGTATTGGTGGTCGTCATATAAGGCGGTGGAAAAAAGAAGATGTCCTGAAGTTCTTGGAAGAAAGTAGCAAGTAAAGATGGCGAATAAAAGTTTAGGTGCGGCAAAGAATGCTAAAAATGACGAATTCTATACCCAGTTTTCTGATATTCAAAAAGAAATAGAAGCTTACTTAGAATACGACCCCGATGCATTTAGGGGTAAAGTAGTCTACTCAAATTGTGACGACCCATTTGAAAGCAACTTCTTTCGATATTTTGCACTAAATTTTAATCGGCTAGGGTTAAAGCAACTTATCACCACAAGCTACAAGCCTTCCCCTATTGCAAATACTCAGCTCGGATTGTTTGGGGATGATAAGTCTGTGAAGCCCGAAAAAGGTAGGCCGAAGGTTACTGCAAATAAGTTTATTATCAACGAGGTTAATGATGTAGATGGTGATGGTGCATTTAACATTTCTGATATTGCCGAACAGCTTAAGGCAAACAAAAATAACGAATGGACACCGCTAAAAGGCGACGGCGACTTTCGTAGTGAAGAATGTGTCGAACTGCTAAAGCAGTCAGACATCGTAGTAACAAATCCACCATTTAGTCTGTTTGTTGAGTTTGTACAACAATTAGTCGAGCACAATAAGAAATTCATAATCATTGGAAATATGAATGCCATTACTTACAAGGACATATTTCCTTTGATAAAGTCTGACAAGCTCTGGCTTGGTAACGGATTTCATGCAGGAAATGCCTACTTTTCTACACCTAATGCAAGAGATGACTTCGCAAGTGGCGTTTACGATGAAAAGACTGGACTTGTTAAGTTCAGAAATGTGCACTGGTTTACCAACATGGATCACGGAAGACGTCACCAGCCGTTGAACCTAATGACGATGAGCGATAATCGGAAATTTAATAAAAAGCTACAAAGAAAAGCCGCATATGATAAATACGATAACTATGACGCGATAGAAGTCCCTTTTACTGATGCAATACCAAATGATTTTGATGGAGTCATGGGTGTGCCCATTAGCTTCATGGATAAGTATTCGCCTGAGCAGTTTGAGATATTAGGAGCGACCGAAAGTGAAGGCAAAGGATTTTCAAACGGTCTGTGGAACTCATCGAGTAAGGTTGCTCAGCCACTAATTAACAATTCAAAAGTCTACAAGAGGATTTTTATACGAAATAGGAGAGTAAATAAATGATTACCACACTAAAAACAGACATAACTATTCGTGAGATAGTTGAGGGATTTGAATACAACGAGCTTGAAGGTAAGGGCCTATTTGGTCTTTCAGGTAAGCTAACAATTCAACCAGAGTATCAAAGAAATTACATATATGCTGATGGCGAAAAAGACGTTGCTGTAATTGACAGTATTCTTAAGGGATACCCAATTGGAGTTCTTTACTTTAATAAGGTTGACCGCGACAAATACGAAGTACTTGATGGCCAACAACGCATCACCAGTATTGGTCGATTTGTTAAAGGTAAGTTTGCAGTTAAGGATGCCAACAATCACGAGCAGTACTATAGTGGAATGTCTGAAGAACAACGCAAGTTGATATTAGACAAAGAGTTACTTATCTACATTTGCGAAGGTGAAGAACAGGAAATGATGAAGTGGTTTGAAACCATTAACATTGCAGGTGTGCCATTGAAAATGCAAGAAATTCGTAATGCTGTTTATCACGGACCATTCGTCACAAAAGCTAAAGAAGTGTTCAGTAACAGCCAGGATGCAAACGTACAAAAGTGGAGTGCATACGTGGCTGGTGATGTTAAACGACAAGACTTTCTTGAGACTGCTCTAGATTGGGTAAGCGACGGTCAAATCGGTACATACATGAGTAAGCACCGAAATGATGACAATATAGTAGAACTAAAGAGTCATTTTGATGAGGTAATAAATTGGGTTTCCAGTATCTTTACTGATGTGCATAGCGAAATGCGAGGACTCGAATGGAATCGTTTGCATAAAGAATACGGCTCTAAGTCTTATGATTCTATAGAAGTTGCAAGCAAAGTCAAAGAGCTTTATACAAGCTATGAAGTACGAAGGAAAAAAGGTATTTTTGAGTACATTCTTGGCGGCATGAATGACCCTTCTTTACTCGAGATACGTATATTTGAACCTTCTACTATTAAGACAGCCTATGCCCAACAAACAGCGAAAGCTGAAGAAAAAGGCATATCGAACTGTCCTATTTGTGCTTCAGGAAGCAACAACAATAAAGACCGAATCTATAAGTTGTCGGAGATGGATGCAGACCATGTAACTGCATGGAGTAATGGTGGTGCAACCGACATAAGCAACTGTGAAATGCTCTGCATTACGCATAATCGTGCAAAGGGTAATCGTTAGCATGAAAGCATTTATCTTTGACCCATTATGGGATGACCTAGTAACGCCAGACTTACTGGAAGCTCTTAAGCAAGCTGAAGTGGATATTGTTGTTACTAAAGCTATTGCACCATTGAGTGATTGTAAGGAGCTGTATGAGGGTGATGATGACAGGTTTCTATGTTTGAACCCTGACTACGTTGGCTGGAAGCTGAAAAGTGAAGACTATGAGAAGATTCCAAACCTGAAAGGCATATTCACAGAATCTACTGGCTTTGAGTGGGTTGAGCCAGAGGCAGCAAATAAGCTAGGCATACCTATATGCAATATAGTAGCCTTTAACACTCAGGCTGTCGCTGAATGGGCAGTAATGATTATGTTTAACCTAGCCCGTAAAACACCACGCTTAATTCAGGACGGCTTCCCATTAGACTTTGATAAAGACTTCACAAATTATCGAGGTATACAGCTCAAGGGCAAGACAGCAGGTATTATTGGGCTTGGAAATATAGGTTCAGCAATTGCAGAACGCTGTGCTGGGCTTGGTATGAATGTTGTCTATTGGTCACGCTCATCAACAAATGATGCATATCAAAAGGTAACGCTGGAAGAACTGTTATCTACTGCAGATGTCATACTCCCTGCTACTGCTAAGAATGACGAAACTGTGAAGCTTGTTAGTGATGACATGATTCGAACAATTAAAAAAGAAGCGATGGTCGTAGACATTGTTCACGCCATGTTTAATAGCGAACTTCTTCTTGATATGGTTGCTAAGGGTGATTTATATGGCTACGGATTTGAAGGCGAACCGAAAGAATTCGCTAAGTTTCAAGGCAATGTCTGGGCTGCACCTGCATACGCTTGGGCAACATATGAGTCAATGTATAACAGCGTGGCTAAGCTAGTTGAGAACATAGTAATTGCTAGTAAGGGTGAATTCCCTACGAGAGTAAATAACGTTTGAGACGCAAGAAGGCTGGATAAAAAAATTGTGAACTGTCGCACGGCATCGTTGAGAAGCTATGAGTGAACGAGAAATGCGGCCAGAAGCATCTGGAGCTGGCTGGCCGCGTCTTTATTTACGAGTTGAAAGGAAGTAGTGCCACGGTATACGAAAACAAGTTTACTTTTGCTACTTAGCCATGTATTTTCCAATTGTGCCATTACTACTAATCCTTTTAAGCATATGTCTACTACTCGTACTATTTGGTAGACCAAATAAGCATAGGACGCCGAAAAGAACAGAGCGACAAATAGATACAGACTTAATAATTACGGTTATATTGCCAACAATCTTCGATAAGAAATAAAGATTACCATAATATAAAACGCTAGTGCTTGCAAGTCATCTGTTAATGGCGTTTAATTAGTTGTAATATGGACATACAAAAGTTGTACAAGGTAGCTAAAGACATTATCGGTGAATTTACCGCCAATGATGTTTCTGGTAATCTGACTAACTTGTCCACTTATATCGCCCAAAATACGACTGCTGGGTTTGACAGTGCAAAAGAAATTACCGATAAGCTTGATACTGTATTTGAAGAATCTGTAACCAATCATTATGCACCGACTTACCTAGAAATGGTTGAGCAGTTAGGTGCAACAGACTACGTTGGCAGCGGCGGTAAAGTTGCCCTAAACCGTGTACTAAATAGTAGTCCACTAAATCTTGTTTCTAGCCTTGAAGCGTATGTAACTGCTTTTAGCCAACTAGTCCCTAGATTAAATAAATTAATTGAAAGCCTAAATGAAATCGGTGTTAAGCCATATGAGTTTGACTTGTACGAGATTGGCTATGTCATTCCTGTGGAGCTTAACGATTTGGGCGACATCTCAAAACGATTAACACACTATAACAAGTTCATTTCACTTTCGTCTGCTATTGCTGGCGAGAAAGATAACACCGTTCACTTATCAAGAGTCGGCAACGGAACGCTTGAGTTCTTCGTTTTAAGCGGTATCGGCATTGCTAAAGTAGTTGATACCGTACTTAAAGAGGTGGTGGTGCTGTACCAAGAGGTTCTTAAAATCAAGAAGATACGTGCCGACATTGAAAACGTTAATGCCAACACACTGACTGCAAAGACAGAAGCGGTAGCTAATCTTATTGCTATGGAAAAAGAGTATA
This sequence comes from uncultured Candidatus Saccharibacteria bacterium, assembly GCA_964444225.1. Taxonomy (GTDB): domain Bacteria; phylum Patescibacteriota; class Saccharimonadia; order Saccharimonadales; family 2-12-FULL-41-12; genus JALHOM01. The sequence continues at coordinate 42,729 of CAYUFM010000007.1, read as the reverse complement.
GTGAAAAATTCGTTGATGATACGGTTGATAAGGTGCTTGGCGACTACAAAGGCGATGAAGATAGCAAGGCAGAAATTGCCACTCAATTGGGCGTAACAATCAAATTGCTACTCAAGGACATACAAAGCGGTATCAAGGTTGAGGTAACACCGCCAAAAGTAGAAGACTCCGAAGAAGCCACTACCGACAACACAACCAGTAAAGTGCTTACCAGTATAGCCAGCACTAACACCGAATTGATTGGCCTGTACTCATTACCCAAAGAAGACTTGCGACTACCCTCTGGTATCAAAGTAACAAAAGACGAAGAAAAAAAGCTCGATAAAGAAATAAAGGTGTCGAAAGTAACTAAAGCTAAGAAGCCAGAAACGTCAAGCAAAAAGAATACGCCAAAAACCAAAAAGTAAGCTGTTTATACCAGTACCTCTTTGATAAATTTCAATTTGTACTCATCATAATCCGTACTTGCAGTTCGCAATGCGTCAGCCAGTGTGAGCCAAATATTGACACTATATGACAAAAGTTGTATAGTGTTTTTATTATGTCAGAATCGTATCCCGATAGCTTCGATGAGACTGTTTGGGATCCTTCTGATCCAGAGCAAGCCATTGAAGACCCTATGCACGGGCCAGAAGCAAGGCTAAACTTGCTATCTATACCACCCTATCTAAATGAAGACGGAACATATCACGTCTTTGGTGGTTTATATGTGTGCGGCACAACATCGTTTGATGCCGAAGGACGCCCATTTATAAGAATCGGAAGAGCTTCGGACATGCTTGGAGCAATCAGGGATTCGCATAGGCATATGGAGTGGATTGAAAGGTGGCAAGCTGGCGAGTTGCCTCCTATCGAAGAGATGAATTACCCCATTTTTCAATTAGAAGCTAGACCGTATCTAATTGTTGATAGTCCAACGTCAAGCTAGTTTAGTTACTAATAGCTCATGCAAATTCCTGCTTAATGGTTGTTATAACTTTCTCTATCGTTGTGAGCCAATTAAAAAAGCGCCAGTCAAACGACTGGCGCTTTTTCATAGACATCAGAGATGTCAGACATGAACCGCAGGTTCCACTCATAAGTCACAGCCCCCAGCGAATTGGAAGGCTAGGTTGATATGCATTGTACGGCCTCCTGAAAGGACTAGAATTTTCTAGCTTTTTGTTTTAATGACGTAATGACTTAGGCTGTCGTTAGTATATAATGGTGATTATGTCCGTACTAGCACCGATACCCAAAGATGAACTATTGAAATTATTAGACCCAAAAGCACAAGAAGTTATCAGATACTTTATAAAAAAGAGCTTATTTTCTCAACCAGAACCACTGCCTGAACAAATCTCTCGTGCTGTACAGGTGCCAAAAGAACATATTGAGCAATGGTTTGTCCAAGCACTTGATGTTAAACCTATAGGTGCAGGTTCGTACCCAGTCGATATATACAATGAAGATGAAGGTTGGGCGGCTGACATAAAGATGCTAAATGCTACACTTAATGATACCGGGGAGTTAACCAACAAACAATCAGGCGAAGCTTCTTTGGGCCAAAAATTTGAAGGTGCCGGTGTTGATTTAGACAGTTTATTTAGTAACAAACAGTACGAAACCATTAAAGACGCTTGGCTGAGTATCTTTGGAGAAAAAATAGCTCTAGTACAACGCGAGCGAAACAATATCAAAGATATTATTTATCTTTTCATATTACGCGCAGGTTCTAATTTCTACCTTGTTGGCTGTAGCGTAGAAATTTCCAATATAGAAAATGTTAAGGTAGGGAAAACAGCAAATATGTCGGTTTTCCTAGATAACTTCATCGCTGAAAGATACGGAAAAGCAAAAATATACAAGGCGAAAAAACGACTTGAACTTAGGCTAAGACCAAAGAACTGGATAGATGATAACCTTGCCGTTTTATTTGAAACTGACTTTGAGCAGAACCATATTAGACTATACGACGAGGATCTCAATGAAGATTTCTTGCGCAAACAATTCGACAGGATTAACTCACTAACAATAAATATTATCTAATCCTAGAGTACTTTTGCTATTTGATTAGCAATTCTCTCAAGCACTGTTGTTGATACAGAATTACCGGCTTGTTTATATAGTGCAGAATCGGCAATGTCTGGTAACTTGTAACTATCCGGAAAACCTTGCAATCTAAAACATTCACGAGGAGTCAACTTTCGTATACCTTTGCCGTCAAATATAATTGGCACATTGTGCCCCCCCATGCCCATATTGGCGGTTAGTGTAGGTGATACGCCCTTTTTGTTTTGTCGAACATATTTACGTCGCCATTGGTATACTTGGTTTTCTTCGATAATATCGTCTTTTATTTTATCGTACAGGGGCTTGCCGTTATAGTAGTACTTTTCGGATACATTTTTTTCTAATACATTTTTAATTGAGAGCGTAAGCTTTACTGGCTCCGGGAACTCGAATTCTTCGGTTTTCTTTTTGTCCTTGAATCCTACAATGTAAATCCTTTCACGATTTTGCGGTACGTTTCCATATTCCATCGAATTCAAAACCTTAGACTTTATTGTATAACCAAGCTCATTTAAAGTCTGTTCAATTATTGAGAAGGTTTTACCGCCGTCGTGAGACTTTAGGTTCTTGACATTTTCAAGTAGAAAACCTGTAGGTTGCTTATCCTTAATAATTCTGGCGATGTCAAAAAATAGGTTGCCACGACCCTTAATATCATTAAACCCATGTCTATATCCTGCAATAGAAAATGCCTGACAAGGGAATCCACCCAACACAAAATCGCAATCAGGTATGTCTTTAGTCGATATTTTTGTAATGTCTTCGACAACAAGTTTCGCTGTATCGAAGTTCTTGTTATATGTATCTGCGCATTTTGCTTCAAAGTCGTTAGCGAACACGGTCGAAAATCCGGCTTTCTCAAAACCTAATCTTATGCCACCAACGCCAGCGAATAGATCAACGGTTTTCCAGTCTTTAGTAGGGACTACAGCTGTTTCATCTGTGCTATCGTTCAGATTGCGGTGAATTGACCAAACGATGCCACGAACTTCGACCTCATCTCTTATCAAAGGAAGCATAGATTGGTTTGCGGGCTGCAGTCTGAATTTGCCATCTTCTTTGTAGAGCTTTTTTAAAGTAGCTTGATTATCATCTATGATAGCTACTACTGTTTGACCATTTTGTGCAGAAGTTTGACGTTTAATAACAACAATATCACCATCAAAAATACCATCTTCTATCATGCTGCTTCCTTTGACCTGTAGGGCATAAAAATCACCCTTTGGTAGATTAGCTACGTCAATGTGTGTGCTAACATCTTCAATAGCCTCAATCGGAAGACCAGCTGCTATATAACCAATAACGGGAACTTTACTGGTGTCCATGCCAGTTGATGTTAAGTTATATCCACCAGTTTCATCAACATTCAAAACTCCATTATCTACCAGATCTTTTATATGTTGATGTACTGTCGATACAGACTTAAGACCGACGGCATTTTTAATTTCATTTAACGTAGGAAAAATTCCGTTATCGTTAATGTAATCTCTTATATAATTTGTAATCTGCTGTTTTGTTGCTTTGCTCATTTTTCTATAATATACGAAAAAATACGAAAAATGAAGCAAAATGTACTTATATTATTTGCTCCTGTAGTAGAATATTCATTGAGATGCCACTACTAGAAAACCGAAAAATAAAAATCTTGATCTGTGTTTTTTATGTTTTAAGCATCCTGGTCCAGATACTTGTTTTAGCCAAGGTTATTCCTTATGACTGGGTCAACGGTCGAATGTCAGAATCATATGAGGCGCAAGCAGTACAATCAATCATAAGTATTTTGATAATTTTAACGATAGCACTGTTTTGCAGAAAAATATTGAACCTAAAATCTAGCCCCAAAAAATGGCAAATCAATACACTTTACGTCATAACGGCTTTTTGGACTATTGGGTTTATCATGCAACTACTAGGTACAGAATTTGAAAGATACGCGTTGTCTCCGTTGCTACTGCTAGGAATAGTGTCTCACACATTACTAATAAAGCAGAAGCGAATATAGTATAGGTTTAACTACAGCTGTCTGTTGAATGCGCGAAGGTGGTTTTCTGACGCTTCACGGAGAGACTCGAGTGTTTGTATAATATCCTCGTCGGTCGCGGTTGCAAGCTGTGTGCTGATGTCTGCGATGTCTTTTTCTTCGATGATAACACCAACTTTGTAAGCCTCGGAGGCTTGTTGCTCTCCCTGTTTTATCAGTTGATTATATAAGTCTTGAAGTTCTTGGTTTTTGAATACGCCAAGCTCTGTCGAGCGCGGATCCGCGATCGCACGGGCCTGCAAAAGTGTCAATACACGGCTTTGGTGTGTCGTTTCGCTCTGAAGAATATTGCCAAACACGTTTGCACCGTACTTTTGATGCATAACGGTGTATACATCGTGCGCGAGTTTTTCTTCCTCGATGAGATACAGTAGCTGATCCTCAGTTGTTTTCTTTGCAGAGGTCGGAGATGGCACAGACTCGTTCGTAGACTTTGGCGCGTTGGCTTGATCCGATGTCGTGGCAGGCGCTGTATCTGTATTACCGCGAAGAATGCCATAGGTTCCAACACCCATCAATACAAATAGTGCGATAGCGAGACTTACCGTTGCTTTTTTATGTAGTTTTTTCATACTGTATCCCCTTATTATGCCTTTAGGATTGCCTCGAACTTCGATCTGTCAAAGCCAAGTATCTTTTCTATTCTTCCATCATCAAACTCTATAGTGCTAAACGGAACACCCATCTGGCCGCTAAGGTTGACCATATTCTGCGCAGCGATCGGATTGCTGTCTACCATATAATTTGTAAACTCAACCGATTTTGAGTCTAGCCAATTTTTTAGCATCACGCAGTATGGACATGTTGTCGTACTGTAAACTGTTATTTTCATAATATTCTCCTCTCTTTATTGTGTAACTTTTCCGCCCATAGATTGAACATTTGTCATCGCTCCGAGGTCGATTACGTTTCTGTAGCCCGCCGTTTTGAGAATCGATGTTGCCTCGCTAGATCGGTTGCCACTACGGCAATATACGTATACGGGTTTATCCTTGGCAACACCTGGAAGTGTGCCTTGCTGAATGTCTTGTAGCGATAGGTTGATTGAACTATCAATGTGCCCACA
>CAYUFM010000007.1:0-37560 GCA_964444225.1 uncultured Candidatus Saccharibacteria bacterium | reverse complement strand
GTATTCGCTAGCCGTTCTAACATCGATCAACTGACCGCCTTTTGCGACGTCATCTTTGATCGTTTGGATAGACATTGCAGGGTTGCTACTCACAGGAGTATCCATTTTTTTAGCGTTGGACAAGGTGACATATAGGCCGAAAAACCCCGTCAATATCACCACGATAAGTATCACTTTTTTAATCATTTGCCACTTCCTTACAATGCTTACATACTCCACTAATCGTTAACCTTCCAGATATATGACAACCCTCAATCGACGATTCTATGATTGGGGCAACTTTATCTTTGATATTGGCGTCTCGGAGCACACCACAGGTAGTACACACAAAATGATCGTGCGGTAATGTATTTGCATCATAACGCATTGACCCATCTAACGTCGGAGGGGCTAGGGTGATGACGCCACGTGTTGCAAGCCGGGCTGTCGCACGGTGGACTGTTGTTGCGCTGAGGTCTGGGTAGGCGATACGTAGCGTCAACAATATCTCAGCATTCGTTGCATGCCCGCGACTGCGAAGTAGCGCTTCGATGTCTCGGCAGTACTTGGTTTGACGTTGGGACTTATAAGCAATATTCATAACTGTGGTTAGTATATACCCAATATTTATTATTGTAAACAATTTACATTAAGCAAAGTAAGCAAGAACTATTAAAGCAATACCTACCAATGCTTTAGAACCTTACTATCGACAGCTACAAGCCTAGGACTTCAGTAAAATTCTAATCAACTAGAATTTTTGTATTTGGGATTTTTGTCTGAATTATACTAAGATCGTTTTTTGAGATATTTGGATTGCCTCGAAGATCAAGAATTTGGAGATTTTTTAGGTTGCCTAGCTCTTGAGGAAGTCCAGACAAATCATTATTAGAATAGTCTACAAACTTTAAGTTCTTTAGTTGACCGATTTCTGCTGGTACGCCTGTCATTTGGTTATTGGAGGCTATCAAAATCTCTAAGTTTGTCAGCTTACGAATCTCGGCAGGGAGAGCACCTGTCAAATTATTATTGCTTACATCCAGCTTGATTATTGTTTTATCGTCCAGGATATCTTGTGATATTTTAGTCAAACCTTTGCCAGATAAATTTATCTCTTTATCGCTATCCACTTTTGTGCCGTTAGTGGCTTCGGAGCCTTCGCTAGTCGTATTTGAACTAGAGTTGTTACTGGAGCCTAGTGACGATTTGTCATCTTTTGAATAAAGCAAATAGCCCAAACCCCCAACAGTTAACACCAAAATAACAATTAGAGCATTCTTCTTCATACTTCTATTATACCAATAGCTGTAAAGTACACACCGAACTTATAGGGGACAACTACCGTTCATCAAGCACTGGTAGGGCCTCTACCGGTACGTGTAGTGTCTGGGCCAGGAGTTCAATTTGCTGGAATTTGCAGTATTTAATTGGCTGTCCATCATTAGAGTAAATTCGATAATAATAAGAAAAGTGAACGACCTCATTCTTGAAATTTTTGGCTGTCGTTGGCTCATTGATTCTTCTGATAATCCAACCCTCTGGGTGTTGATCTAAAATCCGTTTGATTTTTGCATAGTGATTGAAGGCCATATCTAAAAGTATAACAACAAGATTTTATATTCTGTGTGCCATATTATTCTTATTTGGTATCATAAAAATTATGAGAATATTTATTGACGTACGTGAGCCAGCAGAGTTTGCAAGCGGACATGTAAAAGGAGCCATCAACCTACCGCCATCGCAACTAATGGCTGGCGCGACAAAGTTAGCTGACGTACCAAAAGACACCGAGCTTGTTTTATACTGCCTATCCGGCAGCAGATCAAATGCGTCTATCAATATGCTCCGACAAATGGGTTATACGAACCTAGTAAACGGAATAAACAAGAACCACGTAGAGGCTAACTATAGATCCGGTTTGAATTCTTGACTTTTTATTTTGCAAAAATGCAGTGATACAATAAAAATATGGTATCAGATGCAAAAACTGTCAAAGAATACTTGGCATCACTTGATAATATAAGACAGCCAGTTATTACAAAACTAGATAATATTGTTACAGAAAATTTATCTGGCAAATATTCTCGCAATATGCAGTACGGAATAATCAGCTACACTATACCTCACTATGTATATCCTGGCGGTTATCACTGCAAACCAACTGACGAAGTGCCCTATATGTCAATCGCCTCCCAAAAAAATCATGTAGCACTTTATCATATGGGAATATACTTTGATAATAAGCTTGAAAAATGGCTAAGGGATACCTTCAAGAAAAACGACCTAAAGATTGACCTGGGCAAAAGCTGTCTGAGGTTTAAAAAACCAGACCAAATACCTTACGATATCATCACAGAACTAGTCAAAAAATCTTCAATCGAAGACTATTTAGAGCAATACAAAAAATCCGACCCCCGCAACAAAAAATGAAAAAAGCAGAAACCCTACATAAGTTACCATCAGATTTAAAGAAGGCACTTGGTGCTGATAAGTCGGCGTTGGAGCGGTGGCAAGATTTAACCCCACTAGCACGTAACGAGTTTATTTGCTGGTGCATAACGACTAAAAAGCCAGAGACTAGAACAAACCACATCGAACGAACTATAACCGAACTCATGGCCGGCAAGCGCCGTCCATGTTGCTGGGCAGGCTGTCCCCACCGCAAATAGAACCTTTCTTAAAATATGATATAATAGTTATGTATTAAAAAATGAAATTTAGAAAACAAAAACTTCACCAATCTAATCTGCAAGGCACCAAGAAAAGCCATAAAAAACTCTGGGTGTCTCTGTCTATTCTTGGGGTCATCCTAATAATGCCGTTACTCCTTTTAGGGTGGATGGGACTAGTGCCAGGACTTTCAAACTTAATGGGAGCCGCTAGCCCTAAAGATCTGGGCGTAAGATATGGCCAGACCAATATTAACGCATACAAACAAAAAACTAATTTAAGATTTTTAGACTACGGCTTAGCACCATCAAATCCAGCCAATCCTAGTGAAAAATCGCTCTTGACCAACCCAACAACTGTTGATCAACTAAACCTAACCCAAGAAGAGGTAACAGCGGCAATTAATTCCAACAAATGGAGCTGGATGCCAGCAAACAATGTGCAAGTTAAGTTTACTAACGGTATCATTGAAGTTTCGGGCAGTTTAGACGTTAATAAAATAGAAAACTTTAGACAATATATTTCTGGAGGAAAACCCCTAAACAGCGATGCAACTAATGCCATTAACTGGGCAAAACGCCTACGTAACAACGCTCCAGTTTATATAAAAGCTAGCTCCAACATAGCCGACAACAACATTACCTTCTCATTACTTCAAGCTCAAATTGGACGACTAAACATACCGCTGGGGAGCCTGGGGGCTGATTTAAGAAATGGAACAACTTCTCAAATTAGTTCCCCTTACTTTAGCTCTACTTCAGCAAAACTACTCCCGGGTAAAATAGAGTTTAGCGGAACTTACCCAACCACAATTTATGTAAAACCGTAGACTGCACTGTTTGATTCTTCGTATAATACGGTTAATGATTAAACACTGGGAACAATCGAAGGATTAAGTTTGGACGAGAATCTACTGCTTTTAATAGCTGGGGTAGTATTAGCCGTTAGTGTACTGATAGCTTTAATGGCCCATAAAATAGGCGTTCCATCTCTGGTAGCATTTTTAGTACTGGGAATGTTGATCGGTAGCGAACTAATTGGGGACATAGCTTTTTATGATGTCCACCTAGCTAGGGCTGTTGGTGTAATTGCATTAGTGCTGATTCTGTTTGAAGGTGGCTTATCTACCTCTTGGCGACGCCTAAAGAGCGTAGCTGTACCGGCTGCGTTACTGAGTACAATTGGAGTAATAATAACCGCTGGCCTGGCTGCTGTTTTTATTCGCTTGCTTTTTGATTTATCATGGGCAGAATCACTACTTTTTGGAGCAGTAGTCTCATCTACCGACGCAGCGGCTGTTTTTGCAAGTCTGCGTTTTACTAAACTCAAGCTCAAACTTGCGAGAACGCTTGAGGCCGAAACCGGTATAAACGACCCTATGGCCATAGCACTAACTATTGGACTAATTGCTTTTCTAGAAAATCCTGACTACAAACTATCTAGCTTTGTCTGGCTTCTTACCCAACAAATGGGGTGGGGACTAGTGTTAGGTGCAACCCTTGGACTTATTTCTATCAGAATTTTCTCTAGATTACCTCGATCTGTTGGATCTTTTGCACCAGTGGCATCGCTTGCAGCTTGCGCCCTAGCATACGGAATTACGACTTCACTGGGTGGCAGTGGTTTCTTGGCTGTGTATTTGGTGGGCCTAGCGATCGGCAGTACACCTTCACGGTATCGTCAGCAACTTGTCGCCTTTCATGAAGGCATAGCATTTTTGGCGCAAGTAGTGCTGTTTATTGTACTCGGGGTTTTGATTACTCCTGATCAACTAAAGTCTGTTGCCGTACCCGCACTAATAATTTCCGCACTTTTGATTGTTTTTATACGTCCTATCGCTACTTTTACTTCACTTGCTTTTTCAAAATACTCTCGTAGAGAGAAGCTATACATCGGACTAGCCGGCTTGCGCGGTGCTGTACCGATAGTCTTAGGTACTTTTGTTTTATCAGCCGAGACGCTAGACTCTAGATTTACAATTTTTAATGCCGTGTTTTTTATAGTTTTAATTTCTGCAATCTTGCAAGGAGTCTCAGTAAATAAACTAGCAAAAATTTTAAAACTCGAGGAAGATATTGATTACAAAGAAACCCACAAAAAACGCGTAACTAGTAATAGGATGTACGAATTTTTGGTTGAAAGTAGCCATTCCATACGGGGAGCAATGGTAAAAGAGGCAGGCTTACCAAAATCAGCCCATCTTGCCAGTATCAGACGTGACGCCAAAAAACGCACCGCCAAGCCTGACATGCTGATACAAACTGGCGATATTATCTTTGTGATAGCTCCAGAAGATTTAGAAGATGAGATCTACGACGTCTTCGCCCGCTGGAAATTAAGGGTGTAGTTTAGTTTATCTGTGATTCTGATCATCAAAAATTTCTGAGATCGAGGTTTTAGTAACAATGTGCAGTAAGGCTTGCCCAATAATAGGCGCCATGCTCACTACGCGCAGTTTATCGCCCAGCACTTCTTTAGCGTAAACATGAGGGAAGGTATCTGTTACTAGAATTCTGTCGATTGGCGCATCTTTGAGTCTTTGCAAAGCAGGTTCTGAGAATATTCCATGAGTTGCAGCAGTAAAGACGGCTTTAGCTCCAGAATTTTTAAGAGCTTCCACCGCAGAAACAATAGTACCAGCCGTATCGATCATGTCGTCAAAAATCATACACACCCTACCGTCTGCTTCTGGCACATATTGATCTCTTGAAATCGATCCACTGTCTTCATTGCTTCGAGTCTTAGTCAAAAGCAAAAAATCATATCCAGTTTTTTTCTGATGGGCATAGGCTAAGCTCGCCGCCCCAGCATCAGGGGCAACTATTAAGCATTCATCTCTACTAAATGCCCTAACTTCATCTTTAACCGCTGCTCGTAACTCTGGCTGGGCAGTTAGGTGGTCAAACTGACCACGAAAAACTAATTGAGTTTGAGGCGAGTGCATATCAACCGCTACAATTCTATTTGCTCCTGCTAGAGCTAGTTGATCTAACGCAAATCTAACACTACCAGGTTCACGACCTTTTGATTTTCTGTCTTGTCTAGAGTAACCCAGGAAGGGAACAACTGCCGTAACTTCTGAAGCCGAAGAATTGCTGGCAGCCAAAACCAATAATGCCTGTTCTGTCATAGCATCGTTGATCGAACCTTCGGGTCCGCCACAATGTGTCTGAACTACAAAAACGTGTCGGCCTCTTATACTATTAAGAAACCGCACATATCTTTCTCCGTTAGGGAATCTTTTTTGTTCTATGGGGTCAAGACTTACACCCATAGATTGAGCGATATCAAGTCCTAATTCTGGATTAGCAAAACCATTTACTAAGCAAATGGAATCTTTTTTTTCTGGACTTAATATCATAACGTCTCACCCCCATAAGTTACTTATATTCAAATTATAATTGATTGCTACACAAATATCTGCCGTAGTTTTTACAAAGCTTATTAAAATGGAACACCAGTCAATGTTTATAATCTAAATATACGAAATGATCTCAGGGCTTGACCAACCCTGATACCGTCGACACCTCCTACTACCAGTATTTTGAGAGACTTTCCTGGGTGTTGATTTTTGACAAATTATTTATGATGCGCTCAAAAGCGAGGCACGCCTAAAATACTCACTTAACCCAAATATCGCTAGCTGTTCTAGGGAAGGCGCGACAAAGACCGGAAGATTTGGGAAGTCTTGTCTGAGTCTTTTCAGGTGAGTCAAAGCCAGTATTCGCGTACGATTTGTTGCCGATGAAGAACCGCTATCTGTGTGCTGTTCTATATACACCCCCACAGATTGTCCAGAGAGATCTGCATGCATTATTCTAGGTCCTAATTCCGCTAGAGCGCCGAAGCTTTCGGTATCACCAGTAACTGCAATAAGATGAATGGCCGTGTTTAGCTTTTTTTGCAATTCAATATGCTCCTCATATGCACCCCAGCTATTACTAAAACTATCTTCAACATTGACCCCATAGCTAGACAAAACTGAATGAACTTCTGCCATCCACTTCGGATATTTTTTACCGGAACTGCCTGACAAATATATACTATTCTCTAGGTCGCCTCGCTTTGGAGGAATAATTATTTCTTTTTTTGGAGGTGTGTCTAGTGATGACTGTCTAATGATATCAACCATCGATCCCGCTGCTCTATGAGCCAAAACCTCTAAATCTTCTGCTATTACAAAATACGGGTAAAGTCTAGCTGTTGCATTCAAAACTGTGCTCGCTAGCCTTCTAGCTACAATCGTACGTTCAGGAGAATCATCATTCTCTTCTATCATTATCCCGACTTCTTGGCCTCTGAGAATACCACCATAAGCCGCAAAACCTGTTTCCATAATGCTAGCGGGACTATCATCTGTCTGGTTAGTTGCGGCCACGATTAGCACTCTGTCCCTTGCCATATGTATGCCTTCTACTGGCGCTCTCAATGGTGTCCATTCTTCCACTTCAGGGATAAAGACATTCTTCTCGTCAAGTCCATGTTTTCTTACAATTGGCAACAAAACATCTCGGCGCCACGAACTAAAGTCATCTTTACTTGGGTCTCCACAAGTACCGAAACTTCCTATTTGATTGATGCCAAGATCACCCAAGCTTCTTGAGAATGTGGCACTTCTTTCTCCCATAGGAACCCAGCTGAGCCAAGTTCGCTCAACCGGATCATAGACTTGTTCTGTATAATTAACCATAACTTATTACCTATAAAAACAATTTTATATTATAATATCATTATATTGATTTATATTCAATAATTTTTAATAAAAGGCTTGAGGCAATTGACTTTGTGCGCAAGCTTAAGCTTTTTTATATCTCTTACAAAAGCAATACAATACTCCTAATGGACTTCTACCCACTAACTCGAACAGCCGAACAAATAAACAGCGATGCTGTTCGATGGCGAAGAATAGCTAAATTTACCGCAATTGGAGCGATGGCATGCATTGCGACTATGAATTTGAGTTTTAGTTTTTTTGATACAAATGTTAGTCACTTCGTATCTGACAAAACACAAGAAGAAACCGATGATGGCGAGTTCATAATAATTACAGCAAACATAAGAAATAAGCACCGTTACGCCGCAGGTCTGATGTCAACAAATAACAGCGACCTAGGGCTATTCCAAGAAACCTCGAAAAACAACATAAAGGGTTTGGTTAATAGCTTAGCTAGCTCTGAAGCTGACTTCGCACCCAGTGATTATGCAGTAGACTGGCAAAATGGTGGTCAAGGCAACACTACAGTATCAATTGGGCTAGAGCCAACCCATGATATGCGACAATTTTACAATTCGGTTAATGTAGGCAGGTGGCTAAATGGTCTATGGGCACTAGATAAGCGTGCCATGGCAAACGCTTACAAAGAACGACGATCTGCGATTATTAGTAGTTTTGACGCCAAAATCAGCGGGTTAGATGTGCCCGTGAACATCATGAACATACACATAGCGGGCGGCAACGAAGGCAAACGACAGCTAGATGAGGCGCTGGAATTTGCAGAATCCGAGATGGACGAGGCTGGTTCTATAAATATTATTAGTGGCGACCTAAACCAAGCGCCCGGACAAATCAGGCCAAAATTTGGCAAGCTAAATAAACCGTGGGTAGTTGCCAATATTGGTGCCACCTCCAGGGATAGCGGTTCACAAATTGACCATTTCATATACCAGCCAGTCGTAATAATAGACGGGCAACACTACAAAGTCAGTCCAAAAATAAATATCGACGACACAAAGGGCAGTGATCATAGAGCAATAGTGACCACATTAAATCTAAAACCTATTTATGATCTGAAAGATATTGTGGCAGAATAGACGCTTTACTTTGTATAGTGAGTAAATTATAATTTCAGTATGGCGAAGATTACTATATACAGCACCAAAACTTGCGCATACTGTCATATGCTTAAAGATTATTTGGACAAGAACAAAATACAATACGATGTAAAAATGGCAGACGACGACCCAAAACTAGCCCAAGAACTCTTTGATGAAAGCGGGCAAATGGGCGTGCCTTTTACTATTATTCAAAAAGACGATGGCAGTGAAGCTAGAATTCTAGGCTTCGATAAACCACAAATTGATTCAGCACTCGGACTTTAGCCAAGCTATTCTTGGATTTTATGGTTTTACGCATGTTTTAACCGGCACAGCCAACTTCTGGTCCGTATTTGCAAACTCGAACGTTATAGCTATAAGCCCAAGACAGGCTTATAGCTAATTAAACTATCAGGATAAGTATGTAACAAATCGCGGTATAATTCGTTATATAAGGGAAGAAACAAACATGGACGAAAATAAAAGGCGTCGGGTTGCAAAGATGTATGATAAATACGCAAATGATATTTATAAATATCTCTACTCTTATGGTCGCGACAAAGAACTAGCTGAAGACCTGTTAGCAGACACCTTCGTTAGAGCCATGAGGAGTATAGATAGGTTTGATTTTGACCAACCGCGCGCATGGCTTTATACAATAGCTCGCAATCTTCTAAGAGATCATTGGAAGAAAAAATCGACTCTGGCCTTGGACGAAAAAATCGAAATTGTTGATACTTCTGACTCTATCGAGGAAAAGTTAGACAAAAAAATATCTCATGAAAAGCTAGAGTTAGCAATAAAAACATTGCCATCGCGCGAGGCCGATATTATACGCCTGCGTTTCATCCAAAACTTTAGTGTTAAGGAAGTTGCAAAAATCGTCAATGTTTCACCAGAGAATGTTAGAATTATCCAATATAGGGCATTAAAGCGCCTGAAAGGGGCCCTTTAAGATGAAGAACCTGATCCACAACCTAATCCTGTTAAAAAGCCTTAGCCCAACTAAGGCAATGAGATTTTTTAGGTTACGGAGGGAGTTTAATCCTGGCAAGTTAGAAAAAAGAGTAAAAAATGATATCGCGTATCAACTTGGACTAAAAAAACACCGCTTGCAAAACAAGATCTTCTCGATAGCAAAACACTCTGTGGCCTTTGTTGTACTAAGCATATTTGTTAGCTCAATCTTTTCTATGCCTGGCGACACTTTTCATGGGGTTAAAGAAACCACGCAAGACTTTAGGGGATTTATACAGCCCGGCTATAAAAAAGAACTAGAAATAACACGAACTCATCCAACTCAAATTCAGCCGTTGCAACAAATACCGCTTGAGGAGGACTCGAAAAGCCAAGAAAGCGAACCTAGTTCCTCATCTGGCTCTAGCGAGAAAACATCAGATAAGTCTGGAACCAGCAACTCTGGCTCGGACAGCAACGACGATGACCGCAACCAAGACGACGATGATGATGACAGTGACTATCGCTGGTGGCGCAACCGCTAAAAAGCCTAGCCCTTAATGATTAAGTAGTATACTAGTCCATGAGTTACTTTTAATTTTTACAAGGAGTAAAGACTTGAAAAACAAACTACTATTAACTCTTGTAGCAGTACTGGTTCTCGTCGGTGCAGGCTTTGCTTTAATAAATAACAATAAAAATAATCCTAATTCTTCACAAACAAACACAACTGATAAAAAAATAAGTGTTGCAAGCCAGCCAGAAGTTAGCAAAACTACACAACCTCAAAATCCAGGTAACTATATCACTCTAGATGAATATAACGCCGACCCAGCAAAATATACATCAACAACAAAAGTGCACTTTTTTCATGCAACCTGGTGCCCAATTTGCCAACAAATTCATAAAGACATAGAAGCTGATATGTCCAAGATTCCAGCCAATACAACTTTCATAAAAACCGATTTTGATAAAGAAACTGAGCTTCGTAAAAAATATGGCGTAACCACCCAATACACATTTGTTCAGATCGACAAAGACGGTAACGAAATAGCTCAGTGGACAGCTACCAATCTAGACAAAGCTCTGGCTGGTCTTAAAATATAAGCATGTTGACAGCCTTACTTTCATACATTGCTGGCTTACTGACCGTCCTGGCTCCTTGCGTCTTACCACTACTGCCAGTTATTTTAGGCGGTGGCTTTACTGGTGAAGCACAAGACAAAAAACGACCATACGTAATTACAGCCAGTCTAGTAGTTTCTCTAATAATTTTTACGATTCTATTGAAGGCTACAACAATATTTATCGATATTGACCCAAAAGTTTTTAGCTATTTATCTGGTGGTCTGGTTGCAATCTTAGGGCTTTTTATGCTTTTTCCTACACTTTGGGCCAAACTTATTGCAAAACTCGGTATAGAACACAAATCCCAAAGCCTACTTGGTAAGGCATTCAAAAAAGAGAATAAAACTTTATCGGCAATTATGATTGGCATCGCATTAGGCCCAGTGTTTTCGAGTTGTAGCCCAACATACGCTTGGGTCATTGCAACAGTACTGCCGGCAAATGCTTTTTTAGGAACATTTTACCTAACAATCTACTGCATTGGGGTGGCTACTTCACTGTTAGCCGTAGCATTATTGGGACGCAGGTTCGTAGAAAAAATAAAATGGGCAAGCGATCCAAAAGGTTGGTTTCAGAGAGCCATAGCAATATTATTTATCCTGGTTGGGCTATTCATCATCACCGGCTACGATAAAAAGGCCCAGACATGGTTAGTAGAACGAGATTTTCTTAATCTTATCCAGCTAGAAGAAAAGCTAGTGCCTCAAGATTAGTGAAGCTTTTAAAGTTAAACACCAGGAATAGAGGTAGGGAGACTCTGGAAATTGATGTTTGTTGGTGGGGTTAGTTTAGACTCATCAACATCCCAGTCTTTGCAATCCATGTCAAAATCTTGATTAATGTTGCCCGCAGCCTGATTAGACTGAGCGGCTTGGGTGCCAGATTGTAGTTGAGCGTTATCAAACATAATTCCAATAGTTCTACCCTCTGAATCGGTCCAAGAATAAGACTTATCGGCAGTTGTTAAGATGTTGGACACCCCACTATTACCTTGTTCTGTTGTTCCATTTATAGTCATAAGCCCACGGCCCTTGCCATCAGAAAACATCTTTCCGGTAGCCGTACCAGAAGCACCTGAGGACGAAAAGTCACACTCAACTGCCTTGCCATCGCGCGCAATAGTGCTTAGATTGCTCTTAGTTTTACTGTCGCTTGATTCTTTTTGTTGGGTTTGCGTAGAAGATTGAGAGCTAGAACTTGAGCTAGCCGGACTATCATCGTTATTCATAGTTACAAAAGCGGCAGCGCCACCAGCAACCACGATTGCTGCAATTATTATCATTAATCTATTAGACATTGAACCATCCTCCTAAATTTATAGGTTAATTATATACCAAAAAGTTCAGATACTCTCAAAATTACTAGCGTACTGAGTTTTCATCCAAATAATAAACGCTACGCCTATGGCTAAAAGTACTACTAGCAAAACAGTTCGATGGCTTTCTTTCATTGATTAATCTCCTCGAATGGCACCGCAATTATTACCAACCTATCCTTAGCCGACCATATCGGCGTACAGGTATACAAAGTTAGTTGTTGATCTGTAGTAGACTTCTCAATATCAACGGAGCTTGCGGACACAACTTTGGTTTCTTTAACTTTGTATACATACTCTTTACCTTGCCAATAAATAGCCAGTTTGTCGTCAATTTTTAATTTATCTAGGTGATAGAACGATCCGTAGGGGTTAGCATATGTAAATCTGTGACCGGCTAAAACCATATTACCCTTATCAGGCGCAGAAGAACTATTTGGTCGACGCCAGACGCCTTCATTATCTATAACACTTATAGAATTGCCTTCTTTTATGGGCTGGTTCACATCGATACCGGGAATTACCAGCCTGTTGTCGCTAGGTATTGGTTTGTCTTTTTTATTTCCATTAACACTTGCGTTAGCAAGCTCACCAGAGTAGGGGATATTAACTCCACCACGTTGAGTCCACCAAAGTTGTATCGCTGGCAAAGCCGGAATCAATGCTATATAAAGACCCAAACCAACGACAAAAACACTAAGAATATCATTGATCCGTTTTAATTTAGCGTGTTCCATTTATTACTATTTTAACACTATAATAAACACATGAATGACAAAGATTGGCAGGATAAATTAACTGATAAGCAGTATAAAATCTTGAGACAAAAAGGCACAGAGCCAGCCTTTAGTGGAAAATATGTCAGCAATCACGATGACGGGTCATATTACTGCGCTGGGTGCGGAAATCTTCTTTTTGCTAGCGACACCAAGTTTGACTCGGGCTCAGGCTGGCCAAGCTTTACCGAGCACGCCAACCTCGAACACATAAAACTACATGAAGACACCAGCCATGACATGCAACGAACAGAGGTGACTTGCGCGAACTGCGACGGACACCTCGGCCACGTCTTTCCAGATGGGCCAGCAGAGCGTGGTGGCCAGCGTTTCTGCATCAACTCATTGTCTCTAGACTTCAAACCAAAAGACAATGACAAATAACTATTAGGCAATTTTGTGGTTATGTTATATAATTCCTCTGTTAGATAGAGCTGCTGATAAGAAAGTTTGATACGATCGTTCTGACAAAATAAATTAACAAAGTGTTCAATAAGTAGGAGCAGCTAACTGGAAAAGCGAATAACTTGCCCGGATACCTACCTTGAAAGAGGAGATAAAGTATAAATGGCAAATAAATTATTCGTAGGCAGCTTAGCTTATGGCGTTACTGACGAGCAACTAGAAGAGTTCTTCAAGTCTGCAGGAAACGTTCTTTCAGCTAAAGTTATCATTGACCGCGACACTGGCCGATCAAAAGGTTTTGGTTTCGTAGAAATGGGAACTGACGAAGAAGCTAAAGTAGCTATCGATACGCTTAACGGCAAAGAGCTAGAAGGCCGCGAAATCGCAGTCAACGAAGCTCGCCCACAACAACCCCGCGAAAACCGATCATTCGGTGGTGGCGGAGGCGGTGGCCGAAGCGACTACGGTGGCGGTGGCGGACGACGCTACTAAAAATTAACTAGAGTAGCTATTTAACCGGTGTGATATATCTCACACCGGTTTTTTTATGTTAGAATACAGATTGAAAGGGTAAACACCGATCAAAAAAGATTATACGAGCATAAAAACTGAGGAGTTTTTCTCGCATTACCGCGAAAGGCGTTTTTCTAAAGGCCAAGTTATTATCTTTCCGAATGAATCTAATGGTGACGTTTACTACCTTAGCGAAGGCAAAATAAAAAAATATAGCGTAAATTACAAAGGCGATGAAATAATTTTGACCGTCTTTAGACCTGGTAGTTTCATTCCTATATCCCACGCTATCGACCAACCTGTTAAAAACAGGTTTTTTTATGCCGCCGATACAGACGTAATTACTAGAGTAGCACCTACAAAAGATGTATTAAAAATGCTAGAAGACAACCCCGACGTCATGATGGCTCTTATACATCGAATAAACCGAGGACTAAATGAATTTTTGGACAGGTCCTTGTCGCTAATGGCCGGTAATGCGCTCAGCCGGGTCGCTTATGAAATCTACATTGAGGCTCAGCGTTTTGGGGTCGATGAGCCTGACGATGCCAAATTTATAGAGATGAATGAACGCACTATTGCGGCCCGCACCGGCCTAACGCGCGAAACAGTTAACCGAGAAATTCGTAAACTCAAGGAAATATCAGCCGTAAAGGTGGAGCGAAAAGGCATATTAGTTACAGACTTTACCAAGCTAGAAAAAAAACTTTACAAAAAACTGCTTTAGATAAAACAAATGTTATTATAAAGAGTAGAAGTGAGGAGAACTATTACATTATGGCCAAGAATAAGACAGACAAAAAACTAACTAGACTACAAAAATTTACACTATTTTTCTTTCAAAGACCGCACAAAACCGCAATTTTGTGTTTAGCATTAGTTTTCTTTGGGGTTGCATCATACACGACATTACTAAAGCGAGAAGGCTTTCCGACCATAAATACTCCTTTTGCATTGTCGCAAGGTACATACTTAGTTAACGACGCTTCCAAGGTAGACAAAGAAGTAGCTGGACCTTTGAGCGAGTTCCTTCTCAAACAAAGTGGGGTAGATAGCGTACTAACTCAAAGTTTTGATAATTTTTATTCGGCCCAAATAGGCTACAAAGAAGACGTAGACTCCACGAAGCGCAGCCAAGAACTACTCGAACAAGTAAAGTCTCAAAAAATCTTGCCAGATTCAGTAAATATTAATCTAGACGCATTTAAATTCGGTGCGACTGAGCGTGGCGATGATCTGACGATAGCTTTTTATGCAGAAAATCCTGTGGATCAAAAAACTCTTATTTCAAAAGCTGAGCAGGCAAGTGAATTTATAAAAAACAAAAACCTAAGTCTTGTAAGCTCGGTATCTATAATTAACCCTTTCGAGGAAGCGGCCAACCCAGAAACTGGGGCTAGCGAACTTACCCAGAAATCTTTCGAGCGATTTGGCCTTGGCCAAAACGGCAAAACTCAGTTTTTTAACTCAATTGTAATAGGCGTCACAAAAGTCAAAGACTCAGACAACATAGAGCTAGACAAGCAAGTTCAAAGTGCAATAAACGAGCTAAGCAAAGACCCGAACTTTAGTAGCTACAAATCACAAATTAGCTACTCGCCAGCTCCACAAATCAAACTACAAATTAGTGAGTTGCAGCAAACTCTACTAGAAGGCCTCCTTGCTGTTTTGGTAATTGGCACAATCGTAATCGCCTTCAGGGCAGCACTTCTTACGGTAGTATCTATGGTTACCGTAATAGCAATCGTCAACGGTGTTTTGTATCTGCTGGGCTACAGTCTTAACACGATTACTTTGTTTGCCATAATCCTAGGATTGTCGCTAATAGTCGATGACACCATCATTATGGTAGAAGCCCTAGAAAAAGAAAAAAGGCGTCTAAAAAATGCTAAAGACGCAGTCTCTGTAGCAACCAGAAAAGTCTCCAGAGCAATGATAGCCGCAACCCTAACAGCCAGCTTGAGCTTCGTGCCAATATTATTTGTCGGAGGAATTCTAGGTGGCTTTATTCGAGCAATACCAGTAACTATTATCTCAGCGCTGGTTCTTAGTTTGTTTGTTGCCCTCATATTCATACCGTTGTTCGCGCGCAAACTATTCTTTACTGAAAAAGAGCTAAAAAACACCAAGAAAGATAGTGCAAATATCATCGAGGCCAAAATAGCTGAATTTATAGCGCGACCGATGTTCTGGGCTCAGCACTCCAAAAAACGTTTAAGTAGCGTCATCACCGGAGCTGTTCTACTGAGTTTTGTATTTATTGGTACGGGTGGATATTTGTTCCAAAAAGTCACCTTTAATATCTTCCCACCAGAAAAAGATGCCAACTTTATTGGTATCAATATAGACTACAAGCCAGGCACCGACATTGACCGGGCTCAAGAAATCGCAAAAGAAGTAGAAGATATTGCAGTCAAAGAAATTGGCAGTGAAATTGTTCTGGCAGATTATTACGGCTTCGGTAATGTCAGGAATGCAATTCTGTCTGTCCAGCTTACAGACTATAAAGACCGCGATCCCAAATCACCTGAATTGGTAGAAAAATTAAAGACACAATATAAAAAATACGATGGTGCAGTAGTAACGGCCGCGCAGGTTGGGGCCGGACCACCATCTTCACCGTTTACTGCCCGAATAAGCACAGCTGTAGACAGAGAAAAAGCGGCAGTTCTTGCTGGCGATATTGCTGAGTTTTTGCGCCAAGCCGAGCTTAAAAGAGTCGATGGATCATTGGCTAAAATCGAGAATGTAACCGACGCCAATACCAGCGTTTATACCAGAGCAGACAACAAGGAGTTTATAAGCGTAAACGCACAGTTTGTAGACACCGACACAACCACATTAGTAACGCTTGCCCAATCAGCTGTAGAGAAAGAATTTGATGCTAAAAAAGTCGAGAGCTATGGCCTTCCTAAAGACACAATAAGCTTTAACTTCGGCCAAGAGACAGAAAACCAAGACAGCTTTAAAACACTGGCTATCGCTTTCCCAGTAGTGCTTTTGGCTATCTACGTATTACTGGCCCTTCAGTTCAAGAGTTTCTTGCAACCAATTCTAATATTTATGGCTATTCCATTTAGTTTGTTTGGAATAACACTTGGACTTTGGATTACCGACAACGCCTTTAGCTTCTTTGCGATGCTTGGCTTCTTTGCTCTAATAGGCTTGAGCATTAAAAACACTATTCTTTTGACAGACTACGCTAATCAAGCGCGTAAAGCCGGTATGAACCCCGTACATGCGGCTCACGAAGCAATATCAGAACGTTTCCGACCTTTGGTTGCTACTAGCTTAACAGCGGTGGTATCCCTAATACCGCTGGCTATAACCAGTCCATTCTGGGAAGGTTTGTCAGTCGTCTTAATATTTGGGCTACTTTCTAGCACATTACTCGTAATCTTGGTCTTCCCGTACTACTACTTAGGGGCTGAATTCCTTCGCACCAAGACCGGCCGTCTTGTCCGAAAACTCTTTAAAATCAAACCCAAAAAAGCCTAAAAGATTTAATTAACCTAATTTTGATTTTTATACATAAATATTGCATATTAAGCATTTAATTTGTATAATATACAAATGCAAGTACCCCATGAATCTCTACGCCTTAGAGACCCCAGCAATTGGAATGTCTTTATTACTGATCTATCAGCCGATAATCCTACTGTACCTGAACAATTTAAAGAGGATACATTGGATGAAGTTCTTGATTTTCTAGATACTGAGCATAAGACAGTAATGGGAAAAGCTATGCAAGACAAAATTCCCGAGCAACAATTAAGTGTATACTGGCAACGAGTTCTAGAAATTACCGGCCTAATAGACGGCCCACCTATGCAACAACCAACGGTTATCACCTATGAACCACGCCATGCTGTCACTGATGCCAGGAGTCTTGGTGCATCATATTCCTCTGACCAAAATTTAGTAACTCTTTATCCGTTCAATATACTAGTTGGTTCAAAAGATCTGCACCTAGCAGCAACTAATAGAGGTCTAGTGGAAGAAAACAATACTCAAAATATCTTTCATGAAATGGCGCACGCAACTGGACAAGCAGTCGTTAAAAGACTCATGGTCATTTCTGGCGCTAATAATCAGAGCTCCCTTACTTGGGTGTCTCATGCTTATAGCCCTTTACTTTTTGCATTTAGAAAACCCGAAAAAACAGAAGTTTGGAAAGTTAACAGAGCTGGTTTATTCTTTGAAGAAGCCTTTGCAGAACTAACCGCCATTAAGGTAAGTAAATCATTCCAAGACCAAGAAACAACAAAACCAGAAAATGACGAAAGTGAAGAGGATAGCCTTACTTTAGGTTTGGATATAAGAAATTATGCTAGTTGGATCCGCACTATTGACACAACTCATGCAGAGTACTCTATTACTCCACCTGTAAAAGCTGCTTTCACGGTTGATATTTTATCTAAAGCTACCGGTGTTGACTTATACCAACTACTCTGCCAAATGAGAGTTCCAGAAACGCAAGCTCAATCAAAAAGACAATTTATTACAACACTAGAAGAATTCCAACCAGGGCTATATAAATATTTGAGAGACCTAACATACAATTATGATGACTTTCTTGCCGGTTATTTTAGGGTTCTTGATTGCTTAAATAATAATAAATTTCCAGAAGCTATTCGGGATAAACCCAAATCACCAATATTATATAGGGCTATTAGTGCCTTTAACCGTGGTCGCTTTGCTAGAAAACTTTTCCGCACAAACAGAAGATAGTCTTCCTGACCTTTGAAGGCTTCCTTATTTTATTCGTGGTGGTAGTCGCTACCAGATAGTATGCTGTAGCTACGGTAGAGTTGCTCTATCAAAATTAACCTCATGAGCTGGTGGGGAAACACAAGTTGAGAAAAACTTATAGTTATATTGGCTCGCCCCATCAAGGAATAATTCACTCCATATGCGCCACCAATGATAAAAACCAGTTGTTTTATGGAGCTATTTTGTAGTGACTCAATTTTTTCGGCTAGCTCATTATTATTTATTTGCTCGCCGGTTTCATCCAGCAATATAACGTAGTCATCGGATTTAAGTTGGCGCTCTATGGCCGAACTTTCACTGTCTATATTGCTCGTTGGAATATATACCCAAGAAAAATCACAGAATTTTTTTAAGCGTTTCTGATATTTTTCTATAGCTACAGTTAAATCTTTGTCATGTTTTTTGCCAACTGTTATGACTGTGACTTTCATGACCGGAAAGAATCAATTGGATCTTTTCTAGATGCTTTGACAGCCGAGACAGAACCAAACAGTACGCCGACACATATCGCCACAATACACGATACTAAGATAGGCTTAATTTGTAGCACAGGTTCAAGGTCGGTCACGATACGCAAAATTATATTTAGGCCAGCCGCAGCAATAACCCCGAATATAGCACCCCAAACAGACAAAATTGCTGACTCCAGGACAAATTGGTTACGTATTTGTTTATCGGTAGCCCCAATTGCTTTGCGAATACCAATCTCGCGATTGCGCTCGCTAACCGACACCAGCATAACGTTCATAATACCGATTCCACCTATCAGTAAAGTAACTCCAGCCATCCCTATGATCATTTTGGTTAAAAGTCTTAGAAGTTCGTCTGACGCAACACTCGCTTCGCTTTGGTCGAGAACCGTAAAGTCTTCCTGGCCGCCATGGTTTTGCTTGACGGCTGTATTCACGGATTTTACTACTACATCGCTTTTTGCGTTTTCATCACGCTTAGCAAGAATCTCATATATTGGAGCGGGTGCGCCTGTTAAGTTTTGGGCCATTTTATCACTGACAAAAACAGCATTGTTCAAATCTATGCCTGTAGTAATTGGCACCTCGGAAAAACTAGAAAAAACACCCTGAATAATAAACGATTCTCCGCGGACAACAATAGTTTTGCCTATCGGCACGGCTTCTTTAAAGAGCTTTTCGGCTACTAAAGGACCGATGATGGCACTTTTCCGCGACGCATCTGCTTCGTTAAAATAAGTTCCGAACTCTATATCGTGATCTATGACTTTACTTAGCGATGGACCACTCGCAACTATGACACCATCGCTATAGGTGGCGCCGTTATAACTTGGCAGTCCACTGATTGTGCCCAGTGATGCAACGGCAGAGACTCCAGGAACTTTTTGAATTGTCGCTACGTCTTTCTGGGTGAGACTAGCTATCCCAGTGCTAGCAAACAGGTTAACTCCAGTGATTTTACCACCACTGTCGCGTTCTACTAACTTACCAGGACGGACGGACACTAAGTTAGTGCCCAAGTCTGCAACTTGGCCAGAAATTTGTCGCTTTACACCTTCACCCAAAGAAACGATCGTAACAACGCTAACTACTCCAATAATGATTCCAAGCATTGTGAAGAAGCTACGAAAACGTGATTTTTTAACAGATTTTAAACCTGTTTTTACGTGGTCGGTAATCATTTTTTTACACTCGGCTTTCGTTTTGTAGTTTTACGCTTGGCCGGTTTTTTAGCTTTTACTACTGGGACTTTTCTGTACGGAATGTCGTCGCCAGCCTTCGGGATGCCTTCTACCATAGCTGACACAGCCTCTAGGTCGGCTTCCTCATCAGACTTAGGCACAAATATTGCATTTTCTATAGCGCCTTCCGCAATCTCGCCAAGCTTAGTACGCTCATCACGAGCAATATTGCCATCGTACATATATAAAACTCTGTTGGCATAGCGCGTTAATTCTGGATTATGCGTAACCATCAAAATTGTATTGCCCATCTGATGAACTTCACGCAGTAGCTCCATCACCAAACGAGACGATGAGCTGTCTAAGTTGCCAGTTGGTTCGTCTGCTATTACAATGTCTGGGTTATTTATAAGGGCGCGGGCAATGGCTACGCGTTGCATCTGGCCACCACTTAATTGACTTGGATAGTAAAAGGCTCGGTTACTAAGACCAACACGCTCTAACATTTCGTGCGCCATTTTTATGCGCCTGGAAAACCTAACGCCTTTATATGCTAAGGGCAATGCCACGTTTTCTAATGCTGTTAGTTCATTTAGGAGCGAAGCGGACTGAAAGACAAACCCAATTTTATCTCGACGCACCTTCGCTCGGGCATTGGGACGTAATTTTTCTACAGATCTAGAATCTAACTTATACTCACCGTGGGTCGGACGATCAAGTAGTCCAATCATGTTCATAAGTGTGCTTTTACCAGAACCACTTGGACCCATAATAGCCACAAACTCGCCTTTGAGCACCTCTAAATCTACGTCTTCGAGAGCTACCGTAGTAGCGTCACCAAAGCCGTAAAGTTTGCTAACTTCTTTTAGGTTAATTATTGCCATATACTTACTACCAGTTTACGCTGTAGTTAACAGAGAAGGCAACAGTAAAATTAAACCCGTTGCAAATTTTACATTTTTATTATAATTATGGTTATTTTAGGGTGTGCAATGTTCAATGAGTCAATTCGTAAATGATCAATGCTTTTTTAAATAAAGTTTTTATGTGATTTACTTTTATCTTTTGTGTTTTGTATTTAAACTGTATGGAACGGAGGGGTCGCATAGTGGCCTAGTGCGCCGCCTTGGAAAGGCGGTATACTCGCAAGGGTATCGCGGGTTCAAATCCCGCCCCCTCCGCCATAATTTAAATATCTAAAATACGGAGCGAGGTAAAGTAGGGAATAAATCTGTTTGCTTTTCTGGCTTCGAAATCACCAATTCTTATCTCTTCGTAATCCTTAGCCCAAGTAAGTCCCGCAATAACTAACCCATGAGTAAACCATATGTCTTCCTCTGGAGGGGTACTTATCAGATCGTTACTATAAACGGCCAGTGAGTTCGCAGCATTATCAAAGTCACCGTTTGCGACAAAAGCCATTGCTTGACGTTTTGAGTCGCCGTCATACTCGTTTAATCTGCTATAGGTTCTCTGTTTTTTAAAGCCAGCGTAATTTGCAGTTTCTTGAGCTCGATTCATTTCAGAAACCGCCACGATTGTTGAATTAAATTTTGATCCTAATATTTTCTCGAAAACAGGCCTTAACATCTTTGCGTGCTGTATTCCAGCTTCTCTTAGATGCGCTTCAGGTCTACCAAAAGCCGGGCTTTCCTTGTCATTTGCATAAGATAAGCTGTGTCTTACTAAGATTTTTTTCATACTCTAACTAATAGTTGTGCCGATGTCTTTACCGGCGACTACGTCTGCGATGGCGTTTTCTTGCATTGGGTTAAAGACAACGACTTTCATGCCTTGCTCCATCGCCAGGCCAATCGCCGCCTTATCCATGATCTTTATATCGTCGTTCTCGACAGCCTGCTGAAAGTCTAGCGAATCAAACTTAGTAGCATCATCAAATTTATTAGGGTCTTTGTTATAGACGCCGTCGACCTTAGTGGCCTTGAGTACTACTTCGCAGTCCAGCTCTAGGGCCAATGCTACAGCAGCCGTATCAGTAGTTAGGTATGGTCGGCCAATTCCACCAGCAGCTACAACTACTCGGCCTTTTTCGAAATGCTTTAGAGCGAGTCTATGCACAAATGGTTCTGCGACTTGCTCGGCAAAGATACTGCTAAGACAGCGGGTCTTTATACCTTGAGCTTCCATAATGTCTGTAAGTGCCAAGGCGTTGATCATGGTCGCAAGCATACCCATATGGTCGCCTGTTACACGACGGATTCCGTGTCCAGCCACACTGGCACCACGGACTAAGTTACCGCCACCAACCATTATCAACACTTCCGTTCCGTTGTCGGATATTTTTTTGATCTCTTTTGCTATCCATGTAGCAAACTCTGGGTCAATACCAGTTTCATACTTACCGGCCAACTGCTCACCAGATAATTTTAGAAGAACTCGTTTATAAGCCATTAAAATAAGAGTATAGCAGAGTGTTAGGGATTCGTGTAGAATTATCTCTATGAGCGATACTTCAAACAATGATCTCGGGGTTCTGATTGAGCAAGTTATTCATCAAAACCAAGTTATCTTAGAAAACTTAGGCGACATCCAAGAAAAGGTTAACAAAATACCAATTCTTGAAGAAAAAATAGATAACCTTCAGGACGATATGAATACTGTAAAAAAAGCCTTAACACATACGAATAATCAAGTTGCAGATCACGAAGATCGTATTACTACACTAGATCAACAACCAGCATGAAAATATACTCTTGGAATGTAAATGGCATCAGGGCGGTTTGGAACAAAGGCGCTTTTCAAGAATTTATAAAAAAGCACGACCCAGACATACTGTGTTTGCAAGAGACGAAGGCCGACCAAGACCAGTCTCCGGTAGATTTACCGCAGTACCAAGAAATCTGGAACTCTGCCAAGAAAAAGGGCTATAGCGGGACAGCAATTTTTAGTAAAACTGCACCGCTTAATGTTATGCGAGACATCCCCGGCGAAATTGCGGACAAATACCAGCTCGAGGACAGCTACGGCCACCCCAACCAAGAGGGTAGGGTGCTGGTAGCAGAATTTGAGGATTTTTATATTTGCACAGTATATACGCCCAACAGTAAGGGTGACTTGACCCGACTAAAACTCCGCCACGAAGCTTGGGACAAAGCATTTTTGGAATATATTAAAAAGCTAAAACAAACAAAACCAGTAATTTTTTGCGGCGACCTAAATGTTGCTCATACCGAAGATGATTTAGCGCGCCCTGCAGAAAACGTTGGCAAACATGGTTTTACAAATGAAGAGCGCGAAGGCTTCCAAAACATAGTAGACAGTGGGATGATAGACACCTTCCGAGAGTTCGTAACCGGCAACGGCCACTACAGCTGGTGGACAGCCTGGGGCGGAGCCAGAGCCCGAAACGTCGGCTGGCGCATAGATTACTTCGTGATTTCTGAAAGCCTAAGACCAAGACTAAAGTCTGCCGAAATTCACTCAGATATAATGGGCTCCGACCACTGCCCAATCAGCATCGAGCTAGAATAAATGGAATATTGGCAGCACCAAACATCGGACAAGCCTCTATATCCGGACATAATTTGGAGCAAGCCAGAAACTGCGAGCGGGGCAGGCAAGCTATTAATTATTGGCGGGAGTGTGGGTAATTTTGCTGATGTTGCTAGGACTTTTACGGACGCCGAAAGTGCCGGAGCAGGAACAATTCATCTGTTAGTTCCCGAGATTTTACGCCCAATTACTAAACAAATTCCGTTCATCAACTACGCACCACATAACCCTAGCGGTAGCTTTAGTCGCAAAAGTCTAGCCGAATTTTTAGACTTAGGGCAAATTGTAGACGGCACATTAATCGCTGGTGACTTAGGCCGTAACAGCGAAACATCACTACTACTCGAAGATTTTATGGACAAATATACGGGGTGGCTAATTATCGCTCCGCAGGCCATAGAAAGTTTTGCATGCGGTTATCAAAAAATCCTAAATCGTGATCACACTGTACTTTTCCTAAACTACGATCAACTACGTGCACTTGCCATAGAACTAAAGAGCGAGATAGCGCTGACATCTGATATACCTAAGTCAAACCTGGCTAAATTACTCCATGATCTTACGTCCAAAAACCCAAATTGCCTACTAATTTTTGAACAAAATCCTGACTCAGTCTGGACCAGCTATAAAGGCAATATCGCGGAAACTACAGGGCCAAAACATAATCCAGCCAAATCAGCCGTCTGGCTAATCCAACAAACCGAGAAACCTTTCCAGAGCTTAGTCAGCTCTCTGGTAATTTAAAAATAATGGTAAAAATTAACTAAATTTTTATCTTAGCCCAGATTCCTAAATGATCAGAATCCGCTTCTAGAACTCCTGTAGATTCTACTTCAAGACCTTTTATGTAGATGTCGTCTAGTGACAGGCCTTTGCCTACGAGCATCCTTTCATATGGTTTCAAGTACTTCATATAATCAGCCGTGGGGGTTGTTGGTTTACGCGAAATGCCAAGAAGCGAAAAAACCGACTGATAACCGGCTTTTTCTATTAATTTACGTGGTTTTTGCCAGGGCAGCGCATTAAAGTCTCCCATAATTACGGCTTTTTCCTCATTTTTTAACCTGTCCAAAAGCACGTTTATTTGCATTACTCTAACGTGAGTACCTTTTAACATATAGGTTAAATGCGCTCCCGCAATCGACACATCACCAACTTTTGTTATTACGGCAGTTTTATCTTCACCCAAAACGACTGGTTCTATCGACTCTACCTTTGGGCCACAAAAGCCGATTTGCTCATCTTCTCTTGAATGATCAACCCAAAAGCCTGGAGTTCCAAAAACAAGTTCTGAAATTTTTTGCCCATAGCTAATTCCGTGAGGTGCATGAACTTCAGAAAGGCACACAACATCTAAACCATCCTTCATTTCTAAAAGTTTAGCTGCGATTGATTCGTATCTTTCAGACTGAGGAGTAAAAGGGCTGCTAGGCCTGTGGTCAAATAATATATTCCAAGTTGCTATATTTAAACTGTTCATAACAAGATTTTGAGTCTGGCGCACATCTATTTACTCAAATTGGTACCGCGGGCCGGACTTGAACCGGCACGAGCATAAAGCTCACAAGATTTTGAGTCTGGCGTGTCTACCATTCCACCACCGCGGCACGAAAGAAACATAACAAATATGTTTATAACAGAGTAATTATACTATAATACTTCTATAAGATGAATCCCGATGAACTAACTCCACCTCAGTTTAAGAAGGCTAAAGAGGAAGAAGAGCGCCACGCCGCGGTTAATGTGCTTCGTCATAAGCTTGACGAGCTGTACGGCCATGAGCCGAGGGCTAAAGACGAAGTTAAAGAAGTTGTTAGCTTGGTAGCCGAGCACGAACACCTGTCCAAACACCAGAAGTTCATGAAGCAACTGTCTGAATCTGGCAAAAATACTGCCGAGATACAGACTGCTTGGCATGAGTACTATCAGACGCTTAATGAAGACGAAAAGCTGGATGTTTGGCAGGAATTTTATGACGAGCAAGCCAGACTAAAAAAAGTAAAAGCCGAAGAAGATCTCGCATTAGAAGTTGCCTCCCGTAAATCTGAGCCCAAAAAGCCGATTACTCAGCGAGCAAGGGGACTGCATTTTGAACAAACAAAGCCAGGAAGGCCAGCTGTTGCACATCAAGCTCCTAAAAAACCAAAAACCAAGGTAGACCATATCCACCATAAAGCAAAGAAACTAAAAAACAACCACCACGTGCAGTCTTTAATGTTTGGCTTAGGGATGGGGTTTGTCGTGATCTTTGTCTTACTTTTTAGCTTTTTTAACGAAAGATTTCTCGTCCCGTTCATCCGCCCCAACACTAATGTTAGCGCCACACCCATTATTGTAGACGTCAATGGTGGGGGACCAGTTGGACCAGAAGCTAAGATTATTATTCCCAAAATTAACTTAGAAGCTCCTGTGGTCTACGACGTCGACACCATTGAAGAAAAAGCTGTCCAAAAAGGCCTAGAAAACGGTGTTTTGCACTACGGAACAACCCCAAACCCAGGCGAAAAGGGAAATGCAGTAATCTTTGGGCATAGTAGTGGCAACATTCTGAATAAAGGTAAGTACAAGTTTGCTTTTATTTTGCTAAAAAGCTTGGATAATGGCGACACATTCATCGTCCAAAAAGATGGTAAACGGTTTGTTTATAAAATTTACAATAAATATGTAACCACCCCAGGGGATGTATCCGTTCTACAATCAGGCGACAAACCAGCTATGATGACATTAATAACATGCGACCCGCCAGGCACTTCAACTAATCGCTTGATTGTTCAGGCCGAGCAAATCTTCCCGGATCCTAGCACCAATATCGCATCGTCAGTACCATCGACCGTGGTCTCACAACCCGAGCAACTACCCAGCAACAGCCAAAGCCTCTGGTCCCGCCTGTTTAATTAGTGTTTGGTTCTTATTGGTTAGTTTCTAGTAAAATCCTTTAGTCCTTGGCGCTTAGGTCAGGCTTTGCTAAAACTGATTGGAATAAATTGGTTTTTCTCTGAGTCATTTGCGAGGACCAGTTTTGTTTTTGTTCTATAGAAATAAATAGAAAAACAAAACCGACCAAAGGGAGTCCCACAGCAACAGAGAAAAAGTTATTTATTGCAGCAAGGTTTTAGGAACTGCCTGTCTGCTTTTTCGGTTCCTTTTTTCAGACAAAAAAGGAACAACTTTGGTACTTTTGTTGAAAAGTACTTTAACTATTTATCTTGTTCGTATCGCAGATCAGTCTCAACCAGCGCCGTACTACCGGTACTAATCTTAGAATCTTGGAATGAGTACAGTACTGTGTAATCTCGATCAAAGAAAGTACTATCACCAGGCTGAGCCCCGACGAGCTGTTGCTTGTTACTGCCATCAAAATCAATTATATAAGTTTGCCCGCTAGACCTGGCCAAAAGTCTGTGCCCATCCATCCATGATACTTCTGTAGCTTTATCGAGCTCAGAACTAAAATTGTAGTTAAAAATCTTATCTAGCTCAGAGTCATAAACCGCAAAATGTTGACCTTCGCGTACAAAAACAAACCTAGTGTTAGTAGAGAATTCCAGCGTATTTATTGGTTCGTTGGACCTAAATATAGCTTTGGGAGCAACTTTTATGCCATTAACCTTAGATAAAACCTCCCAAGGATCTTGATAAATATAGGTGCGTTTATCGCCATCGCTTGCCACAACAACGTACCATTTACCGTCAAAACGAGCGATGTCCAGATACAATAATCCATCTTTGACTTTACGCAGTAGCTTTGTATCTTTTTCTCTAGTTAGAAATACGTCTTGTTGACCATCTGCAGATTTTTTAGAGTACAACAGGGTACTATCGTCATGTGACTTATACGCCGTTACAGCTGTTGCTACAATGCTAACTTCTTTCTTGGCAGTTGCGAAGATCAAATCGCCACCAACACTGTCTTGAAGGTGCCAATGATCAAATTTTTTATCCCGGAGAGTTAGTTTTACCGGATTTCGCTCAATTAATTTATTTATATTAAATGACGTTTCTGGACGATCACGATTCAAAATTATGTACTCATACGCGTCACCGAATGTGTGTTTTACCAGGAAATGCTCGTTATCATTAGACCATTCCATAACCTCGAGTTTACGTGGCTTATCTGTTGCACTAAATACGGTTTCAGGAAAAACAATTTGTCTTAAAAGCGGTAGTTTCGTGCCTTTTGCGGCGTCTTTTAAGTCAAGCTCCGTAAACGTATTAAGAGATCCAGATTTTGCTACCATCAGCCAGCGCCTATCAGGACTTTGGGTACGAATAAGTTGCTCGTTTACACCAAAATTTTGAATTTCTTGTTCGGCTAAGTTTGTCTGAATCAACATTGGGTATGTTATACGTTCAATCCCACCACCTAAGACTTCGACTTTGCGCGACCAATCACGATATCCATCACGCTTAACAGTCAGCTGGTAATTACCGGCCTTTAATAACATTCTTGTATTAGTTCGGTCGCTTTTCTCGACATTGTCTATAAAAATTACAGCGTTATCTGGTGAGCTATCTACATATACCAGACCATTCTGGATAACTTCGCCTGTTTTTCTATCTACCCCAAAACCGTACGCTTGGTAAACCAAAACTAATGTTGCGGTGAATATCAACACAGTCATCAGCACATAGCCAACCATTAGACGGATACTGCGCAACTTTTTTTCTTTGGGGTCTAAAAAATCCATATTTTGTACTTAATTATATATTTTAGCACTTTAGATAGTCTTTGTTTTACATATATACCGGCAATTCTACGCTATTTGATAACCATGAGCAAAATAAATTTTGTATTCATTAATTTTTGTTCTACAATTACAGTTACAGTAATAAAGAAATAATACTAACAAAAAAGGGTAAATTGGTTTGGGCAATCCAAAAACAACTATAGAACTCAACGGCAAGCACTATGATGCTCGTACTGGCAGGATTATCTCAGACAAATCCGAGCCTGCCATTATTAGACCCACAGTTTTAAAGCCGGCAAACCAAGTTGTTGACGGGTTCACAAGACGATCAAAATCAACCCTAACACCTGCAGAAATTACCAAACAAAAAGAAGCCAGAGCCAATATAAACCACACTAAGAGACAAGTTGCGAAGTCTAAGACCCTGATGCGACCAAGTGTGAAAAAACCTGTCATCGAGATAAAAAATGATATTCAGAAGCAAAAGTTTGTGCCAAAACCATCGTCTACAGAACAGGCCCGCGTAAGTCGTGCCCAAAACACTCAGAAAAGTCACATGGTTTCTAGGTTTGGCAAAGTAGGCATTGGAGGAAGTGTCAAAAAAACAGTTACACACCTTCCAATTGTCAATGCACCTGCCAATGCAATCACCGGCGGCGCCAAGGCTGTAAACAATGAGCTAGAGAAGTTCGAGCAAGCCTTAAAAAACGCCAATTCACACCTACACCAGCTAGAAAAAGACGTAGTAAAGAAAGTCCCATTCCTAAAACGAGTTGGATTCAAAAACAAAACAGCAAACTTAGCTACCATGTCAGCGGCCTTTTTACTTTTAGTCGGATTTTTCGCCTACCAAAACGCAGCATCTATTTCAGTCAAGGTTGCTGCTGCTAGAGCAGGTATAAGCGCAAAAATGCCCGGATACACACCCGCTGGATTTGGCGCCAGCAGAACTGCCAATGCCAGCGATGGCCGTGTTAGTATTAGCTTTTTGTCCAACACCGACAATAAATCATTCACCCTAACCCAACAGACCAGCAACTGGAACAGCTCGTCACTTCTAGTAAATCATGTTCAAAAGCGCAACTGTAGTACCTGCTACCAAACATGGCAAAACGAAGGCAAGACAGTGTACATCTACGACAACTCTAACGCCACCTGGGTTGATGGCGGAATTTGGTATCAGATAGAAGGCAACGCCAGTTTAACCAGCGACCAACTTCTCCGGGTCGCCAACAGCCTTTAAATACTTATTTCAACAAAGAAGCCAAACTATTTAGCCACCATTTCAATCAAGCCTAAAGGCTTGCTCGCCATACTTTTGACTATAGGTTCAAAAGTATGCAAAAACCCCACAGGCGGTTACTAAAACAACTACTAACAAAACTAGTAATGTCTAATTGGCTCCTGCGGAACTCGCGGTTTGGCGCTTCAAACAGTCCTCGGAGCTAGAAACTATCCATTACTAGTTTTATTAATCGGTTTTAGTAAAGCCTGGAGTATAAATAGAACTGCTTCACTTGTTCAGCAGTATTAATAGTATGTGAAAACTGGTTTTCACATATAAAGAACTCAGTGAGCAAGCGAACTGATTCATTTGTCGGTTCCAGGCTTTGCCGGAACTGATTCTATAAATATCTTTTTTGTCTGAATCATTTGCGAGGACCACCCCTCACCATAATCCTATAGAAAACATTAATGGTGAGGGGCGACCAAGGGGAGTTCCGCAAGCAACAGACAAAAGAAGATATTTATAGAGTAATGTTGCGGGAATTGCCTGTCTGCTTTTTCGGTTCCTTTTTTCAGACAAAAAAGGAACAACTTGGTTCTTGGTTGCAAGAACACTAAATTTAATCTCGTTTTAAAGAACATCTCCTAATCTGTTATTATAGAGTCAATGGAAGTAAGAACACGTTTTGCGCCGAGTCCGACGGGCTATATGCATGTTGGCGGTGTCCGTACGGCTCTATTTGCATGGCTTTTGGCGCGCCAAAATGGTGGACAGTTTATTTTGCGTATTGAAGACACCGACCAAGCACGCGAAGTCGCAGGGGCAGAAGCTCATATTATTGAAAGCCTAGATTGGCTAGGGCTATCACCCGACGAAGGGCCATTTAGACAATCAGAGCGCCTTGATATTTATAATGAATGGGCTAAAAAACTACTTAAATCTGGCCGTGCCTATGTAGACCCATATACGTCGGAAGAGGTTCAAAAATTTCGCGAAGAAGACCAAAAAGCCAAAAAGGCTTTTCTTTTCCGCAATCACGTAACAGAGGAACAGCGGAATAATACCGACTGGGACGGCACAAGACCACTTCGATTTAAGTCTGACCCTAAAAAATACACTTGGGATGACCAAATTATGAGCCAATTAAAAACCGGCCCAGAAGTTATAGATGACATTATATTGATAAAATCTGATGGTTTTCCAACGTACAATTTTGCTCATATTATTGACGACGACGAGATGAAGATTTCGCACGTGATCCGTGGACAAGAATTTTTACCGAGTATGCCAAATTATCTGAATTTATACGAGGCACTAGGCTTTGATTTACCAAAATTCGCGCACATGCCACACATAATGAATGAAGCCGGTAACAAAAAACTGAGCAAGCGTGACGGAGCCAAAGACATACTAGATTATAAAAAAGAAGGGTATCTGCCAAGCGCAATGCTAAACTTTTTGGCGTCCTTAGGCTGGAATGACGGCACCGAAGATGAGGTATTTGAAATCGATGAGTTGATCCAAAAGTTTAAACTAGAGCGCGTCCAGCGATCTGGCGCAAGATTTGACGAGCGCCGCTTAGTCTGGCTTAACGGAGCTCATATCAGAAAAATAGATCTAGATAAGCTCTATACCTACGTTTCTCCACTTGACGATAATCCTATCAAAGAAGGACACACCGGATTTTGGCCAAAAGAAGCATATAGCCCAGAGTTTGACCAAAACTACCGCTTAAAGGTACTCGGCCTTGTGCAAGAACGATTGAAATTTTTTCAGGAACTTAGTGAGTTAACACGATTCTTTTTTGTAGACCTACCAGTAAATCCAGACCTTATTACTGGCAACAAACAACTAAGTAAAATTGAGCCAAGTAAACTAAAAAATCTACTGATTTCCAGCAAAGAAGCTTTAGAAAAAACAGATTGGCAAGTAGACGAAATTCGCGATTGTCTGAACAAACTCCTGGATCAAAACCAGCAAAAACCGAGCATACTCTTTAGCCTGATTAGAATTGCCACAACCCAAAGCCCTGCCAGCCCATCCCTGGCCGAAACACTAGAACTCCTCGGCAAAGAAAAATCTCTCCAAAGAATAGAAACTAGCATAAACAACTTTTCATAAAAGATAGTCCATAAAAAATTTGTAATATTTATATTTATATATTATAATAATTTTATGTCTAAAAAATCTAAGCAATTTATTACTTTAGAATATGTAGGAGCAACTGCTGATGGAGCTATTGAACCCGTGCTTAGCTTTCATCCACCACTAGATAGAGCGACAGCCGACAATTTATTTGGTTTCTTGGGAGAAATAGGCATGGACACTTCAATACTTTATGAAGATGGAACTAGGATATCTCTCGTCACGGCTAAAGTAGAACCGTCTGGGGATGCAACAGAATCTTTTGAAACTCAAGCGTTAAAAATTGCATACGAAATGGGAGCTTTTCTAGGCAAAGATGGAGGTGTAATTACAGTAGAGAATGAATCCTCAAGCGACATCGGTCATTAAAAGCACCACATAAAAGTTAACAAACTATTCTAGAAATTATACTTTTTAATCATAAGCTTTTGGGGCAAGCTCAAGAAATGTTACAATAGTGTTATATGAAAGACGACATAAGAACGTCTGTCAGTCCAAAACCAAAATTCACAGACGGCCAAAAGACAGATACAGAAGTAGAGCTAATTCAACCTCCAGAAGAGGTGATTAAAAGTTTTGCCGGAATCAAAGATGAACCAGACATAACTAGTCAAGAAGAAGGCTTCGTCGTTATTCCTGAAAAATCTAAGAGAAAGGGCAGAGGCCCCGGCAACCCATTCAAGAAACTAGGCTCATGGCTATCTGGCCTAAGTAAAAAAAAGAAAATTCTGTTTAGTGTATTGCTACTGCTTGTTTTAGGAGGTAGTGGTGCAGGAGCCTATGCTATGTTCTTGCAAAAAGACCCTGTGCCTACGCCCACTCCACCAGCCGTTGTAGAAAAGAAGGTCGAAGAACCCCCTAAGCCTAAAACCGAAGCCTCTAGACTAACAGGAGTGCAGATTGATCCTGAAGTGAATAAAAGACCGGTAACATCTATCCAAATAGAGAACAGTCCCGACGCTCGTCCACAATCTTCGCTACATCAAGCCGGCGT
This sequence comes from uncultured Candidatus Saccharibacteria bacterium, assembly GCA_964444225.1. Taxonomy (GTDB): domain Bacteria; phylum Patescibacteriota; class Saccharimonadia; order Saccharimonadales; family 2-12-FULL-41-12; genus JALHOM01. The sequence continues at coordinate 5,011 of CAYUFM010000007.1, read as the reverse complement.
GGTCTTTGAGGCCATAGCCGAAGGTGGTATAACTCGTTTTAATGCATCCTTTTTAGAAGCCCAGCCAGACTATATAGGACCAATTAGGTCTGTTAGGCCATACTACGCTCAGCTGGTAGCACCCTTCGATCCTGTGTTTGTCCATGCTGGGGGTAGCGCCGACGGACTAGCAAAACTGCGAGACTTAGGCCTAAAAGATTTAGACCATGGCGCTAACGGTGGAGCTTTTCAACGCGTTTCTGACAGATTTGCACCACACAACCTCTACAGTTCAACCTCTGCTTTGGATACTGTGATTTCAGCTCGAGGATACGGAACTAGCGACGTTAAGAGTTTCTTGCGAAAAGCAGAGAAGCCTAGTGCTACACCCACCGCCAGAACAGTAGACATGAACATATCAAGCCCTCTGTATAACACTCACTATGACTATGACGCCACAACCAACTCCTACAAACGCAGTATGGCCGGAGCACCACATAACGACCATAGATCTGGCGTACAAATTAGCCCTAAGGTTGTTGTTGCACTAGTAATGGGCTTTAGTCAAAACGGGATTTACTCTGTGTATCAAACTACGGGGTCTGGAACAGCATTTATTTTCCAGGATGGCGACGTGACCCAAGCAACGTGGACTAAAGCATCAGACAAAGGCCAAATTACCTTCACGGACGCTACCGGCAAGCCACTAGGCCTTAACCCCGGCCAGACATGGTTAACCTTGGTTAAAGCGCCAAATGCTGTTACTTTCGCACCATAAACTAAAGTGTAAATCCATATTTCAGAATTTTGAATTAGACTATTAACCGTAAGCTGTTTAATGTAGAATACTATCAGATATGAGTGGTGGGCACCTAGCTGAGTTTAAGAAGTCGTTCAAAATCCGAACGCTTTTTGGCATGATCATCAATGGCCTCTTTATTGGAGGTGCCTGTTTTTTAATTTTTGAGAAAACCGACCTTGAATCGGTGGTAATAATAAGCCTGATACTAGCCATTGTTATAGTTTGTAGCGTGACTTTTAGTATTATTTTGAGTAATTTACTAACTAAACCTACCGAGTATCTAGCTCAAGCAATCTTCCACGTTTCTCCAAATGAACACTTTGTGGCTGCTCCTAACGTTGACGAACTGAGTTTTGGAAAAGATCTTGTAGGAACACTCAGTCGTCAAATTTATGACTATGCTTCTGTGGGACAGGCGATATTAGCGGCAGAACCTAAGAAAACAGTCTTAGAACAAGAGATTATTAATCAAGCGCCTGTTGGAATCTTTGGGCTAGATTCATTCGGTAATATAAAGTTTGTCAACAAAACAGCTATAGATGTTTTTGGACTCGGACCAGAAACTGTAGGACTACCCCTGGAAACACAACTCAATATACGTTTTGTAAATCAAAGCATTGCTGATTGGCTGAAAGCCTCCAAAGAACAAAGTATTAACAGCACCAAAATCTGGCGTAAAGCCGATATTACATCTGGTCCAAGTGGGGAGGTTCGCAGTTATTACGATATCTCTGCAATATATCGTCAGCAACACGCCAGCGGAATAGAAACACTTTTAGCCTTCTTTAATCATGACGAGACTTTCAAGGTAGAGGAAGATGCACTCAATCTCATAGCTCTATCTGTGCACGAAATTCGCACACCACTCACAATTTTACGCGGTTATGTAGATGCCCTAAGAGAAGAGCTAGACGGCAAACTTGATGAACAAAACAAGCAATACTTTAATCGATTAAACGCATCCTCACAAAACCTTTCTACATTTTTATCGAATGTACTAAACGTAGTTAAGGCAGACCAAAACCAGCTAAGCCTACCATTAAAGGAAGGTGAGTGGGGCTCCAGCCTAACATTGATGGTTGATAATTTGCGCGAGCGCTGTGTGGTCCGCGGAAAAGTACTCTCATTAAAGATCTCGCCCAACATTCCATCTGTGGCCCTGGATAAAGTCAGCGTAAATGAAGTTATCACTAATTTAGTAGACAATGCCATTAAATATTCTCCGGCTACCTCAAAGAATATCTGGGTTGAGGCAGTCTTAGACAGCGACGGTATGGTGCTAACAACAGTACGTGATGAAGGTGTCGGTATTCCGGATTCTGTCGTGCCAAACCTATTTACTAAATTTTTGCGCAACCATCGTACCGCTAAACACGTTACAGGGACTGGGCTTGGGCTATTTTTATCCAAGGCTATAGTAACTGCACACCATGGAAATATCTGGGTTAAATCAAAAGAAGGCCAGGGCACAACTGTAGGCTTCACGCTTTTACCTTACTCTAAGCTTGCCGAAGTCACAAAAGACGGTGATAATGGATCACAGAAAGTAACACATGGCTGGATAAAAAACCACGGCATGCAAAGACAATAAGATGATAGAAGATATTAAACCCGCCACCCCACAGAATTCGACCTCTATGCAACCCGTGGCCGTAACCACACAAGCTAATCCTGTAGCAAGAAAAGTTCTCTGCATAGAAGACGAGCCCTTTATCGGTGACCTTTATAAAAGGGCGCTAGAAAAAGCCGGATACACCGCAGAGATTATTGCCGACGGACAGTTAGGGCTAGACCGTGCTAAAAGCAATGAGTTTGATATTATTCTGTTAGATATTATGATCCCACAACTCCTGGGCATAGATGTACTGCATGAGCTACGTACAATTTCTACACTAAAAGCAAAGATTATTATCGCTACCAATCTAGAGCAAGACGAAGAAACACGAGCAAAAATCGAGCAAGAAGCCGACGCCTATCTCATAAAAGCCGAGATAACTCCTACTGAATTAGTAGAATTTTTAAAGAATTTTTAATCTATTGTTCAGTTATTGGATACGTTTCAACAAGCTCAAGTAATGTAAGCTTTTTTTCTTCAGGAGAAATCGATGCAAGAAACTCTTCTCGATTTCTTTCATCTAATATTGCTCTTGCTATAGCATATTTTAGTCCTGCCTTTGGCATACCTTTTCCTGCGTTAGCGAGTTCTTCAGGAAATATGTTGTCCACAAAAAGATCTACTTCTGGATCTGTATGTCGCCCAGCAAGAACATAGCCCACCATATGTTTAGTTAAAATTAAAACTGAAAATGGAACTCTGCCATCCCTAAAACCTTCAAGATCCTGCTCCACCGTTCTTGCCCAAAATTCTTGAGCAGTTGGTAGCTGGAGTTGTTCAAGTCTTTTTTCTAAACCAGATGCTTCTTTTTTTTCTGGACCAAAAGTTACTGATCCATCGTCACTTATAAATCTAGGCATATCGAAAGATGATTATACCCTTTTTTAAAGAATACACAATACTTATAAGCTTAACAATTATTGACGTCCATTGTATAATATACTAAATGTCCTTAGAAGATAGTGCCGAGCAAGTTCCTTTCGACTACTTTAAGGCCAGAGTCTGTCGAGATATTGAGACTGAAGTTCGTAATTTTGCTGATTGTATAGATTCTTCATACAATTTAAAGCCATATATAACAGACGGTCTGCGACAACCAGGCAAGCTAGTTCGGCCACTTATAGCTTACATGTTTGCTGAAGATTTTGGGATTAAACCTAGTGACATAACTTCAGAGCTACTGGTTCCAATACACTTACTGCATACAAGTTCACTTATAAAAGATGACCTACCTCAGCAAGACAATGCTCAGCTAAGACGTGGTCAGCCAGCGTTCCACATAAAACACGGTGAGGCCACAGCTCAACTTACCGCAGACTATTTACTCGTGTCTGCGCTTACGGCCCTAGGGGGATTAAACAAAAAATTTGGACCAGAGCGAACCTTGCAAGTCACAACGTTCGTCGGAGAGAAAGTTCTTGAACTAGCAGAAGGGCAAGCTCGCGACTTAGCCGGCGGCAATAATGCGACGATAGACTCGCTTACTGAGGTTGCAAGGTTGAAAACAGGATCAATCTTTGAGGTTAGTGCAGTCCCTCTTGCCATACTATCAGGAGCAAGTGATGAAATAATTGCCGACACAATAAGCTTTGCCCAAAACCTAGGAATAGCATTTCAGATAAAAGACGACATCTTAGATACCCAAGATCCAACCGACCTTAAAGAAGGCAAGGGTAGCGGAATCGACCAAAAAAATGGAAGAACGACCTTTGTTAAAGCCTGCGGCGGAGTAGATGAAGCAACAGGCTTGATGCACAAGCACGCCGAACTGGCAAAAGACCACTTATCAAAACTACCCGGTAACGAGCCTCGACGGCTTCGTCTTATAAACTCAATCCTTTACAGGTAGTGGCTAGTTAGCTAGCGTGCCGATTTCGAGCTGTTTTAGCTGATTCTGCGCTGTTGAGCTATGTGAGCCGCCACCGTTAATCTTCTGACCGTCAGCTGTTGTTCTAGTCTCAAATAGGCTAGTACCATCAACACCGCACGCACGCAAGATTTCATCACCACCAGGGTGACGAGGGATATATGAGGTAATATCATAAACTTTACCGTTAACAATCGTCCAGCAATCGGACTTTTGATTATGCAACGCAACTTGTTCCTTCGTAGGAGGTCCGGCTAAATCGCTACCAGTAGTAAGATTTTTAGTATTGTTTCCTGTATTACTAGCTGTTTCGTTATTGTTTGATGATTTATTAGAATCTTTAGACATCAAAAAGAAGGCCACAGCACCGATTACAACCAATGCCAAGACTATAGCTATAATTTTGCCAGAACTTGATCTGCTAGAGTCGGTTTTGTTTACGGAACTATCTTGTTCTTCGTCCATATCTTTCTCCCATTACTTGTTTATCCTTAAATTGTACTACAGGTGATCTCACGGGGAATCGACTCACCTTCGGCGAGCCCGTCGCAATCGTCTAGAAAACCAGTTTTCAAGAGTTGGCTCCCTTGCGAAATACCACAGGCATTTCTCACCCGATTGGGCAATCAGGGTTCTTGACTTGCTCTGCAAGTCCACCAATTCAAAAACCCCACATAAAGTGGGGCTCTTGAATTGGTGAGCCATATGCAACCAGGGAGGAACACTTTATACGATAGTATTGTAGCAC
>CAYUFM010000006.1:0-49695 GCA_964444225.1 uncultured Candidatus Saccharibacteria bacterium | reverse complement strand
CGGAACGTTTCCTTGCGAAATGCCACTGGCATTTCTCACGTTAGACGATGAGACCGTAAGCGAGGATTGCGGTAAATATGCTTGCATATCTTAACATAATCCGAGCTGGGCGGTCTGATACAAATGTATGAGGCCCTATAGTCACCAAAAATAAAAACTAAATCAAACACATTTTAGCACTAACAGGGGTAAAAAGAAACCCCGAGTAGAAACGAAGGCGTGAACCGTCATTACCCACTCGGGGCTCTGGGTTTGTTTTCAGGTGTTTTTTTTGGTCTTTGAGCGGTCAGTCAGTGCTCTTATTCCGTAAGTTATACGTTAGCACAAACTAAGCGTTTTGGCTAGTGTTTATCCACAGACTAGACACCGCGACGGCGAGTAATCAGGTTAAACCCTAGACTACCAAGACCAGTTGCTGCAACAAAAGCTGCAACGATACTACCAGCACCTGTATCAGGTAAGATAGTTGGAGTAACGGGGGTTGCTGGCGTTACACAGTTGCCATTAGCATCTTTAACCATGCCAGAAGGAACTGTAGTTTGTACACCAGAGATATTAGGACATACATCTTTTGGTGGCTCAACACAGTTACCGTTAGCGTCTTTGATAAGACCTGCAGGAACAGTTTCTTGCACACCAGTAATATTAGGACATACATCTTTGTTTGGAGGAGTAACACAGTTACCGTCCTTATCTTTTACAAGATTGTTAGGAACGGTTGTTTGTACTCCGTCGACGTTAGGACATACATCTTTTGGTGGCTCAACACAGTTACCGTTAGCGTCTTTGATAAGACCTGCAGGAACAGTAGTTTGCACACCAGAGATATTTGGACATACGTCCACTGGAGGTGTAACACAGTTACCGTTAGCATCCTTGATCATGCCAGAAGGAACAATTGTTTGTACACCGTCGATGTTAGGACAAACATCTACAGGTGGCTCAGGACAAGCAACTTTTGCTTGAAACTGAACAAATCGTTTTTCGTTTATAGATACACCAACATTACCGATGTTTACACCACTTCCGATGATACCATCAGGAAGTGATCGCATAACACCACCATTAGCGTCCAGTAGCTGAGTGCTACCGGCTAGGTAGTTGATACTTCGACTACTACTAAGATTAACAACAGCCGTGTCACTTACGCCAGTAGGGTAAGCGCTAGTTGAGCTAACTGTTAATAGTGACGTGTTGCTTGTTGCGGCTACATTAGAAAGTGTAGCTTTAACATTTACATTTGTTAGGACGTCAGGACCTGGGTTGTGGATTCGTACTTTGTACATTAGTACATCACACGCATCAGCAGTCACAGGATCTGTGAAGTCGATATTTTTTGTTACATTTTTTACACGATAGATGTTACCACCTTCGATTTGACCAGCAGCGTTGGCAACGCCAGTACTACTGATCGTTAAGGCCATAGCAAAAGTAGCAAGACCTAATAGAAATTTTCGTACTTTCATACTTTTTCTCCTTGAGTTAATTATTAAATTCCAGTTTAAAATTCTTGTTTCATACAAACTAGATAGACAGGTATTTTCAATTTATATGGGAAGGACTGGTAGCGATAAAAATTTGGAGCTTAGGAGCTCAAACAAAAGATTAAAGCTACCAGCCGATGGGACGGAGAACGTCATAAAGGTGTTGTAATGGACTAGGTCCAAAACTCACTTTCGACGTTCTACCGTCCCTATCAACTGATGATGGCATCCCGAAGGATACCGACTACTTAGTCCAAAGGCACTCGCCTCCTTCCTTGTTCACCTGTTGGTGAAGTTCGGTCCTAGAACTGGTCTGGGACGATTGGAAACGGCTGTCCGATGGTCGAAACCACGTGGCCCTTGCCGTCATTGACGGTAACCGTGATGGTGTCCGTGAACGATGTCGGCCCGGTGTTGATGGGTGCCGTGTAACGAGCGCACCACTGAGTGGGGTCGGTTTGGTGGGGACCAGGGTTGGCAAACGAGCCGATGACAGCGTTGAAGCTGTAGCTCAGCGAGTCGCCATCGGGGTCAGTACCACGAGCACAGACTGTCACAACTCCCTGCGAAAAAACATGCTGGGGGTTGTTGGTGACGACAACCGTCGGGGGACGGTTGGGCACCGGACAGTCTTCGACGTTCACCTCTGACTTGGTGACCACAAGGGTCGCCGAGCCGTTCGCGAACAAGTGGCCGGAGATGGCGGTGAACTTGACCGAAACGGACGAACCGTTCCAAGTTGGAGTTCCCGCCGTCGCGTTGACTGCGGTCGAGACGACCTTGTCATTGCTGACTCCGCAGACACCTGAGAGACCGAAGTCTCCGCTGGCGTCTTTGGGGGTCGGCGGTGGTGGTGTGCTACCACCACAATTGACCGATGCCCTGGCGGAAGCCGAGGCCGAAGCCGTTGCCTTCGCCCTGCCCTCAACGGCGAGCCGTTGAGTGACGGACAGTCTGGCCGAGGCCGTTGCCTGTGTCCGAGTCAAGGCGCGAACCTTGATCGTCAGGTAGGCGGTGGCCGAGCCGGAACCGGTTGCCGACGCTGAGGCCGAGCCGTTGGAGCAAGTTGCTGTGGCCTTGGCGGTGGCGCTCGCGGTGACCTTGAAGGTCACGCTGAACGTCAGTGTCGCCAAGTCGACAACCTGTCCCCGAAGCTGCGGCTTGGGCTGAGGCCGACCGGGGGGGATTGCCAGGTTGCGACACGGGCTACCTGTCTTTCCTCCGGCCACCTTCACATGGCGGAAGGTTACCCCTCCGACAGTGATCGGTCGCTTCAGAGTACAGAACTTCGCACGAGACGTTTCCCGGTAACGGAAGATGCTACCGTTGCGACGCCCAGTATTTGTCCACGTACCAGATGCCCAAAAGCAACGCTTCTGGTTGATTTTGGCCGCGGGGATCTTGACATACGTCACCTGGGTGACGTTTGCCTTGATCTTGACCTCTGCAGTCGAGCTGACGCTCGACTGTGACGACACCGAGAGAATCTCGGTGTCAACGGTTGGCGATTGTGGCGGTGTCGTTGCTTGCGCAATCGACACGTTGGCGACCGCGATGGTCGCCGCGAAGATTGCCCAGAGGGGCTTTCTCGTTTTCACAGTGATCAACCCCCTTTCAAGGGTTGGAGTGTGGAGCACGTAGGTGATCAATCTACGGATCCGCATGATACCCAGGCTGGGCAATGCAATATGATGGTGACGGGGGTTCATCAGCATGTTGCATTGTCCAACTTTAGGTAGCGAACCGTAGTATGGTCAAAGTAGTTTGATAATCAGTTGATATTGGGCAAATTCCTTGTGAATCAAAAATGACTCGAACAAGGTATTAAAAACCCATGACTATCTAGTTTGCTTAAATTGTTAAACTGCAACCACCTCTGTTCTGTCTAGATTTCCACCTCTATTGAGAAATATCGAGTGATATTAGATAGTATATTATCACATCCATTTAAATTTGTCAATATTATTGCATAAGCGTTTTACATCTGTTGGGGAATATTTTCTAAGGTGTTAAGCATTATTTTATAAATAATCACTGGTTTTCAATATATGGGATAAACTGGCAGCGATAAAAATTTGGAGCTAAAAAGCTCGAACAAAAGATTAAAGCTGCCAGCCGGAGGGCGCTAACAGTGTTAGAGGCAGTCAATGACGGCCTAAAAGCAACGGTGTTAGCGCCCTTAGCTGATTACCGACGGGTGTTAGCCGGTGGGCTTTATTGGGCGGATTGGCTTGCGCTTGATGCAAGTTTTGGCAGTTGCGGGAATCGACTCAAAGTCGTCACCATATACAATCACCCTGTTGGTCACACACTTGAGACCAACCAAAGGATTGGCCGCCTTTGTGTAGACCCAAAACGTGCGCTCCTTGCCTGGCGCGATGTCACGAACTCGCTTTGTGTAAATGCCCTTCTTGAAGGATGACCCGGGAGTCATCTTAGCAATACTCAAAAGCCGCGGCAAGAAATCACGAGCGTATACACCACGCGCAGTTCCGTCGCCGATGTTCTTGACGGTCACCAAGTACTTAAGTTTGGCACCACCAACAACTTCAGCCCGGCCAGTCTTCTTGACAACGAGGTATGGGTGACACCTCTTAAACAACAGTACTGGGCAGATGCAAGAACAAGATGCTGTTGTCAGATCTGGCGACTCGGCCGTCAGATTGAGCTTGACTGCCGCGCCAGTGGTAGTCGTGATGTCCAGACGAACATCCCTTACCTCTCCGGCGTCCATCTGGCCAAGCGCAAATGTCTCATTGCTGAGCTTGGCGCCATTGCTGACAGTAGAAGCTCTCACAACAACTGCCCGAACAGCGACGGAGTTGGGATTTGTCACACGGACTGTGACTTGCAAAGCTTTGTCCGTACAGACAGGCTCTGCTGGCAAAACTTCCACCTGCAACGGCAAGCACTCACCTACACACGTAGGCTGGATGATGTCGGGGACTGTAGGACGAGGAGTCGGAGCCGAGGCGGCGGTTGATGTCTGCATAACGGCCGCGATTGTGACTGCGATCATTGCAAACCACTTGATGTACTTCTTCATTGGGTACTACCCTTCTATACTCGAAGTTAGGTACTCCATAGATGTAATCAAGACTTAGGTATCCGTACCTAAACCTGCCTACCCTGCAAAATAAGGGCTATGCAAGCTACCGACAAGAATTATCAGCAATTTGCACAACCCTATTTAGTAATCAACAATTGGCTATCAAGCCAGCGAATCTATAACAGACTCTAGCTGGTATTAAAAACCCATGATTATTGATTTAATAAATTGTTAAACACCCCCCTGTCAAGCTGTTGTACCTCTGTAAAACAATCAAAACCGGGTATGTTCCAATGCTACCACAAAACACGTAAGAAGTCAGTGGTGCTTAAGCTGGCTGCTTATCTGTTTCTGATTGATCTTCGGCTGGTTTCTCATCTGGCGAGAGATGTTTTTTATTAAAACTAAAGCCAAAGGTACTTCCCTTACCCTCAACACTCTCAAACAACAGATTGCCACCCTGAGCAGTAATAACTTTTTTGGCCATAAAAAGCCCTAGTCCTGTACCGTCAGGCCGGGCATTACGGGCGTTTTTTGCCCGATAGAACTTGGTAAACATATGCTTTTGCTCTTCTTTGGGCACGCCTATGCCATTATCTTTTACGGCAAAATATACATGGCTTTTGTCCTGAGTTAGCTCAATTTTTATCTTACCGCCCGACGGTGTGTAGAAAAGCGCATTGTCTGCAAAGTTCATAATCACTTGCCGAATTTTTGTCTCGTCCAACATCAGGCCTGGGAAATCCGCTGGTTTATCATAGGTAAATGTCTGACCTTTAGCCTTGGCCTGCTCTATAAGTTGAGCTACTTCACTTTCTACCACATCCGCCAAATTAGTTGGCGCCGTGTCTATAATAAACTTGCCTGTTCGCAGACGCGACACGTTTAGCAGGTCTGCTATTAGATATACCATGCGTTGCGAGCTAACAAACGCCTGATCCAGTAGCTTCTTTTGTCCAGGATTTACTTCACCAGCATCGCCTTCCAGGACCATACTAAGATATCCTTTTACACTAGTTAAAGGTGTCCTCAGCTGATGTGAAGCCATGCTAATAAACTCGTCCTTCGTCTCATCCATTGACTTCAACTTTTCATTAGTCTTGCGAAGTTTAGACGTTGCATCGTTAACCTTCTTCTGTAGGGTAACGTTAAATTCCTGAATCTCTTCAAACCTAAGCGCATTTTGAATTGCTATCACAAGCTCGTCTGCAATAATGTCAATGATCCTTAGGTCCTGAATGTTATAAATATTGCCACTTTTTTTAGCTCCAAAAATTATGTAGGCTATAGTTTTTTGGTCACCGTACGAGCTAGTTGTAAGATGCACAATAAGATCTATGCCATATTTCGCGTAAAAGCCCCCAAGTTCTTTAAAATCTTTGGTATCCTCAGCCGATACTCTTTTTTTTCCAACCTGCTGGATTTGGTCGTGCACCACTATAAGCTCTTCTATTGTATACGTTGCATTTTCCGTGCCTATAACCCTCATTGTCGTATTCTCTGTTTCGTGAATAGCTATTTGGCAAAAACCACTCTTTAAGTTCTCCTGAATGATCGAAGTGGTTCGTCTAAGTAGTATCCCGAGCTCAATATTACTAACGATGTTTTTATTTAAAGTGTCTAGAAACTCCTGAGGGTCATATGCATCCCTAAAAAAAATCTTGTTAGTATATTTATCGAAGAATTGGTGAATTGAATTAAAACTAAACGCCAGAATTACCGCCAACAAGCCATAAATCACAGTAATCCTGGTTGAGATTTCTGTTTCCAAAAAAAACAAGGAAGACACGCCAAAAACAGCGCTTACATAAAAGACTCCCGCAAGACCTATTGAAAAAAGGTAGCCAAGAGCCTTAACAAGAACAGACCTAAAGTCAAACAACTTATGCCTTACCATTGAATAGCCAATAACAGATGCAAAAACAAAACTATATATTGGTCCAAATGGTAAAAAAACCGTAATTTCAGCAGCTACGGGAAGTATGAAGTTGGTTATAGGTGAGATTATCAGAATAGCAATACTTGCCAAGATTAGATATTTGAAATGAACTTTGTTTATGCCCTTAGCTTGGCGTAATCTGATGAATAAGCGAGTTAATCCACAAAAAATCGAGAAAGCAGTGTGGATCATAAATACTCCTATTAATGGACTTGGTCGAGGATAAATAGAGTCGCCTCTCACCTCATAATCAGAGAAAAAGCCCGGGTAAAGTGCCACTGCAAAAACTATCAGACTAATACCAAGGTATATCCGAGCATGTTTTCTGCCTATTGTTAAGTTAGTACCTGGAAAAACGGACGCAAATAAGTAAAAAAAGGTAGTCTGTAAAACTACGCTTGCTAGAACAAGCTTTACTGCAACAAAAATACTTGCTGGATCTGTTAATGTTACAGACAGATAATTGGTTATCATCCAGAAAACTAGTGAACCAACTAATAAAAGAAAAAGTCTGTGTGCTAAATGTTGTTTATTTTTTAAATAAACTAAAAGAGCAATGCTTATATTTGCAAGTCCAGCAAGAATTACAATCAATAAATCTATCTTTTGCATAAAAGGTTATGCTTATAGATTACTACAGTACTGATCTTATGCCGAGTTAATCTTTTAATATTTCTTTTAAGTCTTTCCTGACGGTATACGGCAAGGTATCAGAGACTTTCCCAATGCAAAAAACTAGTTGCGGAAGACACCCTTCGGAACTCTCAACAATTTTAGCGACTGAATCTCTTAGATCGCCGATCTCTATAGACGCTACGTAAATACTGCTAAAAATGTCTTCTTGAGTAAGTCTCACTAATATTTCTTCCAGAGCTAGGCCTGTGCTTAACCACGACTTATGATTGTCTGGAGCCGACAATACAATAACCCCAGGTGAAGATAAGAAACTCGAATAATTTAGCTTAGCAAGCTTGGGTCCTAAATCCTTCTTTTTTAAAACCTTTGGAATAATGATTGATATAAGCATGTTCATACGCAAAGAATAACCAAAAAGCCCCGTACGTTTAGAGCTTAGGTTGCTGTTTATGAATCCAGCTATCTCTGTCCTGAATGGTTTTTGGGCATAAGCCATCTCCAGTCCCTCTGCCGTCAGTTTCGCTAGTTTCTCGATAGTTTCTTTGTCTTCATAAAGACTTATTTTTACATTTTGATTATCATCCAAAACTTCGCCAATACTCTGTTTTGCAACTCTAAAGTCTGGGTTGGGTTCAAAAAAACCTCTAAAATTTTGCCTCTTTAAGATTGCGTCCAGCAGATCTGGTTTAAGCACAGAAACTTTCAAAGGAAAATCTAATGATATGGTCGAGGAATCTCTGCCAAGCTTAAGGCTTGTTTTTATACCTAGCGCTTCACACGTCAGTAGGATATTTTTTATAAAAGCCCCCACGCTTATATACAGATCCCTATTTGTTGGATCGGCAACAATAATCTGCTTTTCTAGATCTGGCGTTACCTTGATCTCGTCGTTTTTAACCTCTACTAACCATGGTTGAGTGTTGTGCGTAGAAGGAGCCAATGTCCCAAACCGAATAATATATTCAACTAGTTCGGTTCTGCTTAACACCTCGGGATTGAGATTCTTTAGCTCTTGCCTCTGTTTTTGAGCCAATTTTCTTGAATTCATAATTTATTGACCCATTAATTTTTGTAGTATCTCTTGTCTTTGGTCATTACTCTCTAGGTCAGAAGCCTCAAGCCCAACTAGATCTGCAAATCTAACAAAATATCTACCAGATTTTATAGGACTACCAAGTAAAATATGCCTTGAAATAAACCCAGCTAGCCCACCATCAATGGCGATGGTTGTGTACAGTTGAGGCCGACCAACAAGTGTTTTGCCCATTTGAGCTACTGATTGAAGTGCCTTTGTTGGAATGTACTCTGCTCCAACAACTTCTACCGAATATCTCCTAACTGCAGAAGGGTCAATATTTGGATTATCTAGGATCTCTTGTCCATCATCGTGCAGTAATCCATTGAACGGGCGTGTGTCTGGCTCTGTATCATAGCGTTCGATATCTATCAGTATATTGTCGCCCAATGAAGTCATCATAAGAAGTGGCACACCGGATTCTTTGGCTTTTTTACGCATCATGACCTTCATTTTAAAATCATCAATTTCATCGATGATTAGGTCTAGGCCTTCAAAAAAACTATCGATATTTTCTGCGGTTACTCCGTCGCCATATAGCCTCACATCAGCAAAAGGATCAAGCTCATAAATATGCCTAGCGGTTAAGTCTACTTTAGGCAGTCCAATATTGACTAAACTTTCACGCAACCGATTTAGGTTTGAAGTATCTAGTATGTCGTTATCTGCAATTTTTATAGTTCTAGCCATGCCGGAATAAACTAGCGCCATAGCAATCGATGACCCGACTGACATTCCTGCAACCCCAACGACACTTTCTCTGAGCTTTTTTTGCTCGTCGGCAGAAATTAATTCCCTATTTCTGTTGGTGCGTATTGTTAAGAGATCTTGCTCGCCTACACAACGCAGAATAGTGCCTAACCACGGATAGAATACATGCACCTCCTCCGGAAAACTAACATCGCCCGCGGTTTCACCAGACGGATGCTTAATTCGCGAAAGTTCATCAGATTGAATCTTTAGAATATCCTTTAATTCCAGGCCAGGGTTATCACCCATTAATTTTGCTACTTCTTCTGGAGACAAAAGCTCCGGCTTTACTTGATTACCCATTTTTGTTTGCCTCCGGGTTTAAAATATTTTTCATCTTCGTAACTCCATAAGTTAATTATTGGCTTAGCGGCTTCTCCGATCATACGGTAAGTTTCTCTATATTCTGAGCTATCTGACAGTAAACTTTGGTGGAGAATATCTAATATTTTTTTATCTAGCATGTCCCCAGAGACACCTGCCTTCAATTCAATATTTATGTATAAGTGTTGTCTACCTTGTTTGTCATATTCTGCTTTCATAGAAAACTTGCCAGTTATGAGTTTTTCTAGATCCGTAGATTGAAGAGGTCGACGAATCATATCTGGATATATCAAGAATGAGTAATAACTAACGCTGAAGTCATTGCGTTCATAGACATACACGAAAGGCACATTCCAGGAAATTTTATCTATTTTGTGCTTTTTTAGCTCGGCCTTTATGTCTATCCCTGCTTTTTCAAGCCTAGCGTGAACTTCATGTCTAGAAATTACACCTCCGTAATCTTTAAGATCATAGCGAATCAAAGGAATTCCACTAAAAGCACTGCACAGTAAATTATGGCCATCCTGTTCAAAATAAAAAAGTGACGGATCGTACTGACAAAAAGTTGGCTGACGAAGAGTTTCTGGAAATAATAAATCCAACTTGTTTTGGTCGATGAGTAATTTCCTGATAAGCACAGATTCTGGAGTTTCGTGCGCCATTGTACCCAAATCAACCGTACCGTAGTGGTTGAGAGTAAATCTCAGATAGTCCTTGGGCTTAACTATTTTAGCAACGTATTCACGAAAACTTTCATTGAACGCTTCTGCCGAAAAAACAAACCCTATTTCATAATCCGACCAGACAACACCCTGACTTATGCCGTCGTCCAGAATATCCTTTAAAAACGGGGCATAGGAACCAATAATAATCTGGTCAAAGGACTTACCTAACTCTTTAACTGCATTAACGACTTCCTGCTTACTTATTCCTGCCGTAACAATGCTTAGACTGTACTCTTTCTTGCTACTCACAATTTCTAAAGCCTCATAAGTAAAAACACCGCCTATCCAAGCGCCCATCGGAAAGGCCACAATATACAGAGTAGATTTCTCTTGAATGTTAAAGTTATTTCTTAGATATTGCTCGGCCAATACTGCATACTGCCAGGACTGAGATTTATCCCTAGGAAAATAAAAAGGCTTACCGCTTGAACCCGACGTGGTTGATATTGTCCAACTTTTACCAGAAAAGTTTCCGTCCCAACAAAGTTCCGCTTTAGGGTATATTTTAAGATAGTTTTCTTTGTCTATAGTTGGGACCTTTTTAAAGTCCAAACTATTTTTTACACCTTTTGGGTTAAACTTTTGCTTATTTAAAAAATCTTTATAGGCAGGCACACGTTCAGCCATATCCTGAAACAGACTAATTACTCTTAGCCTAGCTCTACGCTGACGCTTCTTTTCAGTATCCTCATGAAGTTTAGTATGGTAAAGCTCAGGATCTTTATACCCTCTTGGCAAAAGAATTTTTGTCATAATTGCTTATAGTATAACCTATATCCTTATGGAGTTATTCCACGTTAAAAAAGAGGCATTGGTGATTGACATTTTATATTTTTTATGTTATCATTACTGAATAATGAAAAGAACCTTTGATACTCTAGGCTTTCTTTCGCCTCAAGGTCAGCCACCAATCGCCGACCCTGAACTGCACGAACATCTTGATGGAATGCTTTTTACGCCTACTCCGCCTTTTGTTTCAGAAACAGAAGCTGTGATTAATGGTGTCAATAATTTTCCTGGATTGATCGCCGTAAAATCTTTTCTAGAAACACAGCCTAACCTCAAAATCGCCGAAACAGCAGAAGATTTAGCTAACCGCGAAGGCAAAACGGCCATTATCTTAGGACTTCAGCAAACACCCCATGATATAGATCCGGTAAAATTACAGGAACTCCATAAGCATGGTGTTAGAGTAATGACACTTGCTTATCAAGAAGAAAACCATCCTCTAGGCAGTGGTTATATAAACCCCGACAAGCCTTTAACTACCGAGGGCAGAAATTTTTTGGAAGAGTGTGCAAATCTAGGAATGATCGTAGACTTATCGCATGTTGGTCACCAAACAGCACGTGATGTTTTGGATTTTAAAGACCAAGAGCAACTCGACCTACCTGTAATAGCTTCCCATGGTGGTGTATATGAACTTTTTGACGGAACAAACCCAAATTCTAACAATAATCTTCGCAACTTACCCCTAGAGGTCTTACAACGGATTGCCGAAGCTAAGGGTTTGGTTGGTATATATGCTTTAACTTTTGGGTTGTCAGAGACTGACGATAGCTTGGCGCCATTCTTGAATCAGATTATCGAGGCATCGACAATGCTTGGATCAACTGCTTTAACCATAGGGACTGATTCAGTTTACAAGAAGCGAGATCCGACCGAATGGGAAGCTACTGTTAGGTGGCTAACCGATACAATTGCTAAAACTGGAGAACTAGAGCCTCGGTATCCTGACATTCCATTTGACTTAAACCGTCCTGATAAACTTAGCCTAATAGCCCAAGAATTAACCTCAACCGGCATGCCTCAAGGAGAAGTCTCCCAAATTGTTGGCGAGAACGCTTTTAAATTTTTTACACAACACCTACCAAAATAAAGACTTACCTTGGTTTTTATTTTTTAGCATAAGTGTTATACTTCTCTCGTAAATCAATAAAACAAAAAATGTCTTACGTATCCCAAAAACTCGAATACTTTGATAGTAGTGACTTTAGAAAAGCCATAGAACTACAGTCTCATCTTACCAATCCGGTGGACCTAAGTATTGGTGTACCCGAAGAACTGACAGCAAAACACATAAAAAAAGCTGGCATAAAAGCCATAAAAGACGACAAAACCACCTATACTCCAGCAAATGGCATAAAAGAACTCCGTGAAGCTTTAGCTGAAAAACTCGTAAAAGAGAATAATGTTCCTGCCACAAGCGAAACCGTTACAATCGTTCCTGGACTAACCACCGGCCAGCTACTTGTGTATATGGCAGTCTTGGACCCAGGAGACGAGGTTATTGTTTTTGACCCTTATTATCCTCCATACCCTCACCTAGCTCGTGCCGCAGGCGCAACAGTAGTTTTTGTCTCTACCCTACCCACTTTTCAGCCAGACCTACATGCACTTGAAGCCAATATTACAGATAAAACGAAGGTCTTAATCATAAATTCACCTAATAACCCAACCGGTGCTGTTTACTCTGAAGATACTCTGCGTAAAGTGGCTAAGATTGCAGAAAAACACAAGCTTCTAGTTATATCTGATGAAATATATGAACATTTTGTATACGGGGTTAAACACTTTAGTATTGGAAGCATTTACCCTAATACCCTAACTATGAATGGATTCTCTAAGGAGTTTGCTATGACAGGCTGGAGAATCGGCTACATCAGTGGGCCCAAAGAAATCATCGATGCAATCAATGAGATCCAGCAATATACAGTTATGTCTTCCTCATCGATAGCCCAACATGCTGCGCTTGCCGCCCTAAAAAATAGACCAAAAATTCAAGAAAAATATCACAAAAAACGAACTTATTTGCTCAAAAACCTAAAGGATATCGGTTTTGATGTATGGGGTGCAGAAGGTTCATTTTTTACCTTTATTAAAGCTCCTAACGACCTGACAGATATTGAATACGTTGAACTTGCAGCAAAACATAACCTAATTCTTGTGCCCGGCAGGGCATTTTCCAATCTACATGGATTTGTGCGAATATCTTATGGTGCTGATCAGAAGAATCTTGAAAAAGGTGTAGAAATTATTAAGGAAATTAATAATAAAATTTTGAACAGCAAGTCAGTATAAAGATTTTTTAACTATAATAAGCTACAATTCATACTATGCCTGAAGATACACGAAAAATTGCCATAATTGAGGATGATACAGCTATCTCTCAAATGTATCGTATTAAGTTTGAAGCTGAAGGCTACAACGTAGAAACAGCAGAAAACGGCAAAGTAGGACTAGAGCTCATCCAGTCCATGAAGCCGGACATTGTCCTACTAGACCTAATGATGCCAATAATGACAGGCGATCAGATGCTGACCGAGCTGCGGAAGACCGAGATTGGCAAAGACTTAAAAGTTATAATCCTAACAAACATGGGAGAGCAAGAAGTCCCAGAAGGAATCAAAGAGTTAGGTGTTAGCGCCTTTATCCTAAAAGCCAACATGACTCCGCGCCAAGTAGCCGAGCTAGTCAAAAAGACCTTAGGCAATTAGCCTACTGCTAATTTTTGGATTACAACGCCTACTCTAGAACCAGGAAGTACTCTAGCTTCATCGCTCCAAATAAAATGATAGCCGTCAACCGGTGCAAATATTTTTGAAGATACTACCCCGTCTAACATAACCACTTCAGCAAGTGGCTGACCTTTTGATATTTTGTCGCCGATGCTGACTAGCGGTCGCAAATAGCCGGAACCGTTTCCATCATTAACTAAAGGAACGCGCTGATAAATATTATTCTCAAAATCAATATTTGCCATATCTGTTGTAGGCTCTGTTTCTCCAGAAAAAGCATTGATCGCTATAAGCGAATTTAATAATGTATTAACAGCCCTTTTAGACTGAACCGTACTGAACGCCCTAATCGGACCAAGCTCTATTGTTATTGCCGGCACCCTACTGTTTGCCCAAAAAGCGCTTAGTGCATTGTCTAAGTTTTGCTTTTTTAAAGTTTCGTCCTGATAATCCATATACCAAGGGCAGTTGCTTGCCTTAGCCCACTGTACAATAGTGGCTTGAGTATCCTGATCGCAACTATCAACAATTACATGCGGGACAGATTGCGATGCATAGGAGTGCAGATCAATCACAAAATCAGGCTTGATCGACTTTATATAATCATTAATTTTTAAATTTACACGTTCGCTTAAATTACCTGTACTAATTCCAGGATGAAGTCGGTTCATGTTAGAAATTTGACCCGAAGAATCGCCGTATGACTCAGCATTAAGTCTGCTAGATTCCAAAAATCCAATCTGATTAGCTATGGTTATAAGCGTTATTTTACCGATTATCCTATCCTGCATCTCTAGTACTTTTAGGGCACTGTCCAGGCCGATTATTTCCTGACCGTGTTGCAACGCGACCATAACAACATGAGGTGACGCATCACCAACACTCAATACCGGAATCCTGACATTATTGCCTAAACCGTCGATATATAAATCAATGTAGTCTTTCTTTATAAGATTACTCATTTCCTATTAGTGCCCTCCTTACATCAACAACCTATCCTCATCTGCCGAAATTTCGGCCACCTGCGCATTAATTCTCTGCACCTCAGTGACGTCGAGTGACAACACTCGATCTACTTTTATCTCATGAATAACCATAGAAAATATTAATCTCCTCATAATTGGAACCTCTTAGGCCATAGCGATTGGTTCCGAGTTAATTAATATAAACTTAGTACGCTATGGCCGAATCTTAATTTTCATAGTTAATATCATGTGATCCTCATCAGTTTATATATAGTATACAATTTTTTATAATATTAGCAACAAAATTAAACATAAGCCTTCACTAAACTCCAAAATTGTCAAAAAGACCTTAGAAGCCTAAAAGCTCTGTATAATACAGTTTATGAATATTGCAATTGTTGGTTATGGTGCGCAAGGAGCATCTAGCTTTGAATACCTGAATAAACCCGAAAACTCCCTTACCATCTGCGACCAAAATGTCGATCTAGAAGTCCCACAAGGCGTAAACGCTCAACTCGGACCAGACCATTTAAAGAACTTGGGCAAATTCGACCTGATTTACCGTGCCCCAATAGTACACCCTGCTGATCTAGTTGCTGCAAACGGGCCAGAAATTTTAGATAAAGTCTGGAGCAATACCAACGAGTTTTTTAAAGTTTGCCCCAGTAAAAATATTATAGGAGTTACAGGCACAAAAGGAAAAGGCACCACATCTACCCTAATAGCCAAAATGCTTGAAGCCAGCGGCAAAAAAGTACACCTAGGCGGTAACCTAGGCACCCCCCCACTTGAGATGTTGAAACACAACATCCAACCTGAAGATTGGGTGATACTAGAGTTAGCAAACTTCCAACTAATTGACCTCAAATTTTCTCCCAAAATTGCCGTCTGCCTGATGGTTGTTCCAGAACACCTAGACTGGCATGCAGACATGGACGAATACGTCGATGCAAAATCACAGCTGTTTATTAACCAAACAAGTGACGACATAGCTGTCTATTTTGCAAATAATGATGTCTCTGAAGACATCGCTAGTGCGTCAGAAGGCAAACTTATTCCGTTTTTCGCAGAACCAGGAGCGATAGTAAAAAACAATAAAATTATGATTGATAGTCAAGAAATTTGTGATGTTTCTGAAGTTAAATTACTGGGTGAGCATAATTTACAAAATATATGCGCAGCTATCACTGCTGTCTGGCAAGCAGGCATAAGAGATATCTCGGCAATAAAAGGCGTAGTTGCTAATTTTACAGGGCTTCCATACAGACTAGAGATGATTCGTGAACTTAATGATGTAAAGTACTACAACGATTCATTTGGCACAACTCCAGAAACAGCTATTGTCGCATACCAATCCTTAACTCAACCAAAAGTTGGAATTGTGGGCGGGTCTGACAAAGGCGTGCCATTTGATGAAATGGCTAAAGTCATAGCCACCAACAACACAAAGGCCCTGATTACAATCGGCGAAACCGGGCATAAAATCGCAGAACTCGTCAGAAAAGAAAATCCAAATGTTGAAATAGTTGAGAGTTTAGAAAAAATGACAGATGTAGTTGCAAAAGCCAAAGAATTAGCAACCCCAGGCGATGCTGTACTGCTCTCTTGTGGCTGCGCAAGCTTTGGATTATTCCAAAATTACAAAGACCGTGGCGACCAATTCAACCAAGCTGTTCAATCTCTTTCTTAAGACGCGCAATCAACTTAGCCTCCGGTTGCAAAATTACCGCTCTATCACCAACTATTTCTTTTATATCTTTTTCTATCCAGTGATAAT
This sequence comes from uncultured Candidatus Saccharibacteria bacterium, assembly GCA_964444225.1. Taxonomy (GTDB): domain Bacteria; phylum Patescibacteriota; class Saccharimonadia; order Saccharimonadales; family 2-12-FULL-41-12; genus JALHOM01. The sequence continues at coordinate 33,453 of CAYUFM010000006.1, read as the reverse complement.
GCGTACAACCGAGCACTATGACATCCGATCTTTGAGCTAAAACATTATTAATAATTCCACGGATAATATAACGGTCTATCTGGTTGGTTTCTATCAAGTATGCCCATTGGCTACAGTCTGGCTCTAAAATGACCCTATCGCCTGCAACCACTGACTTTAGCTCTTTGTAGCGCTCGCTTCTTAGTGTTACTGGTGTCGCACAAACAGTAATTACACCTGTTTTTGTTAAATTTGAAGCTTCCTGAACCATTGGTTCTACACCAATTAGCGTAGTAGGGAGCTGGGGTCTGAGTTTATCCAGCAGAGTTGTGCTAACGGTGTTACAAGCGACCACAATGATATCGCAACCAGAAATACTTAACGTGTTAAGTATTGGCAAAACTAATTCATATAACTCCTCTGGACTTTTATTTCCGTACGGCACATTCTTTTTATCTTCAGCATAAATAACTTCAACTTCAGGCAGGGCATCTTTTATAGCGTTAAATACCGACAAACCCCCAACTCCAGAATCAAAAACTCCTATTTTCAACTTTTGCCTCTTGGAGTTGCCGAAGTGATTACATTCTCAAACAAAGAACATATAGTTAATGGCCCAACACCACCCTTTTGCGGAGTAATGGTTAGGTCATCGCGTTCATAAACTGAGCTATCAACATCACCAACAATCTTACCTTCCTCACTAGCAACACCTGCGTCAACAACTACAGCGCCATGTTTTAACATGGCCGGATAAATAATTGCCGGTCGTCCCGTCGCAGTAACTACAATATCCGATTCCAGCGACAACCCAGCCAAATCCTCTGTTGAACGATCTGCGACAGTAACATCATAACCCGAGTTTTTAAGTCGTTTAGATAGAGGCCTTCCTACAAGCTGGCCATTGCCAATAACAAGGATCTTTTTACCGGCCAACTCGATGTTGTAGCCTGCTAAAAGCCACATTATAGCCATGGGTGTAGCTGGGTCCATTGTTGCTGCTTCACCCAAAGCGTCGACATCCTTAGCAGGGGCTACCAAATTGCACAATTCTGTAGTTTGATTTCTGTCTCTAAGCGGTAGTTGTAAGATGATTCCATGCACAGAATCATCTTGATTTAGTTTTTCAATCATTACTTTAACTTCGTCCTGCTCAATCATGTAATGATCCACATCAACCAAAATATCGGCTCCATAGGCCTTTTTTAATCTTACATAAGTATTGATAACAGGATCATCTAAAGTCTGGATAATCACCAGTTTTGGAGAAACTTTATGAGCCTGACGTAGCGCCCTAACCGCATGGGCCTGTCTTTCCTTGATAAATCCGGCCAATTCTAAGCCGTTCAATAACTTCATTACACCTATTGTAGCCCAATTTTACGTATAATAAACTTATGCAAAAGAAAATTGGGCTTTTTGGCGGGACTTTCGATCCAGTACACAACACTCACATAGCTATTGCAGAGGCTGCCCACCGACAACTGGGCTTAGATGAGGTCTGGTTTTTAGCAGATAAACACCCACGCTACAAGCCGAATGCCACCGACTACGACCACAGACTTAACATGCTAAGACTTGCCACATTACATAATAAATCGCTTATAGCTGATGTTTTGCCCGTCCAAAAAAATGGTGCGACCCATGGAATAAACACTTTTCGCAAACTACAAAATGACTATCCAGGAAGTAGTTTTGTGATCATTACTGGGCTAGACAGTATACTGCATCTACCTAACTGGGATGATTATAAGGAATTTATTGCTTCTGTTGACTTTGCTGTGGTGAAGCGTCCATCTCAAAGCCTAGATGATTTTAACCAAATGATAGAAGAATTGACTCAAAAATCTCTTAAACTAAATTATAGATTTATCGACATAGAACCCAGCGAAATATCGTCTACGTCAATTAGATCAAATAAAAAAAGCGACGTACATCCGCACGTCGCTAACTACATTGCTAAAAATAAATTATATTAAACAGCGCTACTAGGGGGAGTTGTTGAATCAGTTGGCGCAGGAGCAGGCTCTGTAGCAACAGGCGCAGATTCTACTGGGGGCTGAGCCATACCAGAGTCTACTGTAGGTGTTTCTGGAGCTGGAGCAGACTCAACACTTGGTGCTGGCTCTACTGATGCGACAGGGCTAGCCTCTTCTGAAGTAACGGAAGTTTCAACCGTTGGCGAAACCTCAGCTACAGGAGTCGGTGCAGGATTAACTGTCTGTGCGCCACTCACACCTTCTTTTTTCTTCATTTTGCTAACAATCGCATAAATTCCTAGTGTACAGATGGTAAGTAGTACTTTTTTCATTAAAATCTTTCCTTGTCTTTATGAAGCGACAAACATCCTTATATTTTGTTAATTATGTATAAATCATACAAGCTTATGTTTACAGATGCAACAATCTAGTCTCTTGTGATGTTTTGTGCGAAGATTATTTTATGGATAAAGTAGTTTCATCTATATCAACTCCCGTGGGTGAATTTTATATGGTTATTGAGGGCAAAACGGTTATAAAGTCAGGTTTCGGAAAAGCGCCAAAATTCAAAGTGATAAATAGTCATCCATACACAAAACTAATCAATGACTATTTTAACGGTGATAAAACGGCCCTAAATAAAATACCATATGCGCAAACTGGAAGCCCTTTTACTTGTAAAACCTGGGAAGCTATTAGCAAGATTCCGTTCGGCCAAGTCCAAACTTATTCGCAGCTAGCCGAAATAGCAGGAAATAAAAAAGCTGTCCGCGCCACAGGCACCGCTTGTGGCAAGAATAATATTGTTCTGATTGTTCCGTGTCACCGAGTGATAAAAAGCGATGGTGGTATTGGCAAATACAGCGGAGGTCTGGGAATAAAAGAATTATTACTATCTCATGAATCTCAGCTATAATTTACCTTATGCTTAGAAATTCTAGAGGTTTTAGTTTAATTGAAACACTCCTATTAGTATTTGTTTTAGTAGTGTTGGGCGGGGTTGGATATTATGTCTTTGAATCCAAAAAAACTGCCGAACAAACCTACATAAACACGCTTGACAGCCCTGTAGAAGCGAGCAAAAAGGTCAAAATTGTGGCTGTTGGTGATATTAGCTGTAGCGACGAAGACCGCACAAAACTGGATCTTAGCAAAAACTGTACAGACAAAGAAACATATGAGCTAGCCAAGAGTTTAGATCCTCAATCCGTACTACTGCTCGGAGATTTGCAATATTCGGTGGGTGCTTTGGACCAGTTCAATAATAATTTTGATAAAACTTGGGGGCAGTTTCTTGATATCAGCTACCCAACTCCAGGAAATCATGAACACGAAACTCCAGGTGCTAACGGATACTATAAATACTTCTCAAAAAGCCCACACTACCAGAAGATTAAGGAAGGCTACTACAGTTTTGACCTTGGTGGTTGGCATATTATCTCACTGGACTCTACTTGTGATAAAACCAATAACTGCAGTGCAGATTCCCAGCAGATAAAGTGGCTGGAACAGGACTTGTCTAAAAATAATACAAAATGCACGTTGGCTTTTTGGCATTACCCACGATATACCTCTGGTAGATATTTTAGCCAAGGTTCCTACAAAGATTATACTGAGCAATTTTGGCAAAAACTTAGCGCCTACAAAGCCGATGTAGTACTGAGTGGCCACGACCACATTTATGAAAGATTTGCATCTTTGGACTCCAGTGGCAACAGTGACAAAACCGGTATCAAACAGTTTGTTGCAGGATCTGGCGGGAGGTCTCTTTATGAGCGAAAAATTACCCAAAACAACACCGACTTTATTTCTGATGATAATTATGGGGTTTTAGAGTTAGAGCTAGAACCTAGCAAATATTCTTGGAAGTTTCATAATTTAGATAATAAAATTCTAGACAGCGGGTCGTCTAACTGTAATTAGAGTTGGTATTATAGATATTATGAATAACGGTGATTTTGAAGTAGATATTTTGGATATAAATGGACAGGTTGTTGGTAGAAAACTGCGTAAAGATATTGTTAAAGGAGCTGACATTTACCATGCAGTTTACGGAGTAGTTGTCACTCCGGGCGACGAGATTGTTATCAGCGTAATTGGTAATCCAAAAGATTTACCAAACTTGCACGCTGGCAAACTTGGCTGTACCTGCGCTACCATTCGTAGAACTGGCGAAACTGCTGAGCAAGCCATGACTCGAGCAATTGCTGACGAGTTAAAGATAAATATGCTACCAAAATTATTATCAGAAAGTTTTATAGACATCGACAATACCAAAAGACTAATAAGTTTTTATTTAATTGAATCTGACATGCCTACTAACTACAGCAAAGAAGATATTGAAGAACTAAAAAAATTCACAAAAAAAGAGTTCCAAGAACTCCTCACAAGCGAACCCGAAAAACTCACCCCACCCCTAAAACTCTTCTGGCAAGAATACAGTAAATAATTTAGTTCAAAGACTCAAGAAAAAGTCTTAGTTGTTCGATTGGTTTAATTTGTAGATAAGTTTTTCTATCTTCTACTTCATTTAATTCGGAACGTGTCACATTATAGCCTTCTGGAATGAACATGCAATCCCATCCAAAGCCTTTATCCTTGGAGGGTTTTTGAGCAATACTACCACGCAAAGATCCCTCAAATAATTTTAGTTCTACTCCGTCATAATACCCAAAAACACATCGGGCTATTGCCGAACGATCTTTTTCATCCAATAGTGAACAAACCGCTTCAAAACCCATTTCTTCTAAAAACCACTTTATGTAAGGGCCGGGCAACCGACCAAAGGCAGTAAATTCCAGCGCAACATCCTCAACAATCACTGGTGATTGGGTAAACTTATATGCTTGCCTGACTTTATGTTCTACAATTTTTTTTAGATCCAGAGATTGTATCTCGTCAAGATCCAGTTTTTTGTGCTCAACTTTATAGCCAAGATACTTTGCCAAATAATCGGCTTTATTCTGATTTCCAGTAATAAAAGTTACTTTCATAATACTTGGTGCACCCGGAGGGACTCGAACCCCCAATAATGGTTCCGAAGACCATTGTGATATCCATTTCACCACGGGTGCATACACACAATTATAGCTTAAAGGTTCGAATCTGGACTCGACTCACCTTCGGCGAGCCCGTCGCAACATCTTTGAAAACCAGTTTTCAAGAGTTGACTCCCCTGCAAAATGCCACTGGCATTTCTCGCCCCAAGAATGGTTCCGAAGACCACTACCAATATCCATTTCACCACGGGTGCAAACTCTTATTAACAGAGGTAATTGTAACAGATCGGGCTAAGTGTTACAATCATGACAAATAAGGGAGAATTTATGGCAACTAAAGATAATAAATCTAAAGAAGTGGTTAGTGCGGTCGCTGAACGAAAAGCAGTAGAACAAAGTAAGGGTAATGGTGGATTTTGGCTAAACACCTGCAACTGGCTACTTTCGCGTTTACCATGGTTTAAGTACCGTTACCAAGATTGGTCTAAGGGTAAGAGAATCTTCATCGGTATTTTGATGTATTTGATCTGCCTTCCAATTATTCCGCTTATTATCGGAGTTGTTATGTATATTAATGACCCAGAGGGCTTCAAAAAAGGTAATGCCATCAAAGTTCTTGGTGCTGTATTTGTTGTCTGGGCAGGACTTTTTGGACTAGTTGCCTCCCAACCTGCAGTACCAGACAATCCACTCAACAGCACAGCTAAAGTTGACCAGTTTAATAAAGAGCAAAAAGCTAGCCCTGAAGCAACAAAAATCGACGATATAGATAGTAAACCTGCAGATCAAAAAGGTCAGGCATATCAGAAAGTCAAAGACAAAACCGAAAGTGCCGACACAAAAGGTCGTTTCTTTAAAAACTGTGATGCCGCCTTTGACGCAGGCGTATTTAACATCGCCAAAAGCGACTCATCATATCAAGATCGTCTAGATCGCGATAACGATGGAGTCGCCTGCGAAAAATAGTTCTGAATCTTAGTTTTGGCAAATTTTGGGCGAAAAAGTGCGTCAAAGAAATTAGCTTGTTAATCTTATGAATTCGTCCACCAGTAGCGGATTGCCCGCGACCACTTCATTAGACAGCCAAGATATTGGCTCGCCTTTTAAGCCAACAATTTTCGCACCTGCTTCTGATAAAATCAAAAAGCCAGCCGCGTTATCCCATGGCTTTAATCCATTATGATGGTACAAGTCCAGCTTACCAGAGGCTACGTCTACCATTATAAGTACTGCGCTTCCTAGAGAATCAACCCAAACATCACCAAGTTTTTGATAACGAGCTAGATTTTCAAGCGTTCCACCATTTTCTTGAAAATTTGATGTGCAAACACGCGTATTTTTATCGAATATAGTCTTGCTGGATACAAGGATTAATTGTCCATTGCATGTAGCACCCTTTCCTGTTTCGGCCAGATATATTTCATCCGTATATGGATTTATTATTCCTCCAAGTACAATACTGCCGTTTTCTATATAGCCAATAGACACTCCTGAATAGCGCATACCACGAATAAAATTGTTTGTGCCGTCAATTGGGTCAATCACCCAACCACTTAACTCATGCAATTTGTTAACGGTTAATAAATCTTGTCCTTCTGCGGTTTCCTCCGATATTAGGAGGTCGTCGGGTAAATCATTTGCAATGATGTTTCTTATAATTTTTTCACTTTCAAGATCTGCTGAAGTAACCAAATCACCAACACTAGATTTTGCTTGTGATTCAAGTCTATTAAGATCATAGTGTAGAATTACTTCACCTGCCGCTTTTAAGGCCTTTACTAAAACGCTTTTCCTGTTCATTGGTCAATAATAACATCAAACTCTGGCCCAATAATTATTTAGGTCTTGTGCGGTATACTTTCTTTGTTGCAAGCCTTGATCTAACAGAGGTGATGTGCTAGAATTACCCGAGTAACGCTTTATGTCCTGAACTGTCGGGACATACGCATATAGTTGGCGAGCAAGGCGCGAAACGAGGAGTCGCAAGGAGTCGTATATAAATACGGCGAATGAGCACCGCAGTTTCAGCAACACAGCTCGACGCTATAAGCTTCAGCGGAGTTTCTGGCTCTGCCAAGGAAGCAGGCTGAAGCGTTGCGAATGTATCCGTGGGCCAGTAGCTCAGCTGGTTAGAGCGTCTGCCTCTTAAGCAGAATGTCGAGGGTTCGAGTCCCTCCTGGCCCTCCAATTTAAAGGCCCATCCTTGTGATGGGTTTTTAAATTAGATGTCTGGCGGGTCGGGACTCGGCTAAAACAGGATGTTTTGCCAAGATCGTGACCGAGTCCCTCCTGGCCACCTACAACACCTATAGCCAAACTCCCTAGTGACGAGGAATTTTTTTGTTTGGTATAATTGCCCCAATGGATAACTTAGCACTTCCTGAAACTGCCGAAGATTATATTCAGCTTGTTCGGCAACTTTCCGCCATAGCTAGTAGAGCTATGGACTACATTGAAAGTAATGGCCCCATACAACTTACTTCGCTAGATAGAATTGCACATAATGTAGAAACAATTTCGTCTCTGAGAGGAGACTCGGGAATTTACCAAGAAACTAGACCCGAAGGTTTAGTCGAGTATCAAAAAGAGATGCATGTGATTGAAGACCAATTGCGAGCGAGGTTGATTAGTCTAGGCTACAGATATCCTGCTCCTCGATCATTAAGCGAAACAGTCTAATCTCAGTTGCAGTAGCTTTACGACAGCCCTCCATACTACTTATACTTATAACTCCTCTGTTTTAAGGAGTTTTTGTTTGTATAATGAAGGCATGCATGACTTTATCAAAGGCGATGACAATTTTAATGGAACAAAAGGTCTGGTCTTTATTGGCGATAATGTGCTGGTCTACAGAAGAGACGAAAAGGCCCCTAGATATCCACTACATTTAGATGTGCCTGGTGGCGGTGCAGAGCCAAACGAAACACCTTTTGAGACTTTTAAACGAGAGGTGAAAGAAGAGTTTTGCCTACATATTTCACAAGAACAAATTGTTTATAATAGACGCTATGAGAATAGTCTAAAGCCAGATGAGTTTGGTTGGTACGCTGTAGCCAAATTACCTAAAGAAGCTGAGAGTTTAATTAAGTTTGGCAATGAAGGTATTGAGTATATGCTAATGACTTTGGACGAATTTATAAACCGTGATGACGCGTGGCCAACATGTCAGCAAAGAGCAGATGACTATGTTAAGTCACTCAAAAATACTTTGCCGTCTGCTTGAATTACAGTTACGATAGCATACCTGTGGCCCTCCAATAGTTGCTAATATTACTAAAATATGTTATACTTTTTTTATGAACAAGCTTGAGGTGGTTTCTTCCAACGGAACCGCAGAAATCCCAATTCTTGATAAACCTGACGAGCTGATCGATGGGCTAAATTCTGTCGTCGCCAATGGCATAGTTGATCCGTTTGATGACGTAGCCTGGCTCTACTACTATGGTCCTTTTGAAAAAATGACAGCTCAATCGGACCATGGCCTACAGGCTCTATGGCGACATATTCAATCTCTAGGCTTCAAACCAAAAAGCGCAGACAGAAGTCATCTGGAAGTATTAGCGTGTCCCAACAAATTGGCGAGAAACATGGCTAAAGTTAGTGGGAATGGTGGAGGTTTTTATAGAATTAGTAGTCTTGATGAGCAACGATATGTTGCAGTACCCGCAATACATGTACCTCACACACTAGATCAACCCCAAGCTGAAGTGACAATAGACATTGCTCACGGAATAAGTTTTGCCGGAACGGCCCTAGTGGAAGCACTTTTTAATTCAGGATTTATGCCTGAAATAATTGATTATCGTGAAGAGCCACACTTTCCTGCGTATAGAACAGCTATGATTGGTGAGTTTTTTGTTAAGCATACATTATCTACTTGAAGCATAGCTGTAGTCAGCTCAACGATAGCCATTCAATAAATTAACTTTTTCTAGCCTATTTTTAACTCACCAGCCTGCTCTTTGGCTTTGTCGTCTGCATGAATCTTTAGTGCCTTTTGAACTACGGGTCGATTCTCTACTCGCTCCCATAAAGCCTTCATATTTGGACGCTTATCTATTTCTTCACCTAAATTAACTGTCCAATTTGGACTAATTAGCATATGTAAATAAAGGTCTGCTAGAGTAAACTGACCACATAGATATTCTTTACCGCTTAGCTCCGACTCAATGAAATCAAAAATATCGATTAGTTTTTTGGTCGCCACTTCCCTGACCTCCTCTTGGGCGTCACTATCTTTTGTATAGTGACCGGGCATATAAAAAGGGAAGTACGCCGGATGAAATGTATTGGACAAATATACAATCCATCTATAATATTCTGCTCGAGCTGGGGTGTTTAGCTCTGGCGCTAATTTTTTATCAGAAAATTTGTCGCCCAAATACAGCAATATAGCCCCTGTTTCATAAACTTTTACACCATCGTCATCGATTGCGCCTACGCGACCTAGCGGGTTAACTTTTTTAAATTCACTCGGATTATCACGATTTCGACGCTCAACCTGAACCACGCTATAATCGGCCCCTAATTCTTCAAGTGCGCAACTTATTACGGTTGCCGATGTTCCTGGTACTGAATACAGTTTGATCATACTCTCTCCTGCTTAATCTACTGACATTATACATTTAAATACATGTAAGATTTGGTAGAATGTATTTAATGGATAAGGATGGAGAAAAAGACATAAAAAAGTCTATTGAGAGAAAAATCTCAAGTACTGGCTTTAGCTGGAAACAAGTTTTATTTGGCATATTTATTGGTTTACTCCTATTTGCAAGTCTTAGAGTCGTGACCTATAAACCCGAGCATCAAACACATTATCATGCTAATTTTGCAGTATTTATAGATGGACAACAAGAAAAATTTGAGAGTCCATTTTATTATGAGGAAATTACTGCTTGCGACTTAAACGCCGAAGCTAATCCTGCCCATCGAACACATATGCACGACAATAAAGCAGGTCTTGTACACGTCCATGCCGATGCAGTTACTTGGGGCAACTTCTTCCAAAACATTGGCTGGAATATCGGAGAGGGCTACATCGATACCAGCAAAAAACTATACGTAAACGACGCCTTTAAGAAAGTTACATTTATTTTGAATGGCGAGACTGTCGATGAAATAACTAATAAAGTTATCGGCAATACCGATAAATTACTGGTTAGTTTCGGTGATGAGAAAATAGACACCATAAAACAGCAAACTAACTCAATCCCTAGCTCAGCGGCCGACGCTAATAATACTCAAGATCCTGCAAGTTGTAGTGGTGACTCACACCAAACAAAATTTAACGATCGTCTAAAAAATATTTTTTAAGACTTGTTTTGATTATCAGAATCTGGTGATGGTAATGACTTTTTTGTCTTGGAATTTAGGTCATATTGGGCCAAAGTCTGCGTCAACACCTGAATCACTCGCTCGGCATGTTCTCGGCTCATTCCAACCTTACTAACAACAGCTGGCTGTGAGTTTGGAAGCTGTTGCATAAACTGCAAGATTACTCCATGATCATTAACATTAGCATGCATCGCGTCAGTATAAATAACCTTACTGTCTACCGGCAAGTACATCACAATTTGCTTGCTCAGCATATCTTCTAATCCAGCCGGTAAAGGGAATCCACCAGTTTTATCACTACTGATATCGGCAAGTTCACGTAGATCTTCTGCTTGATCTTCGGTCAGCAAGAAGTGGCTAATTAACATATCCAGGACTTCATGGTCAGGCAAGAATTTGCCTTCCTCAATAGATTTTAGAGTTTCCATATCTATCTCAAGCGTTGTCGATACTTCGCGCAGAGATTGTTGCCACTGTTCACGCAAAAACTTAACTCTATCTCCAAAAGCTTTGTACGGAATGCTATCTTCATTACTCATAGGGTTATTGTACGCCTTTTCTACAGTTAATAAAATAACTTATATTAAGTCATTTTACGCGCTATAATACTCCTTATGCTAGAACCTCTTCAGGGACTAAAAGAAAATGTCCCTCTCAAGGACTATTCAACCATGCGCCTTGGTGGCAACGCTCGGTATTTATGCGAAGTTGAAGATTACCATGATATTGCGCGCATAGTAGACTGGGCCGACCAAAACCAACTACCAGTGATGATGATCGGTGGTGGCAGTAACATTATCTGGGGTGATGAAGGTTACTCGGGCGTTATTATTGTGAATAAAATCCCAGGATTTGAAATTCAAGACCAAGGCGAACAGCAATTCATTATAGTTGGCGCAGGAGAACAGTGGGATTCTGTTGTAGAGCGAAGTATCAACGCTCAGCTTAGTGGATTAGAGTTTTTATCTTTGATCCCGGGAACAGCAGGAGCTACTCCAATCCAAAACGTTGGAGCCTATGGACGCGAAACAGCCGACGCACTAGTTTGTGTGCAAGCTTATGACCGCACAGAACGTAAAATGGTTGTTATTCCTAAGTCTGACTGTGGATTTGGATACCGGACAAGTCGCTTTAAGACAGAGGATAAGGGCAGGTTTTTCATCACTTCACTAACTTTTACTTTATCCAAAAAATTGCCGTTACCGCCCTTTTATCCAGCCATCACGAATTATTTAAAAAATAATAATATCTCAATAATGGGTATTACTCCCCAAATTTTGCGAGATGCTGTAATTGCCATCAGAACAGAAAAACTGCCTGATCCTAAGGTGGTAGCTAACTGTGGATCGTTCTTTCATAATCCAGTAATAACCATGATGCAACTTGATGAAATAAGAGCAGAATACCCAGGAGTAATTTATTGGCCGGTCGATGATGATATGGCCAAAGTTTCTGGCGCCTGGCTATTAGAGCAACTTGGGCTTAAGGGTTACCACGAACCTAACACAGGTATGGCTGTCTGGGACCACCAAGCTTTAGTATTTGTTAATGAAAAAGCCACAAGCACCGCACAGCTTATAGCCTTCCGTGATGCCGTGATTAAATCTGTAGAAGATAAATTTGGAATTACACTAGAACAAGAACCTGAATTGATATAATACTTAACACGTTAAGTGTTTATGCATTTTATCTGTCGCTAGGTAATGGGAACTGAAGGGCGAGTTTATCTACATCAATACTTAACTTGTTAAGTATTTTTGAATTTGTAGAGTGCTTTACAGCCTGCTCTATATATTCAGCAACCTGAGTCATGTGCCCCTCTGTCATTCCGCGACTAGTAATAGCAGGCGTGCCTAGGCGTATCCCGCTCGGGTCAAATGGCCCCTTTGGATCAAAAGGTACGGTATTTTTATTAACCGTAATGCCTATTTTGCTCAAAGCATCTTCAGCCTCTTTCCCAGTTACGCCCATGTTGGACACATCTATAAGCAACAAATGATTATCGGTACCTCCCGTAACTAAATTAAATCCACGGCCTGTCAGTTCACTAGCAAGCGCTTGTGCATTTTTTACAATTTGCTCCCCATATTTTTTAAACTCTGGCGTACCAGCTTCTTTTAGGGCTACGGCTATAGCTGCTGTTTGGTGATTATGTGGACCACCTTGCATGCCTGGAAACACGGCTCGATCTATCAAAGTCGGCAGATTTTCCTTAATACGCTCAACTTTTTTTATTGGAGTTGATTCATTACCATTACACATAATCATTGCTCCTCGAGGACCACGTAAAGTTTTATGAGTAGTGGTCATCACTACATCAGCAATTCCAGCCGGTGATGAATGTACTCCGGCAACAACTAGTCCGGCTATATGCGAAATGTCTGCAAGCATCCAGGCGCCAACACTATCAGCTATCTCTTTTAATCTCTTCCAATCAAACACTCTAGGGTAAGCAGTAGCGCCTACTACTAGCATCTGTGGCTTTTCTGCTAAAACTTGCTGGGCTATAGCATCGTAATCCAAAAATCCATCCTGACCAGTTTGATATTGGACTGATTCATAAAAAATTCCGGAGGCGCTAACTTTATGCCCGTGAGTTAAGTGCCCACCAAACGTTAGTGCTAACCCCATTATTTTGTCTCCAGGGTCTAGTAGCGCCATGTACACTTCGGCGTTGGCTGGTGACCCAGAATAAGGCTGTACATTTACATGATCTACCCCAAAAAGTTTTTTGGCGCGCTCTCGAGCCAAATTTTCAACCTTATCCACAACTTCACATCCACCATAATATCGTTGCCCCGGGTAACCTTCGGCATATTTATCCGTTAGTATACTTCCAAGTGCATCAAAAACATCTTTAGACGCGTGATTCTCGCTAGGAATCATCTGTAAGTTACGTGCCTGCCTGTCATGCTCGGCAACAATCAAATCTTCTATTTCTTTATCTGCCATCTTAAAATTCCCCCGAAGTGGTTAATATTCTACAAAAACTGATTATCGAGTAGCTAGATCATGTTAGATATTTTATCTTATGTAACGGTCACAAACTAGCCCCGCCACCTGCTTGAGGATTAATACCATCTATGGTAACTTATAGCTTACATGGTTGAAACAAACGCACAAATAGGCAAACTAATTTACCAGATCAGGCAAGAGAGAGGCCTTACTCAGGCAGAATTTGCCAGAAGACTCGGAACCAGCCAAAGCGCCATTAACCGCATAGAGAAAGGTCGACAGAACCTAAGCCTCGATACCCTAGGTAGGATCAGTGACGTATTAAACAAACAGCTTATTCATATCAATCAATCTGGAGCAGTAAATCTTAGAATAGAAGGCGGACACGAACTACGGGGCGAAGTTGAACTTAAAAAGAGTAAAAATGCAGCTGTTGCCCTTCTTTGCGCTAGCTTGCTTAACAAAGGAGTTACCAGGTTCAAATCGTTTCCCAGGATTGAAGAAGTCCATAGAATAATTGAAGTACTAGAAAGTATAGGGGTAAAAGTAAAGTGGTTTGAAAATAACGACATAGAAATTCGTCGCCCACAGACCCTAAACTTATCTACTTTAGACACCACCGCAGCTCGTAAAACACGAAGCGTGCTGATGTTAATAGGTGCGTTAATGCACGAATTCAAAGACTTTAACATACCTTACGCTGGAGGCTGTAAGCTTGGCGAACGCACAGTATCCCCCCACCTTTTTGCGCTAGAGGCTTTTGGAGTAGACATTAAAGCTCCGCGCGGTGCATACAAAGTTAATGTCCGCAAAAAATCGCCAGGACGTGTAGTTTTATACGAACAAGGCAACACAGTTACTAATAACACTTTGATAGCGGCAGCCAGAACTGAAGGTACCACTATTATTCAGTCGGCCAGTGCCGACTACATGGTTCAGGATCTTTGTGGATTTCTACAAAAACTTGGTGCTAAGATCGATGGAATTGGCACAACTAAATTGACTGTAACGGGTGTTCCAAAAGTAATTAAGAAAAATATTACTTATGCACCAACCGAAGACCCAATTGAAGCAATGTTCTTCCTTAGTGTTGCAGTAACTACTAATTCTAAAATCACAATAAAGCGCGTACCGGTTGATTGGATAGCACTAGAGCTACTAAAGCTTGAAAAAATGGGCGTAAGACTTAAACGTAGTGAGCGATATTTATCAGACAACAAGCTTTTTGATTTAATCGATTTAACAGTAGAAAAAAGCGAAGGCAATTTGCAAAAACTGGAAGATAAACTTCATCCGAATCTTTGGCCAGGACTCAATCCTGACAACCTTCCCTATTTTGTCCCTATCGCCTCCCGAATTGATGGTCGCACACTTATCCATGACTGGATTTTTGAAAACCGGGCAATTTACTACACAGAAATGAAGAAGATTGGCATGAACATTGAACTCGCAGATCCTTTCCGTGTATATATCGAAGGTCCTACGAAATTTACCGCCGCCGAAGTTATTTGTCCACCCGCCCTACGACCGGCAAGTCTACTGCTAATCGGTATGCTCGCAGCTCCAGGTACTTCGATACTGAGAAACGTCTACACTATCAACCGAGGTTATGAAGACATAGCAACCCGACTGAATGCCTTGGGCGCAAAAGTAGAAGTGATTCATAATTTATGACAGACGAAATTATCCAAAAATCTGTCGATAAACTCATTAGCATATTTCACGAAGTCAGACCGCTAATAATGGCTAATGCCGGAAACATAGAGTTTGATGATAAGCACGATGGTTCTCCGGTAACAGAGATTGACCGACAAGTCGAAGACACAGTTATAAGCCAGATGCTTGTCGACTTCCCCGATATTCCTATTTTTGGCGAAGAGACAGGTTATGAAGAAGATTTGCCGGCAACTTGCTGGTTGATAGACCCAATAGACGGCACCAAAAGCTTTGTTTCTGGTGACCCATACTTTACAAGCATGGGAGTTTTGATTCACAACCATAAAGCCGTTGCCAGCGTAATTTACAACCATAGCAGTAACGAAACTTTTGTTGCATATGCCGGCGGCGGTGCATTTAAGAACAACCAAAGACTAGACTTAACTCAAGTTGATCTGCCAAAAATCGCCCTATGCAAAGAAGATAATATTGAAATCCTAAACAAAATACTAGAGCCCAAATTGGTAGATTGCCATCCAGCAACAGATGGTGGAGGTCATGGCTTCACTAAAGTAGCTGATGGTAATTATTCAGCAAGGTTTCAGATTAAAAGTCGAGGATATATACATGATTATGCTGTTGGAGCCCTGATAGTTTCTGAAGCTGGTGGCCACATTATCCCAATTCTTAATGATAACTACACCTATAAAACGAAGAGTTTTGTAGCTTGCCACCCTGCCATCGCCGATTTAATCAAATCAAACCTGGCAACAATTCGTGAGTTAGAGCTATAGACTAGCGATAAATTCGATGATTTTATTAGCTGATTTATCAGCATCATCTTCACCGTGAACTTTTACTAAATTAAAGTCTTGGTCTTCAAAACTTTTATAATCAGCTATAAATCTAGTAAAAGTTTCTGCATCTACATCATGCCCCCCAAGTGAGACGCGCTCTTTGACTCGTTTTTTTGCTAGATCTGGGTCAATTTCTACCTCTACAACCGCGATTTTTAAGTCTTTGCCGTGTTCGGACGCGTAAGTTTGCAAATTTAATATTGTTTTTTTCAACATATCCAAATTTGTAAAAGCTTGGTTCCAAACAATAATTTTATTTGTTTCTATAGCTTCGTAAGCTTGGGCGCGCAAAAATCTGTATGGATAAAATTTTTCATCAACACCTTCAGCTCGCAATTGTGCAGTCATTTTTTTATATTCATCACTAGAATAATCTGTTGAGTCAGGATCTAGGATGCAAATCTTTTCCCTTAGTTTTTCGGCTAATATTTTGGAGATGTACGATTTACCGCTGCCCGGTAAACCTCGCACTAAAACTAAAATTGGGCCGTTAATCTGAGGTTTCATATATCTGTAGTATTTCTGTTACAATTAATCACAGTGCAATTATATAGGACTTTTGCAATTTTGCATTGTCCTAAAAATAAATCAATATGATAGATATCGGTCAATTTACTACAGAACTCACAACAATTCTACTTTTGTGTTTTATGGGCTTTTCGCTAGCGATGCTAATAACGCCCCTCTATACAAAGTACGCCTACAAATATGGCTGGTGGAAGAAAAAACGAACCACATCCGTAACCGGTGAAAAATTAGAAGTAATAAGCAAACTCAGCACCAGAAAACGTCGAGTTCCAACCATGGCCGGGATAATCATTGTTCTAGCCGTAGCCATAGTTACCGTGATCTTCAACCTCAGCCGCGAACAAACTTGGCTTCCTGTAGCTGCCTTGGTTGGCGGTGCGATAGTCGGACTCCTCGACGATATGATAAATGTACGAGGCTCTGGCCTGGGTGTAGCTGGACTAAGAGCTCCTGTAAAATTCGGCCTGATTTCGCTAGTTGCAGGCATAGGTGCATGGTTCTTTTATTTCAAACTAGGCTACACCAGCATTCATCTGCCAATTGTTGGCGAATTTGAACTTGGGCTAATGTTGATACCGCTATTTATCCTAGCGGTAGTCAGTACCGCCAACGCAGTAAATATAAGCGATGGACTTGACGGCTTAGCAGGTGGTTTACTGCTCAGTTCTTACACAACCTTTGGTATTATTGCCTTTTTGCAAGGCAACTACGGTATCTCAGGCTTTTGTTTTACGATTACAGGAGCATTGTTGACATATATTTGGTTTAACATACCACCTGCTAGATTCTTTATGGGGGATGTAGGATCATTTGCTATGGGTACCTCGCTAGGAGTTGTGGCTATGATGACAGATACTCTGTTTTTACTACCAATAATAGGTGTTGTTTTTGTCGCAGAAGCCGGCTCTACGCTACTGCAAATTTTTTCAAAAAAACTTTTTGGCAAACGAATATTCATTGCAGCACCCCTTCATCACCACCTAGAAGCCAGTGGATGGGAAAAAACTAAGGTGACGATGCGTTTTTGGATAATAGGTATTATCTTCTCTCTGATAGGGTTATTAGTAGCGATAACTGGTGGATACTAGCTTACAAGTTCCACACCTGCGAATAATGTGCTATACTTACCCCTGTTAAATCATGCGGGTGTGGTATAACGTTTATTATTCCTGCCTTCCAAGCAGGCGACGCGGGTTAGACTCCCGCCACCCGCACCAAACTCAAGCTCCCGTAGCTCAGTGGATTAGAGCAAGACGGTTCTAACGTCAAGGTCGTAGGTTCGAGTCCTACCGGGGGTACCAATTTTAAAAAGGAATTCATGAAAAAATTTATAATAGAACAAAAATTAACTGCTCTCGTAAACCGCTACACGGTTCATGATCCAGATACTGGCTCTGATAAAGGCCTACTGGTAGCATTCGCCGAGCAAAAACGTTTTACAATGCGTGAGCAAGTTCAGTTTTTTAAAGAAGAATCAAAACAAAACCCCGTTTTTAGTGTCGAAGCAGAAAAGATCATGGACATACATGGTAGGTTTTTTATAAAAGATGAAAATAATCGACAAATTGGCGTAATTAAAAAGAGCTTTAAATCTTCTTTGCTACGAAGTACCTATGAACTTATGGATGGCAACGAAAAACTAGTTGCTCTAGTGCAAGAAAAAAGCAAAGGACTGGCAATTTTTAGACGTCTTTGGGAATTTATTCCTTACGCTAACGATATACCTTTTATCTTTAAATACCACTTTAGCTTTATTAATCCAGAGTCCAAAGAGATTCTTGCTTTGTACACTAAAACCACGAGGTTTAGGGACCACTACGAGCTAACAATTATAGATGATTCACTCCTTGATAAGCTCGGGTGGAAAACCTTAGTTGCCCAAGGCGTAATGCTAGACGTTATGCAGGGCCGTTAGACAATATTATACATACATATTGACATTTTATAACTTTTATGCTAATATTATTAGTGTTAACAATTTAAGTCAGCGAAGAAGTTTATCTCGCAATCTGGTCGCTTGAGATAAACAGAGCTAGTAGCGAACCCACGGCTTTAAGATAACAAAAACAAGTCTTAAGCCAAAATTAGTTTAAGAAAGTGATAATATGTCAGACGAACAATTCAACCCGAGACAACAGGCCGAAGCCCTAGGAGCAAATCCATCAATTTTGGATGAAATTGCGTATCCTTGTGGTCAAATAGCCTGTAAACCCGGGCAAGACGGCTGTCCATTTCCAGAAATTAGTGCGGACAGCGCAGCTCAAGCGTTTATGTGTAGTCAAAAAATGGCTATAGTTGCAATGAAGCAAGAGATCGGCGCACAACGCAACATAATAAAAGATCAGGATGAAATCTCAAGAGATGCAGTGACCGAAACGTTGATCCCCCAAGCCTTCACTAAACTCATGGAAGAGCTAGATCAAGACGGAACACTAGATACAATAAACAATGAAGGTTGGTCTCTTCAAATTTCTTTATTTGATCTTGATAAGCTTGGCCAACATAATGATCTAGGTGGTCAACAAGGTGGCGATACAGCTTTAAAAAGTATTACCGACGTACTAAAAGAGTCATTTCGACGGAATGGAGGCGCTGACGGCGAAGACTTACCGGCGGACTCTCCTCTTCCTACTATTTCCGAACACCATACCCAGATTAAACAAGCAGTTTCGGCGAACAAAATGCATGATGTTATAACTAGACTAGGAGGTGATGAGTTTTTGGTAATTAGTTTTATGCCTAACACTCAAAACCAAACTAGACAAAAAAAGCCAGATCTTACTAACGAAAAGAAGCGACTAGAGAGGGCTTTTTCAAATACTCGAGCAAGCTACAGGCCCATTCGTAAGACTGTCAGTGACAAAAAAATCAATAAGGACGGTATCGTGATCGATACTGTTAGCTTAATTGATGGAAGTGTGAGTTCTGCAATTTCTACAACTTTTTGCATAACAAGACTAGAAGATGCCAGCCCCACAAAGATAAGTGAGGTCATTTTAGAGCTAAATGAAACAATAGAGAGTTATAAGGCTGGCCGCAAAAGACTTAAATCGACCGGGCTTATTCATGGAGACTTTTTAGAGAGCTAAACATACATAGTTGTCCCTTCGTTGCTTATTGGCAAAAATTAGTGTACAATTACCCCTGTTATTGGTGGCTATAGCTCAGTTGGTTAGAGCGACGGGTTGTGGTTCCGTAGGCCGTGGGTTCAAGTCCCATTAGCCACCCCAATTAAAAAACCGATCAGATCTGATCGGTTTTTTAATTATCTATTTTTTTAAAGTGATGATAAATCTTGGTTTAGTTGAGTCTCGCCTTCACTGGATTCTACGTTAGTTGCGTCCAGAGTATTCTCTGCTGTATTTAAATCAGCTGCTTTTTTAACTACAGGCGCTTCAGCAACATCGTTACTCTTCTCGGTAGCTGGTGTTTGAGAAGTATTCGTCGCACTTTTTTTGTCCTGTGTTCGATCATAAACCATATAACCAGCAAAGCCAATAATACCAAAAACAGCAATAATGATTATCATTTCAAATAGAGCAAATCCTTTAGAATTTTTCATTATCGCGCCTCACCTTCTGGGCTGTCATCGCTTGGCGCAACAGATTTAACTCCAACAATTAAGTTCTTTACTGAAGTCTTGTATTCTTTCATTGTGCTTACCAAGCTTTCTCTGGCTTGCTTAAATGCATCAGAAACCTTCAATGGATTTTCGGTATCACATTTAAAGTCTATTGTTGCACTTTTTAGGTTCTCGATTTCGGCTTCAGCTAGCCCTCGTTTTGCTACTACATCACTAACTAGTGCATCGTAGTTTTCGAGTGAAAGGCCATTTTCTTCATAAAAAGCCATTGTTCGATCAGCTATTTTATTAAAAACTTCGACTTGCTTAGTCTTGCGGTCGGCAATTCTCTGCATATTTTCATTAATTCGTGATTCAACTTTTTTGCATTGTTCCAAGCGCTTTTCTGTAAGCTTTTCCTTGTTTTCCTGCTGCTTCGCTTCTAGCTCAGCACGCTTAGCTTCTAGCTCTTTCTTGCGTTCTTCCGTCTTTTTTTGCTGTTCTGCTAGACGCTCTGCTTTTCTTTCTTCGATTTCTGCTCTTTCATCTGTACTGAGTGTAGATTCAGAGCCAGATTCTGCTGTTGCAGTTCTTATGTTTGTAGCCAACATAAAAACAGCCAAAAACACTGAAGCAATAATGATGCTAATCTTTGTTAATTTTAATGATTTTGTCATAAACTAAAAACCTTTCCTTGGTTACACCATTAGGATAAGGTTTTTAGTTATAGTTGGTCAATAGTATTAGGCAAAGACTACTAGTTATCTCGCTTGAAAATCTTTGCAAGTTTACTGCGATTTGCGTAAGCCAAGATAGCTACGGCAGCTGAGCCGATTATAACCCATGCAACTACTGAGTCTGTGTTGTCGTTGTCTTTTTTGTCTGCCTCGCCTAGAGCATCACCATTCTTGTCATCGGTAGAATTGCCAGAAGCATTTGTCTGACCACCGTTATCGTCATTAGCGCCCTGAGCAGCTTGTCCGACTGTCGTCGCTGCCTGACCACCAACATTTACGCCACCTCCAGGCACACCGATACCTTGAGTTACTACTACATTTGGATCACCAACTAAGTTAGAACCGTTACCAGCAGAGTCAAAGGCCTGAACTGCATGAAAACGATTAGCTCCATCGGGTGCAGTATAGGTAATGCTAGCAGGTTGACCAGGAGTGATATTAACTGCGCCAACTTGGGTTGATGCATTTGCAGTAAAGTTACTAGAGGTAGAACTAAACAACCTGACCTCTGCAACATCACTATCACTAGGAGAAGTGAATGTTATGGTATAGACATTGCCATTACGAGTAACAGTGCCGTAAACCGGCGAGCTTGTAGCAACTGTATCGACAGTTACTACTTTAGTTACAGAATCTTTGGTCTCTGCCCCGTTTGTGCCACGTACAAAAAATTGGTAAGCTCCATCTGCCGGAACAGTTACTGCAAAGTCACCAGAGCCTCCATAAGGAGCTGTGGTTGACTCAGTACTTACAGCAACACCGTTTTGAAAAAGATCTACGCTTATTGCATCACTTGGACTAGTAGATAAGGTCGTAAACTCAACATTGAATTGACGGCTGTTAATTATACTGCCGGGAGCCGCAATGTCTATCTTCCAGGCACCAAGCCCTAGGGCTGTGCCTACGTTTACAATTGATATACCTGCTATAAAAGCGATGGCGATAAGGCCTTTAGTTAAGCGACTCATAGTTGGCCTCCTTTCTTTGGATACTGTCTAGAACGTCGATAAGCTAGAAGTGTCAAACCTATTAATAGCGTCGGCACGATTGCGTTGAGCAAGCTAAGGCTTCTTCCTGTGTTAGCTAGTTGTGCAGGTGTAAAAATTTTGCCAGCACTAGGATTAATCACAGCAACAGTTGTTCCTACAAAAGGCGTATCAGCGGTAGTCACATTTCCTAATACTTCTTGCTCGTCTTGGTCAATTCCCGCTACAAATGCAATGTCTGGATATGCACCTGGTGTAACGATGCTTAAAATATTCGCAAGATAGGTCAGCGTGATCACTTCTCCACCCACAACGTTGCCAAGTTGCCACGTTCCAGGCGAAGCATACGTAGGCTCAGTTGTTATGTTTGCAGCCTTTAAGTCGCCGCGCACATTTGAATTTGCTGTCCAAGAGCCTGGTATGTATTCAAAGTTTTCTGGTGGTAGATCAATTACTGTAGTGTCAAAGACCGTTGCAGCCTGCTCTGGCACACGAAGTTGAAGTGTATAAGTTACTTCATCGCCCACTACTGTAGGGTTTGGTTTGTTATTGGTTTTTGTGAGGAAAGCTAGAGTAGCTTCATTAACAAAAGTACATGTGACATGTTGACCAGGCATAACGTAAATACTTTCGTCAAACATATTCTCATAACTATCAAGGGTCTGCACTAGATCAATGCTTCTAAGATCACTGTCTTCATAGACTTCTTCATTATCACAACTAAAGTCTGCTTTGCGCCAGTTTTCTTGCTTATATTCATTGATGCCGTATTCGCCTGGTCGTACATCAAATGTCTTGCTTGCGGTATCTGGGTTTTGGCCGTCATCAACTAGACTAAAGTCTTCACTGGCTTTGCCTTCAAAATTGTGAGAAAAAGTAAATTCTTGGTCACTATCAGGACGAGCGTCTTTGACAATTGTTATCTTGCCATGTTTTACATTGGTAAAGTAGCATGTGATATCACTGCCCGGATAGACAGTAACGATGTGACCATTGGTCTGAGAGGCTCCCTCGTAACCACCTTCTTGTTTATTCTCCTGGCAATAAGAGTCCACAAGATCCCAGCCCTCTGTAGATTCTTCACTCACAACATATTGCCCTGGAATGAGTTCGGTAACTTCCGTATTAGAAAGAGTCTCGTCTTGATCATCATCCAAAGTAAATTCTGAACTATCGGACACGTAGTTAAGCACCTCATAGCATTCACTCTGCTCAAGCAAAGCTATTTCGTAATAACATTCCTCATCTTCATATGAGCTAATACTAAAGTTGAAGTCTTGAGGATCATTGTAAGGATACACCTCTTTTACTACAGTAATCCTGCCCCTGCCCTGATTACCGAAATATAAGTCAGTTGTTTCTTGGCCCGACTGGTTAACTTCTACTAAGTGACAGCCATTATTTAGTGGGGCTGTTTGTACCCAACCTGCTTGCTGGACTTCACACACTTCATAACTACCCATAGCAACTTTACTAAAACTATAATTTCCGTCGCTATTAGTTTGAGTAGATTCGTACAGATCATCGAACAAGCTGTCTTCATCATCGCCGTCATACATCAAGTTAATTGTCCAACCTGACATTTTTTCTTCACCTTCGTCTTGTGATGCATTGCCATTACGGTCGTTAAACTTGAATCCACTCAGCATAGCTTTTTCAAAATTACCAAAGTTCACATTTTCTTGGTTTTCACCATACTCTAACACCACATCATCTGGCTGTAATGTTTGCTGCCAACCGTCGGTCAATATTTCAAAAACAGAGTATGTGCCAGCGCTGATGCTGTCGAACAAGTATGTTCCATCATCAAGTGTAAGAGTTAGGATATCAATACCCTCATCATAATCGCCGTCATTGTTTATATCGATCCAAATACTCCAGTTGGATAAAACTGTTTCTCCGGAGTCCCAAACTCCATTGCCGTTTAGATCTTCAAACTTATAGCCAGATATAGATCCGCGTTGAGTATTGGTGAATGTGCAAGTTATGTCCTGTCCTGCAGAAAGTCTTACAGACACGAGACTGCCGTCTGTTTGGTAACTTGCGCCAGAACCGGCACAATTTATGCTTGCTAAGTCCCATCCCTCTACAGGGTTTTCTTCAACTGTGTAGGCACCAGGCATAAGTCCATTGAAGACCTGAGTGTTTGACTTAACTGAATCAGAGTCATCATCAAGAACAAAAGTATCTATACCGCTACCTGTTGCAGAAAATGTAAAATCTTGTGCGCTATTTGGTAGAGCATCTTTTATGAAAGTCAGTTTTGAAAGTTTGGTGTTAGTTATTGTACATTGAGCATTCAATTCTGTTGAACTTACTTGAAGCCCAGCGCAATCGCTAAAATCTTCACTCCAGCCAGCTATATCTGCTTCAACTACATTATACGTACCATGTTTTACCTGGTATGAAACACTTTGAGTTGTGCTCAAATTGCGAGTTTTATCCCCTACAACATCACCGCTACCACTGATAGTTACGCTAAACAGTGTTGGATCGTTGGCAGGTAAAGTAACTTTATCAACTGTGACAGTTCCATACTGACGGTTCTCGAATGTACACGTGATGTTTTGGCCTGCTGCTATCGTTAATGATAGTGTGCCAGCGCTAACATCATCTGTTTCATTAATATTGGGACAACTTATACCTTCGAGGTACCACCCCTCTGTTGCTAGTTCTGCAAAATTATATGTTCCGGGAGTCAAGTTATTAAAGGTAATAGATTCTGAAACTCCATCGGTTGAAGTGCCAGCCTCATCATCAAGCTTGAATGAGCTATAACCCAGTATATTTGATGTAAAGTTGAAATCCTGTGGATTATCTTGGACCGAATTCTTAACTATAGTAATAGAGCCAGGAGCTGTACCATTATTAAACACACAAGTGGCATCCACTGAAGTGGTGCCCGAACTTACAGTAGCGGTGGCAGTAGATCCGTTAAACTTACAATTTGTACCAGAACCATTTAAGAAAATTTGCCCGGCCGGTCCATTAACTTCTGTAACTACATGGTCACCATTTGGTGAAACATTGCTAAAAACAACATTACCATTTGAATCGGTTGGTACGGGAGTAGCTCCATCAAGCGAGAAGCTCCATTCCCCTGCAGCAGCCTTGCGATCAACCTGACCGTCTGCATTAGTATCAACCCACTTTTCTACAAAAATCTCTGGCAGTTCAATGATTTGGTTAGAAGGAATTGGAACATTTTGTTGACCAATATTTTTGAAGTCTCCACCTTCTGCCCCGGCTACGTTAGCTAGTCTTGAATGCTGAGGAGATCCACTGCTGCACTCACCTGCTTCATTAGTAAGAGTAAGATAGTAGTTGACTGTTGCACTGCCTACGCCAGCAAAATTAACATTTAGTTTCTGGACCCAGTCAGCACCGTTATTAGTGGCTGGACCGTCTAAAGTAACAGTTGGCGCAGTTCCGGTAACACTTGTTAATGCCGACCCCCCAGTTTTTGTACCTAGGGCAAGTGAGCCGTCAAAGAATAGACACCCCGTGTCATTAGAAGTAAATTCTACCTGCATTTTGCCCGAAGCAGCTGCATCAGAGCTAAGATTGAATCTAAAATTTATTTTATCGAGCTCAGTGTAAGTAGTTATATTTCCACTAGTATATGAGCCAGCAGGGTTTAACTGACCCTGGTGAGTAGATACACTAATATTATTGGCAGCCAAAGCAGAAGGACTATTTATTATTGCCAAAGAGAGCGTGCTTACTACTTGTAAGCCTAAAAATAAAAGCGCCATTAAAAATGGCGTAAGACGTTTACTTTGTTTGATAGTTGTTAACATTTCTACCTCCCTAAGTAGTAAATAATGGTCATTTGCTTTTTCTATTTTTCCACCTACCAATACACACGAGCACCCATGCAGGGTGTATTAAACATAAATATGCTACTTTATCTACAAAAAGTCAAATAATAAGTATAGTAATTATTACTACAAACTACTTAGTAAGACAACGCACATCAGAGGTATTGTGACATTATCGACACCATACCAAGAAACATTTTCTAGTAGTGTAAGTATCGTCGGCAATACTAAGAGTAGTAAATAATTGCTTGGTAGGCCTTCTGCTGGCTGAAGCAAAATAACTCCCAAAAAAATTGCCATGGAAGTGTAGAAAAACACCAAACTTCCTAGCATCGATTTACCATGGCTTAGTAATGTATACCTTGTGCGCTTGCCCCATTTAGTACCCACCATAGCGGCCAGCGCGTCAGCTAGTGCTAAGTGCAAAATTGCGGCTGCAAAGATCCAGTCGACAGGCTGCAAAAATGCACAAATACCAATGCCTACTGCGTAAAGAATC
This sequence comes from uncultured Candidatus Saccharibacteria bacterium, assembly GCA_964444225.1. Taxonomy (GTDB): domain Bacteria; phylum Patescibacteriota; class Saccharimonadia; order Saccharimonadales; family 2-12-FULL-41-12; genus JALHOM01. The sequence continues at coordinate 7,558 of CAYUFM010000006.1, read as the reverse complement.
TCGCCTTTGGTAACTCTCTTCACTGAGTGGATTGACCCAAAGATGTTCAGCCTAACAGAAGCTAAGATCACCACTAAAAAAGCTATAGAAAGTGCCTGTATGCTTGGCCATGATACAAAAAATGGCAAAAATGCCACCAAAACACCCGTACCCATATGTATAATTTTGCGACTAGTCTCTGCCCTAACCCATTTTTTACGCCAAAGAAACTCACTTATAAGTAGTAAACAAAAAATTAATATACATGTAAAAATTAGATCAACCATCTAAACTATAGTTTAACTTTAAAAATACAAAAAAAGAACCTAGCTACTTACTCGACCAATGAAAAAACCCGACACGAAGTCGGGCATTTTCATTGGTCGAGATAAACAGACTCCTCTCGAACTCCTAGACTTTATTATCTACCAACCCGAACTCAGCGCAAGGCTTATGAATGACTTAGGGGACATATTCTCTACCAATAACAGGGGCAAGTTAGCCTTGGCGAAAGTATAATTAGAATGGAAAGTAAAGATAAAGCTATGGATCAGGATGTTTTACATATTTCAAAAGGTATGGGGGTGAGCCCGACATCTACTATTGCCCTTGACCCTCGTCAGGAGAGATTTATAGAGCTCTACTTCAATGCAGACAGCGTAACATTCGGAAATTGTTATCAATCAGCTATAAAGGCGGGCTACACTTATGAAACAGCTCGTAATCTCACACATAATCGCCCCAAGTGGTTATCGGAAAAACTCGGACAGATGCAAACTATGGAGCCCGAGCTCCTTCTACTTAAACTTACCACTATCATTAATGATAGTGGTGAATCTACTCACAATAAATTACGTGCCATAGATATGATGATGAAACATTACCAGATGTTTGGTGCCGCTTCTCAAACCAATGTTCAAATCAACATTGAAAGTGTACTAGATTAAGGTTTTTTCCTATTAGATCTAACTAATAAGCGAATACAATCGAGTACTTCATCTATGAGATTACGAGACGTCTCAAATTCAGATTCATTTATAAGCATTCTCAGTATGTTACTCACGCTTGCATGGTGCTTGGATCGCATTAAATAGCTTCGTAAGTCCTCACGATAAGGAGAGTTCCAGAGCAGCTGTGTAAACATCTGTGACTTTCTGCCGTAATAGAAGGGTTGAACAGCTCGCTCAACTACCTCTTCGAGGTCAGAAAAATTTACCCCAAATTTATATAATTTCGAAATGAAGACTTTTGCAGATGGTTCATTTCCTAGCAAATACCCCGAGTCTACGTCTATCCTTACCTTATACGTTAAGGCACCCAGCAAGTCCTTTATTTCTTTCTGGCTTGAGGCTGCCTCTAATAACTTCTTGGTGGTTTCTAGTGAGGTGATCTGTTTGGCTTGGTATTCCTCCGAACCTACATAGTTTGTTGATTTTTGAGTCCTTGGGAATGGAGGAAGAGTTTCTTGGTTGAGAATTTTCTTATATTTTCTGTACGCCTTAATAGCCTTGGTGAGTTTTTTATCGTCATCTCTTGGATGATATTTCCATCTCTCTTCTTGTTGCTTAACGAGTGCTATGATTTCCTTACTAGCACCAACAATTGCATCAGTCCTGTCCTCTTTTGAATATTTACCTTCTTGGAGTACAACTTCCATTTGAGCGATAAATCTATGTTCATAGTAGCTTTCTATTACTCTGTTATGTTCGATGTAGTAAGGTTGATATCGAGTAAGCGCTTTCTTGATCTCATCATAGTCATCTCCACGATCAATACGAGCAAGGAGCATAATAGTTACTATGTTAAGATCGTATGATTCATCCTCTTCGTATTTTTTGTAGAGTTCTTCGGCTAACTTCATGTCAAATCTTACTAAAGCTTCAAAGAAGTAATCAGGAAGCCAGCCTACCTCATCTCCATCAGTTATCTTTTTTATGCCGATGATCAGCTCGTAAATACTCTTCGTTTTTTCTACAAGTTCGTTGTAGTTATAAAGGTTGTTTTCCCACATTATTTCTAAGGCGTCTGTTAAGAAAAAGCCCAGGATATCTTTATGGTAACCATATCGGAGACGTGTCTCACGCTTTAACTCGTAAAGAAGAGTCATCGCTTTGTCGGGCTCAAACATTGCAAGCATGCCACCAAGATCGGATATGCTTGATAAATATTCTTCTAGCGATTCTTTGGAGGCGTCAATTAGCGTAAAGATGTCGTTGTAAGAAAAGAGCCCACGGAATCTTTTTTCATCGTCACTATGAACTCGTATAGCCAAAAAGTAAGGGCTTATTATTTGGTTTTCGGTTTCACGGACATTGTTGAGTAACTTCTGCGCACCCGTATAAGGCAACTTCTTTAGGAGGTAAGCTACGAGAATCGTAGTCGCTCTCTTAATCGGGTTATCATAACGAGCTGACATTGACCTATTGTAAGAAGGAGCTTCTTTCAGCCACTTTGCTAATGCTGAAGCCTTATCTGGATCAAAACTGATAATCGTAAAGTAAAAAGTGTGCTCGAAGATATTTTCAGAAGTTAGAATATCGCTATAGTCATGCTCGTAGGGTTGCGCCTCCCATTCACAGTAGCCAAGAATTCTTTTAAGAGCGTATATTTTGGTCTGGTAATGATATGAAAGCGATTCACGTCTCCAAGTTTCCTCACGCATTATTTTCATGAGTTTCTTTGTAAGATCTTTTTGTTTTTGCGTGAAGTCTTTCCCAAAGATTCCTTGTATTGCTAGCTTATCTTCGGTATTACCTTTGTAAAAATCTAATATTTTAGCTCGCAAGGTTTCTGATGCGGAGATCTCAGCTGCTATATTTGGCTGCGTGAAGAAATCAAACAGAGGATAATGTAAAGTTTTTCGTGAATGATCAATGATATAACCAAGATCTAGTCCGTTATCAAAAAGAGTAGAGAGTATAGATGCTAACTTATCTCCTAGCCTTTCTATGTCACTCGTATGACCCCTTTTTCCCCTAAGGTCGTTGTATATGATCTTTTGGGTTCGTTCTAATATCTCTTCCTTACTCTGCCTCCCGTAATGTATCTGGAGCGTATAGAACTCATGAAGCTGATCCCAGACAGTCTGGTAAATGTCTTTATCCTTCGCATCAAGACCTCTGAGGACTAAGTTATGAACTTTAAGAGCAAGTGCGTCATACCCAGCGTTTAGACAAGTCAGGGCAAAGCTTGGCGTTACGTAACCACCATCAATTTTTGATTGGAGTTCCGCTTCGACTTGTTCACGCAATTCAGCATGGTGCTTACTAATTGCGATTTTGATTAGTAATTCATCGTTAACGTCAGACCTATCTAGGTAGCCATCCAAATACGACTCAATGATGCCTATGGAAATACAGCCAACAAAATTGTCACGCATCAAGTAACGATGTCTCGTTACTGGTACAAACCACTCTTTTAGAAAATCTTCATATTGAGCAAACTGAACTAGAATATCTTTCTTGCGATGAAATCTTTTAGAGAGATACCTTGCCGCAAAATAGTCTGCCCACGACCTATGCTCAAACTGCATAACATTTGCAAATCCAGCGATATCATCTATGCAAATGTCTTTCAGTTTGCCTACTGTTTTGTTTATGTCACCGTAATTTAGTTTCGGGTTTTGTTTCTCAATGATTCGTTGCAGTAAAGCCAGTGGAAAATCGTAACTTTCCCTCATTTGTAAAAGGTAGCCTTGCTCTTCAAGGATTGTCTCAATCTTGTCAGTATGTGGCTGCAGTAAGTTAAGTTCTTCTAGGCGTGCATTCTCAGCTTCAGACTCAAAACGTTTTTGCATTAAGGTAGACTTTTCGAAGTCGCTTTTGAATTTGACCACGTGCCATGCCAATTCAAGCATACGGACATCCTTCAGAAGCTCTATGTCCGTACCATTTTTAATTGCATCTTTCAGAAGCTTAGTTTTAGTTCGGTTTTTTCTATTTTGAAAGTACTCTACAAGAATCTTTTGATCGAGCCGATCAATATGAACATCACGAGGAGTAAGTATTTGACTGAATATAACAGCGTTTTTACTTGCCTCCCTAGAGCATGAGATTATTTGCTGGACAGCCCCAGTAGACATAAGATGCTGCAAGCTTTGTGATATTACACGAGCATCTCGTTCGGATATTTCATCCAGACTATCAATTAACAGTCTTAAGCTGTAGTCATTAATGTCTATGCCATACGTATCAAGCCGTCTAGATATTAGATCCCTAGGACTAGAGTTGATAAATTCGTGAGCATTCAGTCTTATGTAAAGTCCGTCCTTTACAAGTAGTTCTTGCTGTTTCTGATAGTCCCTATCCAGTCCTGCTGCAATATATGCAAAGCGTTTTAATAGAATTGACTTACCAGCACCAGCACGCGCCCGAATCAAGATGACTTTTGATTTTTTATCTTTTACAAGATTTTTGAGTGTAATTTCACCTTTCTTGTCAGAGAGAGGGAGATCGATAAAATAAGGTTTGGCAAAAAGGTCTTGTATGGTTTGTTCAGGCACGTTATCTTGGTGCACTTTGATCGGATCACCACTATTGAAGAACATTGCGGTAACGTGTCCATAGGATTTGTCTGATTCAAGTTCAACTTGGAATGAATTAACGCCACAGAGCCATTCTATCGGCACCTTGGCTGTCTTGCCCGAATCAGTAACGAGCTTGTTCCATGCTGTCTCTACGTCATCTTGAACACCAGCCGCTGTCTCATTTACATAAATTTTCAATACATTTAGAGCAGAGAGATCTGTTGCTTTAACAGCTTTGAGCGTTTTAATGAGTTGAGCCTTTTGCGATTTTGCATCCTGAACATCGAAGTATTTTGCTTGATAGCCATACACCAACCCGTCCTTACCCTTATTTGGCTTTGCCTCTAGCCCAGGATAGTTCTTGGGTGCATTCTTAAATTTAGTCCCGATTTGCCGACAGTATATATAGCTTGCCAGTGACTGAAAACTGTCGGTAGTATCGGCATTAATTGCAGCAAATTGTTTCCAGGTCACCTTCATCTTTCACAATTATAGACCGTCTGGGTCAAGAACAGTACCTGATAGCTAAACTAATTCTCGTTTTGAAAGCAGCTTGCTGATGTCTGTATCGAAATCGCTACATTGTTTTGTGACGATAAGGAACCTACTCATATCATTAAAGCCCTCCGCCCCTAGATCAGAAGACCTTTTACCAGAAGCTTTTTCTGCTACTACTGTCATCGCTTCATTGGCGACAAGAGTTATACTGAATTCGTTGTCACCATCTGATGCATTAGCCTTGTGAAGCCTGCTAGATATTTTTTCATAAATGTCACGTTGCTGTTTCTCGACAGTTTTACTATCGTCATCATTACTCGCACCTTTAGCTACGTCAGCGATTAAGGTATCAATCAACAAGTTGCCAGCCGAGAGACCCTTCAGCATTCCGCAGTTATCCCATATCTCACGTTGAGCTATATAGGTATAGATATAAACATAGGGCATAAACAGCGAAGCGGTACTATCAGATATTGATTCAGTTTGCTTGGAGTGCTTTGTAACGTATTTACCAAGCAACTGTTTAACTTCGGCTATAAGTTGGTGTTCGTTAACTCGTTTGGTGCTAGAAAACATATTGTGATCCTGTTTAGCGTTGGTAGTAATCGCGGCAATCAAAAAGCCCGCCACGAGCGGCACCCTTTCGGGCACCCACACAGGTTTCCCTATGCGACCACGAAAAGAAGTACTCATGACGAGCTGTTTCTTTTCGTGGATTTGATGATCATACCTCTCCATTACTGGTGGCTCTAGATCGGGGGTCAAATAGACCTTGTTGCCTATTATAGCTCAAACTGTTAGAACACTGTTATAGACATAATACTTAATAGCGACAATCTTCTCGAACTAGAGTTATAATAGAGGTATTATGGATGTCAAAACACCAACTCAACAGCTTTTATCTCTACTTCAGGGCAATTTAGGTACTGAAACAACAGAACAGATTGACGAGAAGAAGCTTAAATATGTCCTCTACGCTCGTAAGTCTACCACTGGTGAGGAGCGACAAGAGCGGTCTATCCCTGACCAGATACAAGATTGTATGAAGTCCTGCGTAGTGCCAAATAACCTAAATGTAGTTAAGGTTGTCCAAGAAAAATACTCTGCAAAAGAGCCAGATACCCGAGTAGCTTTTAGGGCAGTACTCGATGATATTAAGGCTGGTCGATATGATGGACTTATAGCGTGGCATCCTGATAGGCTTTCTCGAAATATGAAAGAAGCAGGCGAAATAATCGACCTGCTCGACAAGGGCATACTAAAAGATTTGAAGTTCGCTACGCTAACCTTCGAGAACAACCCAACAGGCAAAATGCTACTCGGAATCTCGTTTGTACTATCTAAGCAGTACTCAGAACATCTTAGCGAGTCAGTAGACCGTGGTAACAGGCACATTACAGAAAGGGGTGAGTATATTGGTCAGCTTAAACACGGCTATATGATTAGCGCGGACAGGAAGCTATACCCTGACGGTCAGAACTTCACACTTATCAAGCGGGCATTTGATAAGCGTGTAGAGGGAGAGTCTCAAACCGACATTATGAAATGGCTCAATAATACTGGCTACACGGTGCGTAGATGGCAAAAAGATCCAGAACCCTTTGTATGGGACAAAGACGCTGTACACAAGCTCCTGAGAGACCCTGTGTACGCTGGCGTGTTGAAGTACGGGAAAAACCTTGTAGACCTTATGCCCCTGTACGATTTTGAGCCTGCTATAAGTGTTGTGGACTTCTTGAAGATAAATAAGACGTCTAGCCTATCATCATCCAAACTGGTGTCTTCTATGTTGGTCAAAAATAAGGAAACGACTAGAGCTAACTACTTGCGAGGTATTGTCTACTGCGGTCATTGTCATAAGTCGTTCAGCTCTGGCATAACCACAAAGAAGTTAAGAGACGGTTCTACGACAGAATATTATTACTATAAGTGTGAAACACTTACCTGTCCGTTTAGGAATAAGAGTGTCCTCTCTACAAAAGTAACCCTGCACATCTATAACTATCTCAAGGAGCATCAGTTTACGACTAAAGATAATTATGATTACTGGATTGCTGAAGCAAAAAAGAAGCTTAGCCAGACATTAAAGGAAATGGAATCAAGAATAACATCTCTCAGTAAGACCATTTCGCTCAAGGAGAAAGAATATCAACAGACTAAAGATCTAATTAGGAACAGCCCTGTTTTACAGGAGCATTACGACTTAAAGGCGTTAACAGCAGAGATAAAAACACTCAAAACCGAACAAACTAGGCTTGTAGGCGATAGAAAAGAAGCAAAAGAAGCGTTGCCAACATATAAGAAATATCTCGAACTTATGAACGGTGTATCTGATATTTTGATTGATGAAGAGGAAGGTGAGCTAAAAGACTCCGTTGTGCGAGTATTCTTCTCGAACTTCACCGTAACAGCCGATAGTTTCGATGTTAAACGGGGGTACAACATCACCCACAAATTAAACGAACCCTGGGAAGGGTTCGTTAATTCGAAAAATTTCGATCTTGGTCGGGGATAAAGGACTCGAACCTTCGACCTCGCGGTCCCAAACCGCGCGCG
>CAYUFM010000005.1:0-55162 GCA_964444225.1 uncultured Candidatus Saccharibacteria bacterium | reverse complement strand
GGCACACTAGACCCACAGGCTACAGGGCTGATGATCGTAGTTGTTGGTGATTACTGTAAGCGCGCTCAGGAATTTTCTAAACTAGATAAAACTTACCAGGTTCAGATGAAACTGGGTGAAAGCAGTACGACAGGCGATAGTGAGGGCGAAAAAACGCCAGGGCCAGAAGTAGAGATTACAGAAGGGAAACTAAAGGACGTTTTGGACAGTTTCTTGGGCGAAAGTATGCAGACACCACCGATTTATTCGGCTATAAAAATCAACGGCCAGCGGGCCTATAAGCTAGCGCGAGCCGGCAAAGAAGTAAAATTAGAACCCCGTCCAATAAAAATTTATGATATTAAGCTGGATAAATTCAACCCACCACTAATTGACTTCATTGTATCTGTTAGCAGTGGTACATATATCCGTAGCCTAGTAGAAGACATCGCCAAAAAACTCGGTACGGTGGGTTATATGACCAGATTGGAGCGAACGGTAGTGGGCAAATACAGCCTACAAAAAGCCATCAAGGTTGAACAAATTAGTTCAGAATACATAGAAACTTGACAAGCATGAAACTATTGGTTATAATTAATAATTATGAAAGAAGTTTTAGGTGATGAAATTCAAGACTTAAGAGCTAGCTCAAGGCGTTCGGTTTTTTGAGTTCAGTAAACATTGCAGTAGGTGTGTCTAATATTATTGGAGCCAACACCCAGGTCGAGGCAACGCTTGATCGCCCTATTCAATTTGCGATAGGAACAGCCTGTTTAGCTTTTGGACTTGCGTCTGGTCATAGTGCACTAAGGACATCTTCTCAGGCGAATGCCCTAGAGATTATACGTAGTCAAAACCCTGGTTATATACCCGCCGGTTATAGACCAGAACCAATCGAAAAGCCCGATCAAATCCAGCAAGCTAGTTAATCTGTTGCAAAATAAGTTATAAGGTGTTAAACTACCTCTAATGATTACAAGTGAGAAGAAACAGGCGATTGTCGCCGATATTGTTAAGGATAAAAAGAACACTGGTAGCCCAGAGGCTCAGGTGGGTATTTTGACCGCAAGAATTAATGAAATTACCGAGCATCTAAAGGTAAATAAAAAAGATTTTATGGCTCGCCGTGGACTTTTGCAAATGGTAGGCAAGCGTAAGCGTCTGCTCAAGTACATAGCAGAAAAAGACAGCCAGAAGTACCTTGATCTAATTCAAAAACTCGGAATTAGAAGATAATTGATTCTTTCATTCTGCCCATTCATGGTGGGTAGAAATGAGAGCACCAATCAAAGCGGGTGAATCATTATTTAAAGCTTTGAAATGGGCTTTGAACATAAAAAACTAGTTTATAATAAGTAACTGAACAACTAATAGTTCGGATCTCGACAGCAGATATATACATTAAATATGCGTATATTTGAATCGAGGAACCGAACAGAAAGATAAAGGAAAGAATGCCAACAATTAACCCTTATGGTAAAGACGTAGTAAGTGTATCTACAGAGCTTTGCGGGAAAACACTAACACTAGAAATCAACAGAGTAGGCTTTCGTAGTAGTGCCAGTGTATTAGCCCGTTACGGAGAGACGGTCATACTAGGAACAGCAATGGTTAGCGCCAATTCATTGGAAGGCTTTGACTATTTTCCACTAAGTATCGACTACGAAGAAAAAATGTATGCAGCTGGCAAAATCAGCGGCTCAAGGTTCATTAAAAGAGAGGGTCGCCCAAGCGATGATGCAATTTTGATTGGCCGTTTGATTGACCGTCCGATTCGCCCGTTGTGGCCAAAAGGCTATCGTCACGAAGTGCAGGGTGTAGCTACGGTGCTTAGTCTTGATCCGGCTTTCCGACCAGACATGATTGCGATGATCGCTATGAGTGCAGCCTTTATGTTAACAGGCGCACCATTTGAGGGCCCAGTAGCTGGACTTCGGGTTGGTATCAACGACAAGGGCGAATATGAAGCTTTCATGCCTGCAGAAAAGCTAAACAACGGCAAACTAGACCTAGTAGTAGCCGGTACAGAAAATGGCGTAATGATGGTAGAGGCTGGAGCTAACGAGGTGACAGAAGAGCAGGTGGTCGAAGCCATTGCTTTTGCACAAGAAGCTATGCAACCGGCTATCAAGCTTCAAAAAGACCTAATGAAGCAAGTAAAGATAAAAACCCAAGAATTTAACCTATTAATGCCAAACGAAGATATTCAAAAAGCAGTCGATAAATGGGTTGAGGGTAAGCTCGGTGTTTCTTTGCGTAAACACTACCCAGAGCGCAATGAGATGGTTCGTGATCTCAGGTCACAAATGGAAGATCATTTTACTAAAGAGATAGGCGAAGAAGAGTTTAAGCCACTTCGTCGTGAATACGATGATGCATTTACATACGCATTACACAAAGATGTTCGCAAAGGAATTGTAGAGGACGGAATTCGACCTGACGGCCGTAAACTTGATGAAATAAGAACTCTTTCTAGTGAAGTTGGACTTTTGCCCCGAGCTCATGGATCAAGCATATTCACCAGAGGTATGACACAGGCTATGAATATTGTGACGCTAGCACCCCTTAGCTACGCACAAATCGTTGACACAATGGAAAAAGACGAGGAACGCAGATACCTACATCACTACAACGCACCAGGTTGGACTGTAGGAGAAGTACGTCGCCTTGGTAGTCCTGGTAGGCGAGAAATTGGTCACGGATACCTAGCAGAAAGAGCCTTGACAGCGGTTTTGCCTAGCGAAGAAGATTTTCCGTATGCAATCCGTTCTGTCACAGAAATTATGAGTCAAAACGGTAGTACATCGATGGCAGCAACCTGTAGCTCGACATTAGCACTTATGGACGCTGGTGTGCCACTACTTCGACCAGTAAGCGGTATCGCAATGGGTCTAATGTTAGATGGTACAAAGCCGATAATTCTTAGTGATATTGCTGATGCCGAGGACTTTGCTGGTGACATGGACTTTAAGGTTACTGGTACTACTGAAGGTATTACAGCTCTTCAGATGGACATGAAGGTCCATGGATTACCTATCGAGACTCTAAAAGCTGCACTAGAGCAGGCTAAAAAAGGCCGAGCCCAAATACTCGAACACATGCTAAGTGTTATCTCAGCTCCTGGTGAAATGAGCCCATACGCACCTCGAGTAGAAGCTATCAAGATCAATCCTGATAAAATTCGTGAAGTTATCGGCAAGGGTGGAGAGACTATCAACAAGATTATTGCTGAAACCGGTGCCGAGATAGATATCAAAGACGACGGAACAGTCAACGTTGCTAGTGCCGATAAAGCTAGTATTGATGCTGCGATTGCTATGATCAAAGGCATTACAGATGACCCAGAGGTAGGACGAGTTTATAAAGGCGCTAAGGTTGTGAGCGTGCTAGATTTTGGTGCTTTTGTCGAGATAATGCCAGGAAAAGATGGCCTAGTCCATGTTAGTGCGCTATCTGATGAAAGAGTTGAAAAGCCTAGTGATGTTGTGAAGGAAGGCGACAAGGTTGATGTTAAACTAGTAGCAATAGATGATAAAGGTCGGTTACAATTAAGTATGAAGAGCGCCGATTTGGAGGCCTAAATTGTACGAAAGATATTCAAAATTAACTTCTAACAAAAAAGGTGCCTTTGCACTGATTCTAGTAGAGTTATTGATTGCAATATACGTGGTAGGAGCACTAGCACTAGAGACGGGGAACCTAGGTTATTACGGACTGTTTTTCTTGCTAATGTGGGACGCTGTTCGCAGAACCATAAACCTATTTAAGAAGCCAAACACTAAATTAAATGCCAAAAGACCTAAATCAAAAAGCAGAGCTTGAACAAATTAAGGCAGATATTTTACAAAAAAATATCTGTCCAAATTTGGCTCAAACCGCCACACAGTTGGTGATGGGTCATGGAAATCATGATGCAGACATTGTTTTCATAGGTGAAGCACCTGGAAAACAAGAAGATATACATGGAATTCCTTTTGTCGGCGCCGCCGGCAAACTGCTTGACGAAATGTTAGACAGTATAAATTTGCTTCGTAGTGACGTGTACATTACCAATATCGTTAAATATCGGCCACCAAATAATCGTGACCCGTTGCCAGAAGAAAAGAAAGAATTTTGGCCGTATCTTTTGAGGGAGTTAAACGTTATAAAGCCAAAATTTATAGTTACCTTAGGCAGGCACAGTATGGAGTACTTTTTACCTGAGGCATCGATAACCAAAGTCCACGGACAGGTATTTCCGGTGATAATTAAGTCTGATGATGGAGAGGAATTGTCAATTAGACTTTTGCCCCTGTATCATCCCGCTGCAGCATTGTATAACGGATCCTTACGCCAGACATTATTTAACGATTTTAAAATGATTATCAATATTCAATAAATTAAAAACGTTCGCACTTTAGCGAACAAAAAGGAGATTCAATGAATCCAAATCAAAAAACTAAAAATCCGGATAAGCCAAGCAAACGACCAATAAGTCGAGGTGAGGCTATTCGGGCACAAAAAAGAAACGCCGATGACGCAACTAGAATTGCTAGCCAATACCTAGATGCTGATGGCACGGTACAGAGCCAGCAAAATGTCCGAGCTAACTTTATCGATGATAGCCCAAGGCTAAAAATCATTGGCCTAGGAGGTATGGACGGCGGTGGCTCTAAGAACACCATACTGGTTGAGTACAAAGATGATGTTGTCATCATGGACTGTGGCTCTGATCTTGGTGTCGACCTGCCAGGAATTAATTACGGTATTGCTGATATGAGCTACCTAGATAGCGTTAAACACAAACTAAAAGCTTATATCATCACTCACGGACACCTGGACCACATTGGTGGCTTGCCACACATTATGCCACTGTATCCAGCACCGGTTTATGGCAGTAGGTTTAGTATGGGAAGAGTAGAAGAAATTTTCCAGAACTTCGGTCTACCTATGCCAGATGGTTTTGAACTAAAAACTATTGCGATGAACGAGGACACACACGAGCGTCTAAAAATTGGCGAATTTTTTCTAGAATTCGTCAGAGTCACGCACTCTATCCCGGGCAGTACTTGTATTGTTCTGGATACCCCTGTGGGCCGGATTATTAACACTGGTGACTTTAGGCTTGACCCTAATCCTCTAGACCACGAAAAAACTGACACAGACCGCTTAACTCAACTTGGTAACGAAGGTGTCTTGGCGCTCCTGAGCGAGAGCACAACCTGTGAAAGACCGGGTCGTACGCCAAGTGAAAGTACAATTGAACAAAGTTTTGTGGACATCATGGACAATGCTCCAGGACGTACATTTATGGCAATGTTCTCAACGAACATAAATCGTATTCAGATGATTATTAACGCCGCATCGCACCATGGCAAAAAGATTGCCCTTGATGGTAGAAGCTTGGTAAGTACACTGGAAATGGCAGTACGTCACGGATTTGTGCGAATTCCTAAGGGTACAATTGTGCCGATCGCTAGTGTGCCTAATATGAAGGATGAAGATGTCGTTATTGTCTGTACTGGGTCGCAAGGTGAGCCGAATTCTGCTTTGCAACGTATGGCTAGTGGTGACCACAAGCACATTAAACTCAAGCCTCAAGACACTGTAGTTCTTAGCTCTACGCCTATTCCAGAATCTGGAAATGACGCATTAATTGGCACAATGGTTGACGAGCTTATGCGAAAAGGTGTTCATGTCTACAGGCATGAGACACATGGTATTGATGGTGTTGGTCCATTGCATGTTTCTGGACACGCCAGCATGGAAGAATATAAAGACATGATTCACATGACCAAGCCCAAGTTTTTTATTCCAATTTATGGTGCGTACCGTGTTAAGCAACGCCACATAGAGGCTGCAGTTGAGGAGGGGATTCCTCGTAAAAACACCATCAATGCCGAAAACGGTGATGTTGTGGCCCTAGATGGTCAAAAGATCGAACTTCTAGGCCGTGTGCCACATGGCACAATTTTGGTTGACCAGACTGGCGCAACAGTCAGTAACGTGGTTGTTAAGGATAGGTTGATGTTAGCTAACGAAGGTTTGGTGGCGGTAGTTCTGACAATAGACAAAAAATCAGGCCAGCTTATGACTAGTCCGGACATAATTAGTCGTGGATTTATTTATATGAAAGACCAAGAAGAGCTAATGAATGCCTTTAGAATTGAGCTAAAACGAGCTGTCCAGCAACGCTTTAAACGGATTGATCTTGATAGATTTAAGGCAGAACTACGTGAGCACGTAACACACTTTCTATACGAGCAGACTGGTCGTAGCCCAATCGTTATCCCTGTAGTCAATGTTGTGGGTGGTGGTAAAGTTCAAGCCCAAGGTCCAAGCCAGGCCAACAAACCAGGTAACCAGACTCAAAAACAAGCTGGTCCGCAAAAGTCACCAGAGCAAGAAGCTAAAGAACTGCAGGAGCGCTTTGCGCAGATGCGTCAGAAACTTCTAAACCAAGACCCTCGTACCGACTAACGTACTTAACATGCATTTTGTTGCGTGTTTCAATTTCTTTGCTACCTATGCTCAGGCAAAAAAGTGCTAGATCGATTGCACCAGTAAACTATATTGACATTTAATCTAAAATATGATAGTATGTAATCTGTTAGATAAAAAATAAAAAGTCAAAATACATTACAATGCAAGAACCCGGTAGCTCATTTTTACACGAACGCAATCCGCACCTTCATACTTCGGCAGAAGTTGAGTCTGTCGTTGCCTATTTACGTGCAGGTGGGGAGGCTATTCCGAACGAACCATCCGACAAGATTTCGGCTTATTTAGGGTTTTCAGCAAACGGGAACTATGTAAATGACGGTATTCTGACCGGCGATCAAAACAGCATCGACCGTCAAATCGACGCACATGTAATAAAGGCTGAAGATGTTCCGGAGGGTTACTTTGAATTGCAACGTCGTATTGCTCGTGAAGAAGGTCGCGGTGACGTCCAGATAACCTCTGGAATGCGCCACATGATGACTGAAGCAGTTCAAGCCGATCAGCGTGCAGGACTTGCTGAATGGGTTGAATATCTTGGCGGTGAAGACGGTGGCTACCCGAACTGGTTTAAGACTTACGCGTGGGAATCCGTCGTAAAACTTGGAAGCTTTGACAAGGATAAGCAAGAATTCCAAAAGCGTAGTCGTGGCACAACGGCTGCTTATCCAGAACTTAATCGTGAGGCGTTGGCGTATGTTTATGATGCGCTCAATAAATCTCGTGTTCAAGGTGAAGCGGTAGACGGCGGTGTTAATAATGAGCAACTACAAAAACACCTGAAAAGTGGTAATTTTGGCAAGCTCTACGCCCATACCGTACTAGAAGTAACTCCTGATTCGCCTGAGCTTAGAAAAGATACTAGGGGGTCTTGGACGAAGTTTAACCAGACTGACGACCCCCGAACTGTACGTCGTTTGTCTGGCTCCCTGCAAGGACATGGCACAGGCTGGTGTACGGCTGGCGAAAGTACTGCAAGCGCACAACTTAAAGGTGGTGATTTCTATGTTTACTATACTCGTGACGAAGATGGGAAAGATACCATTCCTCGTGTGGCTATCCGTATGGAGCAAGGCAAAGTTGTAGAAGTTCGTGGTGTAAATGCAGCTCAAGAGCTAGAGCCCGAACTGGCTGACATTACTGCTGAACGACTTAAAGATTTGCCGGGCGGTGAGGAGTATATCCGTAAAGCCGAGGACATGAAGCGATTAACAGCTATTGAAAAGAAGATTGTCGCTAATAACGAAACCGACCTGAGCGATGAGGAGCTACGTTTTCTGTATGAGTTAGACCACGAGATTCGGGGCTTTGGTTATAAAACTGATCCTCGCATTGGTGAAATCCGTTCGCAGCGTGGCGACAGAGACAAGCCAGAATTAGCGCGTTTATTGCCCGAAAGTATCCGTGGGCAGGTACAAACAGCATATTCGGCTTATAAAACGGTTGCAGACAAGCTACAAAGGGCTAAGCGTGGCCTGCTCCGCAAACGTGAAGTTCCTGCTTCGCTTGTTGCTGCTTCGCTTCAAGAACTTGAAGTATTGTTTGTCGCCAAAGACAAAGAATGGCAACAGAGCGGTGTCTATGATTACCTTGTAGAAAAGCTGATTACTGAGGGCGCACGGTTTACTCTAGTAGCAACTCCGAATATTGAAGTCAGCGAAGCTAAAATAGTAGCTTTGGCTGAAGACTTTGGCAAAGAACAGCCTTACCAAACACACGTGTACGATGACCTTTACCTTAAGGGTTATTATAGTGGCTGTGAATGGTCTGGGAACAAGGGTAATGCACCAATCCGCATTAGCTTGATTCCAAGCCGTGTAGACAGAGAAATTAACAATAAGCAAGTTAGTGAACTAGTTCGTTTGCTACGTGCCCGACAAGCTAGTCGTCCTGAGCTGAAGTGCAGGGTTCCTAGTTTGTTAGATGCTGTAACCTATTGGCACAGCTTACGGGCCGGCGGTGATAAGTTAGATGACAGTAGTGCATTTGCTAAAACCCATATCCGCCACTTTGATCTTGAGCCGAAGGAGCTGATGCTGGACTGGCGACAGTTTACTCCGGACTCCTACATGGACAACGGCATGCCGGTGTTTACCTACTCCAGAGTTGTAGATACTAACGGTGTACGTTTGGCAGTGGGGTAAACCTCTGGTTTTTTCTTCGTTGCACATAACTCAATGCTAAAAATTCTGGTTGACTTTTGTAGTAATTTATGCTACAATTGAGCTATCATCAGATTAACATAAAAATGCTACAATATAACTCTTATGGCAAAGAAAAAAAAGAAGAATAACAAAAAGAAGAAAACCACCGAATCGGTAGTTGTAAAATCACCATTTTGGCCTCTAACAGGCGCGATTTTGTTGATTTTAGCCGGACTCTTTTTGTTGCTTGGAGGTTTCGGTACTGGCGGTCCTTTGCCACAAGGTATGTTTGACGGGGTTTATTGGGCATTTGGTTGGGCTGCGTATTTTTCGCCGTTAGCCCTCATCTACTTTGGCGTACTAAAGTTTCGTAGTGAAACTTACGAGATACCACTAGGTAAACTACTGGCAATGCTGTCATTTATGGTTTTGTCATCAGCATTTTTTCATGCAGTGGGCGCAGACTTATCAGGCACAAGCTCAGAAGAGCATGATGGCGGGAATGGCGGTAGTGTCGGAGCATTAATAGGTGGCACAGTTTTATCTGTGCTAGATAAGGGGCCGTCAGCGATACTCTTCTTGGTTCTAGCAATCTTAATGTTCTTTTTAGCTTTTAATATTTCGCCTAAGGTACTTGCTAAGGTCTTTAAAGTTTTTAGTAAAAAAGAAAAAGATCCAGACACCGACCTTAATACCTTAAAAGATAAACAATTTAAGCTAAATGAAGGTGTCCCTACTATGCACCCCGGCGACAAACCAGCTCGTTTGAGTAGCCTCAAAAATACTGCCACAAAATTAACTGATAATGAAAAGCACGAAGCGCTAACTACTACCAGCGACACTGACTGGGAATTTCCGAGCATTGATTTGCTGAATCAAAAGCAAGATAAGGCTAATGCTGGTGATGTAGAAGGTAACGCAAAAGCTATCGAAGAAACATTCACTAACTTCAATATAAATGTCGACATGGAAGGCGCTAACGTTGGCCCGCGCGTTACTCAGTATACTTTACGTCCACCAACAGGAGTAAAACTTACTAAGATAACTGCCCTAGAAAATAACTTAGCACTAGATCTAGCGGCGCATTCTATAAGAATTGAGGCACCTATTCCTGGTAAAAGATTAGTTGGTATCGAGGTGCCCAACATTAAAGCTGCGACCGTGAGGGTGAGTAGCTTATTGCAAAGTAGTGAGTGGCAAGCTCACGCTTCATCACCACTCAGTTTTGTAATTGGTCGGGATATCGCAGGTGCTCCGATAATCGGCGATCTTGCCAAGATGCCTCACCTTCTAGTGGCTGGACAGACCGGGTCTGGTAAGTCGGTAATGATAAATACAATCTTAACCAGCCTTTTGTATCGAAATACTCCATCAGACCTAAAGCTAATATTGGTTGATCCCAAAACAGTAGAGCTTACGCCGTATGATGAAATGCCTCACTTACTTACACCTGTTATAACAGAACCAGAAAAGTGCATAAGCGCCCTTAAGTGGTCTGTCGCAGAAATGGAACGTCGTTACCGTGCACTTTCTGAGGCAAAGAAACGCAACATCGAAGAATATAATAGCGCCAAGAACGAAGAGAGTATGCCATACATAGTTATTGTTATTGATGAGTTGGCTGATCTAATGATGATGGCCGCTCGCGATGTAGAGGCGCTTATTGTTAGAATTGCACAAAAGGCTAGGGCTGTGGGAATCCACTTAATCCTAGCTACTCAAAGGCCAAGCGTTGACGTTATTACCGGTCTGATTAAGGCTAACGTACCGGCTAGGATTGCCTTTACAACTGCTTCTCAGGTGGACTCACGTACTATTATTGACGGAGTTGGCGCCGAGAAATTATTGGGTAGAGGTGATATGTTGTTCTTGATGAGTGATATGCCTAAACCAAAACGTGTCCAAGGTGCACTGATCGACAATGATGAAACTGGTAAAGTCACTGACTTTATCAGGGCTCAGAGAGCTCCAAATTATGACGACGAGGTTGTGAGCCAGCCAGTACAGTTTAATGGCAAGGGCGGTATTGTGGCTCCGATGAATAATAATGACGCCGATGATGATATGTGGGAGGACGCAGTCAGGGTAGTTATAGAAGGTCGTAAGGCTAGCACTAGTTTGTTGCAAAGGCGACTGAGGGTTGGTTATGCCAGAGCAGCTAGGTTAATAGAAACCATGGAAGAGCAGGGCATAGTAGGGCAAGCTGATGGCGCCAAGCCACGTGATGTTTTGGTAAGTAGTATGGATGAAGTATTTGGCGGGTCAGGGCATGCTGAAGATGACGTGTATGACGACATGCCAGACGATGATGAAACGCGGGCTTAAACTACTTATGTTAAACTGTTAAGTAAGAGTTATGAATCCAGATCAAAACCAACCAGGGAGCAATATTCCCTCTATAAAACAGCCGGGTAACTGGTCGCCTTTAAACGATTATAGTAATGATTTTCATCCTCCTAAACCTTCGCTATTTTCTAAGTATAAAAAATTAATAATTGTTAGTTCTGTTGCTATTCTTTTATTAATAGGGCTTGCAATTGCCGGATCGGCCAGCAAGCAAAAAACAGAAACAGAAGGGTTTGTGCCAGGTCCAACAACTTCCGTTGAGACGTCTAATTATGATCAGGCAAAGTTTAGTATGATCTATGCTAAAGACCTGCAGATCGCAATAGATGAAGCATCAGCAGACCAGAATAGTTGGTTTTTGCTATTCGCAGAAGACGCAGAGAACTCACCTTATAATTTGTCGATTTACGTAACCAACGAGGTGCCATTTTATCAAAACAGCGAAGAAGGCTTACTAGAGAGTCAAGATCTAGGCAATGTACCTATAAATATTGTTACAAGTGATGTAACGCTAGCCGGAGTAAAGACTCAAAAATCTATAGGCGAAATTCTAAAAAGCGATAACCTTAATTATTACGTCGCCTTTACCAGCGCCAAAATTGGAGAGAAGTATGTTGTTGTTAGTGCGACATATGCTAAAGACAACGCACAAATCCATAATAGCTTTGACGCTATGATTGGTTCTATAAAGCTTAAATAAACTTCAGCCGTAGTGGTATTACGCCTCAATTTATGTGTCGGTTTTTCATCTCAAACTTCATAAGAGTACGAAGTTTATTAAAAAATGGGTTGATTTTTTAGCATAAGCCTTTTATGCTTAGGGCATAAAATAAAGAGGTTAAAAAAAGGTATGAATGGACTGATAGCAACTCCAGTAGATCAACCTACAGGATTGCCTCTTCCAATCTTGCCAGCAGAGCTCTCGAAAGAGGGCTCTTTTGATTTACTGGATCAGGAAAAGAACTTCCACCATATATGGCACCCGAATACGAGTGAAGAACTCCAGGGAATTACAGGCAGAGCTCTTAGATACAGCGCCGGATGGTTTATCCAAAAAACCCTGCATAGAAATTATCACGAACTTTTTTATGGGCCACAACAGCTTCCCAGTGATATTGATCAGAAATTTAGGGCTTGCGTTCTATCATGTGCTGGCATTATTCCGCCGCAAGCTATAAATCTTTCAGTTAGGGGTGAGTATGAGATTGTAGATCTTACAAAATCTCAACAGTCATGGCTGTCTAGGTCAGGATTATTATGCATTGAAAGTACCTACAGTAGAAATCCAACGACAGCTAGTTGCAGACGCAATGATATAGGGAGGTTTTTTGGAGAGTATGCAGTTACAAAAAGCCCGGAAGTCTGCAAAGAATTGTTACTTGAAGAGTTCTTAGATCCTAACACCCCTCCTGAGCAAAAACGAAAACTAGGCAACAAAATCCTAAGCATTACATTAAACGAACCGTTATCAGATATAGAAAAGCAAAGAAAACAACTTAAAAAAGAAGGGTACAGAACAAAAGTCGAGAAAATACACGATGTTGTTTTTCAGCTATTTTTACCTAATCGCGTAGGCGACTATCACCAGCAGCTAGAAAGCAAGCTACTAACAGCCTAGCCTAGATTGAAAATCCTTGTAATATAGAGATAAATCTGGTAAAATTAAGGAGTTAATAACTAATTCAGGTTGAGGCAACTATAGCGCTCAGCCGAGAACCAACGGAAGGAGTTCATATTGAGTCAATATGAAATAGCGGTGCTTTTTCATCCAGATCTAGAAGCAGATCTAGAAAAAGGTACTAAAAAAGTAGAAAAACTATTTACCGACAATGGTGGAAAAATAGAAAAAACAGATAACTGGGGCAAGAAAAAGATGGCTTACTCTATTTCAGGAGTAGACTACGCTGTGTATGTTTTTTATACAGTTGAACTGCCTGCAGAATCTGTTCGCAAAGTTGAGGGTGTGCTCAACATTACAGACGAAGTGATTCGCTACCTTATCAGCAAAGTTGATCACAAAGCGCTGGCTAAGGCCGAAGCTATCCGAAAGGACAAAGCCGAGAAGGCAGCCGCCCGTGGCGACAGTAGAGACGACGAAGATGATAACGAAGAAGAATAACGAATAGCGAGGGTAAAATTATGGCAAGATCATTTAACCAAGTAACATTGATGGGGAACCTAACCAGAGATCCAGAGCTTAGACAAATTCCAAGTGGGCAGAGTGTTTGTAGCTTTAGCTTAGCGCTAAATCGTAGCTTTAAAGGATCTGATGGTAACTGGCAAGAAGCTGTCGACTATGTCGATGTGGTAGCTTGGGGGCCTTTAGGCGAGCGTGTAACTCAGTACGTCACAAAAGGACGTCCGGTGCTAGTAGCGGGTCGTTTGCAGAGCCGACAATGGGAACAGGATGGTCAAAAGCGCAATAAGCTAGAAGTTGTCGCACAAGACGTAACATTCTTGGGCGGAAGAGGCGAAGGTGGTGACACTGGAAGTTATGGCCCTTCAGATCAGGGCGATAAGCCAAGTGCACCAAAGTCTAAGAAGAGTGAAGATGTGATTGTCGAGGATATTGGCGATGAGCCAATCAATCTTGACGACATCCCGTTTTAGTAAATTTTCGGAGTATAGCTTGAGCGAAAATCTGCGTCAAAAGTTTTCACTGTATTTTAAATACAGCTCAAACTTTGTGCTCGGCCTACACTCCAGACTGTACTACTCAAAATTCACTAAAACTATAATAAGCAAAATATTTAAGGAGAATTTATGGCAAAGATATTTAAGAATCGGACAGATGTTCCATATTTTGATTACAAGGATTTTAAAACCTTGCAACGTTATGTTAACCAATACGGTCAAATCGAGACACGTAAGAAAACTGGCTTAACAGAAGTTCAGCAAAAGCGACTTGCAGTCGCTATCAAGCGCGCACGTCACTTGGCGCTAATGCCTTTCGTAGCATCAAATTAGAATATAGATTTTAGAATTTGGAATACAGAATATGCAACCAGAAACAAAAAAACTTTTATTACGATTAATCACGGAAGGAAAGTTATAAAAAATGGCGTTTGGTGTAACAGATCTAAAAAAAGGTACAGTTTTTCAGCTTGACGGTACGCCGTATCGGGTTGTTGAGTATGCCCAAAAAGTTGTTGGACGTGGTGGCTCGATAGTTAATGTGAAAATCAAGAGTTTAACAGATGGTAAAGTCTTGGATAAAACCTTTAAGGGCAATGATAGTATTGAGCCAGCGGATGTAGAGAATACCAATGCACAATATTTGTATGCTGATGGATCTAAGTTTTATTTCATGGATGAAGCTAACTTCGAGCAATACGAAGTAGATAAAGAAATTGTTGGGGACTACGCAGGCTTTCTAAAGGAAGGCGACAAAATTCAGGTCCAGAAGTTTAGTGGTAATATAATTAATATCGAGATGCCTAAAAATGTTTATCTTAAAGTAGAGTACACGGAGGATGCAGTTAAGGGCGACACAAGTTCGTCTATAACAAAAGAAGCAACTCTTGAAACAGGTGTCAGTGTTAGGGTACCGGCATTCATAAAAACAGGTGATATTATTTCGGTTGATACCTCTAGTGGTGCGTATCGTGAACGCAAAAAGGATTAGTAGATGGGATATGATTTCCGTAGCAATTCACTTGACGGCAGATCTCCCAAAAAACTACCTCTAAGCAAGGAAAAAGATCATTTTACAGTTGTGGCTTTTCGAGAAGGATCTCCTCTAGATACCGGTGCGATTAATGCTATCGATCAACTTGAGATGAGTGGCTACGTAAGCGTGGTTCCACCTTTTCATGCACCTAGTTCACAAATTGTTAGAGAAGTTGTACAAGATGTATCCTGGTATCACCCAAAACATAGGCTAGGCATAAAGGGTGGGCAAGGTATTGAGCGAACGTCGGGCAGGCACGATGGCACAATGCTTTGGCCTACCGGAGATTGTGGATCTGATGAAATAGTTAATTTACGTCAACATCTTGTTACATTTTTGCGTCATAATAAAGCCAAGATTTTTGATAACTTACCACCAACTCCATATTATATTGGCTTCACAGTGCCTTCGAGCCTTTGTTTGCCGGTAGGAAAATTAACTGTCATGAGAACTTGTATGGAATTTTATGAAGTAATTGGTAGATATGAACTTGAGGGCTAACCTATGAAGAAAAGACTTGATTTGAGCTTAGTTTCACAAGGATTAGTTTCTACGCGAAGCCAAGCAGAGAGTTATATTAGGCTTGGCAAGGTTAAGGTTAATAGTAAGGTTGTCCAAAAACCAGGGTTTTTTATCGATGAGAGCACAAAGATTGAACTACAGGATGATGATAGATATGTTTCCCGGGCCGGCTTTAAACTAGCTTCGGTCGCTGGTAATTTTGGTTTAGATTTCAATAATAAAGTAGTCCTTGATGTAGGCAGTAGCACTGGCGGTTTTACAGATTATGCACTGCAAAACGGTGCTAAAAAAGTTATTGCAGTAGAGCTTGGTACCAATCAGCTACATCCGTCGCTCAGAACAAATCCAAAAATTGAATTACATGAACAAACAGATATCAGGCATATTAAAAAATTATCCTCTGTTGTACATATTGTTTTGGCTGATGTTTCGTTTGTATCTTTACGGGAGCTCTTGCCCAGTATTGGTAAGTTACTAAATAAAAATACTCAAATTTTAGCGATGGTAAAACCACAGTTTGAAGCAAAAAATAGCAACATCAAACACAAAGGTGTTATTAAAAACGAGGCGATACGCAGAGACATACTGAAAGATTTTGAGTCTTGGGCAAAACAATATTTTTTTATTGCCGAGAAACAGGACAGCGATGTTTCTGGTGAAAAGGGTAATAAAGAGCGTTTTTATTTATTAAAAAAGATATAATTAAACCTAGTGAATTATTTCAAAAGTCGCGTAGACGCAGGCATACAGTTAGCCGATAGGATATTTGGGTTAGGCAATGATAATATTGCCGTCATTGCACTTAGCAGAGGGGCAATTTTGGTTGGACAGGAAATCGCCAAAAAGACCCATGGTTCGTTATTTATTTTTACTACAGATGAAGTTTCGTCTGGTGGTGAGATGCTTGGTAGCTCTATAGACTCAGGGGGTGCATTTTCTTATAACACAGCATTTTCGTTGGGCGAACTTGAGGAAGATGAAAACGCCCTGAGATTCTTTACAGACCAGCGACACATGGATGAGTACCAAGAGCTTAACCACGTAGCGGGCAAAGACGGTGTGATTCCAAAAGAAATGCTTAATCGACATATTATAATTTTGGTTTCTGATGGTTTGAATAGCGCTTTATCATTACAAATTGCAACTGAATTTTTGCGCCCCATTAGTACAAAGCGCATTATTTTAGCAACGCCCGTTGCTAGCGGAGAAGCTATAGATAAAATGCATATTTTGGTTGATCAAATTTTTTGTCTAAGTAGTGTAGAAAATTACATTTCAACTAGTCATTATTATGAAAACAATGATATTCCAGACGATAAAACAGTGGTAGAAACCTTAAAAAATATTGTACTCAATTGGCCATCAGGCGACACAAAAGTGGCTGCGAATAACTAACACAATTTATATTTGCAGATTTTTGAGGCTATATGATATGTTTTAGTTAAGTTTGAAATACTAAAACAAACTACCAAAACGCAAAAATTAAAACTCAAAAAAAGAGATAAAAATGTCCGCAAAAAAAAGGCTGCTTGGCCGTAAAACAAACCGCTATTTTAATTATAGAATTGGAGCGTATAGTGAAAAACGCTCGCTTTGGTCATTTGTATTTTTACCAATATTCTCAATGCTTATTTTAGGTAGTTTAGGCACAATGGGCTATGTTTATTACCAAAGACAAAATGTAGTGCTAAGCGCAGAGAACAAAACGCCGGTTCCATCTGAAATAAAAGCTTTAAGCCAGGAGCAAATAGACCAAAAGGCTTTTCAAGCCCGGGAAGACCAAAGTCTGGTAAAAACAATTCAGGAAAAGATTGATCAAATGCCACAACATGGTGAATGGCAGGTCTCATTACGTGATCTAAAATCCGGCAGAATGGCCAACATCAATTCTGATACGGTTACGCCAGCCGCAAGTTTGTACAAACTATTTTTACTAGCACCTTTGGAGAAAAAGATCAGTGCTGATAATTGGAAGAGTTTTGTGGGTAAGCAATCTATAAACGACTGCGTGACAGCAATGATAAAGGTCTCGGACAATGACTGCCCATTGGTACTGGCTAATTATGCGAACTGGAAAAATATTGATCCACATAACCAAAGCCTAGGCTTTAAAAATACTAGGTTGAATAAGGACGGTAATCAGTTGACTACAGCTAGAGAAACTGCGGAGTTAATGTATCGATTACAGAATAGCCAAATTCTAAGCGACAAGGCTCGCAGGCTAGTTTTTGATGGACTGTATGAGCAAAAATATCGCCAAGGAATTCCTAACGGTTGCGGATCGGAATGTCTAGTTGCTAACAAAACAGGTGATATTGGTGAGTACCGACATGATGCTGCGATAGTAACTCACGGTAGCTCGAAGTATGTTTTGGTTATTATGACAAAGAATGCAACTTGGCCGCAGATTGCTGATCTAGCCTCGGCCATAGATAGAGAAATGTTACCTTAAGACCGCAGTCTGTAGCCTTTATTAAAAAGTTTGTAATTAACAATAAATAATACAATTCCTGCTATTCCAACCGTGAGTAATGAGATAGCTACATTTACGTCGGCACTACCCAACATAGAATATCTCACAGTATTAATCATGTAATAGATTGGATTAAATCTAGTTAACATTTCAAATACTGGAGGTAATAGTGAGGCAGAATAAAACACACCACCCAGAAATATCAGTGGTTGCAAAATAAAGGTTAGGTACAAGCTAAGGTCATCAAATTTTTCAGATTTCAGGCCAATCAATACTCCTAGCATTGCAAAGAAAAAACCAATAAACAGAAAACTCAGCAGAAATAAAAAGGGGTGAACCATTGGTAGGTCGTCTACTAATATAAACGCAGTTATGTAGGTGATGACTACAATGATACTAGCTCTTATAAACCCACCGATCCCATAGGCCATAAAAAGCTGAGTGTTGGAAATAGGCGAGGTTAGTTGGTCGTCGATAGATTTTTGAAGTTTTTGTTGCATCAATGAACTGGCGTTATTGTTAAAGATATTCATTGCAAAACTCATCATTAGTAGTCCTGGGATAATAAAAACTATGTATGAGTAACCTTCTAGATTATCTATTCGTGAACCTAGGGCCGCACCAAAAACGCTGATGTAAAGTGCTGTTTCTAGTAGTGGCCCCAAAATAGTTTGGCGTTTTATTCCCCAAAATCTATAAAGTTCTCGCCTTAGCACAGTCCAAAAGGGGAGATACGTATGTTTGATCATTTTGTTGACCTTGTTAATTCGCCTCTGCCAATTAGTTCAAGATAGACATCCTCAAGAGTTTTTTTCTTGTAGAACTTCATGAGCTCTTTAGGTGTGCCAGTTTTAACAATCTGACCCTTATTTATGAGTGCTAGACTATCGCATAGTTCCTCGGCTTCTTCGATATAGTGCGTGGTAAGTAAAATTGTTGTGCCTTGTTTATTGATTTTTTTCATGTATTGCCACAATTCAAGTCTGAGTTCTACGTCTACTCCAGCAGTTGGCTCATCCAAGATCAAAAGTTTGGGTTTGTGCATTAGCGCTCGGGCTAAGACTGCTCGGCGCTTCATGCCTCCTGACAAAAACCTTGAGTTAGTTTTGCGCTTATCTTCCAGTGAGAAGTCTTTGAGAAGTTCATTAATGCGTTCTTTGCGCTCAGACTTTGTCATACCAAAGTAGCCACCGTGATAATCCAGAGTGTCCTCAACGTTTAGAAACCAGTCCATATTTACTTCTTGAGGTGCCAGACCTATGTAGCTTCGCGCTTCTCGGTAATTGGTAACAACGTCATGGCCAAAAACTTTTGCTTCACCATTTGTTGGCTTGGTTAAGCCTACTAAAGAATGAATCAGCGTGCTTTTGCCGGCGCCGTTGGGGCCGAGCAAACCAAAAAAGGAGCCTTCGGGGATTACAAGATCAATCCCTTTCAGGGCAATAGTGCCATCGGCGTATGTTTTCTTTAGTTTTTTTACTTCAAGTGCATTCATAGATTTATTCACTATACTTTGTATAGTGACTTTCCGTCAAACATTGAACCTAAATTCTACTACATCATTTGGTTGCATGACATAAGTCTTGCCCTCGGTTCTTATTCTTCCGCCTGCTTTAGCATTTGCCTCACTGCCTGCATCAACCAAATCATCGTAACTTACAATTTGCGCAGCAATGAATCCGCGTTCAAAATCACCATGAATTACACCAGCAGCTTGTGGGGCAGTATAGCCTTTTTTTATAGTCCAAGCCCTAACTTCTTTCTCGCCGGCAGTTAGATAGCTCTGCAGTCCAAGTAAGCTATAGGCATTTTTTATCAATAAATTTAAGCCAGATTCATTTACGCCGTAAGTTTCTAAAAGTTCGCTAGCCTCTGCGTCGTCTAGGCCAGATAGCTCGCTCTCGAGTTTGGCACAGATAAATACAGCCGTTGCGTCGCCAACTAGACTTTTTAGCTCGTTTTTACGAGCTTCATCACCTAAAGTTTGTTCGTCAACGTTGAAGACATACATCATTGGCTTGGCTGTAATTAGCTGCAGATCGTTTATATGTTCAAGCTCGATTTCACCAGATCTATGACTTAGTGGGGTCCCGTTATCTAGAATTTCTTTGGCCTTTAATAATGTATCTAAGATTGGCTTTAGTTTAGGATTGGCACGGGCTTCTTTTTCTGTCCTGGGTAGACGTTTATCAATTGTCTGTAGGTCGGCTAGAACTAGTTCGGTATTAATAACAGATATATCTTTGGCGCTATCGACACTGTTGTCGACATGTATTACGTTGTCGTCATGAAAGGCGCGGACAACCTGACAAATTGCATCACAACTACGGATATGGCTGAGGAACTGGTTGCCCAAGCCCTCGCCAGTGGATGCACCAGCAACTAGACCGGCGATGTCCACAAAGGTTACAGTGGCTGGAACTATTTTCTGGCTACCGTATATCTCGGCTAGTTTATTAAGTCTTGGGTCTGGAACTGGGACTATACCTGTATTCGGCTCAATCGTGGCAAAAGGATAGTTAGCCGCCAGAATATTACTGTCAGTCAACGCATTAAATAGTGTAGATTTGCCTACGTTGGGCAAACCAACAATCCCGATACTCAAACTCATTAGTTTAATTATATCAGTTAATCATAGCCCACATGGCGTTTTTGTTGCGAGAAAATTCGTTACTTGTGTGAGCAGATAACTCAATTAGCAAGGTGGCTATGTCTTTTTTGTCATGAAGCCAGTTTTCCATAGCTCCGGTGGTATCATAGGCAAATGTTGTACCTAGGTCGGTTTCTTTTCTGGCCCAGTAGCCACTATAGGATCCGTAAGTGTTGGCTCTTGAAACCGAGTCGCCTGATTCGTTTGCTATAACCATGGATCCTTTTGAGTGATAGGTTAGCACTAACTCTGGAGCTTGAGCTGATATAAAGTTGGCTATTGCTAGTGATTCTGGTTCTGATAGGGCGGTGGTACCGCCACCATTAACTACTAGTGTTCCGCCAGGAATAGTTACATCAGCCTTCCAGTTGTCGGCAGGGAAGTTACGGTTGAGGTCGACATTGTTGGCGTTTACCCTAGATCTTGCAGCGAAGGCATCTGGGTTGAGATTGGGTATTACGTAGATTGTTCGTCCACTTGGCACTTTGTGAAAGTTTACTTCTAGTTCATTAACCCATGAGTCTAAGGTGTATTTACTACTTGCTTCGTCACCGTGGGTTGTGCCAACAAAGATAGTTTTAGTTGGTCCGTTGCCAAATTTGTAGGCTGTAATTGATCGGCCCTGAACAGAATAACCGATAGAAAATACTTCTTGGCAGATTGTACGTGTGGTTGCACTAAAGCCGGCAGAGTTTTCTATGGCGTAGCTGTTTTTTAGTCCCGGCAAGAGCTTTATTGTAAAGGTCGTGCAACGTGGTAGGGCAGGGACGGGGCTAATTGTGATGGAGTTTCCGGTGGCACTAATGTTGGCTGGAATGGCTCCTGAAGGACCAATAATGCTGACTAAGGCGCTCAAATTTTGGCCTGCCAAAAGGCCGGAGTCCAAGTTGAGTACAAAATTTTTATTGGTAGATTCGCCGTAGGTTCCAAAATTTTTGTTTATTACTTTAGGTCCCCCGGATGTCACAAAATTGGTCGTAAAGGCAGTCGTCAAAAATGCCTGGTCGGTAGCTGTTAGTTGCTCTATAGTTAGGCCGATAGTTACCTCTCTAGGAAGAGGCTGATCAAAATTAACCAGTAGATTTTTGCCATCAATTTTGGAGGTATTTTTTAGCTCGGTTGAAGTCGTAAGGTTAGTCAGTTTTACCCCAGAAAAACTAGCAAGGTCTTTATTGGTAGTTATAATCACCTGGGTTGGTGCGTCATAAACTAGCGCTCCGTTACTAATACTTTGACTAGTTACAACAATTGGATCTACGGTTTGGACGCTGGTTTTGTAGACCGTACCAATTATTTGTTCGTTTAATTTACTGACAAACTCAAGCTCGTATTTTTGTGACTGAGCTAGCGCTAATGGGGTTAGATCGCATATCAAAATTTTTTCATTTTTTTGGCAGTTACTTATTTTTTGTTTGGACTGAACATGGTAACTAAATGTTTTGTCTGCCTGGCTAAGACTTAGTTCTAACTTTCCAATTGTCGATATCGGCCCGTCTGTTTTTTGCGAGTAAGTAATTTTGGGAGTCTCGGGTAGTTTAATATTAATTTTTTGAGCAAAAACACTATTGCCAAGTGGTAATAACTTTATATTTGTTCCGGTTTGGTCCAGTTTTTTGATGGTTACGCATGATTTTTTAGAAAAAAGAGGGTAGTTTTTAATTTTTACAGAGTTGGTATGTGTTATTTGGTAGTTTTGTTCACTGTTGATCCGGAAAGTATTTGGTAAGATAATTGGATTAGAAAAACATGTTTTGTCTGATGCGAAGTTATAGTCTATGTTTTTTGGCCACAAAAAACTTACTAAAGATATGATTAGTAAGATGTAGACTGTCAGCACAGTTGCCAGGGCGTACTGCAAAGGGCTGAACGAGCGCAGTTTGGTCAATATCTTAGCTGTTTTTTGTTTAAATTTTTGCATTTTTGTTTTAGATTATTTCTATACATAAATATAGCATAAATTAGTAAAAATGTCCAGTATATTTTTACTACAGTCACCCGTTAAAGATTACGAAATACTAAACCTTGACCCTTAGAAACCCACTCCAAGTATTGAAACACTGTGATATTTATCACTTCATCTAAAAGTTCTATTGTTTTTACTGGCTAGATGTTGTATAATTACCCCTGTTCATAATGATAATAAGTTAATCTAAAGGTCATAAGAAGTTAGCAATGAGAGCAATTTTGAATAATCCCGAAGTAGTTGGACAGCTAGGTTTGGGTGAAATACCACCGGTAAATCCTGAATATAGTAGAGTTCTTGGTGAGATAAAGAATAATCTAGGTATGGTTGCTCCATGTCTGGGAATAGTAGGTGTGGTTGGTTTTTCAACTTATTTTTCTATGGCCGAGAAAGCTAATGCCGTTGATAATTCAGCTGCTTGTGTTACATCTAGTGGTGCAACTCCTGTCGCTATAGAACATCCGAAATTCACAGGGGTAGATGTGGTTATTGATCCATTTGTTCGTTCCACCCAAGTGTTGTGTGTTGGTAGTCAATCAGTTATGGAAACTAACATTCATAATGATGGAGATATACCTGCCCAAGCTATGCAATTTGTCGTGGTGGGAGATAAAGCTACAATGAATTCAATCTCTAGTATTCGACGAAATGAGGAAGAACTACCAATAAAAACATTTGGTGTAGATACGTTTGCGCCCGGTGATAGAGTGTGCATAAAAGCTCCCACATCCGACCGTCTTGGAAATGATACGAGGTATATTTCTTGTGGCTTAAACTATTGGGATCATCTAGATCCTGGGTCCCCATGGAAGATATCGATCACAATGACCCCTAGCAAAATAAGCAAATCAAGCTCTACCGGGCCATATCTAAAGATAAGCGGTAGCGACTATCCTATTACAGAGCAACCAAAGGCTTTATTTAATAACGAAAGTATAAATAATCTCGAAGTTAGAGACTCTCTAGGTAATCCATATGTTGAACCTCCTAAGCCTCAGCCTTGCGTAGGTCCAAAACTTATAGTAACTAACGTAGATCTCCCGGGCAATAGATGGATGCTAAAGGCAAGTATTACATCTAGCGGAGCAAAAATTAATTCTATAGGTAATGGTGCTTCTAAAATTCTAGCTAAACGTAAAAATGCTGCTAGGATAAGGGTTATGCTACCCAAGGCTACTAAGTTAGGTAGATTGGGTAGAAATATGCGGAAAGTTAGTCCAAATGAGCTTGATATGGATGTTACTAAAAACATCACAACAGCGAATGGGCAAACCAGAGTTGTATCTTACATAGGTAGGCGTATTTCTCCAAGGAATGTATCTCTAGTTGTACCTGGGTCAAAGTTGTCAGACTCCGGACTTACTTGTGGACGTACAATGATCTTTAGGAGAGTACTGGGCGGATAGTCAGTGTTAAATTGTGTTTCAATGCTATTGTATTAAGATATGCTTACGCTTATTATATTCTTATAGATAAGCATAGGTGAGTATGTCCGATAATAGTGTATTCGTATCAACAAAGTCAAAATACAAGCTATCCAAAAACAATAAAAAAAAGGTAGGCTTAGTTTTGATTGTCTTGATTTTGTTGCTTCTAGCAGGCTGGTTAATTTTTGTTAAAGATCAAAAAAACAATAATAAAGAAGTGCTAGCTCCTTTGTCTGAGCGTCAGGCTACTTTAGAAAAAGAAAAACCTGGTGTAATCAAAGAAACTAAACAAGGAATAGATAGTCAGCTACAAAATACGGACAGCTTGAGCAGCGAAGAAGAAAAAGCAGGTAATCTTGTTTTTGTAGCATACGATTATCAAGCTATTTCTGATTATGAAAATGCAATAAAAACCTATGAGAAAATTCTGACATACGATATTCCTGAATATCAAAAGTGGCTATACACAGTGATTGGTGATTTATACATAAAGCTGGGAGACAATACTAAGGCCGTGGATAGTTACGCCAAATCTAAAGAGCAAATCACTAAACTTTCTAGCGGAGATGAGCAGAAAGAGCTACTTGCATCACTAGATAAAAAGCTTCAGGAACTAAAAAAATGAACAGCATAAAAAGAATTTCAGAATTTCTTATTTTGACAATTTTTTTTGTAGTTTTTGGATTTATTTTCTTGCAAAGCAACGAAACAGTTTACGCTGCCACAAGTAATAGATTTCCGTCGGCTGGGGTGGGCGATACTCTGGGTACTAATGATTCAATATTTTTTGATGCATCAACAGCTAATCATGTCTCGGCTGATGCAACGAATGGTTATTTGGTTGTTTCTAAAGCAGATGGAGTAACTAACACCCTTCAAGCAGGGAACAATACGATAGTTGTCTACTTTACTACCGCTGGCACAAAAACTATCACTATTGAAAGCGCAAAACAATGTGGAGGAGCTGATTCTCAGGGGAGTAGGCCGGATGGTACAGCAACAACCAGTTACCAAGTACTTAGTCTGGGCAATGTTGCAGTACCCAAAACTAATATGGTAGGTGCGGTAGCGTCTTCTACAGGTCCAATATCGAACGGTGGTTCGTGCTCTCCTGATGCAAATATTAGTTTCGACGTCAACGTTACAAACTATCCGCATAGCTTTGTTGGTGTTTCTGGAACATATTATGCAGTGAAAATTAGAGCTAGTTCTACAGTTGCTTTTGCTTTTGTGAATGGCTATAAGATTAGGGCTTTTACCGATACCGGTAATGTGCAAGTATCTTTGCCGAAGGATAATGGTGGCTCAAATGAAGATACTTATTTTGCATTACAGAGACGGCCTGGGTCTGGGAGTGGCCAGCGAAATTATGCAATTTACTTTGCTTCAGATTGTAGTATTACCGCTCCAACTCCATTACCATTTTACTGGTATGACGACGACTGGAAGTTTATTGAGCAAGACCAGAAAGCTAATCTAAATATGGGCCTACAGGTTGCCGAGAGACCCAAGGGCTCTACTGGTGGATGGACCAGCGTTCCAATAAGTCGAACCGTAAGTGCCTCCAATGCCGGTTCTCCGCTTAAGCCTACGATTCCTGGAGATGGTCAGAGCATTGGTGTTGTTGAATCAAAGTATATTGATGCTACGACGGGTACATTAAATGATTGGCATAGAATCATCACAAAAAATGATGGGTCAGGTGATGCAGCCATGGTTAACGTGACGTTTAAGCGTGACTATGAGTACAGGGTAATGATAACTAAAGTTAGTGGTGAAAATGGCATACGGTTTACTTTGCCATTTGAGAGTATTTATAAATTCTTACCACCTTGTGGTCCAGTTTTAGCAAATCCTAGTGGGTCAATTACTTATGACTGTACTTTGCCGGGTGTTCGAGTAACTCTTAATTCACAAAATTCAGCTAACAAGGGGTATATAGATGTAACTGCTTCTTCTGGCGCAGCGCCTCCTAGAAGATATTTAAGCTCTAATTATCTTACTTCTACTCCACTTTTATTGAGTTCATGGTCTGGGTTTACTTTTCAGCCAGGAGTAATTTATACATTTAGACTTTATGGATATGGATCAGATGGACAAGTAAGAAGCGCCACGGGGGTTATTAATGGAACTTTGGGTACGGCAACTAATTCTGCTTGTGCCGGTGGCACCGATATTTCATATTATCCCTTTTTTCAGGCGCTTGGCGCGGATGTTGTTGTCGGTGGAGGGTTTGGAGCTTGCACGCCTAAGTCATCAAACATCTTTGCCTATATGAGATCTAATCATCTTGGAGGTTCCGGGTCACAACTGGGTAGTTTCGCAGGTGGCAACATAGCAGGTTTTAGAAGTGCTATATCTAATACAAATCAAGCCCTTGGTAATGCTTTAAGTTTTGGTCATAAAAATATTGGGTTAACGCAAGACGGGGATACTGGTGGTGATTTTGTTCCAGCCATTGGCTGCATGAAAGATTACTTCAACGATACTAAGGACTCCGGATTAATCTCAAATAGTTCACTTTCTTCAATTGGTGATATTGATGCAGTCGTAACTACAGGTAGGCAGACATCAATTGTTAATAATCTTGTAACTTTTACCGGAGATGGAAGTTATGCGAAGAAACATACAATTTATGTGGATGGTAATGTCTACATTAGTGGTAATATTGCTTATTCTGGTTCTCCTTGGGGTAGTATTTCGACCATTCCGAACTTTACGTTGGTAGTAAGGGGCAATATTTATATCGATAAAGCAGTAACGCAACTAGACGGTGTGTATATTGCTCAACCAAGAAATACTACCACTGGTGGCACTATCTACACTTGCGCAAATAGCACAGGAGGTTATGCGCTCAGTTCTATCGCAACTAATTGTTTGGGTGGCGGGTATGGTGCGGGTACTGCTAGTGTCTCTCAACTTACATTCAATGGTGCCGTTGTTGCCAACAAATTAGTTTTGAATCGAGCTATAGGTGATATTGTGCCTACAGCACCTGCCGCCAGTATGGCTTCGGAGGTCTTTAATTTTACTCCAGAAGTATTGCTTTCTCCACCAGTATTTAAGGCAGAACAAAGCTCAGGCAATGGTGTGTATGATGACATTGGTATACTTCCACCAATTTTATAGTCCTAGTTTTGTGAATTTGATCTGATATTTTAATTGTTTACAGTAAAATGCTTATGGTATACTGAAGGTAATAATTCTATCAGAAGTGGGCAAAGTATAGATGATTTTAAAATCTAATCAAATAAAAACGAAAGAAACGGCAATCTAGATGGGTTTACTATCTGGTGTTAATGATTTTTTTGGTCTGGATATTGGCACCAATTCTGTTCGACTTGTTCAGCTGACTAACAATAATGGCCCAAGACAGTTATTAAAGTACGCTATGGCACCAATTGATGGAAAGTTAGCAATGAGTGACGCCAAGGCCGATCAGCTAAAAATTGCTGAAAAAATAAAAGAAATTATTACTCAAGCCCAGATTACCACCAAGAACGTGGCCGTTGGCATACCGTCATCACGTGTTTTTACTACCGTAGTAGATATGGAACGTCTCAATCCCGCCGAACTCGCCAAGACCATAAAATATCAGGCCGATTCTTTGATCCCAACGCCTGTCGCTCAGTCTAAAATCGCTTGGGTACCGATCGGAGATTCGCCAAAAGACCCTAACAAGATAGAAGTTTTGTTGTCTAGTGTAGCTAACGATTTCGTCGAAGCACGACTAGACTTACTAGAATCTATAGGCCTGAATGTGGTGGCCTTTGAGCCAGATAACCTTGCTATAACTAGAGCTGTTTTAGCACCAGGATCGGCGGAGCCTCAGATGGTAATAGATATCGGTAACAAGAGCACGGATATCGTACTGATGATGGGCGAGGCACCGCGTTTGACCAGAGCAATACCAACCGGATCTGACGCTATAATAAAGTCTGCAGTACAGAATCTGAACATTGATGAAAAGCAAGCTCAGGAGTTTGTCTTTAAATTTGGTCTCAGTGAGCAAAAACTAGAAGGCCAGGTACATAACGCCATTATTGGAACAGTGGATGTACTAATGAGCGACATCGATAAATCTATAAAGTTCTTCCAGGCAAGGTATAAAGATGTAAAGATTGCCAAGATTGTTATGACTGGCGGAGCTTCATCATTGCCCGAATTCCCACTATATATAGCTAACAAATTTGGTATCAGTGTAGAGATCGGTAATGCTTGGCGCAACGTACAATATGGGATGGAGCGACAAAATGAATTGATGGCGGTGAGCAACCACTTTGGTGTGGCTGTAGGCCTAGCGGAGCGTAGAGAATGATTCAGTTTAATCTTTTGCCAGACGTAAAACAACAATATGCGAAAGCTGTTTATAGGCGTCGCATGATTAGCTTGGCTTGTTTCATAGTCGGCGGGGCATTTTTGATAATTTTTATACTTATGTTTTTGTTTGTTCGCGTTAATCAAACTAGACATCTTGCAAATTTAGACAAAGATATTAAAAGTGGCGTCAGTAAACTCCAGGAAAATAAAGATCTAGATAAAGTGCTTACAATACAGAATCAATTAGGCAGCTTGCCTCAACTGCATGACAAAAAGGTTATAGTATCTAGACTTTTTGAGTATCTAGGTCAGATTACACCTAATGATGCTACAGTTTCGGACGTAGAACTAGACGTAGAAACAAAAAAACTTAACATAAAAGGTACAGCAATAGATTTCATTACGGTTAACAAGTTTCTCGATACGTTAAAGTTCACTACATATAAAGTTGAAGGGGCTACGCCAAAAGAAGGTAATGCATTTACGTCTGTTGTGCTGCAAACTTTTAATTTATCTCCTGAGGATCAAGGTGGTACTTCTGGCAGTAAAGTTTCTTATCAGATCAACTTTGTATATGATGAGGCTATATTCATGAACACCGCGACAGAAGGTGACCCGCTTGCCAGTTCTGTTAAATTGACCATACCGAAGATTATAACGACTAGGTCAGAGACTCAAAAACCAACGGAATTATTCCAAAGCACAGAAACACCGGGAGGTGAGCAATAATGGCAAAACCCAGAGAACAGAATTCAATAAAACGATTAGCAATAAATAAGGCTAATACCTCCTTGATCGTTATTATTGCTATAAGCGTTTTTGTTATCATATTTTCTTTGGTTGCTAACAAGGCATTGTTTAGTCAGATGAAATATCAGGCTAAAGTAATCTCTAAAAAACAGAAGACACTAAATCTTATAGAAGCAAACCAAAAAGAAGTAGAAACGCTCAATCAATCATATAAAGAATTCTCATCCCAAGTCCCAAATATTATAGGCGGTAATCCAACTGGAGATGGAGACAGGGACGGGGAAAACGCCAGAATTATCCTAGATGCCCTACCTAGTAAATATGATTATCCTGCTTTATTGACTGGGTTGAATAAATTAGTTCAGAGCGGTGGGTATAAGCTAACATCAATCACCGGAACGGATGATGAGATCACACAAGGCACAAGTAGTAATTCTTCAGCACCGCAGCCTGTAGATATGCCATTTTCTCTAGAAGCAATCATACCCCAATCTGATGGTGGTAAATTTTTGCAGCTTTTCGAGAGATCGATTAGGCCAATTCAAATCGGCAGAGTAACCATTCAGGGTAAATCTGACAACTTAAGCATTACTATTCAGGCAAAGACTTACTTTCAGCCCGAAAAGAAACTCAACATAAAAGAGGAGATAGTAAGATGAACAAGAAAGATCTTACAACTATACTGGCTGTTGCGTTATTTGCAGGTGTTGCATCGCTTGTATTATCTAGTATCATAATTACTCCCAAATCTACAAAAGGCTTGAAAGCTCCCACAATAGATAAAATTGACTCTACTTTTCAGAGACCCGATAAGAGATATTTTAATGACCAAAGCCTAAATCCAACCCAACTGATCGAGATTGGCGATAGTCCTAATGCTAAACCATTCTAAATGTATAGTAGAGGCCTGTCATGAGCATACTATCTGAAGCAAGCCAAAAGACTATAGAGGATACTCTTTTAAAAGAAAAGCAGATTACCTCAGTCGACTTGCAGCATTTAAAGAAGTCCGCAGAGGATTCTGGTAAGCCTTTTTTTGAACTTCTAGCTACAGAAGGAAAGGTATCTAAAGAGTATTTAACAAAAGTCATTGCTGGGGTTAATAAAGTGCCCTATGTAAATCTCTTAGATGCAAGGATAGAGCGTGATGTTTTGAGGCTACTTTCTAAAGAAATAGCCGAACGTTATATGGCGGTACCATTAGGTCAGGCTCAAGGTAAGCTTGTTGTTGCAATGCTCGATGCAGACAATGTTCAAGCAGTAGATTTTCTCGCTAATAGGATAGGACGCCAGCTAAAAGTCTATACAGCTAGCGAAGAAGGTATTCGCAAAGTACTGAAACAGTATGAAGAGGACGTAGAAGCTGATGTAGCTAAAACTATTGGTATGAGCATGCAGGCTGGAGCCGAAGGTGAAGCTCAAATGCAATCAGTTGTTGGTCAAAACGAGAGCCAGGTTAAAACAATTGTTCAAGATTCGCCGATTAGCAAAGCTCTTTCCACTATTTTAGAATACGCAGCTAACAATCGGGCTAGTGATATACATATAGAGCCTCTAGAAAGAGAATTGAAAATTCGTTGCCGTATAGATGGTGTATTACGTGAGATTATGAAGCTACCAAAGGAGACTGAACCACCACTTATATCACGTATAAAAATTTTAAGTAATTTAAAAATTGACGAACACCGCATTCCGCAGGACGGTCAATTTACTGTAAAAGTACTCGATAAGGCAATCGATTTACGTATTGCCATTAGCCCAGTTGTATGGGGTGAACAGGTTGTTATTCGTCTGCTCGATAAGTCCGGCACCACCTTGAAATTAGAAGATATGGGCTATAAGGGTCGTGCATTACGTACGATTCGAAAAGGACTGGAAAGCACTAATGGGATGATTCTTACATCTGGTCCAACAGGTTCGGGTAAGTCTACTTCACTCTATGCTCTTATTCAGGAGATAAAAAGTGAATCAATAAACATTGTTACGCTAGAAGACCCGGTTGAGTATAAAATGGACGGGATCAATCAGATCCAAGTGAATGCCGAGGTAGGATTAACTTTTGCTTCAGGTTTGAGGTCTATTTTGCGTCAGGATCCAGATGTAGTTATGGTTGGGGAGATTCGTGACAAAGAAACTGCAGCCCTTGCTGTGCAGGCTGCGCTTACTGGTCACCTAGTGTTTAGTACGCTTCACACGAATTCGGCAGCAGGAATTTTACCGCGCTTACTAGACATGGGCATAGAACCATTCCTGATAGCATCTACTGTACGAACTGTTATTGGACAAAGACTAGTTCGTAGAATTGCTGATAAAGATAAACAAACCTATCAGTCTGACCCTGTAGAGAAGCAAGCCATAACTGATAATATAGGCTATCTTTTGCCGCAAACAGAAGAGCTTCGGGCGCAAGTTGCACAGGATTTAGGCTATGAAAGCTTGCCTCTAGCCACCGATACCGCTTATACTTTATTCAAGGGTAGCGAAAGTCCCGAAACACCTGGTGGATATAAAGGTCGAATGGGCCTATACGAGGTGTTCGAGATTGACGAGACCATTCAAAAATTGATCATTAACCGAGCTACTAGTACTGAAATACAAAAGGTAGCCCAAGCAAATGGCATGATAAATATGCGCGAGGACGGATATCTTAAAGCGCTAGCGGGGCTAACTTCTGTAAGTGAGATAAATAGGGTGGCGGCAACGGATAATGCTTAAAATAATTATGGTAGATAAAGCGTAGAGGTGGGGGCAAAATGCAGACATTAAGAATAGAATTACTCCTAGAAGAGGTTGTTAAGAAAAAGGCATCAGACCTTCATTTACAAGTAGGGCTAGCGCCAATTTTGCGCGTAGATGGAGCATTGGCTCCAATACCTGGCACTCCAGTACTTACAGAAGATATGGTTGAGTCTCTTATTTTTGCCATTCTAGATGATGAACAAAAGCAGATCCTTCTTAAAGATAAAGAATTTGACTTTAGTTTTGCTTTTGGAGAGCTTGGTCGGTTTCGTGTTAATGCTTTTCACGAGAGGGGTAATCTAGCGGCTGCTCTGCGCCTAATACCTAACGAACTGCTTAGCACAGAACAGCTTGGTCTTCCAAAGATTGTGGATGCCTTTGCAAACTATCCACGAGGTCTAGTTCTAGTTACTGGTCCTACTGGATCTGGTAAGTCCACAACTCTCGCTGCACTTATAGACAAGATAAATAACGAACGCGCCACTCATATTGTTACCATCGAAGATCCTATCGAGTTCACTCACAAGAGTAAGAAATCTGTTATTGTACAGCGCGAGGTTCATTATGATACGTATTCATTTTCTGCTGCACTAAGATCTAGTTTGCGCCAGGACCCCGATGTTGTGCTGTTAGGTGAGATGCGTGACCTAGAAACAATAGCCGCAGCTATCACTATTGCCGAGACTGGTCACTTGGTTTTTGCTACTCTTCACACCAACTCGGCAGCTCAGAGTATAGACCGAATGATTGACGTTTTTCCACCACACCAACAACCACAGGTAAGAGCACAGTTAAGCAATATATTAATGGCTATTTGTTCTCAGCGTCTTATACCTACTATTGGGGGCGGTCGTATTGCGTCTGCCGAGATTCTTGTGGCAACACCAGCAGTCCGTAACATCATTAGAGAGGGTAAAAGTCATCAGCTTGATGCGGTCATTCAGACGGGTGCTGAACATGGTATGCAAAGCATGGACAAAACACTTGTGTCGTTAATACATGCTGGCACTATAACTTATGAAGAAGCTCGTAATTTTGCTATTGATATAGAAGAGTTAGATAGGTTAATGAGAGGCTAAATGCACTGTAATTCTAAACTGGTTCAAAAAACTTTTACTAAAATCGGTGCCGGAGAGTTCGGGGCATGATAAGTTTTAAATATACTGCTCGTAACCCCAGTACTGGTCAAAGGGTTACTGCTCAAGTGGAGGCCAATAGTGAAATGGAGGCCGCAAAGATTATTCAGAGGGAGGGTCTGGCACCACTAGAGATCAAGCCTGTTACTACAAACAATAATTTTTTATCTAAATTTCGTAACCGTATAACAACCAAGCAAAAAATTATTTTTTCACGCCAGATGTCTACTCTTATAAATGCTGGTCTCCCATTGGTTCAGAGCCTTCGAAATGTGGCCGATCAGACAGAGAATAAAACATTCAAGCTAGTTATTAGTAAGATAGTTACTGATGTAGAAGGTGGAAGTTCCTTTA
Organism: uncultured Candidatus Saccharibacteria bacterium; assembly: GCA_964444225.1. Lineage (GTDB taxonomy): Bacteria > Patescibacteriota > Saccharimonadia > Saccharimonadales > 2-12-FULL-41-12 > JALHOM01. The sequence continues at coordinate 22,209 of CAYUFM010000005.1, read as the reverse complement.
GTGATGCACTGTCTAAGTATCCTCGTGTTTTTAATAATATCTATATTAATCTGATCGCAGCGGGAGAGATATCAGGTAATTTGGATAATGCTTTGGAGCGTATTGCGTTTCAGCAAGAAAAAGACGCTGAGATAGTCAGTAAAGTCCGGGGTGCAATGGCTTACCCCGCGGTGGTTATAGTAGTCATGCTGGGTGTGGTTAGCTTTATGATTGTCAAAGTCCTGCCTCAGGTGAGGACGATATACGATGATTTGCCGGGGGCCCAGTTACCGCTAATTACTAGAGTTATGTTAGCAATTTCTGATTTTACAATAAAGTATTGGTGGCTAGTAATTATTATGGTCGCATTGTTGATATTCGTAACTACAAAATATGCCAGGACTGGTCCCGGCAAAGAAGTTGTTGATAAATTCAAGATAAAAGCTTGGCCATTCGGGCCATTATTTATGAAGGTTTATATGGCGAGATTTGCCAGGACAGGGACAACTTTGGTAGCTAGCGGAGTCCCATTAATCCAAGTGCTAGAAGTTGTAGCGCAGTCTATAAATAACGTACATGTTGAACGGTCTATAAAGAAAGCAACAGAGCAAGTCAAAAGCGGTAAATCGCTAGCAGATTCACTAGAAGGTGATCCTTATTTTTTGGTCTTGGTGCCTAATATGCTGCGGATAGGTGAGCAGTCTGGTTCGTTGGACGCCATGTTAGAAAAAACTGCAGATTATTATGAAAAGGCGGTGGATAACCAAGTAAAAACCATCAGCACTATTATTGAGCCTTTATTAATGGTAATCCTAGGTGTAGTAGCTTTTATTATTGTGGCCGCGGTACTATTGCCTATATATGGTTTGGCTGGAAAGAACGTAATAAGCTAAATCCATTGCAAGCATAAGCATATTGATATATATTTAGGATATTAAGATAAATTAAGTCACTTTTAGGGGGCATAAAAGGATGAACAGACTGAATAAAACTAAAAGAGAGCAAGGGTTCACTATAATTGAAGTTTTGATTGTTCTGGCTATAGCTGGATTAATCATTCTGATTGTATTTTTGGCCGTACCGGCATTACAGAGGAATTCTCGAAATACACAGTATAAAGAGCAAGCATCTAATTATGTTGCCGCTGTTAGTGAATGGATGAACAATAACAATGGAAGTCCTCCTTCAACTGATGCTCAAGTCGCTGAAATAAACGCTTTGTCTGCTGACGGTCCTCTTGCTGAGCCTACTTCAATTGTTACGGGTGCCCAGACTGGAACGCCCAACATTGGCGTAATGGAGCTTCAGCCTGGGCTTATTTGCGACAAGGGAACTATAGGTAATACAGTTGCGAGTAGTAGTAGAACTATTGCTGTAAGGTACTCAATAGAAAACTCTACTGGTGATCCAGTTAAACAGTGTGCAGGTTCTTAGGTAAGAAAATAAATTTCATAAAATGGGGCGAAAGCCCCATTTTAATTTTGTGGTAATATTACTCTAATGTTTATAATTTTTTTGGTGGTTTTAGGGCTTTGTTTCGGTAGTTTTGTTAATGCGCTTGTTTTTAGATTACACTGGCAGTCTAAAAAAAGGTCGGGGGTCAGTAGTTCGGCATCCGGTAAAAAATTAAAAAAACAGGTGACAGAATCCAGATCACAAAAAATCCAAGATCGATATTCGATCTTGAAAGGTCGATCGATGTGCGTTAATTGCAAGCACGAACTGACTGTCAGTGATCTTATTCCTATATTAAGTTGGGTAGCCCTAAGGGGTAAATGCCGTTATTGTAAAAAGCCTATTTCTTGGCAATATCCAGCAGTAGAGCTATTAACTGTAGGGTTGTTTGTAATTTCATATATATTTTGGCCTAGCGATCTAGCTGGTATAGAGTGGGCAATATTTAGCCTTTGGCTAGCGACTCTGGTTGGGCTAGTTGCATTGATTGTTTATGACATTCGGTGGATGTTATTGCCTAATAAGATTGTTTTCCCTTTGTATTTTTTAGCTACAGCTATCGTTGCATTGAGGTTCGTGCAAGATCCCCGAGCCATAACACTATACCAGTCCTTAACGGGTATTTTAGTTGGTGGTGGTTTATTTTATATCTTATTTCAAATTTCAAAAGGTAAATGGATAGGCGGAGGCGATGTAAAACTTGGATTTTTGTTGGGCTCGTTGGTAGGCCGAGCTGACTACGCTTTTTTGATGCTGTTCTTAGCTTCATTGCTGGGATGTTTATTTATTTTACCGGCGCTAATTACAAGAAAATTAAAGCGTAGTTCTCGTGTGCCATTTGGACCTTTTTTGATATTAGGAGCAATTATTGTGATGCTTTTTGGCAACGATATAATCACATGGTATTTTGACCAAGTCTTACTAGTTGACCACTAAAGCAATAACAGATAGCTAACCCTGTAGTGCTTATGTTATAATTCCAGGTAAGATGAGGCGTTATAAGATGCTTGGTGTGGGCAAGGATGGCTGTGGTTATACTATTGTTGAGGCGCTAATTTTTTTAGCGGTTTCAGGCGCACTGTTGGTCTCTGCTATGACTATAGTAAATGGGCGACAGGAGCGAACCAGATTTATTCAATCTGTTGATGAAATGGCCCAAAATTTGGAAGATACGCTTAACGATGTTTCGACAGGATTTTATCCCGTATCCCAAACAGTTAGGTGTAGTGTAAATTCAACTACCGGTGTGATTACTACAATTATTAATGATGCAACCGTCAAACAAGGTGAGAATCCGGGATGTGTCTTTAGTGGCAAGATGCTTAGCTTTAGTCAGAATTCTACTGACTACAAGACCTACACAATCGTTAGTTCTGCTAGCGCGACCAATTTTTTTGATAAACCTAATGAACTGCTTGGATTTGGAGGAAATGATGGTGTGGTAGAGTCAAAGTCTAATCTTGCAGATCTCCAAATTAAAAAAATTATGGTTATTCCGCCGTTGCCTGCGACCCCGGTCCAGATAAGCAACCCACCATCATTAATTGTTGCATCCAATTTTAGTAGTGGAGGAGTTAGTTTGTCGGGAAATACCGGCAGAGTATCTTTGTATAAATATGCTGGACTCCCGACGGATCCTCTTGTGGCCGGGACAATTCAGACGATTTCTAATAATTCACAAGTTGTTATATGTTTGGCTCAGGGTGGTGTTTCATCTACTAGTCGTTCTGCCTATATCACTATTACGCCTCAACTTACAGTAGAGAGGGTAATTGGATCAGTGGGGCCGGGATGTTAAAAAAATTAACACAGCGAGGCGATACAATCATGGAAGTCTTGATCGCCATTGCTATACTTAGCCTAATTTTGTCAGCTTCTTTTGCCATGGCTAACCGTACTTCTCGTGCAACACAGCAAGCAAGTGAGCGTGGTGAAGCGTCCAAGTCTGCGCAGTCTCAGATAGAGATGCTACAACAATATCTCAACGGTTTAGGCTCAACTGATGTTGTGTCGCAGTTCTTTTGCCTGGATATAAATGCTGATGAAGTATCTATTCCTTCTATTGCAAGCGTGTCCGATATTGAGCAAAAGTATAACAACAGTGATGTAAAAGGTGTTTGCGGTCATGGCCCTGACAATCGTTACGTTACTATAATTGAGAAACTTTCTGATCCAACAGACCAATACAAGAATAATACTTACATCGTACACACTCGCTGGGATAGTTTAGGTAGTAGTCGGACGGATAAAATCGACCTTGTGCATCGTGTCTACAAACAAGTTGGAGCATCTTCGACCAGTGGGGGTGGTGCTTCCGCAACACCGATAAATATAACTGCAAATAGTCCATATTTGGGAACTATAAAATTTAGTGATAATTTTGAGGATGGAAACCTAAACAAATGGGACTACGAAGCCTGTCCAAATGGTGCTACAATCGTAACTTCACCTGTAAGAAGCGGTTCTCATTCAGCTAAGTTTACAGTTGACGATAATCAGAACCCCCATACAGAACTTAACCCTGTTTGTAACGGTGTTTTAGAGAGAAAAGCCAGGGCTCAACTTGTATCAAGGCCGCCAGGTACTTTTAGTAATAATGATGACTATTATTTTGGATTTTCTGTCTTTTTCCCCGACACTTTTCCGGCCACATTACCAAGTGACCCATTTTTCTTTCAATTTGCCGAGATATACGGTCCGCCTTTTGGAACCCCAAATGGCCAACCTAATCCCTTCGGATTTGGTGGATCACCAACAATGGATTTTGGCGTTAAAGGCTCTAACCTAGTCTTTAAAAGACATTATCAAAAAACCCCAGGTGTTCAAGACTGGGATGAGCCATGGACTTCCAGTGGTTTTAGCAGAAATACTTGGCAAGATTTTGTTGTGCACGTAAAATTTTCTGATTCTCTGACTGGTGGATTTGTTGAAATTTGGCATAATCGAAACAAAGTAACATTTAAAGATGGATCACAAAAATTAATATATCAAACACTTTTTCCGACTGTGAGCTGGAATAGTCCGAGTGGAATCAATACTTTTATGATAAATCAGTATAGAGGTACTTCGGGAACGGGTCCTATAACTATGGTTGGGCCTTTGACTATTTACCATGACGACATTCGTGTTGGTGATACGTATGATGTGGTTGCGCGTTAGTATTGATTTTCTGGTCAAGACTTAAATAAAGTACCCCTTATGCTATACTTGAGAGTAAGATGAAGCGTTCAAAAATGCTTGGGATGGGCAAGGGCTTTACTATAGTGGAGTTGCTGATAGCTACTACGGTTTTTAGTGTCATTTTACTGATAGTTACTACCGGTATAATCAAAATTGGCAATACGTATTATCACAATATTACTACAACTAGAACTCAGACTGTTGTCAGGAGTATTGCTAATGACCTAGTGTCTACGGTGCAGTTTACGAGCTTTACTCCCAGCCCATCTAACAGTGCTGTAATTGATGGGTTTAACTACTTTTGTATAGATAAAACGAGGTATAAATACAAGATAGGTAGTCAGTATAAGAAAGGCAGCGAAACTACTAGTGGTATGTTCACCGAGACGCTTGTCTCGGGTGCTTCTTGCGATACTGTAGTTGCCGGTGACGCCACGAATCAACGTCAGTTACTCGGTAATAATATGCGGTTGGCAAATTTAGACATAACTTCAAAAGGTTCATTGGTTACGATTAATGTAAAGGTTGTTTACGGTGATAATGATTTACTGACTACATTCAACACAGATGGTAGTCCTAGCGGGGTTGCGTGGCCTGATGTTCAGTGCAAATCAGGAATCTCGGGCGGGAGCTTTTGTGCTGTAGGTAGCTTTGAGACAACAGTAAAGAAACTGCTATAATATGCTTATGTTTGGGACTAAAACAAAACTGAGGAGATTAGATCAAAGTGGTATGGTGTCTATCTTGGTAACTATGTTTTTGATAATCATTATGTCCCTGATAGTTTTAGCAATGTCCAAAAACGCTAATCGTGAACAGCGTCAATCTTTAGATAGGCAACTTAGCGACCAAGCATTCTATAATGCCATGACCGGAATTAATGACTGGGATAAGTACATAATCGATAATAATATTGTCGGTCAAAAAACAAATTGTGACGTTCCACCACTACCAGCACCACAAAAACAAATTGATAGTAATAATAGTGTAAGCTGCGTAATGTATAACACTACACCGAGTAATCTCGAATATGATCTTCAGCAAGGTGATGGCGTGACAGTTACTTTAACGCCCGCCAGTCCAATAAATGAAATAAGATTTACAGTTACGGGTAGAGGTGTTGGTGATGCTCTATGCGGATTTAACAGTTTAACGCAGATGCCTAGAGATGTGTCGGCAACTTGCAACGTAGGTGCCCTAGAAGCAAATTTGGTCAACACCACATCTCTAGCAAGAGATAATCTAAGAAATAACAGTTTTATAGGTTATTTTTTGCCAACAGGCACAGCTACATCAGGAGCTATCAGTATTGCAAGCGGGACCGGAACTTCAAATCAAGGTGTGACACAATACATGAGTTGTTCAGGTTCTGTATGTGTGATGAGAGTTACTCTGTCCGCATTGTCTACCAATCCATACCTCCTGCACATGAAACTTTTATATAAGGCAGGTAAAGTCACTGTTGCCGGATATAATGGGGCTACAGTTGTGCCATTCAGTAATGCCCAGCTTATGATAGATGCTACCGGAAAAGCTAGGGATATATTACGTAGGGTTCAGGTCCGCAAGCCTCTTAATAGTCAATATGTAACCACCAACTCATCGGTCCGTACTGTGGAAGATCTATGCAAGACACTAGAGGTAGTAAAGTATACGCCTGCAGTTGGCTCCCCTAGTATTAGTGATGTTAATAACACATATCCTTGTGACTTAGACTAAGTTTCTTGTTTGCGATGAAATTTACTATGCACTTCTTTCAAGTGTTGGTCGGTGACATGTGTATAGATTTGAGTTGTGGCAATATTACTGTGGCCTAACATCGATTGAACAGATCTGATATCGGCACCATTCATCAATAGATCGGTGGCATATGAATGTCTTAGTGTATGCGGACTTACATGTTTCGTAATACCTGCCCGTAGAGTATATTTTGTTACCATTCGCTGGACACTACGCGGTGTAAGGCGCAAATAATTTCCGGTTAGGTCTGGCGATTTTTTGCCTCCAATACGGACAAAAAGAGCAGGGGCTTTATCTATCCTTTGATCAAGATATTTTTGTATCCAGTCCGCCGCCTGGTCGCTTATAAAAACTGGGCGATCTTTTTGTCCTTTGCCTCGCACCATAAACTCACGTCGTTTTAAATTTATGTGGTCACGATTTAGGCCAGTTAGTTCGGATACGCGCAGACCACTGGAGTACAGAAGTTCTAGTATAGCTCTGTCACGCAAGCCAGCTGGGGTATTTATATCAGGCTGAGAAAAGAGCCTTTCTAGCTCCTCAGAATTTAGAAAGGTCACTTGGTCACGTTTTACTCTTGCTAACTCAATTTTTTCAGCGCTTAAAGCTTTAATGTCGCGTTTGGCGCAATATTTTAAAAAACTTCTAAGAGCAATAAGGTGATAGTTACTTGTAGATTTCTTTAACTCATCTGAAGTATTTGTGCCAAGTCGGTTGAGCCATATCCGCCACTTGCGTACCATGTCGGCATCTATATCTGAAACTTTAATGTCACCTGCATAGTCCGACAAGCGCATAAGGTAATGGTGGTAGTTGCTTATGGTCTTCTGAGATCTGTTTTGCTCTATTTCGAGGTACTCCAGAAAGTCTACAACCATTTTTTGGAACTGCATACTTCTTATTCTAATAGGCAATAAGCAATGCTGAAAGGGTAGCGACGATTACATACTGTATCTAATCTGTTACAATAGTTTAATAAACAAGGAAAAATAAATGGAACGAACCTTAATTATTCTAAAACCCGATGCATTACAGAGAAATTTAGTAGGCGAAATTATCTCTAGACTAGAAAATAAAGGCCTTAAGATGATAGGCCTTAAAATGATTAGCCTAGACAAGGCTGTGCTTCAGTCTCATTATGCTCACATTGTCGACAAGCCATTTTATAAAGGCATAGAGGACTTTATGCAAAGTTCACCAGTTGTAGTTATGGCTTGGCAAGGATTTGAATGCGTAAATTCAATTAGAATTTTAGTAGGTGCAACTAACCCAAGGGTCGCAGAAGCAGGTACTATTAGAGGGGATTTAGCTATTGGTCAGGGTAGGAATCTTATTCATGCATCAGACAGCAAGGAGAACGGAGAAGAGGAAGTTAAGAGGTTTTTTAATGATGATGAAGTCTTTTCTTACGAAAAGTCAGATTATGATCATCTTTACGAACCATACGAAAGGTCCTAAAGAAATTGAGGCTGGTTTTGTCTCTTTGGTCCGGTAGCTCAATGGATAGAGCAGTTCCGTCCTAAGGAAAAGGTTGTAGGTTCGACTCCTACCCGGATCACCATCCGACTTAGAGATATTCCCTGAACAAAGTATAATTTAAGCATAATGGCTAAAAAAGATAATAAATTTTTTGAAGATCAGCTCGAGGGCGAAGAGTTGCTGTACGTCTTTCGTAAGCACCCAGTAGTTATGCGCAAAGGTCTGATTTTTGCTATGATTGTTATTTTGCTGGGCACCCTCCCTTCTCTTGTAAAACCTGAGTATATTTATCTTTTTGGGGGCTTAGGGGTAGGTTTTTTTCTAGCTATTTTGGTGATGCTGCCATTTTGGATAGGCTGGCACTACAGTGTATTTATAGTGACAAATCAACGCTTAATACAAATTACACAAAAAGGCCTATGGCATAGAAGTGTGGTAGATATTGGGCTGAATCAGATACAGATGGTTAATTACGAAGTAACAGGTTTAGAGGAAACTCTTCTAGGATTTGGTACAATAAATATACAGACATTCGTAGGTGACCTGGTTATACATGACATTCACCATCCGGCCAAAACTCAGAAAAAGCTACTAACAATATTAAGAGAAAAAGGATTTTTAAGTAATTCTGTGCCGAAAGTTCTGCAAGATAACGAAGAAAATGAAGATTTATGAAAGATAAGATAGCTAAAATTCGCAAAAAAAATAGGGAACCAGAACTGGACCCAACTTTACGAGTGACAAACGATACCGTCGCTGTACACAGAGAGCAAATACTAAAAGGAGCTCGTAAATATATTTACCCATTACAGCACTCAAAGCATCGTCTAGTAATTATTTCCATTTCGATCTTTGTTGCTACTGTAATAGCTTTTTTTGGATATGCAACCTTTGCGCTATATCAGAGCAAATCAACTTCACTATTTTTGTATCGGGTGACCAAAGTTATACCTTTTCCTGTGGCCAGAATTGGATCGGATTTCGTTAGCTACGAAAGTTACTTGTTCGAAATAAATCACTACACACATTACTATGGGACACAGCAAGAACTAGACTTTAAAACGGATGCCGGCCAGGCTCAGTTAGCTGAATTTAAAAAACGGGCACTACAAAAAGTTATAGATGATGCATATATCCGTGATATGGCTAAAAAGAAGAACATCACAGTGTCAGATAAGGAAATTGATGAAGCTATTCAAGTCGTACGTAATCAAAACAGGCTTAGTTCAAATGACCGTGAGTTAGAGGCGATACTGAGGGATTATTGGAATTGGTCTATGTCGGACTTTAGGCGAAGCTTAAAATCTCAGGTTTTATCTCAAAAGGTTTTATCTAGTTTAGACACTGGCACACACGACAAGGCAAATTCTGCACTTGCTCAACTACAGAATGGCAAAGATTTCGCGGCATTGGCAAAAGAAGTTTCTGAAGATTCCAGTAGTAAAGATAACGGTGGGGATTATGGTATTTTAATCGATAAATCTAACAGAGACATTTCTCCTAAAGTGACCGAAGCACTGTTTAGCTTGCAACCAGGTCAATTTTCTAAGGTTGTGGATACCGGCTTTGGTTTAGAAATTGTAAAAAATATAGAAACAAAAGGTGCTCAGATACGGGGCGCTCACATTGTATTCAATTTTAAAGATATTAACGAATATTTAAACAACGAAAAAGATCAAAAGAAGACCCGAGCCTACCTAACTCTTTAATAACACTTCTGGTTATTGAGCCTTTTTGTTATAATTAGTCTAGTTTTTTAAAAAATAAAAATGAAAACTAAAAAAACAGTTAAAAAAGTAATCAAAAAATCACACTTAACCCCAGATCAAAGGGTTAAATTTTTGAATGAGCTTTATGCCTATGTACTATGGCGTGAAAATAATGAGGATTTAGTTGATCCATATGTTCTTGAGGTTAATCTAGAGCTTCCATCAGAGCCACCCAAGCGTATTAAAAAGCGGAAGGTGTACCATTTTTCACCCAAAAGGATGGTAAAAAGGTTAAAGAAGGCCCACTCCAGAGTTTTTAAGTTTGTATCATTTGCAGTAGTTGGCTTGCTCGCTGTGGTTATTGTGCAACTTTTATACCCATCAGGCAGGACTACGCCGTTTGCAGGTCTTCAGTCTTATGGACAGCTTGGTTTTTCTGACTATGATAAGGTGTTGAGTAAACTTAGTGACTTTGACCAAAGAATTGTAACCGTACATACTCACACAAAGAACATCACAACCAGCTATAAAGACCTCGGTGTAACCATAGATGCTGACTTAACGGCCAAGCAAATGACCGACTATCCACTGAGCAAAAGACTAGTTCCATTTACTATATTTTTTCATTCAAACAACCACAAAATAGTCCGGAACATCGATGACTCGCAACTCCAACTATTCGTGAAGGATGTTGTGGCGCTTGCCAGCAAAAAACCTATTGACGCACTAGTAAGCATCACAGGCACTAAGTTATCATTTAGCGCTTCAGAAGAAGGGCATGAGTACCAGAATCAGTCACTAAAGTCTGTAGTCTTAAAATCAGATCTGGGAAATAACGCCCAAATAGTATTTACTCCTACGATTTTATATCCTGCTATATCAAGTAGCGTTGCTGAAGCAAATGTAAAACGCATGCAACTTAGAATCAACAACCCTATCACCATAAAAGCTGAAGACAAAACTAGGACCATAGATAGCAGCACAATAGCAAGCTGGGTAGATATTGTGCACAAACCAGATAAAAACACTGTAGAAATTATGTTTAGTCAGGATAGAATCTCGACTACTATTGTTGATTTGCCGGCAGAAGTAGATTACTCAGCCATACCAAACATTACGACCATGTTAAACGGATCTAAGGTGGGCTATACCCAAGGTCAGTCGGGTAGGTCTTTGCAGTTTAATGAATTAGTAAAACAAATTGCCGACACCACTAACCCTTCGGGTAGTAATATTGTTGCTTCTGTTATAACGCTAGTTCCCGCAGACGTAATAGATCGTAAATACACAAAGGACAGCACCGGTATGCAAAGTCTTCTGGAATACTGGATCACAACTAATAGTGGGCAATATGGTATAGACTTCAGAACAGTGAACAGCAGAATTTCTGCTAATATTAACCCTAATCGTTTATTTCCAAGCGTTGGGATTTATAGAATTTATATAGCAAGCATGATCTATGGCCGTCTAAGCTCCGGATCAACTAAACTCGGTGATGTAACTCAAAACGGCCAGACGGTAGATGCCTGTCTGTCTAAAATGGTTATAGAATCGGACGAGTCGTGCACAAATGCACTAGGTAGCATTATTGAGTGGAGTGTGGCTGACCAAATGCTTATGAATCAGGGTTTTGAAAGCACGACACTGGTGCAGGGCGCGTCTCTGACTACTGCTAATGATGCATCCGACTGGCTTCTAAAGTTAATTTCCGGTAATATTACTCAGTTTTCTCAGGCAAACAGTATGACGAATCTTATGAGCCAACAAATTTTTCGTCAGGGAATACCCGCAGGTTCTAGTGGGGTTAGGGTTGCGGACAAGGCTGGTAGTTTTGGCCGAAATACCAATGATGTTGGTATAGTTTACCACCCAGGTGGCACCTACATTTTGTCCGTCATGTCAGAAGGTTCAAGTTTCGGTAAAATTGCCGATTTAACCCGTGAGATTAATAAGGTGATGGGGCAGTAGGGCCTGACCGGGGCGTGTGGCCTTAAGGCCACACTTTTTAGGTGGGTGCTAGTTGATAAATGAAGCGGATGCCGACCTAAAGCGCACATCTGCACTTGTGCTCGAAGCAAGCTTCTGTGCGCAAGTTTGATGACCGAACCCGGCCATCTTACTCGCTTTGCTCGCGATCGCCGGTTCAAGCTCGGTACGAGCTTACCAAATAAAAAGACCCATCTTTCGATGAGTCGTTTTATTTGGCGGGCCTTATCGGAAGAAGTGTGGAAGTACATTGTGAATGAGAGTACAATTAGAGTTAACGCTTATGCATAATAAGAAAATAAAAATCATCTACAGTTTTGACAATATAGACCCTAGCGAAGGTATTGATGTTTTTCAAGTTGGACCACTACTAACATCACTTGGTGAATTGATAAAAGAAAGCAACCGATTAGTTGGAACCCACCACAAAGATATTGGGATTAACGTTAAGCCGTTTAGTGAAGGCTCCTTCATACAAGAGCTTGTACTGTACGCTCCTGATACGTATGAGGCAGTAAAAAGCCTTATAAGTAATAATGATGTTCAGACCATTAAAGAAGTACTGGAATGGATTGGAATAATTGGCGGTAGTGGCTTCAGTCTGTTCAAGCTCATTAAGTTTCTCAACGGCAGGTGGGAAAAAATTGAAGAAGTTGGTCCAGATGAATATCGTTACTACGCAGGCGATGACAACAGCGTTACTGTAAATGCCAAGGTCCATGCTTTAGTTCAGAATGTCAAAATACAGCAGAATATCAAACAAGTTTTTTATACGATTCCAAAGAATGTTGACCCAGATTCAACCTCAATTACTACGTATGATGCTGATAGCCCAGATTCAACTAAAGTTCATTTTGGTGAAGATGAAATAAAAAGCATAGGTATTTACGCAGAGCAGGAACTATCAGACGTTGGAAAAGATGAAAACAGCAGCAAAGCAACACTCTACTTAAAGCCCAAGCAAGGAAGCTATCGTGGTGATAGAGGGCCGTACAGCTTCTTTTATGGCGATGGTAGGAATGTTTTATCTAACGTAACTATTGAAGACCCCGAGTTTTTGAAAAGTCTTAATGAAGGGCGTGTTCGCTTGCATACGAATGATGTCATAAAGGCAGAAGTTATAACTGTACAGCGAGTTGATATTAACAACGAGATATACGCACATCACACTATTACACATGTATTGGACTATCGTGAAGGTTCTTCGCCATACCAGTCTGAAATGTTTGACAATAAGGACACTCAATAACCGAAAAAGCACTGGACTAACATACCGAACAAGTCTGTAAAACTCGTCATAAGTATGCAAAATGGTTAGTGGGAGTAGAAGCAAATCACCGAACTTCAAGGTGTGTACAATACGCTACATTACAAAGCCGTATTTATTATAAATAAAACTCAGACAAAGTTGATATGGGTCTGACAAATGTATGGTGTAGCATTACCCGAAAAGCTATACAAAGCTACTAAGTCTAAGTACAGTATTTAGTCGTTATGATTTTTAGTGGCTTTTCTTGTCGTCTGATGTTGCTCAAGTTAGTTTCAAGTTACTAATCTAACCTGAAAGGAGGCAATACAATGCCCCAACAAAACAAAGCAACTAATCAAAACACAGGGAATATCATCGTAGATAAACGTGTACTGAAATCTGGTCTGCAAAAAGCCATACGACAAGGTCTGCCAGAACAAGCTGTACGGATAGTAAAGTCGTTCCTGGAAGTAGATGCGAAGGATTGTTTGCGTCGTCTACCAGTTATCACGTTAGAAGATGTCATGTTGCACCCAGACATGGACAGGCTCATGGACTTGTATAGGCAAAGTGGAAAAAAGTCTTTTGTTCTATCTGATGATGATAAAAACTTTGTTCTCCGCTACGTCTGGCAACTTGCAAGTACTGAGTGGCGAGATAACTTCTGGAAGAATAATCCGGATGGCTCTGAATCGCCCGACTTAGAACGATTAACTGAAAAACAACAAGCACTTAGTAGTGCCGTAGATTATCGTGCATCAGCAGGAGGCTTGCCCGAAGACCCTCCGATGATGCGATGGCAATTACGAGCATGGCAGAATCGTTGGACGCACTGCGGTATGGATGTAAGCGACCTGTTCCAGTTTTTCCCAGAAGCTCCGAATATTGATTGGAATAGCATTAGTTATGCAGAAACAGAAGACATACCGTTAAATGCTTACGATTTTCATGTACTTGGCAGTGCTTTCAATCGCCTAATAGCACAGAAAAAATATGTGAAAGATGCAGTTACGGCAACGTATCCGGATAAAAGTGTGCAGTTTGTCGTCATGAACCTAGTCTGGCGTTACTGGGTCGCAGTGAATCACAAAAAACAAATTACTCACGGACGAACTATAGATTGGTTTTTGGATGATGGCGAGAAGAACGCATTTCCAGAATCGGAGCGTGAAAGCATGGATACGCTCTGGCAAATAATCAAGGATGATGTTACATCACTATCTGAGTGGGTTCGTGACAAAAAGGTCATACGTGAACCTCGTTAGCGTTCAAGCTAAGCACTGGGATGTTGCTGATGTGTTTAGCGGCTTAGATGTCAGCGAAGCAACACGCAAAGACTATGAGTATCGTATAGGGCTATTTATTGTCCGCCTACGAAGCGAACCGTTCACAACCAATACATTTATCAACTTCAAACGCTATCTTGATTCTAGGAGCGATTACAGCGTTTCAACGAAGAATAAGTATCTAGCATCTGCTCGTATATTTCTGAGAGAACTGCATAGACGTGGTGTTATACCAATTGATACCACGCTAAATGTTAAAAGTTTCAGCCAGAGCAAGAAACATAAAGTTGTAGGACTTGATGATAACGATATTGAAAAGCTAACCACCTATTTAAAATCACTAGAACAAACAAAACAAAACACACGATTAAGGGCATTGGTCGCACTACTGCTGTATCAAGGCCTTAGGCAGATTGAAATTGTACGGCTTAACATTGAGGATATAGACTTTGCCACCAATCGTGCGTGTGTACTCGGTAAAGGTCGTGACGATAAGGAACATATAAATCTCCATCCTGCTACAGTCAGTGCGTTACGTAGTTATCTAAAAGCGTACAAAAAAGCCAACGGTGCTTTGTTCACTCCTATCACACGCAAACCCACACAAAGATTAACAACACGTGGTCTGCGAAAGATAGTTCAGCAAGCAATGTGCAATGCAGGGATTTATAAAACAGTACATGGCTTCAGGCACTACTACACAACGAAACTAATTCAATCGTATAAAGGCGATTTGCTCAGAGTGGCTTGCTATACAAGACATAGGAGTATTGAAATGTTGCAGGTCTATTTTGATGGGATTAACGAGCAGGAGGACTTGCCGAGATACTACGCCGTGTTTGAATCACTGAAACTGTACTAACGCACAAGTACGCATAGATGGTAAAATATATATGTCTAGCTAATGAACAAGGATTTTTATAATCCAACTTTTTCTATGTGGATTGAACCCAAAAAGGGCATCCACTGGACAAAACAATCGGGTTCAATCCTTGTTGTTGGCTAGACACCTAACAGTGGGTGTCCTTTTTTATTCACTCACTGTCTAGTATTAACTAAGGAGGTGAATTATGCTTAAGAAAATTGGTATTGTTTGCGGAGTGTTTGTACTAATTGTAATTATCGGCTCAATCGCTAGCCCGTCAAAAAAAGCTGAAGATAAAAACTCTACTCAAACTAATCAATCCGAGACGGCCGAAGTGCGTATGTCAGCAATCAAAAAAGCCGATGTTGATGGTTTTTCAAAACCAACTATTACAAACCTGAGTGATGGATACTCGGTCGCATCATACCTTGATAGCACGGAGACTATCTCAATTACAATTACTGATAAGGGTAACCTATCACAGCATGATAACGGTAGATACAACACAGATAGGGGCATAGAAAACATAGGAGGAGTTGAGGTAACTGTTGGATATTCAACCCCTGATGAATCAACCGCTCCGTATCAGTCGCTAGCATTTGATTTTAAGCTAGAAGACTTTACGTACAGTGGAGAAATATCACACTTGGCATTAAAATCTGGCGAGTCTGGAAATAAGCAAAAGCTTCAGGAAATACTGACGCAATTCATAAATGCCATCAAATAGTTATCTGAATGTGGCATTACTACATTCAGATAACTCCCCTCCTGGTAAAATGTAACCATGGACAAGGTTTACTCGGTGCTATGTGATGTATCGCCATCAGAACAACTTACAACCGAATTAAGTGAAGTGAAATACCTTGCGATGCTAATCGGGCTGAAGTATCGTAAGTCATTAGACGATGTCGGCCTTGATTACCACGACAGTGAGCAACGTTTTCATCTAAAAAAATGGAGTAAGTCATCAAAATCATATAAAGAACAGTTTCCCAGATATGCCGAGATATGGAAAAGAGATGGAAGGTTGCTGTATGGTATACAGGCTACTCATGATAAAAATATATTCCTACTGGGAGGAGCATACTTTGAACGAAGTATGGGAGCGTTCCCAGAGCCAAGCTCTTACAGTTTGAGCGGTAAGCCACGCATAATGATGGGTGGACTTAAGGTGGATGACAAGGTAGTTAGTACATACGAAGTTCTTATTGATGACCTGTGCGTACTTGGGTGGTATGTAGAGGCACTTGAATCGTTTAGGAAAGAGCTAATGATAATTAACTCTTCCGAGAACATCACTCTTGAGGTGCTTATAGACAATCTCCCTAATGAACAAGGTGATTCGTTGAGGTATAAGGCCGTCCTGTTAAAACATCTAATGGCTAAGGTAAGCAACGGCAAACTGAGGTTAATGGGTACGCCAGAAGTAAGTGACGCCAGACAGAGAGATTTAATGGCCGATAACCTTGCAGGATTTGCCAGGGAACACTTCAAAAAACAGGGTGATGTCCCTGGGCTATTTGATATTTCAAGAATTAATACAGAGCTGAAGGACATGAAAGTAGAGAACTTACCACAACCTAAAGGCCTATAAATCTAATTACAAGAACCTACATATAACAGCCTATAATTAAAATAGATGCCCGATAATAATTTTCAAACTATTTATGATAGTAGCGACGAAAAAGAGTACGACAAGTATTGGTTATACATCATGCTACTGGAACGAAACGAACGATTCATGCGTGATGTTAGTGAGCTACGAAAAAAGTACAGTATAACTTTAGGCACGCAGACTAAGACTAGCGACATCATTGATAATGAGTATAGTGAGATTCTGAATAACACCACATTCATTGATGATGTGATGAAAATATCTTCAAAGATAAAATTAGCTGGAGATTGGAGTGGTGGTCTTGCTTACTATATTTGTGGAGCAGCAGCCCAGTCCAGCCTATTTCCAGACAGTACTGATAGGCGAATTGAAGCACGGGCAGTCCGCAATGGCAAAGAGCCATATTATGAGATGAGAATCTACGGTGATTTTACGAGAGCAGAACTAATGGAGGCGACTAAAATCATACGGTCAAAAATGGTTAAGTCTATGGGTTACAAAAAGGTTAAAAAACTTGATGACAATGTGATGATTAAAATGCTTCTATTCAAGGAAATCGGTAATATTAAAAGTGATAAGGAAGTAGCCGATGAACTGTCAGAAATATATGGCTACAGGCCTCAGTCATACAGTGATTTAAGAAGCCAGATGGCTTCGTTCAAGTCATACTCAGACAGATTATATTAACATTTTCTGTCATCTTCTTCGTTTGCGATAAGAGATAAGATTGGCATTGTCCATCTGGACAGCTAAATGCCTGTTAATAACCCTCCCATTTAGGGCATTTAGTGGGAGGGCTATTAATTTATTCAATATGGCAGATAAATCTCAACAAAACTGGAATGATGCACTCAATGATTTTGAGCGGTTTTCTTCGGTTTTTGAGTTATCAGAATCCGCTAAATCTATACTAAGATTGTGTACTCTCTTGGTTGATATTCAGTACCGTATTGAACAAGAGCGTATCGCAGAAGTAGACGAAAATGCCGAATAATAACCAGTCAAAACCACGTGCAGTAGAATATCTCAGACGTTCGCAAGACAGAGATGATAGACAGTCCCTCAGTATTGAGAGTCAAGACCGTATAGTTAGTCGGCTGAGCAAGGAAAATGGTTTTCTGCCCGTACGACTACCCCCTGAAAGCCAGTCGGCAAGTAAGCCTGGCCGTCCTGTATTTTCAGAACTTGTTAATATGCTAGAAAAAGATATGGTTCGTCATATTGTTACATGGAAGGCTTCTCGTCTCGCCCGTAATCCTAAGGATGCGGGTACGATTATTTACTTAATGGACGAAGGCAAGCTTCTCTCTGTTGTTACGGAAGGGCGTACGTATCATCATTCTTCGCCAGAAGATAAACAAAACCTTTGGGATGAATTAGGTCGTTCAAAACGTGATACAGACGACTTGAGTAAAAATGTCAAAATCGGCTATGCAACAAAATATGAACGACATGAGTACCCGATGGAAGCATTTACTGGCTACGTGAATAGGATTACAGGACCAGGCAGAAAGAATATAGTGCCTCACGAAATCTACGGCTCTATAGTGACGGAAGCATTTAGCTTAGCGATTACTGGAAACTACTCTCTTAATGATATTTACGACTTCGTTACAGCACAAGGACTCAGTACGAACAGGGGCAACCCTATTAGTAAGTCATCTACTATGGACATGCTCAAAAGGCGGGCATATACAGGCACATTCTGGCACGGGGGAGCATGGCGTAAAGGTAGCTACACTCCACTCATTAGTGAAGAGATATTCCAGAAAGTACAGGTTAAGATGGGTTGGGCTAAAGAAAAGAAGGAGAAATCAAATAGTTTTCATAGTACTAATTATGAGTACAAGATTATGGAGTGTGGTAATTGTGGCTATGGTGTTACTTGTTATCCAAAAGATGTTCAGCTTGCTTCTGGTGAGGTTAAGAGGCGAATATATAGTACCTGTACTAAGAAAAGTAAGTTAGTTAAATGTAAAGAGCCACAAGTTACGCATGATGAGTTAGAAGTTCAGTTCAACTCTATTGTAAAAAAGATAAACCTCACTGAGGAAGAAGCCAAACAGTGCCTTTCTGCAGTGAGGAAGTTTTATCAAGAACGTGACCACAATAAACAAGTAAGACTTAATAACTTGTCGCAACAAAAGGAGCAGTACGAACAATCAATTGTCCGTTTAATAAAATTAGCCGCGGAATCAGACGCCGCCACTAATCACGTTTCGGAGTCATTACGTGAATATGAACAGAAACTGGCTAGAATCACAGAACAGATAGATAAGTTGGACTACAACGCCGAAGGCTGGCTAGAAGTGGCCGAGAGGTTCTTTAATGGGTCAATTAACATTGGTGAAACATTCAAGCTAGCTAAACCTGACGAAAAACGTTTAATACTCCTGGAAATTGGCACGAACTGGAAATTGAGAAATAAAAAAGTCCTATTTACCTCTGTTAAGCCTTACGACTTTTTGATAAATAGGACTGATTATCCGAACTGGCGGGCCCGACCGGGATCGAACCGGCGATCTCCTCCGTGACAGGGAGGCGTGATAACCACTTCACTACGAGCCCATAGCCGACCATAAATCCTATTGCTGTTTGGACTTTTTGAACAGAATTTTATTCGATCGACAGATGTGATAATACCAAATTAAAGAGTAAAACTCAAGAGGCCGTTTGCTATAATTATTTGTATAAACAAAATGCCGAAGTAGCTCAGTTGGTAGAGCAACGCATTCGTAACGCGTAGGTCGTGAGTTCGATCCTCATCTTCGGCTCCATAGTTTGAATTTATTAATGAATAAAACCAGAGTATACTAGTAGGCAAGATGTCGCACGTAAAAGACTTTTTTTATGATAGGTTTGTGCTGTTTATTCTAACAATAAATGGCTTTTTGACGCTTGTTACTATCTTGAGCGTGCTGTTGCGTCTTGGTAATTCTGAAGGCGTGTATGTGCACTCCTTTCGTTCTAATATAGGTTTTGGCGGTATTACTGCCGGTGGTTCAGGCGAATTGATTAGCTTTATAATTTTTGCGGTTGGCATATTTACGCTACATATATTTTTGGCGATCAAATTTCATAAAATTCGTAAAGCATCTGCTTGGGTTGTTTTACTGCTTACAACTCTTCTGCTGACACTCAATTTGATTGTTGCAAACTCACTTCTAGACTTGAGCTAAAATGAAAAATATTGAGATTCCACTACAGTCTGAAAAAACCAGGTCGTATAGATGGCTGGAGCGATTACCGGCAATTCTTAGTTGGTCGTTGTTGGCGCTACCGTTCATTTTGAGCCAAATAAGCCCCTGGCTGACGGTATTTTTTATAGTCTTTTATATTCTTATGTGGTTTGCGCGTACGATAGTTCTTAACATCAGAGTCATGCAGGGTTATTACACTATGAAATCACATGAAAAGGCCCCTTGGACAGACCTAATAGGGGATATTAAAAAAGGTGAAGTGACGGTAAAAAACCCGCCAAAGTGGCACATAAAAAATATTGAGCGCCTGAAAACCCAGCCCGCCCTTGTTAAGCCAGATGATGCGGTGCATGTAATGATGATTGCTACCTATAACGAAAGCCGAGAAATCATTGCCCCAACCATAGAGTCGGTTATTGACTCGAACTACGATATGAAAAAGGTGATACTGATAATTGCTTATGAAGAGCGAGGCGGTGCCCACATTGCAAAGCAATCCAAAGAATTGGTAAAGACTTATGGCGACAAATTCTTGTACGCTGAAGCTATAGAGCACCCTGCCGATATGCCTAATGAGGTAATAGGCAAGGGTGGCAACATTACATATGCTGCTAGAATTTTACAAAAAAGGCTAGAAAAGCTAAAAATTGACCCAGAGCTAGTTCAGGTTACAACTCTGGATGCCGACAACCGCCCACACAAGAACTACATTGCAGCCTTAACCTATGTTTTGTGTCTTGTGCCAGAGCCTAAATATGTCTCATTTCAGCCCATTCCAATCTATACCAACAATATATGGGATGTACCGGCATTAATGCGCGTGATCGCTACCGGTAACTCGTTTTGGAACATTATCTTAAGTCTGCGTCCTCATATGATCCGTAACTTTAGTTCGCACGCCCAGAGTATGGCCGCACTTATAGATACAGATTTTTGGAGTGTTAGGACTATAGTAGAGGACGGACATCAGTTCTGGAGGACATATTTTAGATACGATGGACGGCATGAGGTTTATCCGATCTATGTGCCTATTTATCAAGACGCTGTACTTTCGCACAGCTACCGCAAGACTTTAAAGGCACAGTTTATTCAGATTCGTCGCTGGGCTTGGGGCTGTAGCGACATAGCTTATGTATGGACAAAGGCATATCGCGCTCCTAACAAGATTCGCAAATTTGATAAGTTAGCCAAACTAGCTCGCTTAACAGAGAGTCATCTCAGTTGGGCGACTGCACCCTTAATACTGGCTTTTGCTGCTTTTATACCAATATTATTTAACCCAGAAGACATCGCCGCCAATCAGTTACCAAAAGTAGTTAGTAACATTCAAACGGTCGCGATGATTGGGTTGGTTATCACAATGTTCCTCAGCTTTAAATCTCTACCGCCAAAGCCAGAAAGGTATAAGCGACACCACAGTTTATTTATGGTTCTGCAGTGGGCGTTACTACCGATAACTACGATTCTATTTAACGCGTCAGCGGCATTAACCTCACAGACCAGACTATTCTTAGGTAAATATCTAGATAAATTTGATGTAACTGATAAAGCTATAAGGAAAAAGTAGAGCGCCTATCCGTTGTGGGCCTGGTAGTAGGTTGCTCCGGCTTTATCAAAATTAGTTAGCACATCTAATGTAATCTTAAAAACTTCTTTTTGGTCTATTACGCCCCGGCTAGAGTGGGCTACTACAATGGGTAAAATAGTGTCTGTAAGCGCTGTAGAATCTGTTAGGGCTGTTTTTCTGTGTAAAATACTTAGATACACCGATAGCATGAGTTTATCTCTAGAAAAGGGTCTAAGAGAGTCTGGGGAGCCTTTTACGCGGAGAGATTCATAGAGGTCAGGTTTTTCTCGGGTGGTGAATACTGCATGGCATGACTTACATTGTCTTCGGCGCCAAGTAGAAAAGCTCTTTTTAGACGATCTTGAGTTTGTAACAGCTGTTTTAGAGTCACAATATATGCATACCATGACAATATGTTGACACAACCCTATATAAAAAGCTAGTGGAAAACCAGTGTATAAAAAGCAAAAAATTAGCCTTTCTGCTGAAAAGCTTGGGTTTTTGTTTTAAATTATCGCAATCTATCTTTTACGACGGATACGATTGATTGTGGTTGAAGAGCTTATTTCTTCGTAAAAAAGTGTAAAGCCTTCAAGCGCACTGCTCGAGTTGGTACTCACGCACTATCCCTGTTTAACCTGCTTATGTTAACATAAAAAACATAAAAAAGCAAGGAAAACCAGCGGGGCGATATAGGATATTGTATTTCGACGGGTCGAAATACTCCTCTGAAGTGCTCATTAGATAATTAACTAAACTTAATTATCTTCTTGTGCGCTTCTACGCCGAACCTACGGTTCGTATCCTAATATCTCACATAATAAAAAGACTCCGCCTGGAGTCTTTTTATTATGGTGGGCGATATAGGATTCGAACCTATCACCTCCACAACGTCAATG
>CAYUFM010000004.1:0-62526 GCA_964444225.1 uncultured Candidatus Saccharibacteria bacterium | reverse complement strand
AGAATTAGATGAACTAGGTTTTGGGGCATAACCCCGTGTCTGTAATTTGTCCTACGGTTTTAGCTGACGACGAGCTTGAATATAATCGACAGATGGAGGTGGTCACTAGGTTTGCTGATCGTATCCAGATAGATCTTATGGACGGCGAATTCGCAGCTCACAAATCCATTGAACTAAGTGATGTTTGGTGGCCACATAATTTAACAGCCGACATACATTTGATGTACAAAAACCCTTTTGATTACCTAGAAAAATTATTATTTCTTAAACCACATATGGTAATTATCCACGTAGAAACCATGATTCACCATATGCACTTTGCAGCTGAACTACACAAAGAGGGTATAAAAGCCGGCCTAGCTATCTTGCCAGAGACTCCTGTGTCTAATGTTGAGCAAATTATTAACAGCTTCGACCATCTACTTATTTTTAGTGGTGATTTGGGGCATTTTGGGGGCAAAGCCAACCTGGATTTATTAGTTAAAGCTAAGCAAGCCAAAGAGCATCATACCAATCTTGAAATTGGCTGGGACGGCGGAATTAACTCAGACAATGCCCGGCAGATTGCCGATGCTGGGGTTGATGTTCTTTGTGCGGGCGGGTTTATACAAAAAGCAGAGGATCCAGGGCAGGCTTATAAAATATTGCTTGAGAGTTTAACTTAAGCGTATATACTATTTATATAATGAGGATGGGATATGAGAAAAAATAACAAAGGTTTTGCGCCCGTACAAATGTTGTTAATTGCTGGAATACTCGTGATAATCGGTGGCGCTGTTTATTATGTTTTTAAAGCTAATAAAGATGTAGACAAGGCGCTGACCGCCCATAATTCAATTGAGGCGAAAAACGACAAAGCTTCAACTAGTGATGCAAAAAAGGATGAGCCTGAAAAAACTGAGTCGACTCCCGATCCAACGGCAGACTGGAAGACCTTCAAAGACCCCGATGGAGTCTATGAATTTAAGCATCCTGGTACTTGGACATTTGCTAAATCTCCAGAGAATTGTAATCCGGGGACAGTATTGTTCGGTGTAAATACTGAATCCACTGGTGTGTGTGCATCGGGTTTCTCTGGCCAGATGGCAGTCGTTGTCTTTGATGGGGATATGCGCTCAGATCTAGCTCTAACGCCTCCAGCGTATGAAGCTACGGTATCTGAGACAGTAAAAATCGGCGGGCTAGAAGCTGGAAAGTACTCAGCTACCTTTACTAGTAGTACGGAGCCGTTTGCTGGGCCACAACCGGGCGATAAGATCATAAGGTATATGACGTTTTATAGAGGCAAAACATATACGATAAATTACTATGACCTACAGGCAAATAATTTCCCGGACGCTAAGGCTGACCTTGATACTTTAGTAACTAAAACATTTAAATTTTTATAAGATGGCAAAAATATCTATAGAACAACTTGAAGTAAAAGCTAATGATATCCGCAAGGATATTATAAAAATGCTAGAAGAAGCCGGTAGCGGACATAGCGCTGGGCCGTTAGGGCTAGCAGATATATTTACGGCTTTTTATTTTGATATTTTGAACTATGATCCTAAAAAACCAGATTGGGAAGAGCGCGACTACCTTTTCTTAAGCAATGGCCACTGTGTGCCTGTTCAGTACGCAACTATGGCTCACGCAGGGTTTTTTCCTATTGAGGAACTAAAGACTCTTCGTAAGTTTGGGTCGCGACTGCAAGGCCATCCTGAGCGTACCAAGTTGCCGGGTCTTGAGAATACGTCGGGTCCGTTAGGGTCTGGACTTAGTCAGGCTGCTGGTGTGGCGATGGGGCTACGGATTAATAATGATCTGCACAGATGGGTCTATGTGGTTATGGGTGATGGCGAGCAAGACGAGGGTAATGTATGGGAGGCCGCAATGTTTGCGGGCAAAAATAAGCTAGGTAACTTGATAGCAGTTACCGACCGGAATAACATACAGATTGATGGACCAACAGAAGAAGTTATGCCCCTGGGCGATTTGGCTGCTAAATGGGACTCGTTTGGTTGGCATGTTCTAGAAGTAGACGGCAACAACATCCAGGCGTTTATAGATGCTTGCGCTCTAGCAAGAGCAATAGTTAATAAGCCAGTCATGATAATTGCTCAAACCATTCCAGGCAAGGGTATAGATTTCATGGAGTATGACTACAAATGGCATGGTAAACCACCAAATCACGAAGAAGCCAAAAAAGCCCTTCATGATCTGCGAACTCTGCAGGGAAAAATAAGGGGCGAACATGAGTAAAAATTATTTAGTTGCAGATATTTTAGATAAAGATATTGTCAAAGAGCCAATTCGAAAAGGCTTTGGCATAGGTTTACTTCAGGCTGGTGGAGAAAATGACCAGATAGTTGCACTTTGTGCTGACCTGACCGACAGTACGCAGATGAATTTTTTTAAGGAACAATATCCGGATAGATTTGTAGAGATTGGAGTTGCCGAGCAAAATCTAGTGACGGTTGCTTCTGGCCTGGCGTCTGTTGGCAAAATTCCTTTTGTCTCCAGCTACGCTGCCTTTAGTCCGGGACGTAACTGGGAGCAAATTAGAACTACGATTTGCCTTAATGATAGGCCGGTTAAGGTTGTTGGCTCACACGCTGGAGTTAGTGTTGGCCCCGACGGAGCGACACATCAGATGCTTGAAGACATTGCTTTAATGCGTGTGTTACCAAACATGGTAGTCATAGTCCCCGGAGATAGTCTAGAGGCAAAGAAAGCGACTCTGGCATTAGCTGAAGACCCAAGGCCAGCATATTTGCGACTAGCCCGTGAAGCTACACCAATTATTACCACGGAAGAAGCGCCGTTTGAGATAGGCAAGGCTTATGTTTATCGTGAGGGCAAAGATATTTCAATCTTTGCTACGGGTACAATGACCTATCAGGCTTTAGTGGCCGCGGAAAAGCTGGCAAAAGATGGAATAAATGCAGAAGTTGTGCACGTGCCAACAATAAAACCCCTAGATTCTGCAACTATTCTGGGTAGCGTTACAAAGACAGGGCTAGTCTTAACGGTAGAAGAAGCACAAGTTGCCGGGGGCTTAGGTGGAGCCATAGCCGAGCTTTTGGGTGAAAGTATGCCGACTAAAATGTTGCGCATGGGCATGAAAGATCGTTTTGGTGAATCCGGCAACCCAGACGAGTTACTAGAGCATTTTGGTCTTACAGCAAAACACATTTCCTTCAACGTCCACCAACTACTTGGCTAGATGAGTAATTTAATTAGCTATTAGAAAATCTTCAGGTTTGAGTTTCCCGTCCTCGCAAGCAGTGTGACCTGCTGATCGAGTTATGACAGTAGTACCAGTTTTTTTGTTACCCCCACCTGCTGGAAATTCTACCATGTCAGGGCCATCGCAGTATGCATAAGTTTGGTCCACAGCTAAATATTTTCCTCTATTTCTATATTCGGTTATTCTCATTCCTTCAGGCGTGTAATCGTGTGTAACCGAAAATGAATCATCAGTCGTCTGACTATCAATTTTCCCATCAGTCGGTTGTTGAAATCTTGGACCGCATGCAACAAACCCGAAAGATGTGGCAACAAGACCAGTAATAGCGAGAGGCTTTTTTATTCTTTCACCTAAATTTTCAAACATATAAATCTCCTTAATTTTTATATATCATATCAAACAATTGTAATAATTGCAAACAATTGTAATAATTGTAATTTTAATAGTTTCTAGTTGTAAGCACAAGTGCTTTACTGCTAAAATTAAAGTAACAATAAAAAAGGTGGGATATGCCGTTAACTTTGCGACAAATTAGAGAAAACACACAAGCTGCTAGAGGCTTGATGATGCGGGCTAAAGCAGAAGGCTTTGCAGTAGGTGCATTCAATCTAGACAATCAAGAAACGCTAAAAGCAGTAGTTCGTGCTGCTATTTCTAAAAAATCTCCAGTTTTAGTAGAGGTTAGCAAGGGCGAGGTTGACTCTCTGGGTTTGGATAACATCCGTGACATGGTCGACAACTATAAAAATGAGTTTGGAATTGAGATCTACATAAACCTAGACCACAGCCCTAGCGTAGAGGATGCGATCGCTGGTATAGAAGCTGGCTTTGAATTTATACATATCGATGTTTCACAGGCCAACCATGACGCATCCGAAGAGCAAATTATCAACGACACACGCATGGTTGTAGAATACGCCAGGCTAACCGGCGCACTGGTCGAAAGCGAACCTCACTACTTTGGTGGAAGCTCTAATGTACACAAAGAAAAGATCGACTACGTCGAAATAAAAAAGACCTTTAGTACACCAGAAGGCACAAAGGCTTTTGTTGACGCAACTGGCATAGATACCTTTGCTGCTGCAATTGGCAATCTTCATGGTAAGTACCCAGTACCAAAAAAACTAGACCTAGACTTATTACAGGAACTACGCAACGCTGTAGATTGCAATATTAGCTTACATGGTGGCAGCGGTACCCCAGAGCACTACTTTGAAAAAGCGGCTAAAATTGGTGTGTCAAAGATAAATATTAATTCAGACATGCGAGTTGCGTTTCGCAACACTCTAGAAAAGGTGCTTAAAGGAAGTCCTGATGAATTTGCAGTAATAAAGCTCATGGATGAGGTAATAGGTGCCGTACAGGTGGTAGTAGAGTCTAAAATTGACGCCTTTGGATCGGCGGGCAAGGCTAGGCTACCAGGCTAGAAAAGCATTGATATTAAAGATGCTTACGTTTACAATCTATAGTATAAATATTTGGAAAAGGTGGGATAAATGAGTCAAATTGACGTTTTGTGTGTAGGTGATGTCGTAACCGATGCTTTTATAAAATTGCTAGATGACCAGGCGAGTGTTTCTGAATCAAAAGATGGGCTAGTCCTGTCTATGCCTTTTGGCACTAAAATACCATTTGATCATGCTGAAATTATTCAGGGCGTAGGTAACTCTGCAAATGCTGCCGTTAACTTTGCCGGCCTTGGTCTTGACACGGCCTTTGTGTCTAACGTCGGAGGTGACTCTGCTGGACGGGACATTATTGCAACACTTGAAAAAAAGGATGTTGACCCTAGGTTTATACGTATAAATTCAAAAAAAACCACAAATTATCACTATGTACTTTGGTATAAAGAAGAAAGAACTATATTAGTTAACCAAGTAGCCTATGAGTATCATTGGCCAAAATTTAAACCATCGGAAGTGCCGAAATGGACATATTTAAGTTCAATCGGTGAAGCTGCTATAGATTGCCACGACGATATAGCTGATTGGCTTGATGATAATCCAGAAGTGAAGCTAGCTTTCCAGCCAGGTACTTTCCAGATGAAGGCTGGAGCCGAGAGACTTAAACGTATCTATGCTCATAGTGATGTAATGGCTTGCAACAGAGAAGAAGCAGTCTTCATTACTGGCGGTAACTACGATGACCTGCATGATTTATTTAATCGGTTTCATGACATGGGCTGTAAAATTGTTGTAATTAGTGACGGTCCAAAGGGAAGCTATGCTAGTGATGGCGAAAATAGGTTTAAAATGCCACTTTATCCCGATCCTAAGCCTCCGGTTGAACGAACTGGTGCCGGTGATGCCTATACTTCTACTTTTGTCGCATCGATAATTAGCGGTAATACAATTGAGGGTGCATTGCAGTGGGCGCCAATTAGTTCTATGAATGTTGTGCAACATGTCGGTGCGCAGGCCGGCCTACTGAGCGAAAGAGAATTAGTAGATTTGTTAAAAAAAGCCCCTGAATGGTATAAGCCTGAACGCATCTAGTGATCGGCTCAAATACAAAATGCGTATTTTGAATAAAAATCTGGGACAAAAAACTCCAACGTACCATACCGTACGACCCATTTTTTGTGCTCTGGTATTTATCCAAACTACAGTATTGAATCCAGGTCTTCACGAATCAATAATTGAGGGTGTTTGATAAATGGCAAGGTTGATTTCGGATATTCTCGATGTCGATAGAGTAGGGTTTAGTCATTTAATTGAAGGCTGGGAAGCTAGGTCGGGCAAGCATGGACATGACCTTAGGCTGTATTCTGACATGCGGGCGAGGGCCGTTGCTGCTGTAAAGATTCTTGGGCTTGATCCGACGGACACTATCTCTAGTGAGCTATATTTTGCCCTCCAAGAACGCGCTAGGATTGATAATGAATGGCTGGAAAGTTATTTAAAAATCTTGCCAAAAGACAAACCGGAAGATGTGCTGAAGAAAATTACCAAATGGGTTAAGAAAAACTCAGCGTCTAACACTGTGTGGGTTTGTAAACCTGCAGTAATAAAAAATATTTTAAAGAAACAGCCTCCAAAAACACTTATGAAGGCTCTGGGTCTTAGGTCAATTGACTCTATATTAAAACGAAATTCTGTGACCGAGATTATTACTCTTGCTTTTGAAATAGAGTCACCAGACTGGGTGGCTAAATTTAAACAAAACTATAAAAAATTTAAGGTTGGTGATTTTGACGTAAAGAAGGTTTCATTCGAGGTGGTTGAGGCTGGCCGTATGCCTAAGCTTGAAAAGGCTGGTTTTAATGCCAGTAAAGTAATAATGCCTAACTATGAAACCGGTAATCTAACCCTCGTACCACCTAAAAGCCGGTTTCCTCTAGATGTTTTAGCTATAACTGCAACACTTCTGGAATCCATATCTGACATGCGTCGACACAGTGCTTATTTTAGAACTTTGAGCGTTCGTAAGGACTTTGGGCAACAATTCTGCGAGGTGGCAAACCAAGGAATTATCCGTGCTTCATCTGCAATTTCTGAAATTGGCTGGAATAGTATACATCGACATTTGGTAGGTAACGAAGATTTTATGAACAGAATAGAACAGCCCTATATTTCATACGAAGAATTTTCGGTTAGTCCAGCCCTTCGTTTACTTAGTGACCATGACCCTAGGTTTAACTTTTGGCGTGATCTAGAGTACAGCTTTTTTCATAATGAGAATCATCCGGTTGTCTCCATGAACTTAATTGATGTAGTTACTAATGCTTCAAATAAAATCGCTTTTCAACATAGCACTAAAAGTTTTGGTAAAAGTCGGTTATGGGAAGAACTCTGGGCGCGTTATTTAACACATGACCATGTGGCCGAAGAAATCATCGACAAATTCCTAGAAAACTAATCTCTTCAATAAGTTGCTACAATGTAGGGATGAGTAAGTTCGTGTTGAAGTCTGAGTATAAGCCTACCGGCGATCAGCCGGTGGCTATTGAGGCTTTAATTGATGGCTTAAAAAAAGGCGTCAAAGAACAAACTTTACTGGGTGTAACAGGTTCCGGCAAAACCTTTACCATGGCCAATATTATTGAAAAGACCCAAAAAACTACCTTGGTTTTGTGCCACAACAAAACGTTGGCGGCGCAGTTATATAGCGAATTTAAACAATTTTTTCCGGATGCGGCTGTACACTACTTTGTTAGTTATTTTGATTATTATCAGCCAGAAGCATATATTGCCCGTAGCGATACATATATAGAAAAAGACAGTCAGATTAATGAAGAAATCGATAGGCTGCGACATGCCGCCACTTCCTCTCTTTTAAGCCGGAAAGATGTGATCATCATTGCCAGTGTGAGCTGTATTTACGGCATTGGCTCGGTTGAGGATTACGGAGATTTGGCCGTAAAAATAAAAGTTGGCGAAACGCGTAAGCGAGATAAATTGCTTAGGCACCTGAGCGATATTCAATATCAACGAAATGATGTTGACTTTCATCGAAGCACATTTCGAGTAAAAGGTGATGTTGTGGATGTCTACCCAGCCGGCGAAGAACTAGCTTATCGGATTGAGTTTTTTGGTGACGAGATCGAGCGAATAACACAGATCGATCCCTTAACGGGCGAGATACTTAAATCACTAAGTAGCCTTAGTATTTATCCAGGTAGTCACTATGTTACACCAAAAGAAAAATTGGTAGGTGCGATAGTGAAAATACGAGAAGAATTAGCCGAGAGATTAAAGTTATATAAAAGCCAGGGTAAATTGCTGGAAGCCCAAAGACTCGAACAGCGTACAAACTATGACCTTGAGATGCTTGAAGAAACAGGCTTTGTTAAAGGAATCGAGAATTATAGCCGGTATTTGACTAATCGTGAGCCGGGTGAACAGCCGGCAACCTTGATTGATTATTTTCCCGATGATTTTCTGTTATTAATAGATGAAAGCCACATGACAATACCGCAAGTAAGAGGAATGTACAATGGTGATCGTGCGCGAAAGGAAGTTTTGGTAGAGCATGGATTTAGACTTCCGAGTGCGCTAGATAACCGGCCACTTAACTTTACAGAATTTGAGCGTCATGTAAATCAAGTAATTTATGTAAGTGCAACACCAGCAGAGTATGAGCTTAGCCGAAGTCCGGCTCCAGTTCAGCAGGTGATCAGGCCGACAGGCTTAGTTGATCCAAAAATAGAAGTACGACCAGTAGAAGGTCAGGTTGATGATCTGATAGCAGAGATTCGTGACACCATAGCTAAGGGGCACAGGGTTCTGGTGACAACGCTTACTAAAAGAATGAGCGAAGACCTGACGGAATATTTAGCCGAGCTCAAAATTAAGGTAACTTACTTGCATAGTGAAGTTGACACACTAGATCGTTCTGACATTCTGAGAGATTTACGTATGGGAATATATGATGTTGTGGTCGGAATAAATCTTCTGCGAGAAGGTCTGGATTTGCCTGAGGTTAGCTTGGTGGCAATCTTGGATGCCGATAAAGAAGGATTCTTGCGAAGTGAGCAAGCGCTTGTTCAGACAATAGGGCGTGCAGCTAGGCATATTGATGGTCGCGTCATTATGTATGCTGATCGCATAACTGGCAGTATGGACCGTGCAATTAGTGAGACTAATCGCAGGCGTAAAATCCAGGAGGCCTATAACAAAAAACATGGCATTACAGCTGAGGGTATTTTAAAGACTATAGATAAAGGCATCAGACCAGACATGCCTGATAGCCAGAAGCCACTCCTAGATCTTAAAAAAGTTCCTAAGGATGAGTACCAGCACCTAATTCGTGACTTAAACCGTCAGATGCAGTTGGCGTCTGCAAATCTAGAGTTTGAAAAAGCAGCCGAACTCCGCGACATGATAGCCGAAATCAAAGAAAAATTATGATAAATTAAGCACTAGGACTACAATAAAAACAATATCTAAATAGTGAGGTTTTGGGAGATGGATAAAGACAAATCCGCTGTAAAAAAAGGCTATAGTATACGAAGTATAAGTTTTGGTAAAAGCAGGGCATATTTGTTTGAGTACGGTCTTCTGCTGGCGCTCGTAGTTGCTCTAATCAACATACTGGGGATGATGCTTCAGGAACTGATAGGTAAACAAGCATCGTTTATTCAGAATGGTTTTTTCTTGCCGTATTTTGGCGGGTATGGATATGGTGACATGACAGTCGGACTGTTAGCTGGATTTATTGTGGTATTTCCTGCGGTAGTTGTTTTGATACAGCGTACTGCCGCCGCTGAACGGGTTGATGCAGATATAAAAAACCTAGCTTGGCGTAAAGGCATATTAAACATATTCTTAGCCATTGCTTGCGTCTGGGCAATTGTTAGCTTAGTATCTGTTATTACTGCTGGGCTAAATTACCTTAGCCTAAACGACGTTTTGGGTACTGGTTTTGATTGGCGTGAGGCTGTAGAAAACCTAGCTAAGGCTACATTTTTACTATTGGCAGTATGGGCTTTTTCTGGAGACTATCGCAATGTTGTCTCATCAAAAACATCAAAAGCGATGCATATATTTAGGTATTCTATCGTAGTGCTTTCACTGGTTGCTGGTGTGCTGTTTGTGATTTTTCCATTCATGAATAACCGCAACCAAGCAGTTGACTCACAAATCTCTGGTGACTTATTCACCATGCAATCCGAGATTACGAGCAAACACTATCAGAATTCGGCTTTGCCAGAAAGTTTATCTGAACTTAGCCTAGACGATAAAGTAAAAGAACGGATTAATAAGCACAGCTATATTTATGAAAAACTAGCTGACGATAAATATAAACTATGTGCAACATTCTTGACTAAATCAGATGGTCAATTTGGTGTTTATCCGGCGCTTGAAAAGAGCATTTATCCTCAATACAACGGGGATTTCTACAATCATCCAAAGGGTCAAAAATGCTTTGAGCAAAATGTTACTGGAATTTTTACAACAGAACCAATTCCGCCGAGAGATAAAGGCGTTACTGAACCGGCAGTAGTCGATACTCTGGAGGCACCACTAGATTCAGAAATTACGCCTACAGAACTTAGATAAATATTAAATTTGTGCTAGTAAACCCTCTGCTCAAGGGCTATAATATTCTTTATATATGGGCAAAATTACAAAAGAAGAAGTATTAAAATTGGCAAAACTAAGCAAGCTTAGCTTAGATGATGAGCAATCGGAGAAGTTTAGAAATGAACTGGAGTCCCTGCTAAATTATATTGACCAACTGCAGTCTGTAGATACGACAGGCCTAGAGCCAACAAACCAAGTTACTGGACTAACAAATGTTACGCGCGAAGATGAAATTAAACCAGGTGTGTCACAAAAAGAATTGCTAAAAAACGCGCCTGCCACAGAGAACAATCAAATAAAAGTACGTAGGATTATAGAGTAGTGTCAGTTTGGGAGCCAATCAGTCAGATTGCAGAGTCTGTAAAATCTGGAAAGTATACTGCCCGTGATCAGGTAGAAAAAGCCTTAGATCTGATTGAAGCACACGCTGAGTTTAAATCTATAATAGCGGTTATTAAAGATGGTTCGCTAAAGCGTGCCGATGAGATAGATGCAAAAATAGCATCAGGTGAAAATGTCGGCAGATTATCTGGTGTGCCCTTTATCGCAAAAGATAATTTCTTGGTTTTTGGAACCGACACGACAGCCGCCAGCAACATTATGAAAGGCTTTGACGCTCCTTACCAATCTACGGCAATAGAAAGGCTAGAAGCAGAAGGCGCAATTTGTGTCGCCAAAGCCAACCTCGATGCGTTTGCCCATGGAAGCAGTACCGAAAATAGTGATTTTATGACCACGTTAAATCCTCATGATAAAACTCGAGTACCTGGTGGGAGTTCGGGCGGATCAGCAGCATCAATTGCTCTGGATTTAGCGCCTTTTTCTCTGGGTACAGATACTGGTGGGTCGATCCGCTTGCCGGCAAGCTTTTGTGGTGTAGTTGGCTATAAGCCAACCTACGGCTTGGTCTCGCGCAGTGGAGTTGTGGCTATGGCTAGTAGCTTAGACGTGATTGGTCCTATTGCAAAATCAGTAGAAGATGTAGCTCTGGTATTAGAATGCATGGCTGGCAAGGATGATCTGGATGGCACCACAATAGATCGTGACTCTTCTAGCTATGCCGATCTTGTTTCTGAAAAATCTACTGATCTAAGGGTGGGCTATATTAAAGAATTTTTTGATGAAGGTTTGGACGATAACGTTGCAAACGTCATCAAGGACACAATCAGTAAGCTGGGGGGTGTCGAGGAAGTTAGTATACCGTCTATAGGGCTAGCGCTTCCAGTTTATTATGTTTTATGTCCGGCCGAAGTCAGTAGTAATCTTAGTCGATATGACGGCCAAAGGTATGGGTTTTCTGATGAATCAGCTCGCGATCTAGATGCTAGCTACAGTAATAGTCGCTCGATTGGTTTTGGTGATGAAGCGAAGCGCAGGATTATGCTGGGAACGTACGTTTTGAGTAGTGGATACTACGACGCCTATTATCAAAAAGCCCAGTTAGTTAGGACTAAGCTTATTAATGAATTCGCTAAGGCATTTAAAAAATATGATATTTTAATAGGTCCAACGGCGCCTACCACAGCCTTCAAAATAGGTGAAAATACAGACGATCCACTACAGATGTACCTTATGGACGTTATGACAGTAGCGGCTAATTTGGTTGGTATACCAGCAATCAGCTTGCCAGTAGGATCTGCGAGTAATATGCCGGTAGGAATCCAGCTAATGGCTCCACAGAATCAAGATAAAGCCTTGCTTGAATTTTCGCTTCGTCTTCAGGAGTTAGTTAAATGAGTCCAGAGAAAATAATATTTATAGTATCAATTGTTTTGGTGTCTATTTCCACTGCCTTATTTATTTATAAAAAATTACCAAAGAGGTTAAAGCACGATAAATTTTATGAAAACTGGAAAAATATCCAGAAGTATTGTGCAGAAAAAGAAAGTTGGCAAAAAGCCATAGTCGAAGCCGATGACTTGTTAGAAAAAGCCTTAAAAAAACGCAAGATCAAAGGCTTAACGATGGGCGAACGACTGGTGGCGGCACAAAATATCTTTACTAATAACGATGGAGTTTGGTTTGGTCATAAGCTCCGCACCAAACTTGATGCTAATCCGCATGCGAAAATAACCCAAGATGACACAAAAAAAGCCTTACTAGGCATAGGACAAGCCTTAAAAGATTTGGGAGCCTTAAAATGAGCGACTACACTCCAACTATCGGAATCGAATGTCATGTGCAGTTAAAGACAAAAACCAAACTTTTCTCAGCTGTAGGAAACGATGCCCGAGAGGCCCCGCCTAACACTTTAGTAAATCATATATGTTTAGGTATGCCAGGAGCTTTGCCGGTGCTAAATAAGACGGCTGTAGACCTAGCCATTAAGACTGCAAAAGTCCTTAATACTAAAGCTCAAAAATTTAGTGCGTTTGATAGGAAACATTATTTTTACCCCGATCTTCCAAAGGGGTATCAGATATCTCAGCTATACTACCCGATTATTATTGGAGGGCATATAGACATATCAGTAGATGGTCAAAAAAAGCAGATCGGGATTACACGTGCCCACCTAGAAGAAGATGCCGGAAAAAACACACACCCAGACGGTAAAGACTTTAGTTTAGTGGATCTTAACCGAGCAGGCACACCATTACTTGAAATTGTGAGCGAGCCAGACATGCATAGTTCGGCTGAGGCAAAGGCTTATGCAAGAGAACTGTACTTACTTATGAAGTATGCTGATGTGTCAGAAGCAGATTTGTATTATGGCAACATGCGTTTTGATGTAAATGTTAGTGTTAGTAAAACAGAAGAACTTGGTGATCGCACCGAAATTAAGAATTTGAACAGCTTCCGTTCAGTCGAAAGAGCAGTCGAATACGAAGTAAAACGGCAGGTAGATCTGCTAGAAGATGGCCAACAAATAGTTCAAGAAACTCGTGGTTGGGACGATACAAAACAAAAAACATTCTCTCAAAGATCTAAAGAAGATGCTCACGACTATCGCTACATGCCCGATCCTGACATCCCGCCAGTAGTTCTTGAGGATAGTTACATAGAACAGCTAGTTGCTGAGGTGGGCCCACTTCCGGACGAAATCAGGAGCGAGCTATCTAGTGCAGGCTTAAACAATTCTGTTATAGAAACAGTTATCGAGGAAATGCATGGCCCCATGCTATTTGATATTAGTAAAAACAAAGATAAAGACCTAGCTAAAATTATAGCAAACTACATAGCAAATGATTTTAATTCCGAAGACGGTAATACATTGCCTAGCATTCAGCAGTTTGAGCAAGTTCATGATATGGTAAAAAAAGGCGAACTCAACTCCACGGCAGTAAAATCTTTACTTGCAAAATCCGAGACAAATGAAGACATGAAAAAATTAGCTGAAGAGATGAGCCTTGTTCAGATTTCAGACAGTTCAGAACTTGAAAAAATTGTAACCGAAGTTTTGGAGGCTAACCCTCAGGCCGCAGATGATGTATCAAACGGTGAGATGAAGGCTATAGGGTTTCTGATAGGGCAAGTTATGAAGCAGTCTGGCGGAAAGGCTAATCCATCATTAGTACAAAAAATGATAAAAGAGAGGTTGGGCTAAATGAATACCGAGAATAAAAAAGTTAGAAAAGCAGTAATTGCGGCAGCCGGTTTCGGAACAAGGTTTTTACCTCAAACCAAAGCCATGCCTAAAGAAATGCTTCCACTAGTAGACAAGCCAATTATCCAGCACATAGTCGAGGAACTTGTTGAAGCCGGGATAGAGGATGTATTTATAGTAACTGGCTATCACAAAAGGTCAATTGAAGATCACTTTGATAATTTAAGTGCCGAACTTCGGGCAAACTTAAAAAACGCAGGTAAAACAGAGCTTTTGGATGAAGTAAAAAAAATTTCTACATTAGCAAATTTTGTATATCTTCGCCAAAAAGGGCTTTTAGGCAACGCTACGCCACTATTAAATGCCGAGCATGTAATTGGCGACGAACCTTTTATATATGCCTTTGCTGATGATTTTTTCGAAGCAACTCCATCAAGATTTAGGCAAATGATTGATCTATATGAAAAAACTGGCAGTAGCGTACTATCTTGTATAGAGGTAAATAATGATGATGATTTTGATAAATACGGTATTGTAGCGGGCGAACAAGTTGATGGGAGCATCATAAAAATGTCGACAATAATCGAAAAGCCAGGAAGAGAAAATGCGCCAAGTAATTTAGCTAGTGTAAGTTCATACTTATTCACGCCAGACTACTTTGGTTACTTGATAAACTCCAAGTCTAAAGTTGTTGAAGGTCAAGAGTTTATGATCCAGCCTGCGATGGTAGATATGATTCAGGACGGAAAAGAGATATTTGCTTTAAAGATTTCAAATGGAAAGTATTATGATACTGGTAACAAGTTAGAGTACGTAAAGACTGTTGTGGATTTTGGGCTAAAAAACCCTGAAGTTAAAGACGGTTTACTTGCACACTTGCGTGACGTGATACAATAATAAGTACATTATGAATGAGACTTGGTTTGAAGTATTGGTAGTTATCATGTCATCTCTTTTGATTATAATTCTGCTGATTATAATTTTTATTTTGTTTAAAATAGCTAAAGTAAGTAAAAGCGTTAACAAAATTACTACTCGAGCCGAAAGTTTAGTAGATAGGGCTGATCATATTAGCTCTTTTTTTGAAAAAACGGCTACTCCAGTTGCGTTGGTTAAACTTGTTTCAAACTTATCAGATGCATTTAGTCCAAAAAAAGGAAAGAAGAAATAGTGCGTAAAAAAACTATCGCCGTTGGTACTGTGATTATTGCTGGTGCCAGCTATCTTGCAGGGATCCTCACAGCTCCAAAAAGTGGTAAAAAAACCAGAAAAGACATCATGAATAATGTTTCTAAAGCCAGAATTGAGGCAGAAAAGAACCTAAAAACTACTCACAGTGAATTGAAGGAACTTATAAAAGAAGCAGAAACTAAAGGAAAAAAACTATCAGCAAAAGCTAAAGCTGAGTTAGCGCCTACATTAAAAAAAGCTAAAGACGCCAAAGAAAAAACACGAGAAATGCTGAGTGCCGTCAGGAATGGTGAGGCAGACGACCCTAGCCTTAACGCAGTAATAGAAGAAGTTAAATTAGCTAAGAAAAATCTAATTACCTACTTAAAGAAAAAATAAAATATTAACAACACTTACTTTGTTACTATTTAGTCGTAGCTAGGCTAAAATATATGTAATGGGGGATAAAAAAACCAACTTAAAGTCTTCTGATTTTGTGCATTTGCACAATCATACTCAGTACAGTTTGCTTGATGGGCTAACAAAAGTCCCCGCCCTTATTGAAGAGATAAAAAAATCAGGTATGGAAGCGGTAGCGATGACCGACCACGGTACGCTTTCTGGGGCGATAGAATTTTATCAAACTGCACGTTCGGCAGGAGTGAAGCCAATTGTTGGGATGGAGGCATATATTGCTTCCCGTAAGCACATAAATAAAGAGGCTGGTGTAGATAAGCAGTATTTTCACTTGATTATTCTAGCCATGAATAATAAAGGCTATGAAAATCTAATGCGACTTAGCACTATAGCCAATCTGGATGGGTTTTATTACAAACCAAGAATAGACCGCGACTTGCTCAAGCAATTTAATGAAGGACTCATAGTATTATCTGGTTGTATAAGTGGTGAGCTTGGTGACGCATTAAAGCAGGGTCAGTACGACCAGGCCGTTGATGTTGCAAAATGGTATAAAGATACGTTTGGTGATAGGTACTATATAGAGATTCAAGATCATGGTCACCCGAACCATCCAAGTAAATGGCAAGATCAAGT
The DNA here is from genome assembly GCA_964444225.1 of uncultured Candidatus Saccharibacteria bacterium. Lineage (GTDB taxonomy): Bacteria > Patescibacteriota > Saccharimonadia > Saccharimonadales > 2-12-FULL-41-12 > JALHOM01. The sequence continues at coordinate 46,502 of CAYUFM010000004.1, read as the reverse complement.
CGAAGTGAATAAACAGGCTTTTAAAATTGCATCAGAACTGGATATTCCAACCGTTATTACAGGAGATGCGCATTATCTTCATTCTGAAGACCAAGAAGCGCATGAAATTTTGCTTTGTGTTCAAACTGGATCCTTCCTTTCTGACCAAAATAGGATGAGCCTAAAAGATTTTGAGCTTCATGTTGCAAAACCAGAAGAAATAATCGAGCGTTGGGGTAGCGAACATCAGGAGTCGATAAAAAACACAAAACTAATCGCAGATCGTTGCAGTCTAGAAATTAAACTAGGTGAAATATTGATCCCAAAATTTCCGGTTCCTAAAGGCGAGACTGAAAGTAGTTATTTGAAAAGATTAGTCTACGGCGGACTTGCTTGGAAGTATGGTGAGCTTAGTCGGAAAGATTCGTTGAGTATTTCTAAAGATGACGCAAAAAAACTAATTCCAAAACACGTACTGGAACGTGCCCAATATGAAATGTCCGTTATAGACAAAATGGGCTTTAACGGCTACTTCTTAATAGTCGCAGATTTTATAAATTGGGGTAAAGATCAGGGGATTGTTTTCGGGCCGGGCAGGGGAAGTGCGGCCGGATCTATCATTGCTTATGCTATGAATATCACAGAGCTTGATCCTCTCAAGTACGATCTTTTGTTTGAAAGGTTTCTCAACCCCGACCGAATAAGCATGCCTGATGTTGATATTGATATTCAAGATACTAGACGTGACGAAGTTATTCAGTATTGTATCGATAAGTATAGCGAAGAAAGGGTAGCCAATATCGTTACTTTTGGTCGTATGGCGGCTCGTAACGCGGTCCGTGATGTTGCCAGGGTTTTGCAGGTTCCTTACGCTGAGTCTGATCGTTTAGCAAAAATGATACCTCCCCCAGTTCAAGGAAGACACATCCCACTAGCTACATCGTTAATAGAAAATATAGACCTAAAGCGAGAATACGAGACTAATGACACTGCTAAAGAAGTTTTTGACCTTGCAATTAGACTAGAAGGTACGATACGTAGTCATGGAGTTCATGCTGCGGGTGTTGTGATAGCTCCTGATGATATTGTCAAATTTACACCACTCGAGATGGCTCAGAAGGGAGTGATCTCTACACAATATTCTATGGGCCCAGTTGAAGATTTAGGTCTTCTAAAAATGGACTTTTTAGGCCTGTCTAATCTAACTATCGTAAAAAATGCACTAAGAATTATAAAAAAAGTTTACGAGGTAGATATTGACCTTGGTTCACTTCCTCTAGACGACAAAAAAACGTACGAGCTTTTGCAACGAGGCGACACAACTGGCGTATTTCAGTTTGAGTCTTCAGGAATGAAACGATATTTAAAAGATCTAAAGCCTACAGAATTCGGTGACATAGTTGCTATGGGTGCGCTTTATCGTCCGGGCCCGCTGAGTGCTGGGCTGACGGATAGTTTTATTCGTAGAAAAAATAATCTAGAAAAAGTTGTTTACGACCATCCAAAAATGAAGCCTGCCCTAGAAAGCACCTACGGAGTTTTGGTTTACCAAGAGCAGTTTATGCAGATATCACGCGATGTTTGTGGGTTTAGTGGTGGCGAGGCCGATACTTTACGTAAGGCCATCGGTAAGAAAAAGCGTGACATGATGATGAAAATGGAAAAACGCTTTATTGAAGGTGCGGTAGAGAATGGTATAGATCGTAAACTAATCCAGGACTTTTGGAATAAACTTATTGGCTTTGCGGATTACTGTTTTAATAAGTCACATTCAGCTTGTTACGGAATGATTTCTTACTGGACTGCGTATTTGAAAGCAAACTATCCGAGTGCTTTTATGGCAGCTCTTATGACTAGTGATTTCGACGACATTGACCGTTTGGCAATAGAAATTAGTGAATGCAAGAACATGGGTATCACCGTGCTTGCGCCAGATGTAAGAGAGTCTTTTGCAGAATTTGCGGTAATCGGCGACTCTGGAGCCGAGCAAATTAGATTTGGGATGAGCGCTATAAAAAATGTAGGAAGTGGAGCTGTAGAGGAGATTTTAAGAGCTCGAGAAATCGATAATGGCTTTAAGTCATTGGATGATTTTTTGAGCAAAGTAAGCCCAAGGATTGTCAACAAAAAAGGACTCGAAAGTCTTATCAAAGCAGGCGCATTAGACGGGTTTGGTAATAGGAGTGTGTTACTTAATAATATCGAGGCAATTTTAGCCCATGCGAACCGTATTCAAAAAGATCTAAACAGTGGTCAGACAGATTTATTCGGCAATCTTGAAGTTGGTCAATCGATTGCCCCAAAGCTTACTCTAGATGAGTCTTTGCCAGAGTTTAGTGGCAGAGAACAACTTATTTGGGAGCGTGAACTCTTAGGGCTTTATCTTAGTCAACATCCTCTAAGTGACTACGAGGCATTCTTGAATGAAAAATGTGTTCCACTCTCAGAGATCGAGGTACATCATGACGGAAAGTCTGTAAAAGTTGGGGGATCAATTACTGAATTTAGAGAAATAACAACCAAGAATGGTCAAAAAATGGCCTTTGTAAAAATTATCGATTTTACAAAAGAAATAGAGCTTATTTTATTTCCAAATACCTACCAACAAACAGTTGGTATATGGGACAGAGACAATGTTGTTGCAGTAAGTGGCAAAGTTAATACCAAAGATCGTGAAGGTAATCCGAGTGATGAGATAAAGATTATGGTCGATGATGCGCGCGAGGTTAGTATAGAACAAGCTAAAGCCTACCAGCCAACCGGTAAAAAAGTTAAGGTTCCAAAACCTACGGTCAAAAAAACTATAAAAAAAGCAGAAGTTGTGAATCCACAATCAGAACCTGAGTTAGCTAAAAAAATACGACTTTATATACGTATGCTAGACACATCTGATGCTTCTAAACTAGAATCATTAAAAACTAGGCTGGATGCCTCTCCTGGCGAAACAGAAGTGGTTTTGGTCATTGGTCCAGACGAGAAAAAGCAGTTAGTTAAACTGCCAACTCATGTTGACTCGAATCAATCTTTGCAAAACGATCTTTCAGACATTTTTGGCAAAGATAAAGTCAAGCTCAGCTAGTTGGTGTGGAATGATTTAATGGATTACGCCGGCAGTTTGCGCTACGACAGTAGCAAGCGCCAATAGCGCAACAACCGTAGCATCCAGTAGCGGGTGATGCAAAATAAACTTTTCTCCATTTCGGATAGCCCGCACCAAGTTACGAGTATGTTTTAGGACAAGATACATAACAATTAATCCTATCATTAAACCAACGGCGAAGGTTATCCATGGCGCAGAACCCCCCGTCAGCATTTGAGCGTAGCTAATTTTTTTAGACTCAAGGTTAGTATTGCTAGATGCAAATACGGCATTTGGTTCTCCTCCTCCAATTTTTATTTCTGGAGCTGCGGCTACATTTGAGTTGGCGGGTGTTCCGTACATTGCGACCACGATGGTTTCTTGGCCTTTATTTTGATAATTTTCTACGTTTATTATGCCAAAACCTACTTCCGCAAGTTCTTTATCTAGCACGTTTGCCCGGTGCGACGGACTGTTCATCCAGCCGACCACTGTTGAATCACTATCGGAAAATCCATATGCAAGATTTTCGGCTGCTTTGTAATATTTATATCCAGCAGATTCAAAGAAAACCCAAGGCTCTTTCCCGTCAGGTGTGTTGTGGGACCAATAATTTCGCGTAGCCATATCTTTGGCCTTTTCTTGTGCTGCTTGGTCTAGTGTAACGTTATATTTAAGAGCAGAAAGGCCGTTTTCTGCCCTGGCTTTATTGGTGGCTTCAAGAAGCCCTGGGTCTGATGTATTGGTAGCGTACGAAAGTACGTCGCCACTTTTTCGGAATGTGCTAGTCGTAGAAATAAACAAACCAAAGCCCACAATTACTAGAAGGGGCAGGTATGGGGCGTAAGCTTTCAAAAAACCTTTAGTGTGTCTTTCGTTGTGCTTGCCTTTGTGATGAACTTTTTTTTGTTTTGATGGCATCTGCTTATGTTTATATCATATTTAAGCTATTTTCCAAAACGCAGTTGGTATAGTGCTATGCCCGTAGCAACGGATACGTTAAAGGATTCCTTGCTACCAACCATAGTAATCTCCACAAATTCATCACACAGATTAGTAATATTTTCCGGAATCCCGTCAACTTCTTCGCCTAGTATAAGAGCTACTTTTACTGGTGAGTCATATTCGTTTAGGGGGATACTCTCTGGTTGTTGCTCTAAGCCGAGTATGGCAAAACCAGTGTCCCTTAGTACTTTGATAATTTCGCTTATCTCGGCTTTTTGCCATTTTACAGATTTTTCGGCTCCTAGAGCAGTTTTGTGAATTTGGCTATTAATTTTTTCTGCTAAATATGGCAAGCGGTCGTCATTGTCTGATTTTGGGTATGGTGTATAGCCGGTAAAGTAAACTTTATTGACACCAAACCCATCGCAGGTGCGCAGAATCGACCCAACGTTATGGGTGCTTCTGATATTGTGCGCTACCACCACAATGTTTCTACCCACGTCTTCTGCACCAGCCAGTCTGCTCTCAGGCGTAGCCTGAGACACCGCTGGCCTCTTGCTCATTTCTGGTTTGTCTAGTTCAGTACTCACTCACCGTACCTCATGTACGGCTCGTTGCGTGCTTCCTGGTCGCACCAAAACTGAGCTAAGTGCAGAATGCGTGTTCATCTAGGTAGTATACAAGGTCATAACACTTATGTTTTAATTAATGTATATGAGCCAAGATCCACGACAGACTGAAGAGCAGTCAACTCAAAGACGTTCCCAGATTCTGGGCATGAACTATTCAGACACGTCGGGACCTGACAAATCTTTATTTCACGAAGTACTCAGTGTTGATGAGCTTAAACATCTTAGAGTGATTCCTCTCTATGCGGATGCGCATAATATTTCTTTTGGCGTTACCAACATGACTTCACAACAGAACATGGACGGCTTGCGCAAGCGTTTTTTGGACCACCAAATCAGCTTTTCTCTTATATCAGACACTGGTTTTTCTGACTATATAAAACTTTATGATCCACCAAAACAAGTCACATACGAAGACGTAAATATTTCTAAAGAAGACACAGGTGATTTATACCAGCGAGTTACTGCAACTTTGGACCAAGTTCTTTCTGATGATGTTGTGGCTTATTTAGTAAAGCAATGTTACCAGTTGAAAGGCTCGGACATTCATCTAGAATGTCAGGAACATGAAGTGCGGGTCCGTATTCGGGTAGATGGCGTTCTTCATCCGGTTGCCGGAATTAGTTACGAAAAATATCGTCAAGTTATTTCAACCATAGCCATCGCGGCAAATGTTAGTACAGGTAGTCCAGATGCTCAAACTGGTCACATCAATCAGAATTACAGATTAGCAACAGGCGAGGAAGTTACGGTGAACTTGCGTGTCGAGACAGTACCGACGGTTTACGGAATCGACATAGTGATGAGGCTGTTTAATTTTGAGCTACAATATTTGCAGTTAGATAACCTTGGCCTCGATACCGAGGAGCGTGCAGCGGTTGACGAGGTGATCTCTCACCCGTCAGGGTTGGTTTTGGTTGTGGGTCCAACCGGTTCTGGTAAGACTACGACGCTATATTCGATAATCAACACTCTTAATACTACTGAGCGCAAGATTATTACTCTAGAAGACCCGGTCGAATATTTTATACCTGGAGTTGTACAAATTCCTGTTAACGGTGACCAAAACGAGCAAGGTTTTGCCGAAAAATTGCGAGCTGTCCTGCGTCTAGACCCCGATGTAGTGATGGTTGGTGAGATTCGTGACCAAGATACTGCCAAAACAGCGCTTCAGGCCGCGCTTACCGGGCACCTAGTCTTGTCTACTTATCATGCTAGTTCATCAGCAGCAGCTCTTACACGCATGCTTGATGCGATCGGCACTAACCCTTTGTTTGTAAACGCTGTACATTTAGTGATGGCACAGAGACTGGTCAGGCATCTTGATGACGAGACAAAAGTTGGATTTCAGCCAGATGATACATTAAAGCAACAAATCTGGAAGGTGATAGAGACCTTGCCTCCGTCGGTTGAGCGACCAAATTTGGATAACATTACTCTTTATAAGCCAGGCAGTTCAGAGGAAAATCCATTTGGATACAAAGGTCAGCTAGCTTTACGTGAGCAATTCAAGATGAGTGATGGTGTGCAAGACCTTTTGCGAGGCGTTGCCGGCAAACAGGTCACCACCAAAATGCTAGAGGACCAAGCTATAGCTGATGGCATGGTAACAATGCTTCAAGACGGCATCATCAAGGTTCTGGCTGGCGAAACTACTCTTGAAGAAGTTTACAGAGTAGTAGGTTAAGTAAGTTAGCCTGTAGCATCCATTTAGGGGTTACTACTTAAGAACTCTACAGTAACCAAAAATAAGATTATTGTGTTATTTGCCATTAACTTATATAATATATATATGGCAAATCATGAAACTCAAGAAAAGAAGCAAGAGCCAGGTCCCCGTGTTGGTGTATATAGAGCAATTGACGGCATAAACGGCCAAGAAATTACACTTACCGATGAGCAGAAAATGGGAGTGCTTAGTGAACCATGGGTATGCCCTCGGTCCTGCGGTGGAGATTTTTTATATATCTACGCATTGAGTGGCGATCAAAATGGAGGTGTGTCTGATGCGAGGTTTCGGTGTCCGTGTTGCGAGATTAGAATTTCGGCATTTTTGACAGATGAAGTTGTTTCGCATTTTGATGACCATAATGATGAAGTTACCGCTGAATTAGTGGTTGAGCTTGGCAGATATTCCAGATTATTGATGGATGAAGAAATATCTAAATTTGTAAATACTTTAGAACATGTCCTTCCAGAAGATTTTTAGTTATATTCTTTAGGCAAGCGGCACGGGATTAGCGATCGTTGTCGTAGAATAAAGTTTGTTATTTACTTTTAATATGTCGATGCTTTATGAACAGATCAGTATAATTTTGTACAAAAGTATAAAGTTTAGTAAAATACAATAAAATTATGGAGGTTTGTTATGAGCGATCTTGCTGCTGAGTATTTTGAAAAAATGGCTGAGTTGCATCAAATAGAAAAAGAGATTGTAGGTAAAGGGAATAAATATGGTGTTATTTCTTTTGATGAGTTTAATATTTTATCGGGTGGTTTATTAGACGCTGATGGTAGTTGGTTAACTCTTCGCAGACAGCCCGACGATAATCATGAAAGATTTCGCCAAAACGTAATTAATCTTGCCCAGCAAGCAGCTAGAGGTGCTGAAATTGTATGCGTTAGGAAGCCTGAAGACCCAAGACCAATCCTGGGCGTTTTACCGGCATCTGGTTTGGGCACCGACTATGATGAGCGCTTTAGTATTAGATCAAGTACTCCACGTATTTGGGAGGGTCCGTCAGGCAATGTAGGTTACGGTAGAGCTGGCCAAATGTACAGTATTGTTTTTGAGCTACTTGTACCTAAAAGATTAGGCGAAGAACCAGAGCTTAAAAAGCAAGAAGTTCCTGTTGGTAGCTATGTGTATAGAGGTGGTATTTTTGATCCTTATACAAAGCGTGAATATACTAAAGGTCAGGTAATTACCTCGACCGTAGCCATTGGTCGAAGAGCAGTCGAGGAAGAACTAAGAGCCAGTGAAATAGAGTATCTGGATGACTTCGATCTAGCCGTAGCGAACAGTGGTTTAGGCAGTGTTCAAACCGTAACTAGACGATAACTTTAGAGATTTCTGGGACTAGGCGTGGGTCTAGGACTGATGGGATTATTTCATCTGGAGTTGGGTTCTGGACCAGCCCTGCTATGACCTTTGCGGCAGCTAATTTGTGGTCATCTGTAATTTTGGTGACTCGGTTATCTAGCGCTCCGCGGAAAATGCCCGGGAAGGCAACAGCGTTGTTAACTTGGTTAGGGAAGTCACTGCGACCAGTGGCTACTATTAATGCTCCGGCAGACTTGGCTTCATCAGGCATTATTTCTGGTACGGGGTTAGCCAGGCCAAAAATGATTGGGTCTTTGGCCATTAATTTTATATGATCAGCTGTTAGCAGGCCAGCCTTACTAACACCGATGAATATATTAGCGCCTTTTACGGCCTCTGTTAAATCGCCTTCTATCGCTCCACTGAGTACGCCCAGGTGTAGTAAGTTTTGTTTGACAACATTCAAATCTGCGCGGTTAGAACTAATAATTCCTTGACTATCTAGCCCGATGATTTCTAGTCCGGGAGCGTATTTTTTAAGTAGTTTCATTATAGCTACTCCGGCAGCACCAACTCCGCTAACTACCGCTCGACAAGTATTAAGGTCTTTGCCAGTTATTTTCATAGAATTTATTAGTCCGGCTAACACCACGACAGCCGTGCCATGTTGATCATCATGAAAAACGGGGATATTTAGTTCGGCTTTTAGTTTTTCTTCTACTTCAAAACAAAGTGGTGCACCGATATCTTCGAGGTTAATCCCGCCGTAAGTTGGGGCTAGGGCTTTAACAACGGCGATGATTTCATCTGCTGTATGGACATTAAGTACAACTGGTACAGCGTCTATCCCGGCAAAATGTTTAAACAGCATACATTTACCTTCCATTACCGGTAGTGCGCCTTCTGGACCGATATTACCGAGCCCCAAAACAGCTGATCCGTCAGATATGACAGCTACTGTATTGTTGGTCCAGGTATAATCCCTGAGTTCTTCGGGGTGTTCGGCTAGGTGGCTACTGACGGCACCGACGCCGGGGCTGTAGAATGTACTTAAGTCATCTTTTGTGGCTAGATCTGCCTTTAATTCAACAGAAATCTTACCTTTTAATCTTTTGTGTTCGTCCAAAGCTCGTTGATTATAATCCATACTAGGTAGTTTACGCTTATTTTCTAAATCAGGGTATTTTATTATCACAACAGATGTGGTAGAATGTATAAAACAATTTGTGAAGAAAAAGGTTAATTAGTAATGTCATCAGTTATTTCAGCTATTGAAGCAAAGTATCGTAAACACGATGTTGTCGACGTTAAGTCTGGCGACACTGTTAAAGTTCACCAAAAAATCCGTGAAGGTAATAAAGAGCGTATTCAGGTTTTTGAAGGGCTAGTTATTCGCACTGACCGTAAGGGTAGTCACACGAGTAGTATCACCGTTAGGCGAGTTGCTAGCGGAATTGGAGTAGAAAAATCCTACCTTCTTCACAGCCCGCTTGTAGAAAAAATTGAAGTAACGAAGCGAAGCAAGGTTCGCCGTAATTACCTAACCTATATGCGTGAGCGTACAGGTAAATCAGCTAGACTATCCGGTATGGATTTTAACCGTGATGAGGTCAATACTATAAAAGAGGCGCCAAAACCTGAGCCAGCCGAGGCTGTTGAGGAAAAAGCACCAGAAACTGAAAAGCCTGCAGAAGAAACTCCCAAAGCAAAAGAAGAAAAATAAGTTTTTGCTTAATAAAAAGCGCCAAATCGGCGCTTTTTTTATATACTTAATTTAATGCAAAAAGTCATTGGGGTTGATGAAGTTGGGCGTGGTGCATGGGCCGGGCCGTTGGTGGTAGGGGCCGTATTGCTGGGACAAAAGATTCATGGACTTAAAGATTCTAAAAAACTGACAAAATCTCAGAGAGAAGATTTGGCAAAAATCATTAATTCTACTGCCGAATTTGTGGGTTTGGGCTGGGTAAGCGCTAGTGAAGTCGATGATTTGGGCTTAACTAAGGCGACAACTTTAGCTTGCCAAAGAGCCTTGAAGAAGGCTCCAAAAGGTATAAAAATACTGATTGATGGTAACTTTAACTACTTATCGGGAGATAAAATTCATCAACAAGTTGAGTGTGTGGTTAACGGTGATGCCGGCGTGGCAGAAATTTCTGCTGCTAGCATAGTAGCCAAAGTTGCAAGAGATGAATATATGAGCAACCAGGGTAAGTTGTATCCAAACTACGGATTTGAAAAAAATGTGGGCTATGGCACTTCGCAGCATCTAGCGTCCATAAGGGAGAAAGGACTAACACCACTGCACAGATGGTCCTTCAAACCTATCAAAGATATCATGGATACGTATGAAGCATAACGACAGTGGAAAATACGGTGAAAATGCTGCAGAAAAATACCTAGAGTTCAAAGGTTTTAAAATACTGGACAGAAATTGGAAGACCAAACAGTGTGAGATAGATATTATTGCCAAAAAAAACAGGTGTGTTTACTTTGTCGAAGTTAAATATCGTTTTAGCTCCAGGCAGGGCGAAGGGTTTGAGTATATAACTCCAGCAAAGTTAAGACAAATGAGCTTCGCGGCCGAGTATTGGATTGCCCAAAACAAATGGGAAGGCGAGTATTGCCTGTCTGCTGCCAGCGTTTCAGGCGAAGACTACGAAGTAGAATTTATTGAAATTATATAAGTGTGTAATATTCTGCTGTATAATTCATCGTAAATGCACCCGCCCAACCTTAGGTCGATCAAGAGAAGCTTCTATTTGATTGCTTTTTTCAATGGTTTTTTTGTTTGGTATGCAATTGATAAAGTTTTTTACGAGCAAATTGGGATGAGTTTGCAGCAAATCATCATACTAGGTGCTTTAGCTTGGGCGCCACAGTTGCTGTTCGAAATACCATCAAGTGTTTTGGCAGATAAATGGAGTAGAAAAAAAGTACTAGTAATAAGTTTGATTTTATTAGCAGCAAGTACAATTATAATCGGGCTAGGAAGTACTTTTTTAGTATTTGCCATTGGAGCGACTGTATGGGCGCTAGGGACTGCGATGTATTCCGGTACTTATGAGGCACTAATCTACGACAGCTTAAAGGATAGAGGCCTAAAAGAGCATTATCAAAATGTTAAAGGTATAGCCGATAGCTTATTTCTTTGGAGTATGACACTGGCAGGCATTGTGGCTTATTTGATTTCCTTGTTCGGCAATCTTCGCATGGCATTTTTCTTTACTTTGCCAGGGCTTTTATATGCAATATGGCTAGTTTCTAGGATGTTTGAACCTAAAATAACTCCAGCGACTCACGCAAACTTAAGCTGGTATAGACACCTCAAAGAAGTAATGGTCATTTTAAAAAGTGACTTATTAAGGTGGCTAATACTTCTGGTTGTTGTTTTAGTTGCATTTAAATCGGTAATGTATGAGTATTACCAGATTTTTTCTACAAGCAAAGGGCTGAGCATTGAATCGGTCGCTTTATTGTTTCCAGTTATTTTGATTGGTATGGCGATTAGTTCTTATATTTTTGGGAGGTTTAATTTAACTCGGATATCAACGGTTGTTGCATGGATCGGTCTCATATTAAGTTCGTCAATTGGGTTAATTTTTGGTGGCGCAATTGCAATATTTGCTAATCTTTTTGTAATGTATGCTGCGATTAAGTATATTGATTCATATTTGAATCTGCACATCCAAGAAAGAATTGAATCGTCAAGACGAGCTAGTATATTATCTACCGCTAATTCGTTTGGTCAAATTTTATTCTTATTATTAGCAGTATTGTTCTATTTTGTTGTTGAGGAATTAGGGGTCAGTGGCTCAATAGCAATTAGTGCTGCTCCACTGATTACTTTGGGTGTGGTAGACATTGTTAGAGTTACCAAACAGAGACCAGTAATCACTTCTTAAAGTACGTTTCAAGTGGTTTTAGTTCACGGGTGCGCCAGTCTATTCGAGCTTGAATTTCTGATTTGGCTACTTTTATGTTGCGAGAGAGGGAAATGTCGTTGATCTTGGGATCAAAGAAGTCGTCAAATTTCTTTTGCCAACTTTTTGTTTGCATTGGTGCAGATGAATAAACCACAAAATGATCCATAGATTTCCCGCCACCATACATTTTTTCTAGCCGCGACCAAGAATTTATTAGCCAGTCCCATGCCAGATCCCGCGTGTGTTTGTTGCGCATTAAATATGCGTACCAGCGGAAAATATCTTGTTGTCGTACAAAACCATCTTTTCCCAGACCCTCGGCTATTAATAGTTTCGCTACTTTTTCTGATTTTGTAGCACATAGCCCGCCGCAAATAGAGTTTTGAAGGTCGGGGTCAACTGTGCTTTTATATTTTTTTATTAGTTCATCTATAACTTTCTCGTCATCTGCAAATTTTACTACTGCACTAAAGACTATTCCGCGCCTGTCGGACTCAATATCTTCAATTTTTTTAGAGCTTGAAAAGATATCTTTGGCTTTTTTAATAACCGATGCGTCTTCTGAACCGAGCATTAAACTAATTGCCGTTGCTCGAAGCATCTTGGTGTTAGGATCTTCGTCTTCTGCATCATCCCAGCCTAACTTTTGATAATTTTTGTGGCCGAGGTTGTACCGAAGTTTTTTTAACCCTTCTTCTACAGCAACGTTATCTTCACCAAGGTTTGCGCTTAGCCCCAAAACTCGAGCCATAATTGACCAAACAGCATCACGTGGTTCTTCTTCTAGTTCTTGAACTAACTTCAGAGCATCTACAATGCTATCGTCACCACGGCGAGCCAGCAATATTAAATCATTCAATATGTTGATTCGGCTTTCTGATAGTGATTGATCTTTTTTTACTTTAGAGATTATTGTCGTCAGATCTTTATCGTCTGCGTAGTGAACTATGTAGTGGCCACTTCCGTAAGGGTTAAGGAAAGGGACCGACTCTGAGTCTAGAGAGACTGATTTTTTGTTTAAGACTTTCACTGATGTCTCTTCGCCAAGCAAGGGAATCGGCCAGATGCTAGGGTCGTCGTCCTTGTCGAGTAAGAACCTAGATTGGGTAAGGGATCTCTGGTTGCCCTCAGAAGTAATTTTTACAACTGGCATGCCAGATTGTTCTAGCCATGGTGTCATCAGCGCATTGATATCTTCTCCGCTGGCAGCTGACATTTCTGTCCATAGATCTTCACGAACCGTATTTTTAAAGGCATGCTTTTGAAAATAACTTTTGAGTCCCTTCCGGAAGGCTTCGTCGCCGATGTATTCGCGCATCATTTTTAATAACCGTCCACCCTTGGCATAAACTATTGCTGGGTCAAACAACGACCCTATTTCATCTGGGTGTCTTACATCAACACCGACGGCTTGGACATCGCTGTATATATCTCTGTTAGAGCAAGCAATTATATCTGCCGAGGCGTATTGCTCCCACTGGTGCCAGCTTGGGTGGAGCTTGTCAAGAACCAGGTGTTCCATCAGACTGGCAAAACTTTCGTTTAGCCACAAATCATCCCACCATTTCATGGTTACTAAGTTGCCAAACCACTGGTGAGAAACCTCGTGTGCGATAACCATAGAAACATATTGTTCTGTAGGTACGGATCGGTTATCTGGGTCTGTCAGTAGAGCGATTTCTCGGTAGGTTATTAATCCCCAGTTTTCCATGGCGCCACTTTCAAAATCTGGTAAGGCGATTTGATCAAGTTTTTTGAGTGGGAAGGCGACACCAAAGTATTCTTCAAAGAAATCTAGTACGTCGATGGCCTCGGCATTGGCATATTTTAGGGTTTTTTTGTCCTGAGCAACACTAGCCCATGAGCGCACGGCTATACCTGACTTGGTCTTGCCCTCTACGCAGTGGATTTGGCCAAAGGCAAGTGCTAGTAGGTAAGAGCTCATTATTGGGGTTGTTTCAAACTTTGTAATTAGTTTATTAGAGTCAGTTTTCTGCGATTTTACCTCAGTGTTAGCCAAGACATCTACGCCAACTTCTGTTGTGAGTGTCAGGTCGAAGGTTGCTTTGGCTTCCGGTTCGTCTATGCAAGGGAAGACTTCACGAGCGTGGTGTGACTCAAATTGTGTAGCAAAAATTTTTTGCTTTTTGACCTTATGTTCAAAAAAGCAGGGGTATAGGCCATGCATTTCGGGGGTGATTTTTCCATTAAATTCTAGATATAACTCATAACTCCCAGGATAGATCATATCTGGACTGTGAAGGCGAACTTCGTCGTAGGCCTTGTGGCAGTTGATCCGGTCGAGGTTAAGTTCTTTTTTTTCTTTGCTGTGATGGGTGATTTTAGCGTTAGTAATTTTTAAGTCTTTTTGATGTAGGGTAATTCGTTTGCTTGGACGGCCAGATTTTTTGCCTTTAATAATAACTTTGCCAGAAAAAGTCATTTTATCTGAATCAATTTCTATGTTCAGATCATAATTTTCTGGCACAAATTGACCATAAAGTCGCTTTACTAATTTTCCCATTTGTTTCTATTCTAGACGATAAATCTATTTTTGGGAAAGCAAGATCGCTTTGTCTAAGCTATCTTGTATGCCTGATGTGATTTCGGCTTGAGCAGTTCGCAGAAGTTGGCGGTCCGGTTGACCTATTTTGTCGATTGTTCGATCTGCAGTATCATAGCCAGCTTCAAATACGTAAGGCCCTAACGGTTCGCCAACATGTACATAAGTATCGCTCATGCCTGGTAGGTTACGGTGCACGTGGGTTCCCCAGATTCCTATTGGCAGAACTCGAACTCCTGAGAAGCAAGCAACTCTGCCGGCAAATGCCGGTAAACCCCTAACTCTTGTGATGTTTTCTTCTACCCTGGTAGCTTCTCCGAACATCACCAGGTTTGGGTTTTTTTCATGCTCAAAAGTCTCCAGGCATGCTAAAAGTATATCCTCAGAAGGCATGCCTTCATTGATACGGATAGTGTTCCAGTCTGTCTCCATTTTTCTGCCGATAAAAGGGTATCCAAAGACCTTACCCTTAGCCATGTACCGAGCCTTAAGCGGATGAATAGCATGGTTAGTAACGGCAATGTCGCCATGCCCTCGATGATTAGGCAAAATCAAAAGAGGCTCGTCTTTTGGTATATTTTCTTGACCTTCAATTACCAATTTTTTCATAGGTAATCGATAGCCTAGAAGCATTGTAAAAAACTGCCACCTTGCGTACGATCCAGTATTTGGTACCGAACTCCCAGGGATTTTACCGCGCTCGAATTTACTCATAACTAACGTAGATTTAATCACTAAATATTCATCTAAGCAAAAGCAAGATAATCCCTAAACTTTACTTTAGGTTATAATTTTGGTACTATTAGATGGATGTCGGCCGAATTGGTCGACTTTTTTCATGAATGGGGCATGTTTTAACTTAAAACCGAAAGGAATAAAATGGAATTAGATATTAAACAACTCAACTCGGTAATTGTAGCAATCGCTAACGAGAAAAACTTACCAGAAGAATCTGTTAAAGAGGTGGTAGAGCAAGCATTGGCCGCTGCATATCGGCGTGACTTTGGTGACCGCGAACAAGAAGTACGCGTAGAGATCAATATGAAAAATGGTGATCTAGATGTATATGTTGGCAGAGAAGTTGTCGAGAAAGTTGGTGACGAAAGGTTTGAGATCAATCTAGAAGATGCCAAAAAGGTTAAAAAAGACGCTGTAATTGGCGATATCCTAGAATTTCATCAAAAAGCTGATAGCTTTGGCCGTGTGGCTGCTCAGACTGCTAAGCAAGTTATCTTGCAAAGGCTACGTGAAGCGGAGCGCGAAATTATTATGAATGAGTTCCAGGACAAAATTGGCACCGTGGTTAACGGTGTAGTCTCGCGAGTGGAAGGCCGTATGGTACGGTTCGACCTAGGTAAGGCTCAGGCCATTATGCCTATGAGTGAGCAAATTCAGAATGAGCACTACCACCCAGGCCAGCGTCTAAAAGTGTTTTTAAAAGACGTAGAGCGTGGTTTTCGTGGCCCACAACTGGTTGTCTCACGTGGGTCAGCAGATTTTATGGAATGGCTTTTCCGTGGAGAAGTTCCTGAGATGGAAAGTGGCTCTGTCGCTATTAAGGCTATCGCCCGTGAAGCTGGTGTTAGGAGCAAAATAGCCGTAACTAGTACTGTGCCAGGTGTTGACCCTGTAGGTACTTTTGTTGGTGGTCATGGGACTCGTGTTAACGCCGTGATGAGCGAAGTAGGCGAGCAAGAAAAGATCGACATAATCGTATGGGACGATGACCCTGTGAAATTCCTGACAAATGCCCTAAGTCCAACTAAAGTTACAAAAGTACATTTAGACGAAAAAACTAAAAAAGCGATTGTTAACGTGCCAGAAGACCAGCTGAGTATTGCTATAGGTAAGAGTGGTCAGAACGTACGTTTGGCTAGCAAACTTACCGGCTTTGAGATAGACATAGTGTCCGACACAACTCCTGAAGTTGAAGTGCCAGAATCCGCTGAAGTTAAGATTGCTAAGCCTCTTGGTGGTCAAAAGTTGAAGAAGAAAGAGCAACTAGAGAGCTCTCTACTAGAGGCAATCGAAGAACACGGCGAATAAAACTTAAGTAGAATTGCAATGGCAAATCCATCTCCAGAGCAAAAAGCAGAGTTTTATCCTTGGGTAATTGTTGACGCTAGCCTTGGTGATTTGCTTACAGATTTTTCTTTAGGTGAAAAGACCATAAGAGATGCTGCCAGAACTGTAGGTGTGACTGATGATATGCCTCCAATTCCTATTTTTTTCTGTAATAAACAAATGTTTGATGAATTTCATCCTACTGTATATAAGGATGAGGAACTATATCCTGCGCACACATATCATTGGGGCACATTTCATCATGAGGCACGGAGTCCGATATTTCATTCGCTTACGTCAGGTGATCCTTCGCTAAATCAGAACTCTCCATTTATCACTATTAATGTGCCAAGGGTAATTGAGTATTATTTAGATCCTTATTTAGACCATGATGCACAAAGAGCCAGTTTACGCTTCATGGATGATTCGTATATGTCTATTACTAGACGATCTTGTGCAAATACAATTCTTGATGTAGTCGGTCATGAACTACGGCATTACCAGCAACATGCATCACAAGAAATTAATATGCAAAAACGGCAAAAAGCGCGCAGAAACCTTGCTTCTGGCTTGAGTACTGCAGGAGTCGGTTTTATTGCTCTTGCCTCTTCTCCAATATTGGAGTTAGCAATTGATGATTTCCCTCTCGTCAAAAGCATGCTGTTATCTGCTGTTATTGTGGGATATGGCATAGGTTCTGCTAATAGGGCATCGAAAAAGTTTTATCGATACGATACGCTTATCGAAAGAGATGCTGATGAGTCTGAATATGAGGTAGCTAGAAGTGTTGGAGGACTCTGCAGTATAGGTTTTAGGGATGATTTATTAGCAAAACTTTACCCCGAAACATAAAAATTATCCAAAACCAATAACTACCAATAACGGCTCATTTTAGCACTCTTGACACGAGAGTGCTAATCTTGATATTCTGGGAGTAGTATCTATTATCGATGCTAGAAAGTGGGTTGAATCACTTTCGTAATAATTTAAGCCCGAAACTATTATTAAGGGAGGGATTCTCGTATGATTCCAAGCTCACCAGATTTTCAAGAATTTTTAAATCATTTAACCGACAATGCCATGGGCGCCTTGCGTAACGCTGATGCGATTGCACGCGGTACCGGCAATGCTTATGTTGGCACAGAGCATCTGCTTATGGGGCTTTTAGCCCAAGATAGTTCAATGGGAGCAAAAATTCTGGATGGTGTTGGAGTAACTCTTTCTAAAGCGCGACTTTCGCTTAGTACTGACCCCAACCCGCAAAGCCCTTATGAAGCTAAGGGCCTGAGTGAAGTTGCAAAATTAACATTAAAGATGGCCTATGAAATCTCACAAGATTATGGCCAAGACTTTTGTGGTACAGAGCACATACTGTATAGCCTACTTAGCCAAAAAAACTCCCGCGCAGTAGAGCTACTGCGTGAAATGAGCGTGAATACAAATGTATTAACTACTGAGATTGAGCAGTTTTTGCGTCGCCAACATGAGAGTGGCGGGGGTTATGAGGCGCTAAAAAAAGACAAACGTCAAAAAAAGACAGCGCTGGAGTTTTTTGGAACCGACCTCACAGCTCAAGCTAGGCGAAATAAACTAGACCCAGTAATCGGACGAGAGGCACAGATTAGGCGCGTCATTACAATCCTAAGTAGGAGAAACAAAAACAACCCTGTGCTTATAGGTGAGCCCGGAGTTGGTAAGACAGCTATAGTCGAAGGACTGGCCGCTAGAATAGTGGCCGAAGATGTGCCAGACAGCCTGCTAGATAAGCGAATAATTATGCTGGACCTAGCCGCAATGATTGCTGGTACAAAATATCGTGGAGAATTCGAAGAGCGACTTAAAAAAGTGATGAGCGAGTTAGAGAGCGATAAAAAAACCATAATATTTGTTGATGAGCTACACTTGCTTGTTGGTGCTGGTGCGGCTGAAGGAGCGCTTGATGCTGCAAATATGCTAAAACCGGCTCTAGCCCGTGGCAAAATGCGGATGATTGGCGCTACCACAACTGATGAATATGCAAAATATATAGAAAAAGACGCTGCGCTTGAAAGACGGTTCCAGCCCGTAATTGTGCCCGAAGCTACAGAGAATGAAACAGTTCAGATATTAAAAGGTCTAAAAAAGCACTATGAAAGTTACCATAATGTATCGATAAGCGATGAGGTTCTAGAAGACACAGCTAGGTTCGCAAAGCGATATATAAATGACAGATTTATGCCCGACAAAGCTATCGACCTCATGGACGAAGCTAGTGCGCATTTGCGGGTAGATAAAGGCAAAACCCCACCAGAACTGCGTAAGGCTCAAAAAGAATTAAGACTTTTGCAAGTTAAGATCGAGGACGCAGCAGCTGCAGAAGATTACGAAACAGCCGCTCAATACAAAACACAGGCCAGTAAACTGTCGCGTGAAATCTCTGAACTTCAGACTAAACACAAAGACATTAAACGACTGACCTTAACCAGCGACGACGTAGCTGCTGTCGTGGCTAGAATTACCGGTGTGCCAGTAACGAAGGTTATTAGATCAGAAGCAAAGTATCTATTAAACCTAGAAAAGACCCTGGCTAGCCATGTGATTGGTCAAAAAGAGGCTATCAAAGCCGTAGCTCGTGCGGTTCGTAGAAGCAGAAGTGGAATTTCTGATAGCAAACGACCGATCGGCTCGTTTATTTTCCTCGGACCTACTGGTGTTGGTAAGACTGAACTTGCCAGGGTGCTTGCTCGTGAATTCTTTGGAAGCGAAGAAAACTTAGTAAAGATAGATATGAGTGAGTTTGGTGAGCGTCACAATGCCTCTAGGTTAGTCGGTACGTCTGCCGGTTACGTTGGATATGATGACGGTGGTCAGCTAACAGATAAAATTAGGCGACAGCCATACAGCTTGGTGCTTTTTGATGAGATAGAAAAAGCACACCCAGATGTTTTTAACCTTATGCTCCAAATTTTAGAGGATGGGCGTTTAACAGATGGAAAAGGCCGAGTTATCGACTTCAGTAACACGATCATAATTATGACCAGCAATATTGGCGCAGAAAAACTTCAGAAAGAAGCGCGTCTAGGATTTGAAGTTCGTACCAAGCAAGACCGAGATGATCTCGACAGTCTGCACGAGCAAAACAAATCAGCGGTCCTAGAATCATTACACAAGACTATGCGTCCAGAACTTCTGAATCGCATAGACAATGTCATAGTCTTTAGGTCCTTAACTAAACCAGAGATCGCTGAAATATTAGAAATTCAGCTTAAACAGCTCGAAAAAAGGCTAGTACACAGCGGGATAGGTGTAAAACTTTCGCCAGTAGCTAAAAAATATCTTTGCGAAAAGGGCTATGACTCTAAGTATGGTGTGCGACCCCTGAGAAGACTTCTGCAGGATACGTTAGAAGACGAAATTTCGAATGGCTTGCTAGATGGGCGCTACAACAAAGGCGATTTCGTTAGTGTGTCAACAAAAAATGGCGAACTGATCTACTCTATAGTTCGTGAGTAAAAAGTCAGATATACTACTAATATAGTATGAAGAAATCGTTTAAGTTTTTTAATATTGGCTTGCTATTAGTTTTGCTTGGCCTAAGTATCTATGTCGTAACACACACAAGACAGATCCTGGATTACGTTGCTCTAAGAGACTATAATCCACCGTCGAAAATTGTAGAATTAGCTAATAAAGCAACAATGACCGATAAAACTAGAGATGTTTTTTATGTTAATCATCCCCAGCTTCAAACAAAGCAGGAATTTAAAAATTCTTGTAAGAACCAGGAAGAAACGATAGTTCTAGGATGTTTTATTAACAATAAAGGAATTTTCTTGCTTGAAGTCGACGACCCTCGACTTCAGGGGGTGATTGAGGTGACTGCCGCGCATGAAGTATTGCATGCTTTTTATGAACGGCTTAGTGGTGATGAGCGAAAAAAGGTAGATAAGATGACTGGTGAGTTTTTTGCTACACTAAATAACCCTAGAATTAAGGAAAATATAGAAAACTATCGCAAAAAAGACGCATCGGTTGTTCCTAATGAGCTTCATTCTATTCTGGCTTCTGAAGTCCGAAATTTATCACCGGAGCTCGAAGCGTATTATTCTAAATACTTCAAAAACAGAAGTGCTATCATAGATCTGTCAGAGAAGTATGAACAAACCTTTATAGATATCGAAAATAAAGTTAAAGCCTACGATGAAGAATTAACAGCGTTAAAGCCCGAGATACAAGCCGAAGAAAAACAGATTGAGCAACTTGGAGCAGAAGTCGATTCTCAGAAAGCGCGCCTGGACATATTAATTAATCAAAGAAAAATCGCTGAATATAACGAAGGAGTCGAAGGATTTAATGCCCTGGTTAATCGTTACAATAACCTCATAAAGACTCGTCAGGAGAAAGCTCAGCGCTACAATCAAATTGTTGAGGAGTATAACAAACTTGCCACTATAGAATCAGAACTAATTCAAGCGCTACAAACCGATGATATTAAACCAATAGGTGGTGTGCAGTAGTGGGTAAAAAAGACTCGCTTCGCTACGTATGCAACAATTGTGGGGCAGAATATGGTACTTGGTCGGGCAAATGTAACTCTTGTGGAGAGTGGAATACTCTAGCCGAAGAAGCAGTACTAGTAACTGCCAAGGGAACTGTTAGTAAAAAAGGCTCAGCATTAAAAACTTCAATAATTAAGGATTTTTCTAAAACCGATGACAAAAATCGAATGCAGTGCGGTATTGGGGATGTTGATACGGTTTTAGGCGGTGGATTTGTGAAGGGTAGTATTACTCTTATGGCCGGCCAGCCTGGGATAGGCAAGAGCACACTGTTACTGCAGATTGTGGCTGGTTTGTCAGATAAAAATAATGTTTTATATATCAGTGGAGAAGAGTCGGGGCATCAAGTTGGACTTCGGGCAGAAAGACTTAGTGTTGCAGATAAAAATATCCAACTTGGGTCTGCTACTAATGCTGAGGATATCGCCCGTACAATCTCTTCTGGTAACTTTGATTTTGTTGTCATAGATTCTATACAAACTCTTACATCAGAGTCTGTGGCATCGGTTGCCGGAAGTGTGTCGCAAATCACCAACTGCGCTCATCTTATTATCAATGTAGCTAAAGAAGTGAATACGGCGGTTGTCTTGGTTGGTCATGTTACCAAAGAAGGCTCAATCGCTGGCCCTAAGGTGCTGGAGCATGTAGTCGATACAGTTCTTCAGCTAGAAGGTGACAGATATGGTGGGTTTAAAATTTTGCGTAGTGTAAAAAATCGGTTTGGCTCAACGGACGAGGCGGGAATATTTGAGATGGCAGAAAATGGCCTAATTCAGGTAGAAAATGCATCAGAAGCATTACTGAGCGAGCGTCAAATTACCGACGGATCAATTGTCCTAGCAACCATGGAGGGTAGTAGGCCTGTGCTGGTTGAGGTGCAAGCTTTGGTGAATAAAACTTCCTACGGCTACCCAAAGCGCGCTTCTAGTGGCGTTGAACTCAACAGAGTTAATCTTCTTATTGCTATGCTGGAGCGTCGTACTAAACTGAATTTATCTGATCAAGACATATATATAAATATTGTCGGTGGTATAAAGATTAATGATCCCGGAATAGACCTGGCTATCTGTATGGCTATAGGTTCAGCCGCTAAAGGCTTAAAACTAAAAGAAAACGTAGTAGTATATGGCGAGGTTGGGCTATCTGGTGAAGTTCGGCATGTGCCTTTTGTTGAAAAACGCCTTGCGGAGGCAAAAAAACTAGGATTCACTGAAGCTATTGGTCCAAAACTCAGAAATAGTAATAAATCTACAATATTAAAGCCAGTGCCGGATGTGCGCACAGCGTTAAATAATTATTTAAAGATATAGAGGTCAAATGATAGAGATTATTCAATCGGTCGCGTTACTTGCAATAATATTTTTGTTTTTGTCTCAGCAGACCAAAAAAACTACTCAAAAATCTAAGGGTGGCGTTATTCTAGATTCTAGCGCGATAATTGATGGACGCATTGTAGAGATAGCCCAAGCTGGCTTTATGCCAGGCCAAATGGTGGTGCCACAGTTTATCGTACGAGAACTGCAACTTTTGGCCGACGGCAATGATTCACACAAGCGAGAACGCGCCAGATTTGGATTAGACGTGATTGTGCGCCTGCAAACAGAGTTGCCAGACCAGGTCCGGGTTGAGCAGACTGATTTTACGGATAAAAATGCCACAGACGATAAACTTGTTCAACTTGCTGTCGATATTAAAGCCTATCTATGCACCAACGACTTTAACCTTAATAAAGTCGCTGTTACAGAAGGCGTGAGGGTACTCAATGTTAATGAGTTAGCTCAAGCTGTAAGGCCAGTTGCCTTGCCGGGCGAGAGCCACACTGTAAAAATTGTTCAAAAAGGTAGCAATAAAGACCAAGGTGTTGGATATCTAGAGGATGGCACAATGGTTGTTGTTAGTGGGGCGGGCAATATGATAGGCAAGAGTGTAGATGTTGCGGTAACTAGAATGCTTCAAACAGAGGCAGGTAAAATGATGTTTGCCCGGAAAATTACTGGCGCCCAAAAAAAGTGAATCTAATTAATCGTAACAGAAGGTGATATATTGCCAGAAGTGTCTTTAGCGTAAACTGATTTTCCGACTGCCCACTGAGGGTTATTATTTTTGTCGCAGTCATTATCGCTAGCGCTACTGCCGGAGCAAACGAGGATATCGCCAACTACAGTGTAGATTGAAGTCACGCCACTGTTACCATTCCAATCAAACTCAGCTTTTGGCCCTACAACTTTAGCTCGGGTGACGCTTAACACTACAGGGCTAGAAAATGTAACCGTCAAGCTATCACTGTTGTTGTATAGTACGCTATCAATGACTTCTGCTGTCACTGTTTGTTCACCAGTTACTGTTGCTGTGTAGTTAACTGTTGCTGGACTTGATCCAGCTTCAAATGACTGGACGGTTTGGCCACCGATCTTAATGTTGATTGTGCCCTTAAATTTGTCACTAGATATGGGGTGCGTTCCGGCTGATGCCGTTGCAGTTATTACATTACCGCTAACAGTGAGAGTAATAGCTGGCTTGGCATCTTCACATTTATGAACGTCGTCTTTTTCGGAAGTACCAGCAGACCGGGCCCCATCGTGGAACTTGTCGGCAGAGAACTGATTAGCGCTGGCGTTGCCGACGGTCTCTTTAGCGAGTTCTGGAGTACAATCTGTCGCTATTTTGTTGGATACTTTATCAATAACTTCTTTTGTTCCGCGAGTCCTGGATTTGTACCATGAAGGATATAGATCATTTGTAGGGCTGGGCTCCTTTGAGCCAACTCCTACATGGGTGCGTACAATATACGCTGGAAGTGTTTTAACTCCAGCTGGTCGCGCACGCTCCTCTGGCTGTAGATTGTCGTGAACACGACGCATCCAACCACCCCAAATTGGCTCGGTCATAACTTCCATGAAGCCACTCAACTCTACCTGTCGGTTGTGATAACCAACCCATACCCCGGCAGCATATTGGGTAGAGTAGCCCATTAGCCATCCATCCTTAGAGTCATTGGTTGTTCCTGTTTTTACCG
The DNA here is from genome assembly GCA_964444225.1 of uncultured Candidatus Saccharibacteria bacterium. Lineage (GTDB taxonomy): Bacteria > Patescibacteriota > Saccharimonadia > Saccharimonadales > 2-12-FULL-41-12 > JALHOM01. Next base: position 22,723 of record CAYUFM010000004.1, on the reverse strand, counting down.
CAAACTTATGACCATTATATCTGTGTGGTTTTCTAGGGAAGTAGCTGGCGTTAGGGTCTTCCATCATATCGGCAACTATATATGCAGATTCGTCACGGACTACTTGTTTGCCTTCTGTAGCTTTCCACTCTTCGATGGTTTTACCGCCAGAGTCCTCGACTTTTAAGATAAATGTCTGGGGTATCAATCTGCCATTTCGAGAAATAGTGCTGTAAGCATGAACATGCTCGTCAAGTTTGAGATAGGCACCGTCTCCAATGGCTGAAGAGGTGTAGCATTGTGACTCGACGGTTAGTTGATCGTCCTCGTAACATTTGTATCCCTGGCCTTCTATTCGGTCATCGCCAGTGTCCTTTAAGCCTAACTTCTCGGCTGTATCAATTGTTTTATCTACACCTGCTATAGCCATTGATTTGATGGCTGGGACGTTACGTGACCCACCGAGCGCGTAGCGTATCGTCATAGGTCCAGGATAGCGGAAGTCATAGTCCCAGAGACAGTTACCGGCAGGCGGGCGAGCTTTTATCGTGCAAGGATATCCATCAACAGGCTCTTGGACGTCATAGAGTACTGTGCCTGCACCAAAATTCTCGGTATGTTCTATTGCTGCTAAATAATCATAAGGTTTGAAGCTAGATCCTGGAGGTAGTTTTGCCCGGGCATAGTTGTTTTGGCCATAAACTGGGTTAGAAAAATCTGTACCACCAACCAGCGCAACTACTTGGCCGGTCTTAACGTCCTCGGCTACAAAAGCTGCGACATCACCGCGTTGTCTTTGTACTTGGGCCATACCCTTGGCGACTTCTTCTTCGGCAATCTTTTGTTTTTCTAGATCCAATGTAGTTATTACTTTTAGTCCGCCTAATGAAACGGCGTTAGCGCCACGCATCTGGGTTAGTTTTTCTTTAGCTGTTAGCACAAACCATGGAGCTTGGATGCCGGCATACTTAGGCTGGCGAGGCTTGATCTTGGATAGAGTATCCACTTTTTTGGCTTCGTCGCGTTGCTGATTAGTGATCTTTCCTTGGTCTGCCATTATGTCTAAGATGTAGTCTTGACGGCCCTCTAAGGCTTCCTTATTGTAGCTAGCGCCGTAAGGTGAATAGAACGAAGGAGATTTTGGTATTGCGGCTAAAAAGGCAGCTTCATCAAGAGTTATGTCTTTTGAAGACTTGTTAAAATAATCTTGCATAGCAGCTTCTACACCGTAGGTAATGTCACTGTATGGTGCGGTGTCCAGATACCCCGCTAAGATCTCAGCCTTAGTGTAGGTACGCTCTAGCTCTACTGCCAGAATAAGTTCCTTAACCTTTCTGGTGTAAGTTTGTTCACGGCTCCAGTTTTGGGTAAGTTTAACTAACTGCTGTGTAATAGTAGATCCACCCTGGGTAGTCCCACTTTTGCCTAGGATGTTGTTAACTCCTGCGCGGGAGATGCCTTTTAAGTCGAATCCTCCATGGTCATAAAAGTTCTGGTCCTCAACCGCTACAGTGGCATCTGATATGGCTTTAGAGACGTCTTTACCTTGAACTGGGTTACGTTTTACTGCATCGTAATCTTCCCAGAGTAGTGTGCCTCCGGTACGGTCATAGTAGCGGATCGATCCGCCAATGTTGTTACCAGAGATATCGCGAAGGTTTGGTAGGTCTTTTCTGAAGTAGGCAAATACACCAATTATTAGTAAAAACATTGCTAAGGCACCAATACCTGTAAGCTTAAGGGCCATAATCCCACCCTTTTTGCTAAACCAATATTTAGCCACTCTTTTGGGGTGCATTCTATATATAGTTCGCTTTATACGACCTTTTGGAAGTGTTGCAAGGTAAGCCGCCTTTTCACGTAGGCGAGCATCACGCTTGGCTTTCATCTTGTTAACTAAATTATGGTTAAGTTTAATCTTGTTACCATTTTTAGTAACGTGATGGGTCTTTGGATTTTGTTTTATCGGGCTACCTTTTCGGGGGCGCGCAATGTTCTTAGGTTTTTTCATAAAACGTAGTAATTACTCCTTGGCGTCTCTGTTACTAATCTTCCAGCAATGTACGTATTATATAGGACTTTTGAGCATTTCGGTAGAGTTTAGTCCCGTCTATATGTCTTGCGCATTATCAGCAAAAAACTGTGACAGTATCTGTCGCCGTACGCTGATGTACACCTCTAGTTATGTGTTTGATTTTCATCTCAGACTGCTCTAAAGATGCAAATATTATATTTTGTGGAAAGTTTAATTTTTGAAGCTTTATCCCTATACTATATATACATATGACATTATCCGAAGAACTAGTATGGCGTGGTTTTGTGCAGGACAGCACTTTTGCTGAGCTCAAAGTCTTAGACCAAAATAAACTGACTTTTTACCACGGTTATGATGCTTCTGCAGACTCCCAGACCATTGGCAATCTGGCAGCTATGATGGCTGACAGGTTGTTTATGAGACATGGGCATTCGGCTATTATCTTGGCCGGTGGTGCTACTAGTTTGGTTGGCGACCCGGGTGGAAAAGACAGTGAACGACCGACCCAAGACGAAGAAACAATCAAGCACAATGTTGACTGTGCCGAAGCTCAGATTAAAAAAATTTTTGACGGATATAACTTTCGTTTAGTTAATAATCTGGATTGGACTAAAGAAGTTAAACTTTTGCCATTTCTGCGTGATATTGGCAAGCACTTTAGTATGACTAATTTAGTTCAACGCGACTATATTGCCAAACGAATTGGTGGTGAGGGCATTAGCTATACAGAGTTTAGCTACACAATCCTTCAAGGTATGGACTATCTACATCTTTACGATAAATACGGGGCGACGCTTCAGCTAGGCGGTTCTGATCAGTGGGGAAATTGCCTAAGTGGAGTAGAGCTTGTTCGTAAAGCCCGCTCCGTAGAGGTGCACGCCATGACACTCCCGCTAGTTATTGATATATCTACAGGCAAAAAATTTGGTAAAAGCGAGGATGGCGCCATCTGGTTAGATCAAGAAAAAACCAGTGTTTTTGCATTTTATCAATTTTGGCTTAATATCAACGATGCAGGCGTAGAAAATTACATAAAAATTTATACAGAGCTAGACAAACCATCTGTTGATAGTGTTATGAGCGAGTTTAATGCCAATAAGGGTGCTCGTTTGGCTCAAAAAACCCTAGCTTATGAAGTGACTAGACTTGTTCATGGCCAGAAGCGCGCCGATGAAGTAAGAAAAGTTTCTGAGGTACTGTTTGGCGAAGGTAATTTTATAGAACTAGACAGATCAGAGAAGAAAATCCTGGCCGATGAGCTAGGTACGGTTGACTACAGCGTAGACTTTGCCGAAGTTTTGGTTGTTGGAGAACTTGCATCATCCAAAACAGAAGCCCGCAATTTTCTAAATTCTGGAGCAATATCCGTAAATGGCCAAAAAGCCGGCCCGCAAAACCTTGATCTATTTGTACCGGGCCCTAACTTGGTAAAACGTGGCAAAAATAACTTTGTAATTGTTAATAAATAAGAATGGTATAATCTTCAACTATGACTGATAAAAAAACCAAAAAAGTTGCCGACCAGTATGATAATGGTGACTATAACTATTTAAAATATTGGGACGGCCGAGATTACGAGCATGCTGCTGAAGAAATTGCTATCAAACGCCTTATTAAGGGTAAAAAGTTCAAACATGCTGTGGACATTGGTGGTGGCTATGGTCGCCTTTGCGTTTTACTGAATGATTACTCCGACAAAGTTACTTTGGCAGAACCGGCGAAAAGCCAACTCAAAATCGCCAAAGATTACTTAAAGGACTATCCAAATATTGACCAAAAATTGATGCAAGCAGACGAATTGCAATTTAAAGATGACAGTGTTGATCTATTTACAATGATTCGCGTAATGCATCATTTACCTGACCCTACAAAAGAATTTGCAGAGCTTAATAGATGTCTCGCAAAAGATGGTTTCTTAGTTCTAGAAATCGCCAACAACGCTCACTTTAAAAACCGAGTTAAATATGCAGTAAAGGGTAAAAAAGTACCGGATGAGCCGATAGACATCAGGTCGGAAGAAAACAAGCGAGATGATGAAGTTGCCTTTGTTAATCACAATCCAAAAATGGTTATAAAACAGCTCAATGATGCTGGCTTTAAGGTAGTAAAGGCTTTGTCTGTGTCTAACTTGCGCTCACCTAGTCTAAAGAAATTTGTGCCAAAACCCCTGATGCTAAGTGTAGAATCGCTTATGCAGCCAACTTTTGCTCGAACTTATTTTGGTCCTAGTGTCTTTCTGCTTCTAAAGAAAAAGTAGAACTTTCCCAAAATGTACATTCAGAGTGAAAATCTGCTACAAGAAGCCTCAACATATTTTGACTACGTCTTTACTCATGTGCTCGGTTTTCGTCTCAGACTGCACTATTTTATGAAAGTTCTTAATATATTATGAATCTGGATCCAAGCCTGGAAAGTTTGAAGGGCGTAGGGCCTAGCGTTGCTGCAAAGCTGAAGATTCTTGGCTTAAAAACAGTAGCCGATCTAATAGATTTTTACCCAAGACGCTACGACGACTACTCTAAGATAACACCAATAATGGAGCTGAGACCTGGTAGCGTTGTCAGTATAAAAGCCGTTATAAAACAAGCAACTGGCCGTTATGTCCGACGTGGTATGCATATAACTGAGGCCGTCGCTAGCGATCAAAGTGGCTCAATCAGACTTGTTTGGTTTAATCAGCCCTACCGCGCTGGAGGCATTAAATCTGGGGTCGAGTATTACATCACAGGTAGTTTTGAGCTTTCTCGGGGTAGACTTACTGTCATGAATCCTAATATGGAACTTGTGAGTGACTTTCCGATCAATACAGCCAGGATAGTACCGATATATAAGCAAACTAAAGGACTTAAGTCCGGTGTAGTACGTAAAATTTTGGCGTCGATTAAGCCTCAAATTGATAGTCTTCCAGAAGTTTTACCAGAAAAAATAGTCAAGGCTAATAAACTTATGACACGTGCTAGCGCCTTGAGCGCAATACATTTTCCGGATAAACAAAAAGACATCGACGATGCTAAAAAACGTCTAAGTTTTGAAGAACTTTTTAGTGTAACTCTAGCTAGTTTGTTGAATAAACAGCAATTTACAACGGAATCTGGTGTGAAAATAGATTTTCATGAACCGACAGCTAAGAATTTTGCGAACAGTTTGCCGTATAAGCTGACTAACGCTCAGCGCAAAGTAATCTGGCAAATTTATAAAGACTTTGAGGCAAAAACTCCAGCCAATAGATTAATCGAAGGTGATGTTGGGTCTGGCAAGACTATTGTTGCTGTTATGGCGTCCATTATGGCGATGAAGGCCGGATACCAAGTTGCATTTATGGCTCCAACTGAACTTTTAGCTCGCCAGCATGCTGAAAATATTTCAAAGCTCTTAGAAAAAACCGAATTTAGTGACCAGGTTGCATTGTTGGTGAGTAGTATAAAGCCAGCATCCAAAAAATTAATTTACGACAATATAAAATCAGGCCAGATTAAACTTATCGTCGGAACCCATGCTCTTATAACTGATAAGGTTGATCTGCACAATTTAGGGCTAGTTATAATTGATGAACAGCACCGTTTTGGGGTAGAGCAACGCAAAACTCTGCAAGCTAAAGCTAGCAAGATGCCACACGTCATATCAATGACTGCGACCCCGATTCCGCGTTCTCTAGCATTAACACTTTATGGCGAGATGGATGTATCGATTATAGATGAGATGCCTCCTGGGCGTACTCCGGTAGAAACTAGCCTAGTGTCTCCGAACTCTAAGGCTCAAATGTATGCCAAAGTCGAGCAACACTTAAAGGCCGGCAAGCAAGTTTTTGTAGTCTGTCCACTTATCGAGGAGTCTGATGTCTTGAAGGTCTTGTCGGCCGAAAAAGTTTATGAAGATTTGTCGAAAAAAATCTTTAAAAATTATAAGGTTGAACTGCTTCATGGCAGGCAAAAATCTGATGCCAAAGAAGACACGATGGCGCAATTTGTGGCTGGTAAAATTGATGTTTTGGTAGCAACAACAGTGATAGAGGTCGGTGTTGACGTACCAAATGCAACAGTGATGATCGTGGAGGGTGTCGAGCGTTTTGGCTTAGCGCAAGTTCATCAGTTGCGGGGTCGGGTCGGAAGAGGCAAGGACCCTGGCTATTGTTATTTGGTCATGAGTGATAGTAGCGAGCCCTCGAAACGACTCAGAGCTCTAGAAAGTACTACAGACGGCTTTAAGCTTGCAGAGTTAGATCTAGAAATTCGTGGTCCGGGCGCAATTTATGGACACATGCAGTCTGGTCAACTAGATCTGCGTGTCGCTAATCTGACAGACCTGCGACAAATTGCCACTATACGCAAATCTGCTCAAGACTTTTTAGACTCCAGTGAGGATTTAAAAAAATACTCAGAATTAGCTCAAAGAGTCCAAAGATATCGTTCTGTTACAAGTCTAAACTAGTTTTTTGAAAAATAGGAGCTTCTGGTGGGGTGTGTTTTAAAAGCTCTTTTTACAAGATGTTCTAAGTCATTTTTATCAGGGTTTGGGTTGCACCAAGGCTTAGGGGTTTCAATGAGTACCTCATGTGCTTGAGGCTCTGGAACGGTATCTTCTACATGGCCTAACCTCTTAACTAATTCGGCTAATCTTTGATATCTTTCTGTTGAAGATTCATCGAGAGGGCACCTGTTTGGCTTGTCGTCACCGTAGACAATCTGGTCTAGAACATCCGGGTGAGTTAAGAATGTTAGTGCATCAACATTTACGGGTGTACCTTCATGTACATACTGAGTAATTGAGGTTCTTGCGAGTTCGCGCTCTGATGTTTCTGTTCTATGCATAAATATATAATACACTATAATCTATATATAGTCAATTATATTTATGCAAAAGATTAGCCTATACTGAGTTGCATGAGAGTTATAACTGGTTTCTTGGGTGGACGGATATTTGAGAGTCCTCATGGTTATCGTACGCATCCAATGAGCGAGAAGATGCGCGGGGCAATATTTAGTGCACTTGGAGATATAAAAGGTCTGCGCGTTTTAGACGCTTTTTCTGGTAGTGGCGCATTAGCTATAGAGGCTGTTAGTCGTGGCGCCAAAGAAGTTGTGGCTGTAGAAGTAGATAAAGGTGCTCATGAAATAATCAAGAAGAACTTAACTAGTCTAGGTATAGCAGATAGGGTGAAGGCTGTGCGGGCCTATGCAAACGCCTGGTCAACCCGACATCAGGTGCAAATGTTTGACATAATTTTACTTGATCCGCCATATGACGACATTCCTTATCGCGATCTTAACTCAATGCCAAGACACTTGAATGAGGATGGTATTTTAGTACTTTCCTGGCCGTCAAAGATAGACTTTTACTTCTTTAAAGACCTAGAAATGGTAAAGAGTAAAGATTACGGCGACAGTGCTCTGTATTACTACAAACACAAATAAACGTTGTAAAAAATCACACAAACTGTGGAATCTATCTAAACGCAGGTTCATAATAAAAATTGTTATAGCTACATAAACTAAAATATTTATAAATATATAAATTGAAAGTATCTCGCAATGTATGTTTCTTCAGGTTCAGACTTAGGCGGTAGCAATGTAGAGCTAGATAGAGTTTGCGTTCGTCATCCAGGCGAAGTAAATTTAGATGCGCTGGAAGAAATGGCTCACCGAACTGGAAATTTCTTACTTGGTAGCCCAGAGACTTATGGTGTTCGTGTCATAAGTAGCAAAGATATCTCAGTAGTTAAGAGTAGATTTCCAAATGGTCCAGACGCCCTCTTAGCTGAGATTAATGATTTTGCACACAACTCTCTCGGTGGTCTCGATAAGGTGCCAGTAGATAAAGTAAAAGTCGTAGCAAGAAGCTCGGTTTTCAATTATGTACGCGTAGGACTCGATGATCATGTTTTGCCATACTTTGACGACGAACTCCGTAGATTCTATGAAGAATTTGACGCTAGAAATTTTTTTAAACCAAAACGAACCTTCCCTTTTGGAATTGTTGCTGTAAGAGCAGGACTCCCTGTTGAGCCAATAAAAGAAGAGTTGGACAGGTACTTCTGCGGTAGTAGCGTAGCTCTAAGAGGTGCTGAAATAGAGGTTATCTAATCACTTTAGTTGATTCATTACTTTCTTGGGTGTAAAATGTAATCTGTTAAAACGTTTATGCGGATGTGGTGGAATGGTAGACACGCTAGTCTTAGGAACTAGTGCAGCAATGCGTGAAGGTTCAAGTCCTTTCATCCGCACCAAAAAATGATTATGAATTTAAAACGAATATATATAAGTGAACTATCAAAACACATCGGGAAAGAGGCGTCTATAAGCGGCTGGGTGCATGTGCGACGAGATCAAGGAAAGATGATATTTTTTGAACTTAGAGACACGTCTGGGATTGTACAGTCGATTGTACTTCCAAAGAGTACTGTATTAGAAGATGCAAAAAATATAAGAGAAGAGTACGTGGTACGCGTGAGCGGTTTTGTTCGTGAGCGTCCAGAACAAAATAAAAAAGAGGGCGTTCTTAATGGAGATATCGAGTTAGAAATTACAACAATTGATGTACTGAACACCAGCAATGTTCCGCCCTTTCCAATTCATGATGACGCCCGAGTGGTGGATGAGTCGATACGACTTGAGCATCGTTATCTTGATATGCGTAACGCTCGACTCAAAAAAAATATAGTAAACCGCTTTAAGGTGCAGAATTTTATTAGAAATAGTTTGGCTGAGCGTGGATTCGTCGAGGTAGAGACGCCACTTTTATCGGCTCCAACCCCAGAAGGTGCTCGTTCATTTGTTGTCCCTAGTCGTCTAAGTAAAGGTGGCTTCTACTCACTCCCTCAGTCGCCACAACAGTATAAACAACTTCTTATGGTTGGTGGTTTGGAAAAATACTTCCAATTTGCGCGATGTATGCGCGACGAAGACACGCGAGGAGATCGTCAGCCAGAATTTACCCAGCTTGATATGGAGATGTCATTTGTTTCTCAAGAAGATGTTATGGCGCTAAACGAAGAATTGCTTATTGCATTAGTGAAGGAACAATATCCGGACAAGAAGATTCAGCAAGTGCCATTCCCTCGGATGACATATAGTGAAGCTATAGAGAAGTATGGTAGTGATCGCCCAGACATTCGCGAAGATAAAAATGACCCTAATCTCTTAGCATTTTTGTGGGTTATTGATTTTCCGATGTTTGAAAAAACAGGTGATGATAACTATGACGATACTGGCGAATGGACATTCACCCACAATCCATTCTCAAAACCTCAGGATCAGCATGAAAAAGATTTTCTTCTTGGCGAAAATATCGGTAACATTTTTTCAACCCAGTACGATATTACGCTGAATGGCTTTGAGATTGGTGGTGGTAGTATTCGAAATCACGAATCTTCCGCCCAACGAAAGACCTTTGAGATTATGGGCTACGATACAGAGCGGATTGAAGAAAATTTTGGCCATATGCTTAAGGCACTTGATTTTGGCGCACCACCACATGGTGGTATTGCGTGGGGGTTTGATAGGTTGATCATGCTACTGGAGAACGAACCAAACATTCGCGAAGTGATACCGTTCGCAAAAACTGGAGATGGAAAAGATCTAATGATGCACGCACCAGCCAATATATCTTCAAAATCAAAGAAAGAGCTTGGGCTTACATAAAACAGCCAATAACTGTTTGAGTTTTCTATGCTCGTCCTCTGAAGCACCTATACTTCGGTGCGGTATTATCAAAATTTTAAATATAACTGTAATTCATCTGAATTTACGACTAATTTGTACTCCAATGCTTAAAAATAAGGTAAAATCTATAGTAAATGGCACTTTCCGTAAAACCATATAAGGGAGCTCGTGATTTTTATCCTGAGGACAAGAGAGTTCAGGACTATATTTTTGGCGTGCTAAGAAATACTGTTAAAAAGTTCGGTTATGCTGAATATGACGCGCCTATTTTAGAGCCATTAGAACTATATGCAGCAAAATCGGGCGAAGCTTTAGTAAATGAAGAAACTTACAGCTTTATAGACAGGGGCGGTCGTGAAGTTACACTCCGGCCCGAGATGACTCCAACGGTTGCCAGGATGGTGGCAGCTAGACGTCAAGAGCTTGGCTATCCTTTGAGGTGGTTTTCTATCCCTAATCTCTGGCGATACGAACGGCCTCAGCGTGGCAGGCTACGCGAGCACTGGCAATTAAACGTAGACATCTTTGGCGAAGAAGGATTATCAGCTGATCATGAGGTTATTCTTGTGGCAAATAACATTATGAAATCTTTTGGGGCTAAACCAGAAATGTATGAGATTAGGATAAATAATCGCCAATTTATGAATCACTTAATGGTTGATTATTTTGGGCTTAATCCAACTCAAACAACAACTATGTATAAACTGGTGGATAAAATGCACAAGATAGAGCGTCATGTGTTTGAGGCTGAGATTGACGCTATGTGTTCTCCTAGCCAAAAGTCAGATGGTCTAAGCGATAAAATTCTGAATGTTCTTTCTGTTGCATCGCTTAATGATTTGCCGGCAGACCTGCAAGAGCACGATAGTGTTAAAACAATTAGAGATATTTTAGAAATTTTACAAAAATCTGGAGTAGAGAATGCTCGATTTGATATCACTGTTATTCGGGGGCTGGACTATTATAATGGGATAGTTTTTGAAGTTTTTGATACTGATCCAGAGAATAATCGGGCAATGTTTGGCGGAGGTCGATATGACGGCTTGGTAGAAATGTTTGGCGTCGATCCTTTGCCGGTTGTTGGGTTTGGGATGGGTGACGTTACGCTTCAAAATTTTTTGGAGTCACATCATTTATTGCCAGTATTACATCCAGGAACCGATGCTTTGGTCATAGTAGTAGGTGATGTTTACGAAAAAATCCAGAAGTTTTTATCCGATTTACGAGGAATGGGATTGAATTTAGCCGTAGATGCTACAGATCGCAAAATTGATCTTAAGCTAAGGCACGCAGATAAAAAAGACATACGTTACGTAATATTTGTTGGCGAAAATGAGCTAGAACAACAACAATACCCGCTAAAAGATCTGAAGTCAGGAAACGAAGAAAAACATGGCGCAGAACGGCTTGTCAGCATAATAAAAGACTTTCGTCGTTGAAAATGTTGACATAAGTTGTATAATGTACCTTAAGTTTGTTGAGGCCTCACTGATATATTTGGTTTGAGTTGACTCCAAACTGGTACATTGACAGATGAATTGAGTTTAGGCTGTGTGAGAAAAAGTAGATTTTAATTAAGTCTATTGTTTCTCGCACAGCGAGAAAAGCAAACCAGGAAAGGCAAACAATGCCACCCAGAAAAGCACCGGAAACGGTAATGTCGATCGGGAACAACAAGTTCTGGATCAGACTCGGCGAGTCTGAGACTGAATCCGGCACGTGGATTTTGACGATCCGGCCACGGAAGAGGAAGGGCTTTCAGCTCACTCCCTCTCTGGTTGTAAGGGCAATTTCCGGCGACAGTTGCACCGTCATCGGCTCAGTGAAGCATCTCGGAGCGGATCGTTTCTCACTCAAGACCCAGGCCGGCTATCGGCGGTCAAAGGCGATCGCCTCGGAACTGATGACGTTGGTTGTCATCAGGTTTAATAACCTGGATCGGGAGCTGCAAAGCTCGGTCCAAAAGCGCATCCCTGCGCCCGTACTTGTGTCTTCCGGCCGGCGCCCGGTGCGTTCTGCACCACATCTCCGGCGGTAAGGTTTCAAAGTGAGTCGACGGATGTTGGCGTTTGAGAAATAGTTGGCGAACTAAGGTTTGGTCAAAGTTTCTCGAGCTGCCTCCCGCGCACTCACGACCCCTTTCTCCCACTTTTCTCAAACTCCTTCATCTGTCTACTCACTCCATAAATGTGTATTTATGCTGATGAGCTGGAAACAGCGAAAGTGAGATTCTAATATAATTATAAATGACAGACTAAGCCTAATCTGTTAATATATCCAACTATGCATGTAACAAAGACCGATAATAGTAAAACTGAAGTAACTCTACATATCACGGCAGTAGCCGAAGATTTGGAGCCGATTAAGCAAAAAGTACTAAAAGTACTAGCAAGAAATGTTAAGGTAGCGGGATTTCGTGATGGCAAAGTGCCATTGCAGGTGGCCGAGAAAAATATCGATCCTACGACTCTACAGACGGAATTTCTGGACGAGGCAATGACACAGCTTTACGCCAGCGCTACCCAGATTGAGGACGTTCGACCAGTGACCCAGCCTAAAGTAGATGTTAAAAAGTTTGTGCCGTTTACTACATTAGAATTCGATGTAACAACAAGTGTTCTAGGGCCAGTTAAACTTGGTAAATACAAAGGTCTCAAGACTGATGTTTCTACTAAAAAAGTACTGGATAGTGACATAAAAAGCGTTCTAGAAAACTTGCGCGTACGCATGAGCCAGCGTACTGCTGTAGAGCGCTCTGCTAAAGATGGCGATGAAGCAATCATTGATTTTAAAGGTGTAGACGAAAAAGGTGCACCTATAAGCGGTGGTGAAGGCGCCGATTACCCCTTGACTCTCGGAAGTGACTCATTTATTCCAGGTTTTGAGTCTGGAATCATTGGCATGAAAGCTGATGAAAATAAAGACCTAGGCCTAACTTTCCCTAAAGAATATGGCGTCAAGGCTTTGGCAGGTAAGAAAGTCACGTTTAGCGTCAGCGTAAAGACCATTAATGAAATGACCAAACCAGAGCTTAGCGATGAATTTGCAACCACGGTCGGGCCTTTTAAAACGCTTAAAGAGCTAGAAGAAGACATAAAGAAACAACTTACTCACGAAGCTGAGCAAGAGTCTCTGCGCCTTAAGCAAAACGATCTTGTTGGACAGTTTGTAGATGATAGCGAAGTTGCCTTGCCACAGGTGCTAATAGACCAACAAGTTCAGTTTGAGCTAGAAGAAACTAGGCGCAACCTTAATTATCGCGGCCAAACTTATGAAGAATTCTTGGCACTTGAAGGTAAAACTGACGAAGATTACAAAAAAGATGTGCTTGTGCCGCGGGCCACAATGCAAGTAAAGACTGCGATATTACTAAGCGAAGTCGCTGAAGTAGAGGATATAAATGTTACTCCAGAAGAGCTAGAGATCCAGATGCAAATGCTAAAAGGTCAGTATACCGACCCGGCGATGCAGGCAGAATTAGAGAAAGAAGAAGCTCGCCGTGATATTGCCAGCCGAATCCTCAGCCAAAAAGTCGTGAATTTTATTGTTGAAAACGCAAATTAATTGTTTTAATATTTAGAATAATGCCAAGTTTTAAAGAAATTGGAGAGTTTTCTACTGGGTCTCCTGCTGAAGGCGACAACCGGGTTATTGTTCAATTACCTGGTTTAGGTCACGAGTCACAAGAAACAGGTTTTGTTAGCTTTACGCAAGAGGAGATTGATGAAATATGCCTTAAGGGTGTTGCGAGAACTCTTAAGGAGGGCTTGTTCACACAACTTAGTAGTGAAGTCTTTGTTCCGAAATACACAGAACGCATGGGAGTGCTCACAAGGCCCCATTTTGTCACAACAAGTGCTTTTGTGCTCCCCGAGACAAAGGCAGAAGAAGCTTTTGCTGGAGTAGACCTAAAAGTAGAATACGCCAGGACCCAAAGAGAACTTTTGGTGGTTAGAAAATGGCGTCATTTAGGAGTGGGGCATAATTGGAAATTCATGGAGAGGGTTACTCTACCAGAAATTGGCACAAACCCTGGTGCTACTTCTGAAATAATCGATTCATATAGAAATAAAGAGTATAAATATCCAGCAGATGAAGTTAATGACCGTTTCCAGTATGAAGGTACGATTTCTGGCATATTAGCTTGTGATGGTGAATGGGTACTGGTTAGCGATAATGATCCTCGATGGAACGCAAGGGGTCACTGTGATGTTGGAGGGCTTATGATGCCGTTAGGTGCACAAACCCATATCGATAGACTCAAAGAAGAGTTGGGTGAAGATCCACCCGAAGACCTAAGATACATATACATGAAAGATTAGCACTCCCTATTGACGAGTGCTAATTTTGGGCATAAAATGGATTTATGAGTAAACCAAAGAATCTATTAATTCCAACTGTTATTGAATCAGACGGTCGGATGGAGCGAGCCTATGATATCTATTCGCGCCTCCTAAAAGACCGCATTATTTTCCTGGGCTCCGACGTAAACGAGCATAGCGCCAATCTAATCGTTGCACAACTTTTGTTTTTAGCTAACGAAGACTCTAAAAAAGACATCAGCTTATACATCAACAGTCCTGGCGGAAGTGTCTATGATGCGCTTGCGATTTATGACACAATGCAGTTTATTGCACCAGATGTGGCTACGTTTGGTATTGGCGTACAAGCTAGTGCTGCTGCGTTCTTGCTAAGCAGTGGTGCTAAAGGCAAGAGAAACCTACTTCAACACTCGACAGTGATGATACATCAGCCATCAAGTGGGACGCGTGGTAAGGTAACCGACCAAGAGATTGATTTACGCGAATCGCTAAGAGTCAAAAAGTTGCTAGAAGAAATTATGGCTAAAAACACTGGCCAAAAAGCCGAAAAAATCCATGAAGACATGGAGCGCGACAAATGGCTAACTGCTGAAGAAGCCAAAAAATATGGTTTAGCCGACAACGTCATAACTACTGTTCCAAAAAAGTAGGTTTGCTGTTGACATAATTTAACCGTTCGAGCATAATTGCTTGTAAGAAGTAGTAGCGAGCAGTTTGATATGGTCTCAAAATTCAAGACCAAACCCAAGCTGAAACTCAGCAGTTTTCTTCGGCGCCAAACAAAAGAAACAACTACAAACACTAATACAACACTCTGAATATGGGCATTTTTTGGGTGTTGTATTAGTCTATCAATCAGTCAAATAATTTATTAAGGGAGCACAAGGTCTATGGCAAAAACGTCTACAAGCGCTGTTAAAAAGATGAAGCGCACGTTCTTTTCAGAAATTAATAAAGTATTGGATCTGCCAAATTTGGTAGATCATCAGAACCGTTCGTGGCAATGGTTTGTCGAGGAAGGTCTTGGTGAGCTACTGGCAGAGATAAGTCCAATAGACGACTACACAGGTACTAAGCTAACACTTAGTTTCAAGGATTATCACTTTGAAGAACCCAAAATGACCGAGCAAGAAGCTCGCGAGAACAACACTAGCTACGAGGCGCCACTTAAAGCAAATGTTGTTCTAACTAACAAAGTCACAGGTGAAGTAAAGGAACACGAGATTTATCTAGGTGATTTCCCGTGGATGACTGGTCGCGGGACATTTGTCATCAACGGCGCTGAACGTGTGGTTGTAAGCCAGCTAATCAGATCTGCTGGTGTGTTCTTTACGGCCGACTCCACAGCTACCGGAAATGTTTATGGTGCCAAGGTGATCCCTGGCCGTGGTGCATGGCTAGAATTTGAAACTGCCGCCAACCGAGCTTTGTTCGTAAAAATTGACCGCAAGCGTAAAATTCCTGTTACTACGCTACTACGTGCACTTGGTATGAGCGAAACCGCCATGAAAGAAGCCTTTAAGCACGTAGACCAAGGTGCAATTAACTTCCTAGAGACAACTCTTGCTAAAGACCCAAGTAAATCATCAAGCGAAGCCTTGATTGAAGTTTATAGACGACTTCGCCCGGGTGATCTTGCTACTGTAGACAACGCCCGAAGCTTGCTAGAAAACATGTTTTATAACTTCAAACGCTTCGACTTTAGTCGAGTTGGACGTTACAAAATCAATAAGCGACTAGATCTAGACGTTCCTAACACCGCCGAAAACCGTGTGATGCGCCTGGAAGACCTAGTAGCCATCATTAGCGAAATTATTCGTCTAAATAACACTCAAGATCCAGCCGATGACATCGACAGTCTTGCTAACCGACGTGTGAAGCTAGTAGGTGAGCTTGTTCAGCGACAGTTCAGAATTGGACTTTTGCGTATGGAGCGCAACACCAAAGACCGTATGAGTATGAGCGAGATCGAGACTGTGACTCCTTCGCAACTGATCAACGCGCGCCCAGTTGTGGCCGCTGTACGTGAATTTTTTGCAAGTTCGCAGTTGTCACAATTTATGGACCAAATTAATCCACTGGCAGAGTTAGCGCACAAACGTCGTCTAAGCTCTATGGGTCCTGGTGGTCTATCCCGTGAGCGTGCAGGGTTTGAGGTACGTGACGCACACGCTACGCACTACGGTCGTATTTGTGCCGTAGAAACTCCTGAAGGTGCCAACATTGGTTTGGTGCTTAACCTAGCTAACTATGCTCGTGTTAACGACTATGGCTTTATAGAGACTCCTTACCGCAAAGTAATCAACGCCGTAACTCCAAAGGACGCTGTTGGTCATATTGCGGCCGTAGACCTAGAAGATGAAAAAGGTACAGCAATCGTTAAAAAAGGTGCAACTATCACCAAGGCTGACGCCGAAAAACTTGCCAAAGTAAAAAGAGTTACTTGGCCAGTAAAAGCTAAAGTTACAGACGAAATTGTGTACCTTGGTGCACACGATGAAGAAAACACCGTTGTAGCCGGTGCTGGTAACGAAGTTGACAGTGATGGCTACTTTAAGTCTGATCGTGTTAGTGCTAGAGCTCGTCTAAGCGTTGGTGAAATCGACGCAAACGATGTAACTCATATGGATGCCGCGAATAATCAGATAATTGGATCAATCGCAGGGCTTGTGCCTTTTGTGGAGCGAGACCGTGTAGACCGTGCTTTGGTGGGTTCTAACCAGCAAAAACAAGCTGTGCCGCTAATCAGCCCACTTGCACCTATCGTTGGAACTGGTCTAGAAGAAGCCGTTGCAATGAACAGTGGCCAGGTGGTTTATGCTGAAGACAAAGGTACTGTTGTAAAAGCAACAGCAGATGAAGTAGTTGTTGAGTATTCAAAAGTTAAGAAAACCTACAGACCAGTGCACTTTGCTCGAAGTAACGAAGGCACATGTATTAACCAAAAAGTTGTTGTTGATACTGGTGATGAAGTAGAAAAAGGCGATGTACTTATAGAAGGTATGTCTGTAGAGAACGGTGAGCTAGCTCTAGGTAAAGACTTGGTTGTAGCGTTTATGCCATGGAACGGTTATAACTTTGAAGACGCCATGGTCTTGTCTCGTAGACTTGTAGAAGACGACACGCTAACGAGCGTACATATTGTTGACTACATGACAGAAGTCCGTGAAACCAAACTTGGTCCAGAAATTGTAACTGGCGATATTCCTAATGTGTCCGAAGATGCCTTGCGTCACTTAGATGAAAATGGAATTGTCCGAATAGGTGCTGAAGTTCACCCTGGCGACATTTTGGTAGGAAAAATTACTCCAAAGGGTGAGCAAGAACTTTCTAGCGAAGAAAGATTATTGCGTGCGATCTTTGGCGAAAAAGCTAAAGAAGTCCGTGATACCTCACAGCGTATGAGTAACGGTAAACACGGTAAAGTTGTGGGCGTGAAGATTTTCTCACGAGAGAACGGCCACGAGCTAAAAGCTGGCGTTATCATGCAAATTCAAGTTTTTGTGGCTCAAATGCGCAAAGTAGCAGTTGGCGACAAGCTAGCTGGTCGTCACGGTAACAAAGGTGTTATCGCTAAAATTTTGCCTGCTGAGGACATGCCATTTATGGAAGATGGAACACCTGTAGACATCATTCTTAACCCGATGGGTGTGCCTTCTCGTATGAACCTTGGACAACTTTTTGAGGCTCACCTTGGTATGGCTGCCCGTGCTTTAGGTATAAGAGTCGCCGCTCCTTCATTCCAGGGAATGTCATCTGAAGACATAGGTGAAATGCTTAAAAAAGCCGGCTTCCCAGAAGACGGTAAACAGCAACTATATGATGGCCGAACCGGTGAAGCCTTCAAGGAACGAACTGTAGTCGGAAACATGTACATCTTTAAACTTACTCACATGGTTACCGATAAAATCCACGCCCGTTCAACAGGTCCGTACACTATGGTTACCCAACAACCACTTGGCGGTAAGGCACAAAATGGTGGCCAAAGATTCGGAGAAATGGAAGTATGGGCGCTAGAAGCATATGGCGCCAGCAACACTTTGCAAGAAATGCTTACTATCAAGTCTGACGATGTTTACGGACGAAGCAAAGCTTACGAATCCATCATTAAGCAAACTGAAATTGTCGGTCCGAAAGTACCAGAGAGCTTCAACGTTCTTGTAAAAGAACTCCAAGGTCTAGGACTTAAAGTCGACCTGATTCAGAGCGATAAAGTTATTGATGCCGAAGAAGTTTTGGCCGAGAACATTAAAGACGAAGCCACACACCAGCCTGACGTAGAAGTACCTCAGCCAATTGCCAGTGATGTTGATGTTACTGAAGATGCGGTGGTTGACGAGTTTATGTCTATAGAACTAGACGGCGACATCGCTGCAGCAGGTGCAAGCTCAACTGACGATGATGACGATTCAGACGATCTGGCAATCGCAACAGACTTAAATGAAGAGGAGGAAAAATAATGAGACGCTATAACTCCGGTACAAATATTGCAGATTTTGATGCTGTAAGATTAGCTGTTGCTAGCCCAACCGACATAATGGATTGGAGCCACGGTGAAATCACTAAGCCAGAAACCATTAACTATAGGACCCAAAAGCCTGAGCGCGATGGTCTGTTTTGTGAAAGAATCTTCGGGCCTGTAAAAGATATCAATCCACATGATGCTAAATATAAGGGTGTGCGTTCTCGTGAAGCTGCCGTAGACAAAAACGGTGAACTTGTAACTCGCTCAATCGTCCGACGTGAGCGTATGGGCCACATTCAACTAGCCAGCCCTGTTGCGCACATTTGGTTTTTGCGTGGAACACCTAGCGCTGTTGGACTACTTCTAGGAATGACTGTTAAAAACCTAGAACGAGTTGTTTACTTTGCTAGCTACATTATAAAAAGCGTGAATACTGAAAAACGTGATCAAATGCTTCTAGACAAAGAAGCACAGTTTGAGGCTGCTCAGGTTGCTATCAAATCTCGATACGAAGCCGAGGCATCTAAAGATGAAAAGGCCAATGTCAAAGCACTTGCAGAAGCTCAAACCAAAGAAATCGAAGAGTTAACTCTAGAATTCGAAACAGTCAAAGAACAACTTAAAAACCTAGAGAAACTTCGCTTGCTTAGCGAAAACGACTACCGAGATCTACCAGACGACGTGCGCGACTTAATCAAAGTTGGTATGGGTGGTTCATGCATAAAAGAACTACTAGAAGAAATTGACCTTGCTAAATTAATCGCCGAACTTGATGCTGAAGCCTCAGAAGCTAAGGGTCAACGACGTAAGAAAATTATGAAGCGACTTCGCTTGCTTGAGTCTATGCTAAATGCGGGAATTCTTCCAAGTAGTATGTGCCTATCAGTTCTACCCGTGATCCCTCCGGATCTAAGGCCAATGGTTCAGCTTACTGGTGGACGTTTTGCTACCAGCGACCTTAACGACCTTTACCGTCGTGTTATCAACCGTAACAACCGTCTAAAGAAACTTATCGACCTTAATGCTCCAGAAGTAATTCGTCGCAACGAACAACGTATGTTGCAAGAAGCAGTCGATGCACTTATCGATAATAGCTCAGCCCGTTCTGGTCGTGCAGTTGCTGCAACTGGCCAACGTCGCCGTCTAAAATCGCTTAGCGATATGCTAAAAGGTAAGCAGGGGCGATTCCGTCAGAACCTTCTAGGTAAGCGTGTTGACTACTCCGGTCGTTCAGTAATTGTGGCTGGTCCAGAGTTAAAAATGCACCAATGTGGTCTTCCAAAAATGATGGCTCTAGAGCTTTTCAAGCCTTTCGTGATGGGTCATTTGATCCAAGCAGAGTTAGCTCACAACATTCGTTCAGCTACTCGTATGATCGAAACCGGCGAGATAGCTGTATGGGATGCGCTAGACGAAGTGATTAAAGGTAAGTACGTGCTTCTTAACCGTGCGCCGTCACTTCACCGTCTGTCTATCCAAGCTTTCCAGCCTGTATTGATCGAAGGTAAGGCTATCCAGCTTCACCCACTTGTTTGTAAGGGCTTTAACGCTGACTTCGACGGTGACCAAATGGCTGTTCACTTACCGTTGAGCGACAAAGCCCAAGATGAAGCCAAGAACATTATGGCTGCTAATAAGAACTTACTAAAACCTGCTGACGGAACACCAATTTTGCATATTGAGCAAGACATTGTGTTAGGCTGTTACTACCTTACATATGAGCGTCCTGGCAACAAAGCCAAAAACCGCGAACTTAGTACCCTAAATGAAGCCTTAATGGCGCACGATGAAGGTCAGTTGAAACTTCAAGATCCTGTTACTATCGATTTCCGTGGTGAGCGCCGGACTTCTACACTTGGTAGATTCTTGTTTAACGAGCTCTTCCCAGAAGATTTTGCCTTCCAAGATGACGCAATGACTAAGAAGAAACTTGCCAGTGTTATGTCAGCCATTTATGAAAAATACGGCCAAGAAGTTAGTGCCGAGATCGCCGACGAGCTAAAAAATCTTGGTTTTGAGTACGCTACACGCGCCGGAATCTCACTAGGTATGAGTGACTTCGTCGACATTAAAGAACTAGGCCCAATTTTGGATGCTGCAGAAGTGCGCGCCAAAGCTATCTCTGGCCAGTTTGACGAAGGTTTCATTACAGAAGACGAGCGATACCGACTAACTATCGAAACTTGGACAGACTCTGATACAGCCGTCCAAAAAGCCCTTGCAGAGCAGTTTGCCGGCGAAGACAACGCTATGTCTATGGCGGTTGTCTCTGGAGCTCGTGGTTCTATCGTCCAGGTTAAGCAGGTTATTGGATCTGTGGGTATTCTTTCTGACGCGACTGGTCGCGCAATGGAGCTACCTATCAAGAGTAACTACCGTGATGGTCTAAGCCCGCTAGAGTACTTTACTTCTACTCGTGGTCAACGTAAGGGTCTTATCGATACTGCGCTTAAGACCGCCGACTCTGGTTATCTAACTCGTCGTTTGGTTGATGTTGCTCAAGACGTCTTTACTATCGATGACGAGATCGATGATCCAGGATTTCCAATGTATCGCACCGATGCTGCTGAAATCGGCGTAACTTACGCCTCAAGACTGCGTGGTCGTTATGCTGCAGAAGAACTAAAAGGTTACGTAAAACAGGGTGAGTTAATTACTACAGAGATTGCCGAAGCTATTGATGCTGATGAAAAAATCGAGATGATCAAGATCATGAGCGTGCTTAGTTGTAGCTCAGTCCATGGTGTCAACCGCAAGAGCTACGGTATCGACCCAGCCACTGGTGAGCTTGTAACTGACCACAGTCCAGTTGGTGTTATTGCAGCCCAATCTATTGGTGAGCCTGGTACTCAGCTAACTCTAAAGACTTTCCACTCCGGTGGTGCGGCGGTTGCTGATGACATTACTCAGGGTCTACCTCGTGTTGAAGAGTTGTTCGAGACTCGTATACCTAAAGGTCGAGCATACCTAGCCGACATTCATGGTGAAGTCAGCGTCTGGGAAGAAGGCGAACATTACGTCATCCAGGTAACTGGCGAAACTATAGAAGCGAGCGCATTAACTATTGGCGACCGTATTCCACGCGTCGCACACGGTAGCGAAGTCAACGTCGGTGACGTTGTGGCTGCCGATGAAGCGGGCGAACATCCTCTTATCGCTCCAATCTCTGGTAAAGTAGCACTAACTAAAAAGCTAATAACTATCACTCCTGCAGGACAAAGTTCTATCAAGTACGACATTCCTGCTTACAAGATGCTTACAGTATCTGACGGTGACACTGTTGTGCCAGGTCAGAGGCTAACTAACGGTTCTATCAACATTCATGACCTAATGCGACTCCAAGGTGTAGAAAGCACTCAGCGCTATATCATGAATGAAATCCTACGTATCTTTGCGTCACAAGGTCAGTACATTGCCGACAAGCACCTCGAGATCATTGTGCGACAGATGTTTAGTCGTGTTCAGATCGAAGACGCTGGTGATAGCGAATTTGTAACAGGTGATATTGTTAGCAAACTTGCCGTTGTTAAGGCCAACGAAAAATTGGTGGCACAAGGCAAAGAGCCAGCTGTAGTTAACCAACTGCTTCTTGGTATCACCAAAGCTTCACTTTCTACTGACTCATTCCTAAGTGCAGCATCTTTCCAAGACACGACTCGCGTACTAATCGCCGCCGCAACTTCTGGTAAAGTTGACCACTTGTTTGGTCTAAAAGAAAACGTAATCTTGGGTCGACGTATCCCAGTCGGTACTGGCTATCGCACAGAAGAAGAACTTGCTGACGAACTCGCTGAAAAACAAGCCCTAGAACAAGAAAACAATTCTCGCGATCGTAGATTTGACTCCAGAGAAGGTTAAAAAGCTATGGGTTTACGTCCAGGTGTTAGTTTACCTAGAACAACTCCCCCCTATAGAAGCAGGAGAGAATTGCCACCTGACTTTTACAGGGCTGAGGTAAGGCTTTTCTTTCAAAGAGCCTTGGCAGCCTCGGCCCTTTTTGAGCATGCTTCTAGTCTTGTACCTGAAGATCCATTTAGAGAAGGTGTACTTCAAGCTCTGGGGGCATTAGCTACTGATCCAGAAGCAGTTGAACTCCCTGAAAATTAATGATAGATTAACTTTAAATTAATCGGAGATTCCAAAATGCCAAGAAGAATCTGCCATGTGAAACATGTATATTAGCTCGTCGAGCCGAGCCCCATACAGGACTTGAAACTGTTTTAAAAAAGCTAGGATTAGTTGAAGTTTGTGGAGGCGAAAAAAT
>CAYUFM010000003.1:57018-65312 GCA_964444225.1 uncultured Candidatus Saccharibacteria bacterium | reverse complement strand
AGGAAACGTTCCGATGGCAACTGGTTTGCCAGTCGTGAACTTTCGGGGCCGCGCTAGCGTGGCTAAGGACACCAGGCTGTCCTAACAAAATTAAGATATAATTAATCCCACTGAACATTCACAACTTGATGTACGCACATGGTCTCATCGTCTAACGGTTAGGACACCAGGTTTTCATCCTGGCAATCGGGGTTCGATTCCCCGTGAGATCACCAATTCAAGAGCCCCACTTTATGTGGGGTTTTTGAATTGGTGGACTTGCAGAGCAAGTCAAGAACCCTGATTGCCCAATCGGGTGAGAAATGCCTGTGGTATTTCGCAAGGGAGCCAACTCTTGAAAACTGGTTTTCTAGACGATTGCGACGGGCTCGCCGAAGGTGAGTCGATTCCCCGTGAGATCACCATTGAAATATTCACTATATTATGTTAATATATAGAAATTATGGCGACACGATTTGTTCCGCCTTTTGAGCTAATACCAGAATCTCAACTTCCTAGTGTTGAGGTCTTAAAGGCCGGCACAAACACTGATGGTTCTGGTTTTGAAGGTCGTGAGTATTCTGATTTGTTTCCTCGCATTTCATACCTTAGTTCTGGAGGTGTACTTGGTAATTATATTGGAGGTGATCCTCCAAAAAACCATCCGTTACATTTTGTGGCAAAAGGGCTGCATGATACTTGGCAAAAGTTTGCTCAAGAAGATTATAAAAATGACTTTCAATATTATGAACGCGTAAGCCGAGGCAAAAGGGTTGCCATGCTGCAAGGTTATATTGTTACATGTATTGCTAAGGCTTATGATAATGTTTCACCAGATGTTGGTCCAATCGATGCACTAGCACTCATTGATCGGTATGTTGAGAAAAAACACTCAGAAGTTGCCTTGGATTACGATAACGAGCTTGACTCTCGCGTAAGGTTTCTAGCAAGCTTAGACCGTTGCGATGAAGAACCTGAACCTACCGAAGTGGACGGGATACCTATTATTTCGAATCGAGATTTTGATTTAATTTTAGGAAACATACCAGAATCACCAGAAGTCGAACGTGAACGCAGAAAAAACTACAATGTGGAGCAAATTCAAACCGTTAGGAAACGCCTAGAGAGACTAAGATTTGAGTATCTGTGTGCCGTAGCGATTAGTCAAATTTTAAAAGAGCAGGTGCTTTAGCACCGGAGCCGTGTTACTGTCAACTAATGTTTAAATCAGGAAGTAGGACCCTGTGGCTCTATTGTTTCTGGTGGGATCGCAGGTTGTTGGTAGCTTAAGTTTGGAGACGGCTGAGGCTGATTAGGTATAGAATTTTGATCTGGCTGTTGCTGATTGGTCGGGCTAACTACATTGTATGGAGTCATCGGTTGTTGGTAGCCTGGGGTCGAAGATTGAGTTAAGTTTGGAGACGGTTGATTGAATCCTGGTTGTGATTGAACGTTTGAGGACATGTTTTGCATCTGAGAAGCTTTTGGTTTTTTTCGATTCATTAACAGGGCTAATACCAGAGTGCCAATTATGAGTACAATATCTACTGTAGCCCAAAGCCATGAGTATGCGCTGATATTGATAGATGATTCAGCTCCTCCGGTAGATGTTTTTTTGTTTTTTGTAAAGTATGCCCCAAAAGGAAACCCTTTAAACTTCGCATCTTTATGTACAGGTTCAGGTGCTGGGCTAGTAGTTAGCGTGTTTTGTTGCTGAGGTATGGTGCTGTCATCGCCATTTAAAAAAGCCTCAATATCAACATCGGAACGCGACGTGTCGGTTGTTGAACTTTCTAGCGATCCGCTAAACGAGACGTTATATTCTAGTGTTTTCCAATGTGTTGGAGATAATTTTTTTGCAGCCTCAAAGACATCCTTGACTTCGGCGTTAGGGTTCTTCACTAAAAGAAAATCAACCTTGTCTTTATATAGCGAGAATTGTGTAAAAGATAAGCCTAAAAGTATCAAAGGGATTAAGAATAGAAGTTTTTTCATAATTCTTACTATATCATCAATGTTTAAATGCATGCTAGAATAAACCAGTTATGATTGAAAATAAAAATTTACGAGACGTGCTAAAGAATTTTAAGCGCACACGGATTATTGCTACGGTCGGACCTAGCTCTCATTCTTATGAGGATATTAAGTCAATGTTGGAATCTGGCGCTAACGGGATACGCTTAAACTTTAGTCACGGCATTCACGAGGAACGTGATCAACAAATAAAATGGATAAGAAAAGCAGCGGTTGAATGCAAAAAACCAGTTGCCATCATGCAGGATTTGCAAGGTCCAAAAATCCGTTTGGGCGACTTTGACGGAATCATTAATGTTAGTAAAGGCCAGGCACTAGTCTTTGGTTACAGAGCCGACTACGATAATTCCGGAATCATTCCATTACAATATGATCTGAGCAAAAAAGTAAAAAGAGGCGAGTCGCTATATCTTTACGATGGCAAGATCAAAACAATTGTTACTTCAGTGGGCGACGGTAAGGTACATGTCAAGGCAGAGAATCCAGGGATTTTGATTAAGCGTAAAGGCATAAATGTGCCAGACACGGACTTTAGTGGAGACATAATAACTGCCAAGGATAAAAAAGACATTGCCTATGGGAGCACGGCAGATATCGACTATGTTGCGTTGAGTTTTGTGCAGACCCCAGGTGATATAAAAAAACTGCGTCGTCTTCTGACTAATTTAGGCTCCACTGCAAAAATAATTGCAAAGATCGAGACTAAATTAGCTGTAGAAAACCTAGAAGAGATTGTCAAAGAAGCTGATGCTGTAATGGTTGCTAGAGGTGACTTAGCTATAGAAACTTCGCCCGAGTCTGTGCCTATAATTCAACGTCAGATAATTGAACTGTGCATGAAGTATGTCAAGCCAAGTATAGTTGCTACACAGATGCTAGCTAGCATGACCGAAGAGCCAGAGCCTACAAGGGCTGAAGTTTCAGATGTTGCAACTGCTGTACTTCTGGGAGCCGATTCTATAATGCTGAGCGATGAAACTGCAAGTGGTAAATATCCGATCGAGGCTGTGAGGGTTATGAATAGAGTCATTGACTATACCCAGGCCCATGCTTTACACAGACCTAGTTTGATAGATGTGCAACCAGAAAAATCCAAGTCACGGGCTATAGCTGAGAGCATAATTGATTTAAAAGACAAGATGAACGCCGTGACTATTGTGGCCGAGACTAAGTCTGGCGCAACAGCTCAGCACATTTCGGCTTGCAGGCCAGATGTGCCAATAATTGCAGTAACGTCTAGTAAAAAAGTTGCCAACCAATTAGCGCTGGTATACGGAGTTAGGTCATACGTACAACCGGATGATAAATACCAAGCAACCAAACTAACAAATTGGCTACAAAAATATAAAGTGCTGGAAAAGGGTGACGTGATTATCACAGCTAGCGGAAAATACCCAGGTGTTATCGGCACCACCGACACTATAAAAGTCCGTGTACTATAGTTGAAATACAATCTTTTTCTTGGTTAAATAAAGCTTAAGCATTAAACAAGGAAAAAATATGAAAAAATTGGGACAAAAAGGGTTTGGGTTAATGGAAGGGCTACTTATTGTTATTGCCCTAACTTTGGTAGTAGGTGTCGGCTACTATGTATTTAATTCTCAAAAAACCAAAACTGACAAAAATAATTCGACTACCCAGAATACGTCCGCTACTGCGCAGAAAGAGGGGTTGGATAACACTGCAGATAAAACCATAAAAACCAAAAAATTTGATGACAGTAAGATCGGGATTAGTTTTGATTATCCTGAAACATGGACAGTAAAAGACACTTCACAGTATTTTGATGGTAAAGCCATGGGGCTAAATTTAGATATCACTGGCGATGGTCAACAAGCCACTCTTAGTTTAAAGAATGGTGTTGGTGGTAATTGTATTCCTGCTGGTAGCGACAAACCTTTTGCTAAAGGTAATCAGTGTGCAACTCAAGAATTTATATCAAAGACCGAAGCATCAAATGGGGCTGTTTATAGATCAAAATTTGCAGATTCGGATGGAGTTATGACATATAGTACTTGCTTTAACCCTGCAGGAGTAAACGAACCTTCGTCTGGCTTGACCGTGGAATTAAATAAATCTGAAATGGGCTTTGTGTTACCGTGTGGCTCTGGCCAAATAAGCGTATCTGCAAATAGCGTTGATGCCACGTCAGAAAAATATTTTGAAAATAGTTTTGTGAAGAGTCTTGAAAAAGTTGCTTCTACAATAAAATATACACCAACTAACTAGATAACAAGCTTATGTTTATGTTAGTATCTAAGGTAGAATGACGGGTGGTTTATGAGTTTTTATAAGAAAACTATTAGAGATATTGATCTCGATGGTAAAACAGTTTTGGTTCGTGTGGACTATAACGTTCCGTTAGAAAATGGCCTGATCACAGATGACTATCGGATCAAAAAATCATTGCCAACCATTCAATATTTACTAGATAAACACTGTAAAATTATACTTTGCTCTCATTTGGGACGTCCCAGTGGGCCAAACGACAAATCTTGTTCGCTAGCAATTGTTGCCAAGCGCTTAGGAGAGCTTTTAGATAAAAAAATAGAATTCGTAACAGATTGTATTGGTGATGAAGCCAAGAAAAAAACTACAGGATTACAGTCGCGTCAGATTTTGTTACTAGAAAATCTACGTTTTTATGAGCAAGAAGAGAAAAACGACGAAGAATTTGCCAAAAGACTAGCTGAAGGTGCTGAAGTTTTTGTCCAGGATGGCTTTGGTGTAGTCCACAGGGCGCATGCTAGTACCGATGCCATAACGCACTACTTGCCGAGCGTTGCAGGATTACTATTAGAAAATGAGGTTAGTAGCATAAATTCTGCTATGGAAAACCCCGCAAGACCGCTGATGGCTATAATCGGTGGAGCTAAAATTAGTGACAAAATACAGATGTTGCATAGGTTTATTGATATAGCAGATGTAGTTGCCGTTGGTGGCGCAATGGCTAATACGTTTCTTTTGGCCAACGGCTATGAAATCGGTAAAAGTCTAGCAGACGAAGACGACATTCCGCTTGCCCGAGAAATAATAGAAAAAGCTAAGCAAAAGTCCAAAGATGGCCACTTTGTATTTTATCTGCCACAAGACGGAGTAGTGGCAGAAGACATAAAATCTGGTGCAAAAACCCGAATAGTAGATTGGGGCACTCATGCCATAGCCGATATTGAGAATTATCCCAAAAAACCACCTCACTCGGCTAGCGAAGTTGCCGAAAATGAAAAAATTCTAGACATTGGACCTTTCTCTGGAGCATTTATTGCTGGTAGCATGCAACTAGCCAACACCGTTATCTGGAATGGCGCCATGGGTGTTACTGAAGTTGCTGGGCTTCAACATAAAGTCGGTCCTTTCTCGCACGGGACAGAACTAATTGTCGAGGCAATGCTTGGGCAGTTCGGCCACAAACCGTATACCTTAGTCGGCGGCGGTGATACTGTGGGTTATATTGAAGAAAAGAAGGCTGTTGATATGTTTGGCCATGTATCTACCGGAGGTGGTGCCAGTATGGAACTAATGTCGGGCAAAAAACTCCCGGGGGTTGAGGCTTTAATAGACAAGGAACACGAACATGCATACTAGAAGAACACTGATAGTTGGTAACTGGAAAATGCACATGAATGTTGGGCAGTCTAGCGCATTGGTCGCCCATTTGCATAAGAATATTGCCGGCCACAAAGATGTAGAAGTAGTTTTAGCACCTGCAATGCTTAGCTTGCAGCCACTAAGTCAAGAGATAGATCGCCGAAGATTTAGGTTGGCAGCTCAGAATGCTTATTATAAGGATGAAGGCGGTTTTACTGGCGAGGTAAGTTTCTCAATGATTCACGACCTGGTGCATTACGTGATCATTGGTCATTCAGAACGCAGAATTTATTTTAGTGAAACAAATGATAATATCAGAGACAAAGTTGCCGCATGCATACGTAATGGTTTGGCACCGATTTTATGTATCGGTGAAACATCAGCAGAAAGAGTTGCTGGCGAGACTAAGCAAGTTATACATGACCAGTTGGTTACGGCACTCAGTAATGTCACGTCGGAAGATTTGCACAGAGTTGTCATAGCTTATGAGCCAGTCTGGGCGATATCTACCTTTGGTGGAGAGACGGCCGAACCAGACAAAATAAAAATTGTCTTAGACTACATACGTTCACAGATTACGGAGTTATATGGTGCTACTGCTTCAAAACAAATCAGGGTCCTGTATGGCGGTAGCGTAGATGATCACAACGCCTCGAGTTATCTTAAGCTAGATGGCTGTGATGGCTGTTTAGTTGGCGGTGCTAGTCTGAATTACCATAAATTTAGCGCTATAGTAGAAGCAGCCTATAGACTTAACCGTGGAGGAGAAGCTTAAAATGGCTGAGAAAAAAGCAGAAAAGACCCCAGAACCTAAGAAGAAGGTCGCCGCTAAATTATTTGAAGATGTAAAGCGACCCGAAGATATACCCGCATCGGCAACATCCAAGCCGGTGATTGTCGGTCATACAAATATTATTAAAGACCCAATGGTTGCTCCAGAAGTATCTAAAGTCGAGGAGACTAAAGTTGAAACACAGATGGAAAAACCAAAACATGAGCTGAAGCTTCAACCCTTAACTGAAGCTAGCAAAGAAGAGCTAGTAGCAGAAGCCGAGGATTCGACAAAGGCTGAAACGGTAGAGACGACGTTAAATAGCGAAGCCACAGAACAATCCCCACCTGAAACACAAAATGAAACAAACGAAGAAGCTCAACCACAATCAACAGAAGAACAGACCCCACAAGAAGTTAGTGATGACGATAGTCCTATTAACGAAGAAGGCTCCACTAGCGCAGTAGACGTTATTGCCGAAGGCATAAATACCAAAAAAGAGCGAGATGAAGAGGTTGAAAAACAGCAGGTTGTCGACAATGAAATTAATGAATTAGTTAACTCAAAACAATATAACGTTAAGATTCGCCCGGCGCCTAATAAGCGTAAGGCCAGGATGCTGATAGGCTTAATAATTCTTGGAGTTTTAGCAGGTCTTGGTTGGTATTTTGGTGTTGGACCCGGGAGAGATATGTGGCTAGACAAAAAAACAACCACCAAAACTGCAGATGTTGTAGAGCAACAAGCCCAATCAACCACCAAGGCGACTGAAGCAACTCCTCAAACCCTGGCATTTACTAACAGCACTATAAAAACAACATTCTCTTATCCAAAAGCTTGGAAGGTTGACGTTGCAAAAAGCACTGAGTTTCCAACTGTCGATGTGATCACCTTGACCGGATCTAATGAAGAAGTTGATTCTGTAACAGATTCCAGCCCTGCGGTTAAGGTTGGCAGTTTTATGCGAGTTAAAATCTTTGTAGAAAATACCAAAGACACCAAAGAATACGCATCGGACCTAAAAAACTCAGGAGTCTGTACTAGCGAGGATATTATTGCCGGCAATACTAATTTGAAACTTCTTTTTACAGGCGGTAGTAAAGGTCAGAATATTTCCAAGGTTACTCTCAGCCCTGAGGCTTGTTTGCCGACTGGGACTTTATTTAGTGGTAACGACCAAGTTCAGTTAACTACTAAACAAAACACTTATGTTATTTATGCCGAGCATATATTTAGTAATGAATATCTAGAAAAGAATGGCACCAAAACTGAAGAAGCTGTTAAATTAGCTCAAGAATCGGGCATTGTCACTAGTAAGGATAGCTTTAAGTCCACAAAATCATACACAGAATTCCTGGAAGTACTAAAATCTCTAAAAGAACTCTGAAACCACAACAGTTTTAGCGTAACTTTTTTGGTAGAATTGGTTGATGGATTTACTAGAGGGACTTAACCCAGAACAACGTCGTGCCGTAGAAACCACAGAAGGCCCTTTGCTAATTCAGGCTGGGGCTGGAAGTGGTAAAACCAAGACTCTGACACATCGAATTGCCTATATTTTATCCAAACAACTAGCTTCACCGCACGAGATCTTGGCTGTGACCTTTACTAATAAAGCCGCTAAAGAAATGCGCGAACGATTGGGAATTTTACTAGGAAGAGATGCCAGTGATAGATTCTTCTTACCTTACATGGGTACATTTCACGGTATATGTGTACGGTTGCTTCGCAAAGACGGACAGCACGTAAATGTGCCAAGTAATTTTGTAATTTTCGACGAAGCTGATCGTCTTGCCGCCATAAAGCAAGCTTCAAAAGAACTTATGATAGATGAGAAACAATATCCACCACGACAAATATCTAGTTTTATAAGTAGTGCAAAAAACGAACTGATTTCTCCAGATGACTATCCATATCAATA
>CAYUFM010000003.1:36405-57008 GCA_964444225.1 uncultured Candidatus Saccharibacteria bacterium | reverse complement strand
TCCATTAATAAAGGTTGTCGCAAGAGTAGATCCAAAATATGAAGCTATTTTAAAAAATGCCGGTGCTCTAGATTTTGACGACTTGATACTAAAAACAGCCAATCTTTTTGAGTCAAATGACGATGTGCGCGCCAGATGGCAACAACAATTTAAATATATTTTGATTGATGAGTATCAGGACACAAATGCGGCTCAGTATAAACTGATTAAATATTTGGTAAATAAAGACCAAAACATTGCTGTTGTAGGTGATGACTGGCAGTCTATTTACTCCTGGAGGGGTGCAGATTTTCGGAATATTTTAAAGTTTGAACAAGACTATAAAAACGCTTGTGTCATAAAGCTCGAGCAAAACTATCGCAGTACAAAAAATATTTTAGAGGCTGCGCATGGTGTGATAACTAAAAATAATAAACGCTCTGACAAAAAACTCTGGACAGATTCCGTTGATGGAATGCCTGTTCAAGTAATGCAGTTAACTAATGAACGAGCTGAGGGCGAAGCGATTATTCGTAAAATCCGAATGAGCATGGATGCAGACCGTCGAGAGTTAAGTGATTTTGCAATATTGTATCGCACCAATGCACAAAGTCGCTCGCTTGAAGAAGCCTGTTTGCGATATGGCATGCCATATAGGATAGTGGGCGGACAGCGCTTTTATGATCGCAAGGAAATTAAGGACATTTTGGCGTACGTGCGGTTGATATTCCAACCAGAGGATAGAGTGAGTTTTGAGCGAATTATTAATGTGCCCACGCGTGGAATTGGTGCAAAATCTATTCAGAATTTTTTGGACTGGGCATCGGCTTCAGACATTTCATTAGAAACTGCAATGGCTACTGTAGTGAATTGCCAGACCCTAACACCGAAGGCTAGAAAAGCCATCAGTGAATTTAGTAGAATAATCGACGACATGAGGGCGCACGCAGAGTCAAGCCCGCCGGCTACAATTATTGATTCGTTAATAAGAAGAACTGACTATATGGATTATCTTGATGACCGCACGCCTCAAGGCGAAGCCAGGCAAGAAAACGTCCGAGAGCTTCTGACGGTCGCTCAAGAATATCAACAAGAAGGTCTAGAGGCTTTCCTGGAAGAGGTTGCGTTGGTGGGCGGAATTGACGACAGTCACACTAACGGTCAAGCTGTAACTTTAATGACTCTGCATGCAGCTAAAGGGTTGGAATTCCCGGTTGTTTTTATGCCAGGAATGGAAGAAACGATTTTGCCACACAGTCGGGCGCTTTATGATCAGTCAGAGATGGAAGAAGAGCGTCGACTTTGCTACGTGGGCATGACTCGTGCAGAGCAAGAACTATATTTAACTCACTGCGTGTCACGCATGCTTTATGGTGGAGTACAGCACAATCCTCCGTCTAGATTTTTGTCAGAAATTAATGAAAATGTCTTAGAGCAAAACTACGCCAGTAGTTCAGCGGCAGGTTTTTTTGACCAAAATATTTATGCTCGCCCTCCAGAAAAAAGCTCTGATGAACCCCAGTATGTACTAGAACTAGAAGAAGGCGATGTAGTGTCGCATCAGGTTTTTGGCACTGGTACGGTTGTAGAAATAGATGGAGATATGGTAGCTGTATACTTCAAAGGAGTTGGTGCCAAAAAACTTAGTCTATCTATAGCACCGCTTAAAAAAATATAGACAAAATTACAAACTAGTTCTATAATCACTAAAAATAAATCTCAAGGAGTTTTTATGTTCTCGGTTGAACAATATTTTAAAAGTGTTGCACAAACTCCACAGACTTATCCGCAGGAAAGATCAATCTCTAGATCAAATTTTCTATCTGTTATTGGTGCAGTAACTATTGCTGCAGGAGTTTTGGTGAGCGGTAAAGTAGAAGCGGAGAATAGGAGTGAGCTAGCAAATGTGCAAAAGCTAGAGCTCTGCGCTGATTTTGTCGAAGAAAGAAGTGGTTCTGAAACGGAACCACTTCTTATTAAAGCTGGAGAAATTCCTATAAAAGCCAAGGAGGATTGTGGTCTAAAAACCCATTCCTTCGCAACGGTATCCGATTATACTTTACTAAGAAGTGCCCCTTTTGAAATAGCAGATCCAAGTACCGTTACCGTTAAACTTGGTACGGCCAATGAGGTAAGGGCTTTGGCAAAATTAGAACTTAGAGACAGTAGTTCAAAAGATTTAGAAAGAGTTTTCGGAGTTGCGGCGCTCATCTTTTTCTTCTCTTCATTAGCAGGTTTAGGAATTTATCATACTCGTGATATAAATTTGCGCAGTAAACACCTTGGTTATTAAGATATAAATCTTTTCATTCCAAATGGTATAATAGTAAGACTTGGAAAGAGCGGGTTTTAAGAAGTAAAGTTGTGCTTCCAGGGATTGTAATGACTGCTAAAAAATCAACCAAAAAGGAATCAAGAGTATCCAAAGTAAGGCGATCGTTTAATGACCGTCATCCTTTTGTTGTGCCCGTAGTTACAATTTTGGGATTACTTTTAGCCTCTTTGGTTGGTTTCTTTATGTTTGGTGGGCAGGTTGTTCATCCAACTGATACAAAAGTAATCAGGTTTCATAGCGACGGTAAAAACCAAACAATAATAACTCGGGCAAAAACGGTCCAAGAATTTTTGGACCGTAGCAATATTCAACTTTCAGAGGGTGACCTGGTTGAGCCTTCAGTTGCTAGCGATATTAACAGTGAGGAATTTAGCATAAACCTATACAGGGCAAGACCTGTGACAGTGATCGATGAAAAAGGCCAAAAAACTACCATTAGGTCAGCTGATGTCATACCGGAAGTTGTTGCCAGTAAGGCGGGCTTTAAACTATTTCCTGAAGACATAGTAGAGATTGTAGAGCCAGACAAAAGTCTTGAGCAAGGAATAATTGGTACTCACATAAGCATTAACCGTGCAACTCCAGTAAAGCTTAATCTGTTTGGGGCAACATTTGACGTGCGTACACATGCAGAGACAGTGGCGGACCTAGCCAAAGAAAGAGGTATAAATTTTGACAATAATTCTGTTCTGCCTGCCCCTACAACTAAACTCAAAGAAGGTGACTTGGTTTTTATTGCTCAG
This sequence comes from uncultured Candidatus Saccharibacteria bacterium, assembly GCA_964444225.1. Classification (GTDB taxonomy): domain Bacteria; phylum Patescibacteriota; class Saccharimonadia; order Saccharimonadales; family 2-12-FULL-41-12; genus JALHOM01. Next base: position 53,951 of record CAYUFM010000003.1, on the reverse strand, counting down.
CCGGGCAAACAGTTAGCAACTTCAGAAGAAGAAATTGCATTTGATACAGAAACAATATTTGATACAGGCCTTCCACTCACTACGACCGAAGTTCGTACGCCAGGTGTTGTTGGTAAAAAAGCTGTTGTTTATGAAGTGTTATCCGACGGAACTCGTAAGGCCCTGCAAGAAATTATCCTGTCTAATCCAGTTAAAAAGGTGGTCGTAAAAGGCAAGAAGATAACAGCTCCAAATGTAAGTGTCGCAGCCGATAAAGTGGCACTTATGACCCAAGCCGGCATTCCCGCCGATCAACATGCCTCGGTTGACTATATTATTAGTCGTGAATCTGGCTGGCGCCCAGCTGCAACAAATGCAGGAGGTTGTATTGGGCTAGGACAGCGCTGTAACCCATCTATTTTAATTAACGCCTGTCCAAACTGGGCGACAGATCCTGTTTGCCAGCTTCAGCATTTTAATGGTTATGCAGTAGGACGATATGGCTCATGGAACCAGGCTTACGGTTTTTGGACAGTCAATCATTGGTGGTAAAAGTAGAGAGGGTAAACCTAGAAAGGATTTCCCCCTCCTTGACTCACTTATTGAAGCAAGTTCGTATGCTCCCCTTCCGAAAGTCTTTATTGTTTGTGAAATTAATTCTCAAACAATAAAGTATAATTCTAATTGATGATAAAAGTTGCTTTGTTTGATGTAGATGGTGTACTAATTCATATTGATTTTTTTACGAATGCAATAGAACGTAAGTACGGGATAAGCAAGGAACTGTCCACGCAGTTTTTCACTAACTCGTTTGAGGACTGTATCATCGGGAAAAAAGACTTAAAGGTGGAAATAGAACCCTATTTAAATAAATGGGGATGGAAAGGCTCAGTTGAAGCCTACTTGGATGAGTGGTTTGCTTACGAAAGTAAAATTAATACTGACTTAGTTAACTTTATACAGAAAATGCGCTCAATGGGCATAGTTTGCTCTGTTGCTACTAATCAAGAAAAATATAGAGTAGATTACCTGTTTGATAAACTTGGTTTTGCGAATTCTTTTGACAATATTTATTCGTCTGCTAATTTTGGATGTAAAAAGCCAGAAAAACAATTTTACGAAAAACTACTAGCGTCCCTAGAAGGAGTCAAAAAGGACGAAATACTATTTTGGGATGACCGACTTGAAAATATTGTAGCCGCAAAGAAAGCGGGGATTAATGCGTGCCAATATGTTGATTTTAATAACTTTACAGAAACTATGAAAAAATATGTATAAAATAATTCCAAAGAAGAGTTTAGGACAACACTGGCTACATGACGAGGACGTCCTTGAGGATATTTGTGATCTTGCAGAGTTGGAGCCAAGCGACAATGTTGTTGAAATTGGTCCAGGGTTGGGCACGCTTACAGCAAAACTTCTAGAGCGGGGTGCTAATGTTGCGGCTGTCGAATTTGACTCGGAACTTTCCGACCAGTTGCAAAAAAACCTTATTTCCAAGAACCTAACGGTTATTAATCAAGATATTCTAAAGTTTGATTTTACAAAAATGCCCGAAGACTACAAGGTTGTAGCTAATATCCCGTATTACCTAACCAGTAATTTGATCAGAGTTTTTACTGAGTCAGACAGCAAGCCCTCACTAGCAGTTTTGCTTGTTCAAAAAGAAGTTGCGCAGCGAATTTGCGATAAACCAGGACGAATGTCACTATTGAGTGTATGGGCGCAAATAAACTTTGAATGTAGCTTGGGTCCGGTGGTGCCCGCCAAGTTATTTACGCCGCCGCCAAAAGTAGACTCTCAAGTTGTAGTTATGAAGAAATTGGCTAAGCCCTTAGATCTGGATGTCGACAGAAAAACGCTGACAAGAGTTTTAAAGGCTGGATTTAGCAATAAACGAAAAACACTTCATAACTCACTTTCGGCAGGGCTAAATATTAGTAAGGATGAAAGTAAAAAAATCCTAGAACTTTCTAATATAAATCCTATGTCCAGACCGCAGGACCTTTCTATAGATGACTGGCTTAAACTTGCCAGAAATACTTAACATGTTAAGTATTTCTAAAATGTGTTAAAATTATTCCATAATGAGCTATAAAAATACTAGTAGCTACATGATGCACGAGGTTTCTCAGCGCCTTACGGCTGAGTCTGACCAGATTTTGATGGAACGTTTCGGGATCGGATTTTCACAGTACAAAGTGCTACTGTGCTTAGAAGAGCGCTCTGGTGTGGCACAAAAAGAGATAGCCAAGCAACTTTTACAGACAGAAGCTAGTGTTAGCCGACAAGTGACGGTGCTTTATAAAAAAGGAATGGTAACCGTAAAAACAGGTAAGGACAGTAGGAAGAATCTAATTTTTCCAACAAGCCGAGGCGTAGAGGTTATCGCCAAGGCCACAAAGGCTCTCCGTGACTACACTCATCCTATTTTTGAAGACCTGAGCCCCAAGCAGGAAAAAATCCTACATGATGCTCTGCAGAACATCAATAAACACTTATCAAACTAAGCATTGTCTATATATTGCTTGTGCTAAAATAAAATTATGGAAGAAGCACTAACTTGTGACAACTGTGGATATTACCCGATAGTTGCTGAGCACGCTCACTTTGTCTGCCCTAAGTGTAAATACAAAACCAAATGCTGCGAAGGTGGCGTCTGTTAAAGTAAAAAGCCCGAGTAATTCGGGCACTTTTATTGGCAAGTTAGTTAAGAGTTGATTTTACCCCTGGTTATAAAATTTTTTGTTGAATATGCGATCGGACTATTGTGCGGTAAAGTTGACTATGGCCTTCTTTACAATATCTAGCATACTTTCTGAAGAAAGTGGATGTCTATCTGTATTAGTAAATGGGTGTCCATCTCGGTATTCTGGGTAACCCAGATGAATATTAACTGCCCTACGTTCTCCATCGGTTATGCCAATAACCTTTTTTGGCCCCGTAGACTCAACTTCCATGTTACCGTAACCGTTCCATAACAAGCCTTCGGTGGTAATATCAAGAGGACGATATCCTTCAGTCTCATAAGTGCCCGAACTCCAATAAAACACTTCAGGAATGATCCAGCCTTCCACTCTTCTTGATAATTCATATTTGTCTTCACTACTCCTTAGATTACGACGACCTTCATAGTCTGCTAAGGTGAAACCATCAGAACGAGCTTTGCCAAAAAGTGAACGATGTTGACGTTTTAAAATCTCAAAAACGGCATTTGTTGGAGTTGTAGCAACTAGTTGCTTAAAAACCTCTTGCAGACCAGCGTATCTTTGTTCGTCCGTTATTTTCTGGCTTTGTGCTTTTTCAAATTCTGCTCTATTTCGCTCAGCTCGTATATGTGGAGGAATATAATTCATGAATATATTATAAACAAAGGTAGAGAATAAGTCAATGTATCTGCATAGTAAATTTTGAATAGAAGCCACCCACTAATGTCTAATAAAAAAGCCCGAGTTGTTCGGGCACTTTTATTGGTGGAGCTGCCGGTAATTGCAACCGGGTCCATCGGTTTACGTTGATTAGTTTTCTACGTGTGTGTTCTATTTAATTTGTCTTAGCTTTGATAACGGTGAATAGACAAAAGTTACCAAAGAGCGACTCTCAAAATCTTAGCAAAATATAGGAGAGTGGCTATATATTGAGCAACCAAATAAATGGCGCGATAATACTCTATTTGGTGTCGAGTATTTCACGGCACTAAGATTAAACTTAGGCTGTTGCACCAGCTAGCTGAGGAGTAAAAATACTCGCTACAGTTTGCTTGATGCTCTTAAATGCGTTTGCAGTTAAGGGTTTTATCTATAACGCTGAAAAGCGACACGCGTACTAATCTGTAAAGGTCCAATGTCGAGCTTAAAAATCAGCCCCGTTTAAGTCAGTAAATACTTACTAACACCTTCATTATACCACTTATGTCAATATTTTACAACATTTTTAACTTGAAAATTATAGCTAAAAGAACCAAGATAATGTGGAAATGAATTATACGGTTTTTGGCAGGATAGAAAATGGCACTTCTATGACTGAGAGCTTCACGTCTCTCGCTTTTTTTGGGCTGGAGGTCCCGGTAATTGGATTTATGTATCAAGAAGGTTTTGACCTGAGTGCTTGTGGCATAATCAACTCTGAAGAGTCGATAGAGCGAAGTTTTCCAACAAAACCATACATAGATGGAGAGGACTTGAGTGATAAGCCTGCTAGTTATTTGGATTTGAGGGGTATAGATCCATCTGCTCTTGTTGCATCATTAAGAAAATACGCTCTCCAGGAAGGTGTAAAAGACTTGTCGGAAACAGCCAGAGGAATGGGGGCAGAACTAACGTTGGCTCATGAAAAACGACTAGTAGAGATTCATGGATTTCTTGTAAAAACCTGCGTTACTTTACGCCCAGGCTTTGCAAGTGGTGGTATAATCTACTAAATGGCAAAGAAAACAACGTCCTTATTGCGCATTTATGCGTTTTCTACAGTTATTTCTTTGGCTTTGATTACCTTTGTTGGGGCAAAAGCCGGGATGGCTGCCTTATTCCTAGTACTTGTATTGGCAGCGCTAGAAATAACTTTTAGTGTAGATAACGCGGTAGTAAATACTAGAATTTTAGAAAAAATGTCTCCGTCTTGGCAGCGAGCGTTTTTGACAGTTGGCATAGTGGTAGCCGTTTTTGGAGTGAGGGTTATATTACCGCTGGCCATAGTTTCTGGACTCTCGGGCTTAAGTATGGGAGATGCGTTGGATCTGGCGCTCAACAACCCAGAAGAGTACGGTCATCAGCTAGAAGATGCACATCCGATAATCGCTGCATTTGGTGGAGTGTTCCTTATGATGATCTTCCTCGACTTTTTCTTAAAAGAGCGCAAAATAAAATGGCTTAAAACTATAGAAACTATCCTGGCTAAAGCTGGTAAGCTACAAAACCTCAGCATTATTTTAGCTAGCGCATCGCTACTAACGTTTAGTAGCTTTTTGCCCAGCGAAGAACACCTAGATGTTTTGACGGCTGGTTTCTTTGGGCTTTTGACTTATCTTATAATGACTTCGTTTGATACAATTTTGCATAATTCTTCGGTAGAAAAAAACTTAGCAAAAGGCACAAGCGCCTCGTTTAAGGCCGGGTTGATCGGCTTTTTGTACCTGATGGTTGTTGACGCTAGCTTCTCATTAGATGGGGTTATTGGAGCCTTTGCTATTACTAGCCAAATCCTGATTATTGCTGTCGGTCTAGGTATCGGTGCGCTTTATGTGAGGGTTATAACCTTGCACATGCTACAAAGGGGCACCTTGGACGAGTACAGATATCTAGAGCATGGTGCTCACTATGCAATAGGAATTTTGGCCGTGCTGTTACTTGCTTCTTTAAAGTTCCATATATCAGAAGTTGTAACTGGGCTTGCCGGAATGGCATTTGTAGTTACGGCAGTGGTGCACAGCTATATCGCTAAAAAACGAGGTGTATAGTTGTCTGCAGAATCTTTGCCTTGCGCAGATAAAATGAAGTTTAACTCTAGAAAAGAAGCCGAAGCCTCGGCAGTGGTTGCCCAGCACCAGCACGGCGCAAAACTAAAAGCCTATAAATGTCGTCATTGTCACCTCTGGCATTTAGCATCCAAAGTGTAGTAGGCTGTATATAATGGGAAATCAAAAAAACTATTTTATTACCACGTCCATACCGTACATTAACGGCGAGCCACATCTTGGCCATGCTATGGAGTTTACGATGGGTGATGTGCTAGCTAGGTCTGCCCGCAAAACCCACAGTAAAGTAATTTTTAGCATGGGGACAGACGAGCATGGCGGTAAAGTGGCAGAAAAAGCCGAATCTCTAAAGAAAACTCCACAAGCTTTAGCCGATGAAATGAGCCAAAAATTTCGTGATCTGGCAAAAAGCTTGAACATTAGTAACGATAGGTTCATCCGTACAACAGATGCTGGGCACGAGCAAAGGGCAGGGTTGATATGGAAGGCACTAGGCGAGCACATCTACAAAAAAAACTACGTTGGTTGGTACTGCACTGGCCATGAGGCATTTTTTACCGAAGCTCAAGTTAAAGAAAACGGTGGGAAGTGCGCGGATCATGACCGAGAATATGAAAAAATTGAGGAAGAAAACTACTTCTTTAAACTAAGTGCTTTTAGCGACCAAATTTCGGCTAAGATAAATGACGGATCATTTAGGGTCATACCAGAAACTCGTAGAAATGAAATCCTAAACGTTTTTCGTGAAGGACTTGAGGACGTAAGTGTTAGCCGACCAAAAGAGAAAATTGGCTGGGGTATCCCTGTACCAGGCGACCCAAAACAAGTGATGTATGTATGGTTTGAGGCTTTGATGAACTATATTACCGTTCTTGGCTATCCAGAGCACCAGGATTTTAAAGATTATTGGCCAGCTGATGTGCAGGTGATAGGCAAAGATATCTTGCGCTTCCATGCTGCAATTTGGCCGGGCATGCTATTGGCTTTAGGTTTACCACTTCCAAAAACACTGTATGTACATGGATTTATTAATATCGATGGCCAAAAAATGAGCAAGAGCCTAGGCAATAGTGTGTTCCCGCACGAAATTATTGAAAAATACGGTGTGGATGCATTTCGGTATTACTTCTTACGACACATCCCTAGCTACGATGATGGTGATTTTAGCTGGCAAAGATTCGAGGAAGTTTATAACAGCGAACTTGCTAATGAACTGGGTAATGCCGTAAATCGCACTGTAGCCATGATAAACAAATATCAGCAAGGCATAATTGGCGACATACCCGATTCAGAACACGATATTGGAATGTACGACCAAGCATTAACTGACTGTCGCTTTGACAAGGCGATTGAGGAAGTGTGGGAGCAAGTAAGAGGTCTCAACCAATTTATTGAAGAAGAAAAGCCTTGGGTTCTAGCCAAAAATAAAGAAGAAGATCATTTGCGTGAAGTACTAGCTAACATGGTGAGTGATTTAATCGAAATCGCCGAACTATTAGAGCCCTTTATGCCAGAAACCTCACAAAAGATTATTTATATGTTCAACACAGGGATAGTAAAACCCATAGAAGGCACACTGTTTCCTAAACACGACGAAGCAACAGCCAAAGAATAGCTAGAGTTGGTTCCATCGTCTTAGGTGTTTTTGGGCGCGGATATAGGTTGGGTTGCTTGGTTGGTCGTTAAAGTAGGCGATGTTAGCCCACTCGTTAACGTAGGCCCAGATTCTGACTTTTTCTGGGTCTAGGCTAATCCCGGTGGCATTTTTGTATGCTGTAATCATTGGCTCCAAAAATCGCCCATCTGTCATAAATGGCTTTCGTAAATCTTGGTGGGGATCCCCAAGTTCTAATTCGCTAAAATCAATAATACCTGTTAGTTTTTTTGATATGGGATCTAACACCATATTAAGGCCATGAAGGTCGCCGTGAACAACCGCCTGTTTCTCGGCTTCAGGTTGCAGTGAAAGAAGTAATCCCCGGGCTTTTTCATAAAAGTCTCGATCTTTTGCGCTTTCAATTCTTTCAGCGTAGTATTCAAAAAGACTGGTTGTTTGCTTGGTTTTTTTAGAATTGACAATTGACGGACTGCAAGCATGCAAAATACCAAAAAAGATTCCCAAATCGTAACCTATCTCTCTTGCCTGGTTGTCGCTGAGGCCTAGTGATCCATCCTCTGACAAAACATCTCCGGGGATATAGTCATAGACTGCATATCCACCCGTTAGGTCACGAAGTCTAGGGATAGCTACATTAAATGTTGTGTCGTGTAGTGCTCGCAAAACCCCTACTTCATCTGCTAGCTTATTGGCGGAATTTTGGTTGCGCGGATAGCGATAAACCAGATTTTTTTCATGATCCACTAGCACATGTTGCTCCCAGCCATGCTCCACCACCTCAAAGTTTTGGGCGGAGCTTTCTTTCTGGGCAACCGCCCAGGCTTGATCAAAATCTGCTTTTATTTGCATAGCAAAGACATGGTAACACAGAGGGCGTTTTTCTGTAGAAGTTTCTGGATTAGACATGCTAGGCCTCTTGCTCAAGTGCAAGATCAACCAGTAGATTATGTGAGCCAAAAAGCTCACGATCTTTTTGAGAAACCGGCACCCAGTGCACAGCCAGAGCATCGTCGAAGCCTTTAAATGATGCTGTACCTAGTGTACGAGCAAAATCGTTACTAAGGTCAAATCGTACCGCCGTAGTTTCGGGCCAGGAGTGAATAGTTGTTCTTATGTCTGCCACTGGACCAATATATACCGTACTTTCTTTTAACGTTCCGTTTGTTATATCTATACCAGTTTCTTCTTTTGCTTCTCGTCTAGCTGTATCTATCCCTGTTGTGTCATAGCGCTTGTCAAAGTGGCCACCGGGTAGAGCTAGGCCTGTTCTATCGCGTCTTTCTATCAAAAGTACATGGACCTCATCAAGGTCATGTCGGAAAATAATTGGATCACCAGTGTAGTTTGGGCCATAGTCGTAGTAAAATCCTCTGCCAGCAACAATTCCGAGATTTTTATTTGTAAGCATGTTTTTAAACCAAGGATGAAGAGGTCGACCATTGCTGTCAAAATTAGTCACAGTAGGGTAGTCTGCCGGATTACATCTGTCGTTTAATTCGCGAGCTTCATTAGTCCACCATGGCCCCGGAGGAATTATCAACCTTTCCCCGGGGTCAGTGGGTAGATCGTCTGTTGATTGCCAGTATCGTTCCTCGGGCTTGGGGTATCCGGGGTAGGATGTCTGCACCAATCTCTGGGCGAAAAGCTCTAAACTACGTGTTTCAATTTGTTCTGGGTTTCTCATAAAACAACAGCCTCTTTTCTGCTACAAAATTCATCTTGATAAAGCCTAACTACACCTACTGGACCTGTAACTTTGCCAGGGTTATCGCTCAGTTTTACTGTAGGACGACCATTAACCTTAACGGCCTTAGCAACAATGTTAAGAGCCGGTATGCCCAGGTCGTTCATTAAGTTCCCGCCCCAGCCAAAAACTCTACCTATTCGGCCCTCAAAATGTCTGTAAAGCTTAACAATTGTATCGATGTTAAGTGAGTCGCTAAAAACAATTGTTTTTGTGGTGGGGTCAATGCCTTTGCTTTGATAAAATTCAATAGCTCGTTCACCGAATTCGATAGGATCGCCAGAATCGTGTCGTAAGCCAGCCCATTGCTGGGCTTGCTCGTCTGTGAAATCCTCGAAGAAGAACTTACTGCCAAATGTGTCGGTTAGAGCAATAGAAAGGTCGTCTCCATATTTATCCGCCCAGTCGTTCAAGAAATTACCGTGAGACTGTCTTATGTTTTGGCCCCGACCATCGGCAAGTCCTGCATAAACCATGGGCATCTCGTGCGCAAAGGTTCCTATAGGCTTAAGTCCCATAGTGTTGGCTAGTGCCACATTGCTGGTTCCGAGCAAGTTATCTGGACACTCAGTTTTTAGCCGGTCGAGCACATGTTTTTGCCACCTTAAACTGAAGTGCCTTCTAGTACCAAAATCACTAAACTTAATGCCTGGGTTTGCTTTCAATATTTCTATTTTTTCAGTTAATCTGGCATTTCCTTCCTCGTATACTTCAAAAAGATCTATTCCTTTTGAACGGACGTAATTTTCAAAGTAGGTCTCGTTGACTTCGCTCATTATTACGGTTTCCCAAAATGTTACATGTGGCCACTGTCCAGTGGTTTCTATAGATAAGTCATCAGTCGCCTCTTCGTGAGTTACCAAAACTTCGGGGAGCTCAGACTGTGCAAGAGTATCAAGATAATCTTTAGAAAAAACTGGGCTTCCGTCTAGGCGATTTAGTTTAGCTAGAAATTCTAACTCCTCTGGCTGAAACCCCACGCTTCTGATGTAGTCGAAGCGGTCTTGCAGTTCTTCTACGGTCAAGTAGTCAAGAAGTCGTTCTTTACCTCTGTTTATGAACGCAAATGTTACTTCTGCTTCGGGCTCGATTTCGTAGGCTAGTTGACTCATCGTTGGCTTGTAGTAATCTAGTCCAGCAGTTATCATCCCGTGTTCTAGTAGCGGTCCATGTTCTATACCTTCTTTCATTTTAGTAACTCCTTAATTGCTTCGTTAAGCTGATGAGTAGTAATAAATTTGGCGACCGCCTGCATTTCATTTAGTGCCTTTCTGCTTGATTCTTCTGCAACGCCTCTGATGGCATCTTCTAGTACATAAGTTTTAAAACCTAAGTTTGCAGCATCCTTAACAGTAGCCTGCACGCAGTAGTCGGTAGCTAGCCCACCGATAAATAACGCTGTTTTTTCTGGTGGTGAGCCCAATGCCTCAGTTAGTTTTTTGCCACTATCGGCAATTTTACCTTCAAAACCACTGTAAGCGTCTTCATCTTTCTTCGTTCCTTTTTCAACTATAGTTGCAGATTCAATGTTAAGGTCGGGATGAAAGTCTGCACCTAAAGTATTGGCAACGCAGTGGATTGGCCAGTTGTCTACAAAGTTTGGCGTTTCAGAAAAATGGTTAGTTTCTGCTGGGTGCCAATCTCGCGTGGCAATTACGCTAGAAAGGGGCAGGCTAGGTTGTTTTGAGCGTGCAAGATCTATCTTTTGCATGGCATTAATAACAGAGTTTAGTGGGGGGACAACCAAGCCGCCCTCAGTTACAGCCAGGCTACCACCAGGGCAGAAGTCATTTTGTACATCTACGGCGATAACGGCAAGATGCTCAAATTGTGTTAAGTCTAGCTTTTCCATAATTTTGCTCCTTTAACTTATTGTATAACATACACTAAGTATGTGTAAGAAGTGTATATCATACTTAGTGTATTGTCAACACTAATTATTATTGAAATAAAAACGGGGTTAATCGAAGCTACGAGCCAAGACTTCTAGGTCGTCATTATTGAACTTATAGAGTCTTGCGGGGCGATGCGCACCATCTCTGACCATTTCGGAAGTAGGATTAATAAGCCCTAGGCTAAAGAATTTTTTGCGGAAGTTGCGCTTGTCTAGTTGTTTGCCAAATATAGCTTCATAAACACTCTGGAGATGAGACATTGTGAATAGCTTAGGCAGAAGTGCATAAACAGCGTTTGTGTAAGTTAGTTTAGCGTTTAGGCGTTGGTGGGCGTAGTCGATAATATCGGCATGATCGTAAGCTAATTTTGGTAAATTATTAACCGGAAAAAATGCAGGGAATTGGGTAGTTTTTGTCTCTTTTGGAACAATATCTCGTCCAAGTCCCATGTAGGTTACAGATACTGCATGCCCACGTGGGTCACGAGCAACTGTGTCGAAGGTGTATAGCTGTTCAACTAGTCCTAGGTCTGAAGTGTTTAAGCCGGCTTTTTTACTTAAGACTTTATCTAACGCCGAAGTTGTTGTCTCGCCAGCCCCAATATAGCCTCCTGGTAGAGCCCATTGGCCTTTGAAAGGATCTTTCGCGCGCTTTACTAAAAGTACACAGAACTCATCATCCACCATCTGAAATATCACACCATCAACCGTTAAGATTGGTGGAGTGTAGCCATCTTCATACATATTTTTCATTATACACCTTATGACAGATCTTACTTCCACCAAGTCGCACTGGTGTTTGGGGCCATTCTTAGGTCGCTCCGTTGGCTTAGCGAAACAGTCCCATATTTTGTGCCGTTTGGCTGTGACTCGCGCTTCCATTGGTTTTTTGTAAATCTGTCTAGAAAGCTCTCAAGCCAGCGACCTATTGTTTGTTGGTCATAAGTACCTTCAAACGCCCTAGTTGCTAAATAACCAATTTTTGACGGAGTTGATCCGTGGCGCTGAAGCTCATACAAAAAGAAGTCGTGTAGCTCATAAGGTCCTATCAACGATTCTGTGGTTTGAGTTAAATCACCGTTGCCAGTTAGCTCGGGTGAAATTGGCGTGTCGAGTATATCAAGTAAGATTGTCTTGATTGCTGGAGTTGCTTGGTGGTTTGCGTACCATTTAACCAAGTGAGAAACCAGGGTCTTAGGAATGCCAGCATTTTGGTTGCGCATGCTCATGTGGTCGCCGTTAAATGTGCACCAGCCTTGGGCTGATTCGCTCATATCTCCAGTGCCTAGGTCGAGTCCGCGAATTAAGTTAGCATAGTTTAAAAGTAGTGTTTTGCGTATCCGGGCCTGGGTGTTTTCGAACGCAATATCTTCTGTCATACCGTCATGACCAATAGCCTGAAGCATAACATCGGTCATCTCGCTAATAGGAATAGTAACTTGGGTTGCGCCATAAGCTTCTGCCAAATCCACCGCATTAGATTGAGTCCGGTCACTGCTGGCTGGTCCGGGCATTGTGACAGCATGAATAAAGTTGGGTGGTTTGCCGAGTTTTTCGGCTACCATCATGGCAGTTAACAGGGCTAGTGTAGAGTCTAGCCCACCACTAAGTCCAATTACAATTCCTCCAGAATTGTTTTCTTCAACACTTTGAGCTAATGGTTCAGACATCATGTTCATTAGGCTCTGACATCGTTCATCTAGGTGTTCTTTACTACTTGGTACGAAGGGGTGCGGGTCGATTTTACGCAGTAGACGATCATCATTAGGGGCAGGGGTGTTTATCTCGATAATTCGATAATTTTGTTGCTTTCTGTATTCGCTAGCTTGGTCGGCATAAGTTTTGTTAACTGTTCTGTCATGAGTTATGTACCTACGATCAATATCAAATACTATTTCGTCTTGAGATTTGTCGCCAAGTGGAGCTACTTCACTAGTGATTCTGCCAAGCTCAGCAACCATTTGATGTCCGCCATAAACTACATCGGCTATTGATTCACCTCTGCCTGCAGATGTGTAGACATATGCGCAAATTAAACTCCCAGCTTGGCTAGAAACTAGTCTTCTTCTGTACTCTTTTTTTCCAATGAGTTCATTACTCGCACTTGGATTAAGAATGATCTCGGCGCCAGCTAGGGCTAGTTTGCTACTAGGAGGAATAACGGCGTACAGGTCTTCACAAATTTCAACTCCTGTTTTGGTGCCGTTTATATCAAATATTAAGTCAGTTCCGAACGGCACTTCTTTTGCGCCAATTTTTATAGTCTCTCCACCTATGTTTGCGCCACTGCTAAACCATCGCTTTTCATAAAATTCGTTGTAGTTAGGGAGGTATGACTTAGGAATAAGTCCGGTAATTTCACCGCCAGCTAACATGCCTGCACAGTTATATAACAAACCATCTTTTTGCACCGGAAGACCAACCACCATTGCTGGTCCATCTTTAGTGGCCTCTGCTAATTTTTGAAGCGCGCTTAATGACCTATCTATCACATGTTGGTTAAAGAATAAGTCAGCAGTAGAATATCCGGTAATTGATAGTTCAGGGAGGACTAGTACTTCGGCTTGTTGATCTTTAGCTTTTTGGTATATTTCTAAAATTTTTTCAGTGTTGGCAGAAGGGTCGGCAATAGCTGTCTCTGGACTTGCGGTCATTACCCGCAAGTAGTCATTTACTGGTTTCTCGAAGTTGTAGGTTGATTGTAGTGTCTCGTAGGTCATTATAGATGCCTCCAGTTAGTGTTATATTGACAATAACTGGTATTAAGACTACTATGGTATTTAGTTAGTGTCAAGCATACATTAACTAAAAGGAGAAATTAAGATGAAGAACATAGCAATTTACGGAGGGGCATTTAATCCTCCAACACTAGCACATGAGGCGGTTGCCAAGAGATGCATGGAAAGACAAGATGTGTCGGAGCTATGGTTTATGCCGTCTGCAGATAGATATGATAAGCAGTTTGACGTTGCTAGTTCTCATCGTATTGCAATGCTAGAAATGGTAGCGGAGTATCTGGTGGGGCATGGGGTAGTTAAGGTTTCTAGCTTTGAAATTGAGGAATTACCGCCACCAACTCAGACTCAAAAGACCTTTAAAGAATTAAACCGGCGTTTTGGGGACTTAAACTTTAGGTTTGTTCTGGGGTTGGATACCTACATGTCAATGCCGGAGTGGAGTGGTGGCAAAGAACTGCAAGCCAGTTTACCTATGTTTGTCAGTCCGAGGTTTGATCTTAGGGTGAATCTTGGCGCAAATGCCGTCGAACTGCCTCCTGTTGAACTAGCTGCTAGTATTACTTCCACCGAGGTAAGAAGACGAATAGCCACTGGTCAACCTGTGGAATCCATGGTCCGCCCAGAAGTCGCTGAGTACATACATGCCAACGGCTTATACCGCTAAGCAGTTGTGGCATAATGTAAGTAAATATCATGAAAGACAAAACTGAGAGCAGGCTGGCTGGCGTGAGGGGAGTGGTCGATACACATTGTCATATTCAGTTTGCTGACTATCCTTTAGATGCCAGCGAAGTATGGAATGATGCAAAAAAAGCTGGCGTAGAGAAGATTTTGGTAGTGGGCGACGATGTTGCAAGTAGCCAGCGGGCTGTTGATTTTGCTAAAGGTCGTGATGGTGTATATGCGGTGGTAGGTGTTCATCCTCATAATTCTGCCAAATTTTTGGCCGAACCTGACAGCAAGCGCAGGGTAGAAGCAATGTTAGACAACGCTGAAGCCAACAAGATTGTGGCTGTCGGTGAATTTGGTCTGGATTACTACTATAAAAATTCACCTAAAGAAGCCCAAATTGAGGTATTGCGCTATCAGTTAGAGCTTTTACAGCGCTATAATCTACCAGCAAACTTCCATATAAGATCCGGACTTCCCAAAGCTCTTTTGTCGTCAGCCACACCACAGGAGCGAAGCGGTCATTTTTCTGCCGTCGACGTATCTTCAGATATGCCTCCATCAGATAAAATACCCGCTTCATCTCACGTGGACGCGCCTGGCCGGCAAAAGATTTTGGAAGGCACGGATCTGGATGCTTTTGATGATTTTTGGCCTATTTTTGATGAATTTCACGCAAAATCAGCCATTTCTGGCGTGGTTCACTGCTTTACCGCCGGTATTGCAGAACTTGACGAAGCTCTTAAAAGAGGGCTTTATATAGCCTTAAACGGCATAATGACGTTTACAAAAGACCAAAAACAGCTTGAAGCCGCTAAAGCCATACCCTTAGAGAAATTATTGCTAGAAACAGACGCTCCCTTCTTGACTCCAACACCTTTCCGTGGTAAGATATGTAAGCCTGAGTATACTGTGCGCACGGCAGAGTTTTTGGCTAATCTTCGTAATGAAGATCTTGGGGTGGTAACTGAAGCCACGACTGAAAACGCAATTAAACTTTTTAATCTAAAATAATAAAGAGGAAACTAGATGGGTTATTTTTTTGATAATACAAATCCTTCTCCCGAAAAGCGGGAAGCTTTTGCGTCGTCAAAATTTGAGCTTAGCAGGTTGCCCTTGGAAGTCTTGAACCTTATGACAGGTAGGACTAAGGTGGTCAACAAGGCAGTTTACAGATTAGAGAATAACCCAACTTCAAGATACGAAGTTAGTGTTGCCGACACTCCAAAACCGGTAGAGTACAAAGCAGTTCTAAGCGGAACGGATAGCCGTCTAGACAAAGCTGGTGGTTCAATAGTAACTAAAACTGATGACCCATTAGCGAACCCACGGTTTAACTCTGAGATGGATGAGCAAACTCGAGCTATTATGGCCGCCCAAAAACTTGTAGACCAATATGCTATTTCAGGTGTTATTGATCAAATGCCAACAGACGTGATTGATGCTATTCAGTTAACAGATCCTGGGGATCTATCCCGTGCCGCTTAGAGATTTACTTGGTCTGAGTTCTGGGACAAAAAACGAGACCAAACAAGCCAAGTTGTATCGCGATCTGTTGCGACATGAAGCTAGGATTGGCGGTGAACTATTTGGCCCTGTGCCTCCTGGCGGACGGCGAGAATTTTTTTGTCTAGACGAGCACACATGGGTATGGCACGAAGAGTGGAAGGATGACGCTGGCAAGATGCAGGTACGTACAACGCGTTATGACGTGCGTGACAGCGGTATTGTAAAAATTCAGGATGGCCAGCATTACCAAAAAGTAACCAAAGCCGAAGGCCAAAAATTGCTTAAAGCAGCCAAGTTGTATCAAAAACGCGTGAATAACGAGATTTATAAAGCCGTTCAACCTTCAAAATAATCATGAAAGCAGGCTGACTGGTGATAGATTTAAGGGGATATTTTGATTATGCGGCAGCTACGCCGTTGGATCCAAAAGTAAAAAAAGCCATGGATCCGTATCTTGCGGATTTTTTTTATAATCCATCCGCACAATACGCACCCGCTAGGGGTGTGAATGCTAATCTGAAGGCACTTAGAGCAGAAGTTGCTGATATTCTGGGAGCTAAATCCACAGAGATAATTTTTACTTCTGGCGCTACAGAAGCCAATAATCTAGCGATTTACGGCATTATGTCTCTCTTTAAAAACGCAAACATGATTGTTTCTGGACTAGAGCATGACTCGGTATTGAAGCCATCGCAGAACTTTAATACAAAAATTTGCCCAGTAAACCCAAAAGGCGTCGTAGATCCAGAGGTGCTAAGTAAGCTAATTGATGAAAAAACAGTTTTGGTAAGCATAATGCTCGCCAACAATGAAATAGGCACGATTCAGCCCATCAAAAAAATCGCAGAAATTGTTAAAGAAATTAGGCATCGGCGCCAAAAATCTGGTAACAAAATCCCAATTTATTTGCACACTGATGCAGCTCAGGCAACAAATTACCTAGATTTACACGTAAGTCGACTTGGTGTGGATCTGATGACAATTAACGGTGGTAAAATCTATGGCCCCAAAAATTCTGGATTGCTGTTTGTGCGCACGGGGATAATATTAAGCCCAATGATTTTAGGTGGTGGCCAAGAACGTGGACTACGCAGCGGTACCGAAAGCCTGGCCAGTATAGCTGGACTAGTTCAAGCCATAAAAATTGCCAGCAAAAAACGCGAGGCTGAAAAAACTCGATTGTCGATGCTTCAAAAGCATTTTATAGACCTTTTAGAAAAAAATATAACTAACTTTGCTATCAACGCGTCGCTAAAAAACCGTCTGCCGAATAACCTGCATGTTACGTTTTATGGCCTGGATAATGAAAGAATTATGATGAAACTAGATTCTCTAGGTTTCTGCGTTGCCGTGGGGTCTGCATGTAGTGCTAGTAGCGATGAACCGTCGCACGTATTACAAGCACTTGGCATGTCAGAAAAAGACATTCGGGCATCGATCAGATTTAGTATGGGCAGACAAACAACGCTTCAAGATGTAGAAAACTTGGTAAAAGCTCTAAAAATTGCTGTACGTGCTTAAGCTTTTATTATAAACTTGTAACAGATAAACCCCGGATCATTATTATATGTTGAAAATAAACAAACTGGATCTGCGTATTAAGAATATTAGCTTTGGTCTCTTGGCGGGCTTGTTTTTGGCCAGCATCTTAACTTTTACAGGGGCAGTTGTCGCTCAGAGTGTTTTGCAGGGTTATGATTCTGACGAAAATCTCCAAAAGGGCATGCTCATAGCCATAAAAGATGATGATGAAAAGAAAATCGTTGCCGTTACGGACAAAAACGTCAAAAAATTCAAGGGTGTAATTGTAAACACCGCATTATAAAACTTACACTTTTTAATTTGAGACACGGTTTTAAGATTAACAAAAAGATCGTAATCTTGCTCGCTTAATGTTTCTAAAGTATAATCAAAAACTACTG
>CAYUFM010000003.1:0-36395 GCA_964444225.1 uncultured Candidatus Saccharibacteria bacterium | reverse complement strand
CGTAAAAAAATTCAAGGTTGTATTTGTAAATAAAAACGACTCGCCAGTTACGATTAGTAGTGAAGACCAAAAGTATTTTGTAGCTCCAACAGGACCATATGAAGTATTGGTAACAGATGAAAATGGCCCAATCAAAAAAGGTAATTATGTCAGTATCTCTTCTAGTTCTGGGATAGGAGCGCTGGCTTTAGAGTCACAAGAATATGTTATTGGGATCGCAACAAGCGATTTTACCGGAGGGGGTGATTCTATAGGTTCTGCTGGTTCTGAAGGCAAGAAAACAAATGTTGGCAGGATTAGTGTTGATGTGGCGCTAGCAAAAAACCCAAATGCTAAAACACCGCAAAAAGATAAGGTTCCGGACGCTATCCAAAAGTTTGCCCGTGCTGTTGCCGACAAGCCGGTAAGTAATGTCCGAATTTACATCGGTATGGCAATCTTTTTGGCGGCTGCAGCAATAGCTGGGACTATGCTTTATAGTGGCGTTCGTAACACTATAATTTCGATTGGTCGTAATCCGCTCTCTAAAGCATCGATCTACAAAGGCCTAGTTCAAGTTATATTACTAGCGTTAATAATTTTCATTGTTGGCATATTTGGGGTATATTTATTACTGAAGTTGTAATGCTTATCTAATAAAAATTTAAGGGGGTGAGGGCTAAATGGATTCTTGGTTACAAACGGGCTTGATAATTATCTCGCTTTTGGGTGCAACCTCGGCCTTTATTTGGCTGGCTTTAAAAACTGGTAATTCCAAGCCTGCCGAAGATCCCAACTTTAATAAATTAGCAGAAGCAGATATCGAGCATATTTTTAATGACGAATTCCGTGAGGAGCTTCGCAACAGAGGTCGATTGCACTTTGAAAAAATCATCGGTGAAAATGCTATGTTCCTGCAACAAGATTTGCGTCTCACGACTTCTCAGATCAATGACTACATGAAGTCAGAAATTACGAAAACTCTGCAAGAGGCCTTTTCTAAATACCAAGAATCTATAAACGATGCTGAACAGCTGGCATTAGAATCCATTCAAAAAACTCAAGATACTGTAGAGAAACAGCGAGAAATCATGGGTCAACAGATGGAAAACGAAATAGCCAAAGAAAAAGCTCGCCTTACTGAACGATTCACAAATAGATTAGCCGATATTGTTAACCACTACGTTTTAGCCGCCATCGGTAACCAGATAAGCCTGGATGACCAGCTAGAGTTTATTTTAGCTGAACTTGAGCGTAACAAAACAGCAATTATAGAAGATATAAATCAGGGTACATGAAATAAAAATGGAACAAAAAGCTACACAAGCTCCAACCTTCAAACTTCCAGACCGCTTAGTAACTTCGGTTGATTTAATGCGTACTATCCGCGAATTGAAGACGCTAGATGATTGGCTTAATCAGGCGGCAATTAGGTCTGGAGGCAAAGAAGTTGTCCCCCCTAAGACAAGTGCAACTCTGGAGGAAGTCTCATCGACTAATGGTATATCGTTGCTCGATGCTGGACATCGTACTCAATTGACGGCTTTGCTAGAATCATTTGCTTCCAAGGCCCCACGAATTCATATAAGCTTCGCTGTCGAACCTTCAGCTAGTTTTCTGAATAGGATAATCATCTGGATGCGTGCGAATATTAGCCCAGTTGTTCTTTTGGATATTGGCTTACAGCCAGCACTAGCAGCTGGATGCAGTGTTCGCACAACTAACAAGTTTTTTGATATGAGCTTAAGAAATAGGTTTGTTGATAGTCGTCATTTCTTGGTGGACGCCATAGACGCCATAGAGGACAAACGCTCACCGGTTAATGTTGTACCTGCCCAGCCAGAAGCCTCCACCGAAGTTCAGCCGGTGCAAGCCCAAGCACAGCCTGTCGCTAAAGTTGCTGATGTTGCTCCTGTAAGTACGCCTACCGAGGCCTCGTCACTAGAAACGGAGGCTCCAAAGTCATGAATAACCAGCATTTTGAAAAATTAGTGTCTAGCGGTCAACCAGTTGGTGAAGTTATATCTGTAGATAAATTTTTGATCAATGTTAAAGGGTTACATCCAGTATCTGTGCACGCTCTAATAATGTTTGAAGATGGTAGCAAGGGATTTGTCCAAGAGGTTAATGACGAATCGGTTATAATTCTACACCTTGGAGCAAAAACACTAACTGTTGGTATGGTTGCTGTTGTTCAGCACCAGGACCTTGTATGTAAGGTTGGTAAAGATTTCGTAGGCCGGGTAGTATCTGTTAACGGCGAACCACTAGATGGCAAAGGCTCTATAGCTCCAGATGCAACTCGTAGGGTTTTTAGTGTGGCTCCCCCACTATATGAACGTAAATTGCTCGAAGACCAGCTAGAAAGCGGTGTAACGGCAGTAGATGCCATCTTTCCCTTAGTTCGTGGTCAGCGTATTGCGCTTTTGGGAGACGGTAAATCGGGCAAGAGCACCCTAGCTACTCAACTAACTATTAATCAAAAAAACACAGATCAGGTGGTAATTTATTGTTTGATAGCCAAGCGCCGAAGTGATATCGATGACTTACTATCCAAGCTACAAGAAACAGATTCTCTAAAATCGGCTATTGTTGTGGTTTCTACCATGTTTGAGTCATTGGTAATGAGCTATATTGCGCCCTACGTTGCTTGTGCAATGGCTGAATACTTCTGGCAAGAATGTGACACCGATACGATTATTATTTATGACGATCTAACTTCACATGCTCACGCTTCAAGAGAAATGGCCCTACTTATGGGTACTAGTCCCGGTCGTGACAGTTATCCTGGTGATATGTTCTATGCTCACTCTAGTTTATTAGAGAGAGCAGGTAGGCTAGACAGGAACGGCAAGTGTCTAACTAGCGTGCCACTTGTTCACGCTGCTAACGGCGACATTACTGCATATCTACCAACAAATATTATGTCTATTACTGACGGCCAATGGATATTAGACATGGATCTGTTTCGTTCTGGGTTACGTCCGGCACTTAACACTGGTCTAAGTGTGACGCGTATTGGTGGAGTCGGACACAATAAACGCCAGAAAGGTCAAGCGGCAACCACCCTGAAGACCCTGGCGGCCTATCGAGAGGCTGAGGAATTTTCTCACTTTGGTTCCGAGTTGGCTATTGAGGCCAAAATTGCCTTAGAAAAAGGTAAGAATATTTTTAAAATTATGAACCAAGGCCCCTCTGTTACTTACTCGCTTTACGCACAACAGTTGATGTTAGATATAGTTTTGAACACAGCCCCTGAGATAAAGGTAGACATTGATGCCTTAAAAGCTAATGCGAGTGAGTTTGCACTAAAAATTACCAAAGATGAAGAGTTTGATAAAGTCCGTGATGAGTTGTTAAAGAAATGTACAGTGGAGCTTAAGAAATGAGTAGGGTACAGGAGCTAGAGAAAACGAAAAAAGGCGTTGCTGCAATGGTGCAAATGAGTAGTGTTTTTGAAGGTATCGCTAGCATGAAGATTGCCAAGATTAAAAATCAGGTACTTCAGGCAACTTTGTTTTTTGATGATTTATGGAAGATCTACACACAGCTAAGAGTTGATAGTCTATTCAGGTTTGGTCGTAACGAACACGACGATGATGTGATAGATAAAGAACTTTATATTGTTATTACGGCAGAGGGCGGATTTAGTGGAGACATCGACCAAAAATTGATTCGCTATATGTTAGAAAGTTACGATGATAAAAAACAGGACATTATTGTAATTGGGCACCACGGAGCTGTTCAGCTTGCTCAAAAAGGAATTAGTTTTAAAAAATACTTTAAACTCCCAGAAAAAGACCAAAACATTAATGTTACGCCTATCATCAAATATGTTACGCAGTACAAAACCGCCAGTGTTTTTTATCAGCAGTACGTATCACTTATGGTACAGGATGTGCGCAAGATTGGATTAAGCAAAGCTGTTGCTGACCAGGGTAAAAAAGCCGAAAAATCTGACGAAGTAATTAGCGAAGCAAACTACATATTTGAACCTAGTACGTATGCGGTTGTAGACCACCTAGAAAGGTCGATGATGCAAATTATGATCGAGCAACTTATTCTAGATTCTAAACTAGCACAGTATGCCAGTAGATTCCGCGCTATGTCGGCATCACATCAAATGGCAGATGAACAGTATGCCGAAGTTAATTTGCGGTTTAACAGAGCCAAAAGGGCAATAAAGGACGAGCGCCTAAAAGAAATTGTTAATGGCCTTCGTAAGGCAGCGAGGACAAACGCATGAGTGGTGTTGTAACTTCTATAAAAGACTTGATTATTTTAGTTGCCTTCGATGAAGATTTTCCAGAAATTGGTGAACTGCTACAGGTTAATAATGAGGCAAAAACCGAACTTCTAGTAGAACGTCTTGAGAAAAATGGCCGAGCAATGTGTCTGAATGTGAGATCTGATCTAACAATTCAGCGTGGCATGGCCGTAGAAAGAACTCACCACGGAATAGAGATTGCCATTGGCGATGAAGTAATTGGTCGAATCTTCGACCCCCTTGGTGGTCCGCTAGATGGCCTGCCAGATATAGATAGAGCCAACTTGGGTAAAAAAGACATTTTAAAACTACCTGCTCGTAGCACTAACTTCGAGGTCCAAAAACCAGAGATTTTGGAGACGGGCATCAAGGTTATAGATTTTCTTACCCCTCTAGTAAAAGGACGCAAGATCGGTGTTATTGGTGGTGCTGGTGTAGGCAAGACAGTGCTTACTATGGAGCTGATTAACAATATAGCTAAAAGTGGTTCAGGGCTTTCATTTTTTACTGGTATTGGTGAGCGTATCCGTGAAGGCCATGAACTTTATGACACTCTGCGTGAGGCTGACTTGCTTAAAAACACCTGTATGTTCTTTGGGCAGATGAACGAAAATCCGATTCAGCGTGCCTTGGTAGGAATCTCGTCGGTTGCTCTGGCTGAGTGGTTTCGTGATGAGAAGAAGATGAATATTCTGTTTTTTGCTGACAACATGTTTAGGTACATACAGGCCAGGAACGAGCTTGCAACAATTCTAGGCCAAATCCCTAACGAAGGTGGGTATGAACCTACTATCTTCTCTGATGTGAAGGTTCTTCAAGACCGTCTAAGCTCTAATGAAAACGGCTCTATCACGTCACTACAAACCATCTACGTGCCGGCAGATGATATTTCTGACCCAGCCGTGCAAATGATTCAGCATGAGTTGGACGCAACCATCGTGCTGTCTCGTGCCGTAGCAGAGCAGGGAATTCGCCCAGCTGTCGACCTCAATAAAACTAGCTCATCACTACTAACGCCTGAAATCGTTGGCGAGCGTCATTATTTACTAAGTGTCCAAGTTCAGGCATTACTACAAAAGTACGAGTCACTTAAAAGTATTATTGCTATCATTGGCGAGAACGAGTTATCTCCTGCAGATCGCGCCGACTATGGCAAAGCCAAGAAGCTAATCCAAAATTTCACTCAAGATATGTTTGTGATGGAAAAACACAATGGTATTCCGGGACAGTTCTCTACGAGGGATCAGACGTTGGCTTCCATCGAAGAAATAATCGCGGGGTAGGGTTAATTATGGTGCGCATTTCTTGCAAAAACCTGCGACTTCGCACTCAACGTACCAAAGTGTACGTCTCGTTTGCGATGCTCGGTTTTTACGGCGAATTTCAGTGCCCTAATCCACTCCACCCAGCTACGGAGGTCATATCGTGACCGAAGAA
Source organism: uncultured Candidatus Saccharibacteria bacterium (assembly GCA_964444225.1). Taxonomy (GTDB): domain Bacteria; phylum Patescibacteriota; class Saccharimonadia; order Saccharimonadales; family 2-12-FULL-41-12; genus JALHOM01. Next base: position 30,712 of record CAYUFM010000003.1, on the reverse strand, counting down.
GAGAAGAAGAAAAAGCTTGAAGAAGCTCAAGGTTCAGTTGCCAGTGAGACTTCACCAGCAAAAGATCAGACTAAAGATGAAAAAAAGGCTAGTAAAAAAGCTAGTGATGAAGAATTCAAGAAGACTGACTCGATTCACGTAAAAGTTTATTCTCCTTTTCAGACTTACTATGACGATGAAGCCCAAAGTATCTCGGCGGAAAATAAAACAGGGCCATTCGATATTTTGCCTCAGCACCACAACTTCATTACGCTCCTGGTTCCTTGCGAGCTAGATATCAAATCTACAAAAGGTGGCGACAAAAAAATTGAGATTAATCGTGCAGTTATGCATGTCCGTCGCAATGACGTAACCATCTTCCTGGACGTTTAAAAGTTAGTTTTTAGTACTACTTACAGCAAACTAATCTACGATTTACAAATTCTGATCTACTAATCAATGACGATGTAGTCAAAGGCGAAACTCTGGCCGGCAGGCGCAGCATTGGCTGTGCAAATACTAAAGTTTGACCCGCTTCGATTGATGTAAAAGTTTAGACCACCCGCAACTCCGCCAACGGGAGTCACTATAACGTGGGGCGAATTAAAGGCCTGAGCAAAAGTTATAGTTGCAAAACATCCAGCTACTGTACCGCCACCAGTATTGATATTTATAGTTCCGGCTGTATCTGTTCCACTCAGAGAAGTTGTTCCGCCTCCACCCAAGGCTCCACCACCAGAAATTCCGGGTGTACCACCGCCAGCGTCAATATGTCTTGCAAGCTGTAGGTCTCTGCTGATTGCGAGGTTCTCGATGTTGAGCCGACCCGCAGAGATTGTTCCGCCCACAGTTAGGTTGCCTGTTACATTTAGGCCACTCTGAACATTTAGCTGACCTTGTATAGTAGCGCTTCCTGAAATTTGTAAATTACTAATCTGTACTTGGTCAAATACGCTAGCACCAGAGACGCTAATGCCCGGTAGGTTTAGCGGCCCACCTACTTTAATTTGGCCAGCTACTTCCAGGCTGTCTCGTACGAGCACTTTACCTGCGAAGATTGCATTAGATTCCACACTAAGTATTTGCTTGGGGTCACCAACTTTTACATCCGTCTGGCGAAGTTTTTCTAAATCTTCATCACTAAGAGGTGTCGTTGAGACTGTTTGGTTTGCTTTATCTGTTGATTTTTTGTTCTGTTGATAGCTTATGAAGGTGACTACGCCGGCTATCACAATGATCAAAATAAAAAGGAGTAAGTAAATATTGAATTTTCCAGCTAAACCCTTGGCTCCAGAAGATCTTTTCTTTTTCTTTTCTTTTTTGCCTTCTTTGCCCGCTGGAGAGTCGGTAGGCGATGCGGCGGTATTACCCGTGGTATCTTCGGTCACAACAGTGGTTTGGCTATCCAAACTTTCTATTTCTGTTGAGTCCAGTGATTCTGATTTTTCTTTATTATCTTCCATATCCACCAACACTTTGGATTATGACCAAAGTACTATTGCTTATTATGATACTATGTAATTACAATACAATCTACTAAGATTTTGCTTGGGGCGTTGTATTTTTATAAACTTGCTAATAAAGTATTAATTATAAGGAAAATAAAAAATACAAATCTTCCTTAATCAAAAGAAGTGGGCCAAAACAAGAGTGAGTTATGAAGTACAATAACCACCTAAACTATCGGGATAGGAAACGAGTACTGCTAAAGTTGCGCATAGTTTTTGTAATTATCGCGCTTATTTTTCTTGGTGTAGCTGGATTCTTTTATAACGACTACTTACGAGACCGCAAGCTTAACACCGAAGAATCTAAAACGTCCAATAAAGCTACAAGTTTTATTGCTCCTTCTATCAAAATATTTAAGACTCCTTACTTTCAGTTCCAGACATCTAATAACTGGCTTGAAGTACCAAACGAATCAAATCAGCACAAATTTGTATACCGTAGCTTACGTAATAGTTTGATCGAGCATGAGCTTACAATTTACGCAGAACAAATTCCTGCAAATTTAGAATCTAACAGAATAGTTCCTGCTTCTTTAAAAAATAACAGTAGCGAGCTTGAACTCTCTGACGTTTCTGATCATTGTCTTAAGATATTGAATGGTCAGACGAGCCAACAGCCTATAGATGCAGTATTCAAAGAAGTTAGGTTTAAGTGTGACGCTGACAGTACCAACTATACTGCCATGCTTGGACTGATAGGTGGCGATACAGCCATATCAATGCTGAGACCCGATGGAACTCTAGTAAAATACTCTTTTTACTACACTAATTTAAGAGCTATTCAGGATGCTAATGAGCTGATTCAAGTTCTAAAAAGTTTCCAAACCCGTTAAATTCTTATGCTAAATTTGTTATAATTATCATTAGTATGTCGCAAATACAAAAACCGCTAGTCTTTTTGACCTTATTAGCATTGGTTATCTTTCCGGTTACTGCCCACAGTCAATCTTCGTCTACAAATTACAGAATAGAAGAAACATTTTTTGGTACGGGTGGTGAAGTAGATGCTAGCTCCACCAACTTTCGTTCTCAGCAGTCAGCAGGTTCGCTGGGTGTTGGTAATTCTTCTAGTGCAAACTTCGACGCCGTTGCTGGCAACATTACGCCCAACACTCCATATTTAGAAATGGGCGTAATGGGCCCCAGTGTAACCTTCTCAGGCAATTTAGATCCCACGACTCCATCATATGCATCTCCACAGGGTGGCGCTTGTAATTGTACATTTTATGTACGAACTTACTTGTCATCGACATATTCTATAGTTTCTGTTAGTAATCCACCTACCAATGAAAGTGGATTTTCTTTTACTGGTAAGTCAACTCAAGGAGCTCATTCAACCAACACTAACGTTGAAGAATTTGGTATAAACTTGGTGTCAAACACAGCTCCAGGAACATTTGGGGCTAATCCTGTAAATGTGCGCGATGAAGGCGGGACTTTTGTGCAGGACAATTCTTTTGCAGACGGTCAGCCAGCAACAGGCTATGAAACAACCAATCAATATAAATATGTGGCTGGAGACATTATTGCTCGTTCACAGGCTACAGCTGGTAATCAAGCTGTTGGTCAGACGAACTACACGATTAGTTATCTTATGAAACCAAGTAACACAACACGAGCAGGGACTTATATTATGCGACACGTGTTGGTGGCAGTTCCTACCTATTAGCTGACTGTTTGCTATATCTGTGGATAACTATTTGCTTAGATATTTTGCTTATGGTATAAACAGTTGTGTAGCATTCAAAAACAAAAACAAAAGGAGAAAAATAGAATGTTGAAAACTTTAAATATTAATAGTCGTTTAGAAAGCATGCGTTATGCGCTTATTGCTTTTGCTACGACAATAGCAATGGTGATAAGCCTTCTGGCGCCTTTGCTGTTTCAAGGTTCGGCGAGTGCCGAGACGTTGTCTACGCGTAGCGTAGCCATCTCTACCTCAGAACCTGATGTAACTGGTGTTTCATACACCTTTACATTTACAACAGTGGATACTCCGGCTCCAATTCAATCAATTGTTTTGCAGTTTTGTGACACTCCACTAGGAACCTGTGTACTACCAGGTACTGATGGTACACCAACTGCTACAGAAACAATCGACGTTGACGAAGCCACAGCTTCTTATGGAAGTATTTCTGGCTGGGCCAACGCAACAGCTTTTGCTGACTACACAGGAGCAGACGCTGGTGCTTGTGACGACGCCGACACTGGCTCTGGTGTGTCAACTATGTTCTGTCTAACACGTACTGAAGCAGCTAACGAAGCTGATGGTGCTAAAACTCTAGTAATTAACAACATTACTAACCCAATTGTTACTAACACTAACTACGAAGAAATTTACGTTAGAATTAGCCTTTACCAAACAACAGGCTTCACAACACTAGTTGACTCAGGTACAGTTGCCGCTAACGTAGTGAACCTACTTACAGTAACTGGCCGTGTTCAAGAGCGTTTGGTATTTTGTGTCTTTGCTCTAGATGATGCTGCTGGTTCATCCGGTACTGTTGGTACAGCTGCTACTAACTACCCAACTAACTGTACAGCTGCAGAAGCTACAGCTAGCAGTAACGTAGACTTGGGTGTCGTAGACAACCTTAGTATTGCTCGCTCACCTGTTAATAACACTCCTCCATCCTCAATTGGAAATGACCGCTTTGGTGCTGCAATGGTTAACACCAACGCTTCTAGTGGTGTAACAGTAGGCTACTACCCAGACACTGGTACTGGTACTAACCAACTACGCTCTTTCCGTGTACAAAGTCAAACTTGTAACGCTTCTAATGCCAACTTAACTGATGCTTGTTTCCAGGACGCAGCTACAACTGGTACAACCTTTGCTGCCGGTAGTGAGCGCTTCGGTCTACACATAGCTTGTATTGCTAACAGCAATACACAAGCTGGCGCTGGTACTACATCTAACCTTGGTGCAGGTGGTGAAGGTGGCGCTACATCTGGTGGAACCTACAACACTTTCTATGACGATGAATCTACTGCTGCAACTGGCGACTTAGCCGACACAGCCGGTGATGACTGTGAAAATGCTACAGAAGACAACTTCTTCGCATGGGACAGTTCAGGATCCCTAGTAAACCTAGTTCACTCCTCAACAGTTGTTGACGACGAACTAATTAAAATGCGATTCGCAGCAACCGCTGAAGCTACCACTCCAACTGGTACCTACACTGTTGCATCGATCTTCATTGCTACTCCAGTGTTTTAGAAGATAATTCTTAAACTCTCGAGTTAATACCAAAAACACACCCAGAGATTTCATCAAAGGGTGTGTTTTTAATTTATGCCACAAAACTGTGGATAACTTTTGCTTTTATTACTACGCTTATGCTATAAAGCATTTATAAACAAGACGTTATGTTACTTAAGAAAATAAAAAAGGAGAATCCAAATGTCTTACGTTGGTAGATCAAGTGTATTAAGAGCTCAGATTGAAAAACTATGGTATGTGATCATCGCTATGGTGGTAGTTTTTGCTACTTTAGTGCCATTTATGTTTCAGAGCACGGCGAATGCCGCTAGTCTTACGGGGCGTAGCGTAGCCATCTCTACCTCAGAACCTGATGTAACTGGTGTTTCATACACCTTTACATTTACAACAGTGGATACTCCGGCTCCAATTCAATCAATTGTTTTGCAGTTTTGTGACACTCCACTAGGAACCTGTGTACTACCAGGTACTGATGGTACACCAACTGCTACAGAAACAATCGACGTTGACGAAGCCACAGCTTCTTATGGAAGTATTTCTGGCTGGGCCAACGCAACAGCTTTTGCTGACTACACAGGAGCAGACGCTGGTGCTTGTGACGACGCCGACACTGGCTCTGGTGTGTCAACTATGTTCTGTCTAACACGTACTGAAGCAGCTAACGAAGCTGATGGTGCTAAAACTCTAGTAATTAACAACATTACTAACCCAATTGTTACTAACACTAACTACGAAGAAATTTACGTTAGAATTAGCCTTTACCAAACAACAGGCTTCACAACACTAGTTGACTCAGGTACAGTTGCCGCTAACGTAGTGAACCTACTTACAGTAACTGGCCGTGTTCAAGAGCGTTTGGTATTTTGTGTCTTTGCTCTAGATGATGCTGCTGGTTCATCCGGTACTGTTGGTACAGCTGCTACTAACTACCCAACTAACTGTACAGCTGCAGAAGCTACAGCTAGCAGTAACGTAGACTTGGGTGTCGTAGACAACCTTAGTATTGCTCGCTCACCTGTTAATAACACTCCTCCATCCTCAATTGGAAATGACCGCTTTGGTGCTGCAATGGTTAACACCAACGCTTCTAGTGGTGTAACAGTAGGCTACTACCCAGACACTGGTACTGGTACTAACCAACTACGCTCTTTCCGTGTACAAAGTCAAACTTGTAACGCTTCTAATGCCAACTTAACTGATGCTTGTTTCCAGGACGCAGCTACAACTGGTACAACCTTTGCTGCCGGTAGTGAGCGCTTCGGTCTACACATAGCTTGTATTGCTAACAGCAATACACAAGCTGGCGCTGGTACTACATCTAACCTTGGTGCAGGTGGTGAAGGTGGCGCTACATCTGGTGGAACCTACAACACTTTCTATGACGATGAATCTACTGCTGCAACTGGCGACTTAGCCGACACAGCCGGTGATGACTGTGAAAATGCTACAGAAGACAACTTCTTCGCATGGGACAGTTCAGGATCCCTAGTAAACCTAGTTCACTCCTCAACAGTTGTTGACGACGAACTAATTAAAATGCGATTCGCAGCAACCGCTGAAGCTACCACTCCAACTGGTACCTACACTGTTGCATCGATCTTCATTGCTACTCCAGTGTTTTAGAAGATAAGAAAAAATAGTAATATAAACGTATGGGGAATGTAAGTACAAAAACTCTGTACGGATTGATACTGGTTGTGCTGGTTTTTACGCAAATTAGCACAGCGTTTGTATCGGCAACTCAAGTAACTAGTCGTTCTGTTGCTATTGGTTCATCCGAGCCAAGTGCAGTAACTAACCATAGGTTTCAGTTTGATATACCAACAGTATCTAACTTAGGGTCTATTCAGTTTGAATATTGTTCTAATTCTCCGCAGCACGATGCTCCTTGCGCCCAGCCTGCTGGATTAAACGTATCAAGTACTGTATTGTCAGCTCAAACCGGTGAAGTAGGTTTTACTGTAGACCCTGCAACAACAGCTAACAGTATCTTAATTTCACGAGTTCCAAGCCTTAACTCTCCAATAACTGTAGCCTATAATTTTACAAACATTACCAATCCGTCATCTTTATTTGAAATTGTCTACGTAAGAATATCCACATTTGCCACAGCCGATGGATCAGGTGCTAGGACTGATGAAGGTTCGGTTGCCTTTGGTATCGATGAAAACGTAACTGTTAGTGGATTTGTACCTCCATTTTTGATTTTTTGTGTTGGAGTAACCGTTGCAGGGAATTGCTCATCAGCAAGTGGTGAGTTTATTAGTTTTGGCGAGCTGGACGATAATCAGCCAAAATTTTTGACCTCGCAATTTGCCGGTGCTACTAATGACCCGGGTGGTTACAGCACGTTTGTGGCTGGTCTTACAATGACTTCAGGTACAAATACCATATCAGCAATAGGAGCACCTTCACTTAGTATTCCCGGAACAAGCCAATTTGGAATGAACCTTAGAGCCAATAGTAATCCTGGTGTTGGTAGTGATCCGTCTGGCGTAGGAACTTCAGCCCCAAATTCAGACTTTAACCAAGTAAATCTTTTTAAATTTAACAATCAGCAGGTTACTAATTCACCTATATCTACGGACTTTAATCTTTTCACAGTAAGCTATGTGGTCAATATAGCAAATGGGCAGGCACCAGGGGTGTACAACACCACTCTAACGTATATTGCGGTAGCTGCATTTTAGTATTTACAAATACAATAATAATGCTTATAGTAATCAATAATATAACCGAGTCATGGAGGGAAAAACGTGAAGTTATTCAAAAAATTAGTACCGCTTAGTATTGTAAGTATTTTTGCGCTGAGTTTTGTTGCTCTGCCATTTGCGGCAGCACAATCAGCCAACGAAAGAGGAGGTAGTGGTCTTCAGCTTTCGCCTACTAGAACAGAACTTTCTGGACAACCAGGTGAGGCAAAGACATTCTCAGTTACCTTAAAAAACGTTACACAAGGCGACCTAGATGTTCAGGTATTTTTGAATGATTTTGAATCAGATAACGAATCAGGAACACCAAAGATAATAGTAGATGAAACAAGGGAGCAAACCCCTTACTCACTAAAGAAGATGATCACTGGTTTACAGCCAGTCAATCTTAAAGCAAATGAAACAAAGCAAATCTCATCAGTTGTAAATATACCTGGAGATGCAGCACCAGGTGCTTACTACGGCGCAATGAGGTTCTCTGCAGTACCTACGGGTCAGACATCTGGTGATCGTCAAGTGTCGTTAACAGCTAGTGTTGCTCACTTGATATTTGTTGAAGTTCCTGGTGACGTAACTGAGCAAATAAAGCTTGAAAAACTGGTAGCTCTAGATGAAAAAGGTAAAGAGCGAAATATCTTCAAAAAACCTGGTAAGTCTGCTCTTACTGTAAAGAACCTTGGTAACGGTTTTTCTCGACCATTCGGTAAGGTAACCGTCAATAAAGGCTCTTCACAGGTGCATACCTATGACGTAAATAATGCAGAAACTAAGTCAATTGTTTTGCCACAGTCAACCAGAGTATTTACCGATGACATAAAGAATGTCAGCAAGCCTGGTAAGTACAAGTTAGTAGCCGGAATAGCCTATGGTAACGGAGGAGAAGTCGTTACTTATGAGTCAACTTTCTGGTATCTTCCTCTTTGGTTTGTTGCCGTTCTTGTAGTATTGTTGATTGCTCTAGTAGTAGGCGGATGGATCCTCTATAAGAAAATGGCACGCGGTGGCACCAAGAAATCTAAAAAAGCTTAAATATCTAAGACAAAAAAACCAAGCATAACCACAAGCGGTTATGGTAGTATAAGGTCAGTGAATTTATACAATGCGTAAAGAATATTTATTAAAAAATATAGCATTAATAAAGACAGCTGGCCTTATTCTTTTGTTGCTAAGTATTTTGGTGCTGTCAGCTTCTTCAGTGCGTGCCGCGACCGAGAGTGGCTCTGTGGGTCTAGAGGGACGTATTAGTGCGCCACCACCTACAACGCCTGCAACTATTTCATTTCCGCGCGATGGCGCCGTTATAACTGATCAGCCGGTCACAGTTACTGGTATCTGCCCAACTGGGCTTTTGGTTAAACTGTTTAAGAACAACGTATTTTCTGGGTCTGTTCAATGTACTAACGGCAGTTTTTCTGTTCAAATTGATCTCTTCAGTGGTATTAACGAAATTGTGGCTAGGGTGTATGATGATCTAGATCAAGCCGGCCCAGACTCAAATATTGTAAGGGTTACTTTGCCTGGAGTTACATCAAACATAGGGGCTAAGATATCCTTAACTAGTAGCTTTGCTAAAAGGGGCGCAAATCCAGGGCAGAACCTTACGTGGCCGATAACTTTAACCGGCGGTAATGGCCCATACGCCATCAGTGTTGACTGGGGTGACGGCAAGACGCCAAACATAATCTCTCAAACCTTCCCAGGGACATTTAATATCGAGCACAAATATGACAACCCCGGTGTCTACAATATTGTTATAAGGGCCACCGACAAAGATGGTAATGTAGCTTTCTTGCAACTTGTTGGAGTAGGTAACGGACCCCTATCGCAATCAACGGGAACTGGGGGTACGCAAAATGGTGGCAGTGGTGCCGGCCAAGATAATGGTGGCAAACAGCCTGTCAAGATTCTTTGGCAGCCCGCCGCCATAAGTATTCCTCTGATATTCAGTACTTTCTATTTAGGGCGTAAATATGAACTATTTACTCTCCGCAAACGCCTAGAGCAACGCGACGACATCCGCTAGAGTTAGTATTTTAGTTAACACTTTTACTTTTCGCTGTTTTCAGCTCGTCAGCACAAATGCACATTTGTGGAAGTAAATGACAGGTAGATAGAAAAGATAGAGAGGAGAGTGAGTGGGCGGGGTAAGTTTGAAGCACGGATGGGCGTGACAGCCTTTTGTTTAAAAAAGCGTCACGCCCACAGTGCCTAAAACGCGATCGACTGAACGACGAAGCCGAGACCGAGCAGGAGGAGCCCGCGGACCAGTGGTTCTGTGATCGTGGCGAAGGGCTTTTGGTCTTCGTCGAACTTGGCGGGTATGCGGATGAGTGCCGAGACGACCAACGAAATTCCCATCGACTCAGCGATGGAAAGTGTTGGTGCACCTGCGAACGTTTTTGGGATGAACCAGCTCCAAAGGATGCTGATCACCAGGCCGTTGAAGATCACCAGAAGAACAGTCGTCAAAAGAGCAATGACGACTATCCATGCTATGTTTATTTCTTTTTCTATCTGGCTCATGGTAGCTCTCCTTCCTTTCACTGGCAGGGATGCCTCCAAACGTGGCTTGGCTGTGTCTCTATCTTTAAGACACAAAGTGAGGTGTTTAAGAACATGGAACATGAACCCAAGCAGCTCACCTTGTGAATTTCTACTTGTCAAAGGACATTTCGGAGTTAAATACTCTACGAAACATCTATCATATTAACACAAATAAGCAAAAAAGTCAATTGCATGAACTAGCTAAAAATGTAATAATGACCTCATATGAAAAACTTATCTAACACGCTCAGTGACTTTATACATTCTCGGGCTATGCTAGTTTTAGCACCAAAACAAAGTGCACAACGATACGTACAGGCGGGAGGTTGAGTGAGTACTGCAGTAAGTAAGCCGAAAATGACCAGTAAGTTTGCTGGTACAAAAGGCCTGACGGTTTTTGTTGGTATGAGTGGTGGCGTCGATAGTTCACTAACCGCAGCTTTGCTTTTGGAGCAAGGATACGACGTTGTTGGCGTATACATGAAGAACTGGACGCAAGATATACCTGGGTTTGAGTGTCCTTGGCGCGAAGATTACCAGGATGCAAAAAGAGTGGCTGTGAATCTCGGCATTGATTTTCGTGTTTTTGATTTTGAAAAACAGTATAAACAAAAAGTTGTTGATTACATGATCAACGAATATAAGGCTGGTCGCACACCCAATCCCGACATTATGTGTAACCAAGAAGTAAAATTTAAGTTATTTTTAGATCTAGCTTTAAAAAATGGTGCAGACCTAATAGCTACAGGACACTATGCTCGTACAAAGGAAGGAAAGCTTTTCAAAGCTGTAGATGAAAATAAAGACCAAACTTACTTTTTGTATCGGGTGTCAGAAACGGCCCTATTAAAAACCCTTTTTCCAATAGGAGAGTTTAAGAATAAAGAGCAAGTCAGAAAAGAGGCCCAAAAAAGAGGCCTAGATACGGCTAGTAAAAAAGACTCCCAGGGTATTTGTTTTGTCGGAAAGGTTGGAATACGAGAATTCCTGAGCCAATACATAGAAACATCACCTGGAGCGATAAAAGACCAAAATGGAGTAGAGGTTGGACAGCACGACGGCGCCATATTTTATACAGTGGGCCAGCGTCATGGTTTAAATGTTGGCGGTGGATTGCCATTTTATGTAACAGGCAAAGACATGAAGAAAAACGAAGTTTATGTCACTACAGATCTAAATGGCTCAGGACTCTGGAGTAAAGATATGGAGTTGACAGATGTCCACTGGATTAATACAAAACCGGCCCTAAAGAGTAGCAACCTACATATTAGAACTCGTCACAGAGCACCTCTAGTTAAAGTTACATTGTTAAAGCTTGAGGGCGCAAAACTCAAAGTTAGCTTAAAAGATGAGATCAGGGCATTAACTCCTGGCCAATCCGCAGTAATTTACGACGGGGAGTATGTTTTAGGTGGTGGTATCGTAGTTTAGTTTGATTTGTGAGATACTAAAAGCACTAGTAATTTTAGGAGAGTACAATGAGCTTATTAGATTCACTAAAATCAATCTTAGGTGGCAAAAAGGATGCCGGAACTGCTAGTTCTGCAACAATACCAGGACTACCCGAGGACATGAACACGGTAGACGAGATTAAAGACAAAGTGCAGGAGACTATCACGGATAATACTGTAGATAAAATTACAGATGCAATTCCCGGTGAAATGGACGACATGCTTGCCGACCAAATACTTGGCAACGACAAAAAATAGTAAAGTATTAAGATATTTAGCTCGTTTTTGATAAACTGTTAGCAATGACAGCGCAAGAGATTAGAAAAGCTTATTTTGATTTTTTTACGGCAAATGATCACGTGCAAATTCCGCGCGCGCCATTAGTGCCACAAAATGACCCGACAACACTATTTACTGGTAGTGGTATGCAGCCCTTGGTGCCATATTTGCTTGGCCAACCCCATCCAGAAGGTGTGCGTTTGGTAAATAGTCAAACATGCCTGCGTGCCGAGGATATGGATGAGGTGGGCGATAATCGTCATACAACTTTTTTTGAAATGCTGGGTAACTGGAGCCTTGGTGATTACTTTAAAGAAAAGCAATTACCTTGGTTTTTTGAATTTCTGACAGAAAAAATCGGTCTAGATCCAAGCAAATTATACGTAACTTGCTTCATTGGCGATAAAACTACCGGTGTAGAAAGAGACAACGCTTCAGCTGATATTTGGAAAGATCTTTTTGCCCAAAAAGGCGTAACGGCCGATTCTGTAGATGTAGGTAGCGAGCAAGATGGTTACGAAAATAATGTGATGATGGGCAACAACCGCATTTTCTTTTATGATGCCAAGAAAAACTGGTGGAGCCGGGCTGGCGTTCCAGTAAACATGACCGAGGGCGAACCTGGTGGTCCGGACAGTGAAGTTTTTTATGAGTTTAGCGAGATTGAGCATGACACAAAATGGGGGGAATTTTGTCACCCCAATTGCGATTGTGGACGTTACATGGAGATTGGTAACTCAGTCTTTATGGCTTATAAAAAAACTGCCAATGGTTTTGAGCCTTTGCCTAAGCCCAACGTTGACTTTGGTGGTGGACTAGAGCGTATAGCTGCGGCTAAAATTAATAGCCCAGATATGTTTAAGATTTCTGTATTATGGCCGATTATCGAAGACTTGGAAGAACTCTCGGGCAAAAAATACGATGACCACAAAGAATCAATGCGTGTGATTGCTGACCACGTGCGGGCATCTGTCTTGTTGGCTAGCGACGGCGTATTGCCCAGCAACAACGAGCAAGGTTATGTTGTGCGCAGGCTACTTCGCAGGGCAATAAGGTTTGCGTTTGACCTGGGTATCGAGCAAGATCTTCTAAAGCAGGTTGTTCCAATTGTTGCCGAACTTTATAAAAATGATTACGAAGAAGTCGCTATTGCAGAAAAATCTATCCAAGAAGCCTTCGAGCGAGAAGAAAAACTCTTCCGCCAAACTCTAAAACGAGGCTTGCGAGAATTAGTGTCGATGTCAGGTGAAGGCAGTCTGGACGGTAATCATATTTTTATTCTTCATGACACATATGGATTTCCGCGTGAATTAACTATAGAAGAGGCTCAACTACAAAACATAAAATTAGCAAATGAATGGCAAGTTGAGTTTGACGCAAAAATGGATGAACAAAAACAAAGAAGTCGGACGGCTGGGAAGGGTGTGTTCAAGGGTGGTTTGGCGGATAATTCTGCAGAAACAACACGTTTGCATACCGCTCATCACTTGTTGCTTCGCGCCCTTAAAGATGTTTTGGGTGATCATGTGGTGCAACGGGGAAGTAACATTACTGCCGAGCGATTGCGCATAGACTTTAGCCACCCAGAAAAAGTAACTCGTGACCAACTAGACGAAGTCGAAAAAATTGTTAACCAAAAAATTACTGAAGATTTACCAATGATCCGTAGCGAGATGCCCCGTGAAAAAGCCGAGCAATTAAATGCCGAGCGCGAGTTTGGTGCCAAATATCCAGAAACAGTTTCAGTTTATTCACTCGGTCCTAAAGAAGCTAGTGTAGAAAATCCATTGCACGAACAAGCCTACAGTATAGAATTTTGCGGTGGTCCACACGTGACCCATACAGCAGAACTAGCTGAAGGCAACAAGTCTTTCAAAATCACCAAAGAAGAAGCTTCTTCTGCCGGCGTGCGTCGGATCAAAGCGGTTTTGGTGTAAAGTCTTTTATCAGGGGCGGGCATGGTATAATCATAAGTACTTTATGATAAATAAAATTAAGAAAGTTACAGAAGTAGCTACTAGTAAGGTTAAGTCTGTCAAAGGCGCAAAGGTATCGGAAGACCGGTTCTTGGTAGGTCTTGATGTTGGGACGGAATTTGTTAAGGCTTTAATTGCTAGAATTGACGGACCTAAAATGGAAATCGTAGGTGTTGGTAGGGCACATCAGCAACTTTCTGACATGCAAGCTGGTGCTATAGCCGACATCGGTGGAGTTGTCGCTAACTGCAATCAAGCTCTGGCAGAGGCCGAAGAACAAGCTGGAATCAGTGTGCGTACTGCAGTTCTGGGTATCGCCGGAGAACTTGTAAAAGGCACGACCTCCACCGTAAAATGTGTGCGCAAAGAGCCTAATATTGAAATAGACGTAGACGAAATGGAATATATCATCGGGCTTGTTCAGGAGCGCGCTAGCGATATTGCTAAGAAAAATCTGAGTCATGAACTGGGCGGTAAAGACGTAGATGTGCGACTGGTAAATAGTGCCTTGGTTAATATCACAATCGACGGATATGTTGTTACTAACCCAATAGGATTTAAAGGACGAGACGTGGTCGTACAGCTCTACACCGCCTTTGCTCCGATGATTCATATATCAGCATTAGAGCGCGTAGCAAGCGAGTTAGACCTCGATCTTTTGGCTGTAGCTGCAGAACCATTTGCTGTGGCAAGATCTGTAATCGGCGACAATCCTAATGCCAGTATGAGCGCAGTACTAATGGACGTTGGCGGTGGGACCACTGATATTGCAGTAATTAACGAAGGTGGTGTGCAGGGTACGAAAATGTTTGGAATTGGTGGACGGGCCTTTACCAAATCTATCGAACGTGAACTTGGCATAGATTTTGAAGAAGCTGAAAAGTACAAAATAAACGCCGCTGAAGGTTCGTTGCCGGGCGAAAAATTTGATGATGTAGAGGCTGCACTAGACAGAACTAGTGACGTTTGGGTATCTGGGGTTGAACTAGCTCTAAGCGAGTTTAAAGACTTGGACAATATCCCGCACAGAATTTTACTTTGTGGCGGTGGTGCAAGTCTTGAAAACATCCAGCATTCATTAAGAGAAACCAACTGGTATCGTGACGTGGCCTTTACCAAGAAACCGACAGTAGATTTTATTACCCCCGACCAAGTAGTGGGGATTTCTGATGCCACAGGAAAAGCTAGTGACCACACATTTGTTACCGCCATGGGGCTTTTAAGAGTTGGTCTAGACACTTTGCAACAAAGCGGCAGCAAGTCCAGCAATGGAATTAAAGGCAAGTTTGATAAACTATTACGAGTATAATTATGAATCCTAAAAAAGTACCTGCAGCTAAAGCGACTAAGAAGAATATTTATATCGATGCCGATGAGGAAATCACTGGCGTAATCGATAAAGTTATTGCCGCCAAAGAACCTATAATTGCCCTGGTTGTACCTAAGCGTGCTGCAATTTTTTTGTCAGTAGTAAACATGAAGCTTTTAAAGCGCTCTGCCGAGCAAAATGATAAAAAAGTTGTATTAATTACCTCTAATCAAAGTGTTTTGCCGCTTGCTGGAATAGTAGGTTTGCACGTAGCTAGTAACTTAAGCTCAAAGCCATACGTACCGTCAGCACCAAAAGCTGAGTCTAAAAAGTCCACTAAAGCCGATGAAGAATCTGTAGAGATAGACAATACTAAACCAGAAGAAGAACCCGAGCTAGTAAGCGAAGAAATCGATGCGTTAGAAGTAGATAATGTACCCAAAGAAGAAAAGAAACAAGAGAAAAAATCACTTAAGTCAATATTTGCTAGCAAGGATAAGCATGGCAGTAAACTTAAAGTGCCAGACTTTAATAAGTTTAGAGTTATTCTTGTTGCTGCCGGCGTGCTTGTTTTAGGGTTGATAATTTTTGGATACTGGGCCTTGGCAATCGCGCCAAAAGCAACGGTAACTTTAAGGGGCGACACTGAAACAAAAGACCTGAGTTTTGCTATAAAGGCTGATACAGTTGCAACAGATGCAAACTTGGATGATAAAGTTTTACCAGCGTTAAAGAAAGAGACGGCAAAGACCGAGACCGAGACAGCGCCAGCTACTGGCCAAAAAGATAATGGCAATAAAGCTTCTGGTCAAGTAACATTAAAAAACTGCAGTAGGAGCGACGGTAGTGTAAATATTCCAGCTGGCACAGGAGTTAGTTCTGGTGGGCTTACTTTTATTACTCAAGCTGCCGTATCGTTGGATCCTAGTATCTTCACAGGGGGTGGTAGCTGTATATCCGGAAGCAAAAAAGTTGATGTTATAGCTCAGCAAGCCGGAGATAAATTTAATGTTTCTGAGCGAAGCTACACTGTTGCGGGCTTCACGAGTGTTACTGCTACAGGGTCTGCTATGACAGGTGGCACTAGTCAGATCGTGAAGGTCATCTCAAGTTCAGACATTGAGTCTGCAAAATCAAAACTTGCTCAAAAACAAGCTGGAGCTATAGAGGAGCTAAAAGCTTCATTAACTTCGGAAGGTTTTATTCCGCTCGCGGACACTTTTGCTGTGGTTGATGGGGCGTTTGTGCCTTCACCAGATGTTGATTCTGAAGGTACGCAGGTGACAGTTACCGTTAAAAAGACCTACTCGATGATAGGCGTAAAATCTGCAGATCTTAAGAAACTTATAGAAAAGTTAGCCTTCGATGCCGGTATTGATCAGTCAAAACAGTCTATCTTAGACGATGGACTAGCTTCTGCAGTATTTCAGCTAGGTTCGACAGAAGGCAAAATAACAAATGTAAATATTTCTAATAAAATCATAGCTGGACCGCAAATAGACAAAGACGCAATAAAGGCCGAAATAGCTGGTAAAAAACGTGGTGAAGCCGAGCAAATATTGCAAAAACGTCCCGGAATAAAAGAGGCTAGTATAGAGACTAGTCCGTTCTGGAATGCTAAAGTTCCTAAAAAAGTCGACAAAATTAACCTTGTTATTCAGGATGTTCCGCAGGCAAGCAATGACCAACAACCATAGCGAGAATATCATCGGACTAGATATCGGTGACATAAAAATAGGTGTTGCCAGAGTGCATACTATTGCTAAAATTCCTGAACCTCTCCAGCCTTTTAGTAATGATGAAGAATTCGGCAGTAAATTATTGGATCTTTTAAAGTCGCAACAAAGTAGCTTGGTAGTTGTAGGCTTGCCGAGAAATATGTCGGGTGAAGAGACGGCTCAAAGCACTAAAATTAGAGAATTTGTGGACAAGATAAAGGCGAAATTAAACGGTATAGATTTTGTTTTTGTCGACGAGTCACTCAGCTCCGTAAGGGCTGACGAATTTATGAAAAATTTAAAAACCGAAGTTAGCCAGGATTCTATTGCAGCCTGTTATATTTTGCAGGAATACCTTACAATTAAACAATAGTTATGAAATTTACTCGAGGAAAAGTTAAAAAAACCAATAAAAGAAAGCTTGCCTTAGGCTTGGTTGGTTTATTGGTTGTGGCTCTAGTTGTTAGCGCCGTTGTGGTGCGTAATACGTACACAGAAAACCTAAAGTCACTTAGCTCAAGCAGTAAAAAACATGTAGTTACAATCCAGCCTGGAAGCTCAACAGAACATATAGCACTGTCGCTAAAATCCAGAGGTGTTATAAAAAGTGACTGGGCCTTTGAATGGTATGTCCGCAACCATAAGTCCAAAGATGCCCTAAAAGCGGGCACTTATGTTTTTGATCAAAACCAATCAGTCCAAGAAATTGTAGATACCATAATAAGCGGCAAAGTAGCCACAGATTTAATAACTATTTTACCTGGCAAATCTTTGGAACAAACCAAGTCAGACTTTATAAAAGCTGGTTTTTCACATGCTGAAGTTGAGGCTGCATTAGAGCCTTCACAATATTCCGGCCACCCAGCTTTAGCAGACAAGCCAAAAGAAGCTACACTGGAAGGTTACATTTATCCCGAGACTTTCCAAAAAACTGCTGAGACAACCCTGAAAGAAATTGTTGAACTGTCGCTGGACGAGATGCAACTCAGACTAACTAATGAAGTGCGCGCCGCGATAACAAAACAAGGTATGTCGGTTCATCAAGCAATGACCCTAGCCTCAATAATTGAGGGAGAAGTTGGCTCAGCCGAGGAACGTGCAATTGTGTCACAAGTCTTCCAAAAGAGACTTCGCGAAGGAATTAGGCTTGAATCAAACGCTACAGATGATTACGCAAAGATAAACCCAGCCTATGATAGCTATAAGATTGATGGATTGCCACCTGGACCGATAAGCAACTTCACTGAATCATCAATTAATTCGGTGGCTTTTCCAACTCAAACTGACTGGCTATATTTTGTTACAGGTGATGATGGCAAGACACATTTCTCCAAAACACTCGAAGAGCATGAGTCTTTAATTGTTAAATATTGCACAACTCTTTGCGGACGCTAGTTCACCTCTGTTGAGTAATAATCAAAAAGTTAGTAAAGACTTGCTTTTAGTCGACATATTTGGTAACATTAACCGTGCAGTACCGAAGTTATTGTAGCTAATTTGTTAGCATTATTTAGCAATAAAATAGTAGGAACTGCCCTTGTAAAGCGCACAGATAATTTTCTATATAAATAATAAATTAAACTCGCTTTTTAAGGTTAGGCTCAGGTAACATTAGTTGCTTGGCCAGGAGAATTTTATTCGTACTTCAAGCGTAATTGCAGGATCAATTGCTAAGGCAAAAGGCCATGCAAAAGTTAAGAAGAAATCCTCAAGGATTAAACTTTTAACGACAAATCGCAGACTAAAGCGTAGAATGGTGCGTTATGGTATCTTGGGTGCAAACTTTGCATTGATCGCCGTTGTAGCCATGTTCGTCATTGACGTAAATAAATCGCAGTCTGCCGGCACGGAAGTTGTGCAGAGTCAGTCAATCTTTCAGACAGCACAAACCAAGCCCCTAGATAGCTTATCTTCTGCAGATGTTGCAGTACACGTTGCGAGACTGGCTGGATTACAGGAATCTGTCGCCGTTGTAAATAAGGCAGATACTGTTAATGCCCAGCTTGCAGTTGCTTCTAGTGACGATAGTGTAGTTGTTAAGCCGCAGATTATTGGTGCAGGTCTGAAGTCTAAAAAAGACATCAAGACCTACGTTACTGTTGAAGGAGATACTGTCGCTTCACTAGCTGAAAGATTTGGGATTAACCAAGATACAATTCGTGTGTCTAACAGTCTGGCTGGCAACGCATTACAGCCGGGCAAAGAACTGCTAATCAGTCCTGTTAACGGTATTGTTCACCGCGTTAAAGCGGGCGATACACCGGCTTCACTTGCATCTCGATACCATGCTAACAATGACAATATTATTGCTTTTAACGACGCTGAAGTTACTGGTGGATTTGTAGTTAATGATTTAATTGTTATACCTGATGGCATTATTCCAGCAGTTCCGGTTGTAGCGACGACTCGAAGTTCTGGAGTTGCGTCTGCAGGGTTTGCATTTGGTACTTCAGCTATTTATAGCGCCAACGGTTATGACTACGGTTGGTGTACATGGCACGCTGCCAACAGGCGTAAAGAGATCGGTCGACCTATTCCAAGTAATCTTGGAAACGCTATAAGTTGGTTAAGTGTTGCCAGGCGAGCAGGTCTGCCCACGGGAGACGTACCACAGGCTGGTGCTGTGCTGTACCACAAAAATATTGGTGGTTTAGGACACGTAGCATTTGTAGAAAAAGTTAATGATGATGGTTCAATGTTGGTATCAGATATGAACTACCCTGCGTGGGGTAGAGTTACCTACCGTACTGTTGGTCCAGCTGAGTTCGGCTCCTACGCCTTTATCTACTAGTGCAAAAGCTTTAAATTTTGCGAACTCTGAGCGAAAATCTCCAGTCCGCACTCAATGTACCTTATAGTACATCTCGCTTGCGGGCTTCGCTTTTCATATCAGATTTCACTAAAATTTAAAGCTTTTGATCTGTGTTTGATACTGAAACTTCATCTCTACTGTTTACAGATAACAGATTACTGACTACTATTAGAGGATGTTTGTTGATGAAGTAAGAGTTTCGGTTATGGCTGGCAAGGGTGGCAACGGTGCAGTTAGTTTTAGGCATGAAATTTATGTTGATAAAGGTGGTCCCGACGGTGGGGACGGTGGTAATGGTGGTGACGTAATTGTTGTTGGCAGTAATCGCCAAAACACGCTTGCTGCTTTTAGATTCCAAAAAGAAATAAAAGCTAAAGATGGCTCACCTGGGTCTAAGCGTAAAAGGCACGGTAAATCTGCCGAACATCTTGAAGTGCCTGTCCCGGTTGGAACTGTGGTTTATGGCGAAGATGGTGCGGTGCTTGCAGATATTACAGAGGAAGGTCAAAAAATGGTTATTGCTAAAGGTGGCAAGGGTGGCTTTGGCAATGCCCATTTTACAAGTAGCCGTCGTCAAACTCCGCGTGTCGCGGAAAAGGGTGAACCAGGCGAGGAGTTTGAAGCTAGGATGGAACTGAAGTTAATCGCTGAGGTTGGGCTAGTTGGTCTGCCAAATGCAGGTAAATCAACACTGCTTTCGCGTGTTTCTAACGCCAAGCCAGAGATTGCAAACTATCCTTTCACAACTCTGGTACCTAACCTCGGAGTTGCCAGAATCAATGACGACAGGTCTCTTCTGGTCGCAGATATTCCCGGTCTAATAGAAGGCGCAAGTGAAGGCAAGGGACTGGGCGATGAATTCTTGCGTCATGTAGAGCGTACAAAGGTCCTGATTCATTTGGTGGACGCATACTCAGAAGATATCACGGATTCTTATAGTGTAATTCGCAAAGAGCTGGCTGCCTATAAGTATGATTTGTCGAAACGGCCAGAGATAGTAGCAATTACAAAAACCG
Source organism: uncultured Candidatus Saccharibacteria bacterium (assembly GCA_964444225.1). Lineage (GTDB taxonomy): Bacteria > Patescibacteriota > Saccharimonadia > Saccharimonadales > 2-12-FULL-41-12 > JALHOM01. The sequence continues at coordinate 10,186 of CAYUFM010000003.1, read as the reverse complement.
AAGGGCTAGATAAAGACATTATTGCAGACCTGACTGTTCAGCTTAAAAAGCAAGTAAAAAAAGGTACCAGAATAATTCCGATTTCATCTCGAAGCGGTGATGGACTAAAGCTACTTTTGTCAGAAGCTACAAAATTTGTTGATAAAAAAATAAAAGTAGAAAAAGAGAAAGTCGAAAATGCGATACCTGTTATAACGCTTGCAGATTCTGACAAGCACTGGTCAGTAGACAGGGTGGACAGAGGCTTCTTAGTTACTGGTAAGAATATTGAAAGATTTGCATCTAGGACAGACTTTGGTAACTTTGCTGGTGTAGACCGTCTGCGGGATATTATGCGAAAGAATGGCATCATGCATGAGCTAGAACGTGCCAAAATCAAGCCTGGCGACCAGATCTACTTTGGAGAAAAACATAACTATGGCCCAATCGAGTACTAAGCAAACTTTCTTTTTTTACGACTTAGAGACCAGCGGGATTAATCCTCGCACAGCAAGAATCATGCAGTTTGCTGGACAGCGGACCGATATGGATTTGAATCCAGTTGGAGATCCATATAACTTTCTAATAAAATTACCAGAAGATGTCTTGCCCGAACCTGGTGCGATACTAGTTACTGGCATAACTCCTCAACAAACTTGGATCAACGGACTTACGGAAGCTGAATTTTTTAAAATTTTTTGTGAGGAAATAGTTCAGCCCGATACCATTTTTGTTGGCTTTAATAGCATACGTTTTGATGATGAATTTATAAGATTCGGACTTTACAGAAATTTTTACGATGCTTATGAGTGGCAATGGGCTAACGGTACAAGCAGATGGGACATCCTGGACCTTAGTCGCATTACTCGTGCACTAAGACCCGAGGGGATAAAGTGGCCATTTGCCAGCGATGGCAAGCCAGCTAACCGCCTAGAACTTCTAACGTCAGTCAATAGACTTTCCCACGATTCTGCACATGATGCACTTAGTGATGTTAACGCAACAATAGCTGTTGCCAAAATGATAAATCAAAAACAACCCAAACTTTTTAAATACCTACTAGAAATGCGCAGTAAAAAAGCTGTACAAGAATTTATCACAAATAACTCAACATTTGTTTATGTCAGTGGTCAATATAACTCAGACTACGAAAAACTAACAGTTGTTACTCCGCTTGGAGCTCATCCACAGAAACAGGGCGTGTTTGTGTATGATTTACGCATAGATCCAGAAAAATATATAAATTTGTCACCGGAGGAGCTAGCAAAAGTATGGACCTATAACAAAGATCCTGACGCGGATAGGCTTCCAGTTAAAACACTTCAATTCAATAAATCCCCGGCTATTGCTCCCGTAAACACCTTGTTACCCGGAGATAAAGAGCGTCTAAAAGTTGACGATAAAGTAATTGCACATAATCTAAAGACACTAAAAGACGCAAAAGATTTCTACCCCAAACTTTTAAAAGCCGTGGAAATAATGGATAAAAATAGAAAACAAGAAGAAATTGTTATAGACGGTAGTAATGTTGATGCCAAGCTTTATGATGGCTTTGTTGAAACTGGTGATAAAAAAATAGCTAGAGATCTAAGGCGTTCAAGTCCAGAGCAAATTACTGAGTTTGCATCAAAATTCACAGATCAAAGATACAAAGCACTTGTGCCGTTATATAAGGCGCGTAACTACCCAAAAACTCTCACAGATTCAGAGAGGCAAAGTTGGGAAGCTCATAAAAACAGTATTATCTCTGGTTCTTTGCCAGAATTCATCAAATCTATTCAGGATCTCTCACAAAAACTTGATATGACCCAGAACAGCAAATATATACTCGAAGAACTCACAATGTATGCGGAAAGTATTGCACCAGAAGAGCTGTATAGTTAAATAGCGGTGTCGAATATTTCTTGCATGCGTTTTTTGTAGTGCTTGAAGGGCGATACAAATTTGTAGGCAAAGATTACAATCAAAAAGATTGCAAAAACAACAGCCACATACTCAAAAGGTACGTAAATATCAGTTCCTGGGATTTGACCCAAAACAATAAACTCTAGCATATTTCCTCTGTTATCTTAAAGTTTAATAATTAACTTTAAGCGGATTGTATCACAAAATATACAAAAAGTCAATACTTATGCTTAAATAAACTTTAAAACGCCGTCGTACACGGCTTTTCCTAGTACCAGAATTAAGACTGCTCCGGTAGATCCAACTAGCAAACCGACTATAGAAAGCAACGAATCCTTAAGAATTGCAGATAAGCACAAAATTACAACTCCAAGAGAAGGCAAAGTGTCGAGTCCCGAAAAAGGTGGCGCAATAAAAGCGAAGATAGTAAAAATGCTGATTAGCGATGCAAAAACATAGCGACCATACTTATTTGATAATATCCCCTCCCACCTAGGTTGTGAAAATTTTTCAAAAAATCTTATAAATTTTAAGAGGCCTCTCAAGCCTTTTTGCTGAAATCTGCCACTAAGAGAAAAATTTTTCCAACGGCTTGGAATCCAAACATTTTTACGACCAAGAAAAATTTGAGTCGCTAAAACTAGTGTAATTATTTGCAGGACATGTGTTATACCACCTGTCGGTACTGGTAGCGCCGGTACTGCCATGAGTAATAAAATAGCAATTGCGAAGGTTTCTTCTGCAAAGTGTTCTTCAAGTTTCCCTAAAGTTTTTTTACCTTCACTCTTTAACCAAGATTCTAGCTCGTTGCTAAACTTGTTCTTTTCCGGGCTACTCATAGTCGTTATTGTATCACTAACACTTTAAAAAAGGTTTGTTTTGGGGTATAATCATAGCCCTATGGATTTTATTAGTATTAGGGGTGCTCGTGAGCACAATCTAAAAAATGTGTCTGTTGATATACCTCGCAACAAGTTGGTGGTTATTACTGGCCTGTCTGGTTCTGGCAAGTCTTCGCTTGCTTTTGACACAATCTACGCCGAGGGTCAACGTCGTTATGTCGAGAGTCTTAGCGCCTATGCTCGTCAATTTTTAGGCCTGATGGAAAAACCTGATGTTGACCAAATCGATGGTCTAAGTCCAGCGATTTCTATAGACCAAAAGTCCACTAGTAGAAATCCTCGCAGTACGGTTGCAACTGTCACAGAGATTTATGATTATCTACGATTACTTTTTGCAAGAATTGGCGTACCTCATTGCTCGGCGTGTGGCAAAGAAGTTAGTCGGCAGACCCCAACAATGATAATCGACCAAGTAACTCAGAGTTTTCCTGGCGCTAGGTTGATGGTGTTAGCTCCTATAGTAGAAGGTAAGAAAGGTCAGTTTGAGCATATTCCAGAGCAGTACCAACGTCTTGGGTTTGCTAGGGCAAGGGTTGACGGAGTTGTTTATGCATTAGATGAGTGGCCAGAGCTTGATAAAAACTACAAGCACACTATAGAAATAGTCGTTGACCGAATAGTTAATGATGCCGATAGTCAAGGTCGCCTTAGCCAGAGTGTTGAGCAAGCTCTCAATATTGCCGACGGCAAAGTCGTTATTGCATCCGTAAGCAACCAGGCCGGTGCAGTAGACGAAGAACATCGGTTTAGTTTGATGTTTGCGTGTGTAGACCATCCAGAAATTGCAATCCCAGACCTAGAGCCCAGAACCTTTAGTTTTAATAGCCCCTTTGGCGCATGCACCGTATGTACTGGCCTTGGCAATAGACTAGAAGTAGATCCAGAACTAGTAATTCCTAATGGTCGTCTGGCAATCGCTGAAGGCGCAATCCGCCCGTTTAATCGTGTAAATTCCGATGCTTGGTACATGAAAAAAATGCAAGCAGTTGCCGACCGGTATGGTTTTAGCTTACAGGTGCCAACTGGTGATTTAAAACCAGCAGATATTGAAAAAATTCTGTACGGAACAGACGATGAAAAGTACACAATCTCTCTAGGTAGTGGCAGGGCGTTTGACACAACTTATGAGGGCGTAATTCCCAACCTCGAGCGACGCCACAAAGAGACTGACAGTGATTTTATGCGCCGTGACATCGAGCGCTTTATGCAAGAGCGTCCTTGCCACGCCTGTCATGGCAAGCGCTTAAAGCCAGAAGTCCTGGCGATAACCGTAAAAGACCAGTCGATCATGGATATTTGTGAGTTGTCTATTAATGACGCTGTAAAGTTTTTTCATGATATAAAGTTCAAAGAAGATGAGGCTAAGATCGCCTTCCAGATACTTAAAGAAATTCAGGCTAGACTAAAATTTTTGCAAGACGTTGGTTTGCATTATCTAAATCTCTTGCGTAGTGCCGTGTCTTTGAGTGGTGGCGAGGCTCAACGTATTCGCTTGGCCACACAAATTGGTAGTGGACTACAAGGGGTTTTATATGTCTTAGATGAGCCTAGTATTGGACTACATCAACGCGACAACGAACGCTTGATTTCGACCCTAAAGCACCTTCGTGATCTAGGAAACACCGTGTTAGTGGTTGAGCATGATGAAGAAACAATTCGGGTTGCAGACCACGTGCTAGACATTGGTCCTGGTGCCGGAATCCACGGCGGTAATGTGGTGGCAGAAGGCACGCCAGCTGAGATTTCAAAAAACCCAAGCAGTATCACAGGGCAGTATCTTAGTGGCAAACAAAACATCGAAGTTCCCAAAAAACGTCGCCCAGGCAACGGCAAAAATCTGACGATAGTTAACGCCCGCGAAAACAATCTAAAAAATGTTACAGTTGATATCCCTCTAGGAAAACTAGTCGTGGTTAGTGGCGTATCGGGCTCTGGTAAATCCAGTCTGATTAATGACATTTTAGCCAAAGAGCTGTCAGCAAGATTAATGCGCGCTCATACCAACCCAGGGCATCATGATGAGATTAAAGGCATCAAAGAACTAGACAAGGTGATTGTCATAGACCAGTCGCCTATTGGTCGGACTCCGCGTAGTAACCCGGCAACATATACAGGTTTATTCACCCCAATCCGAGAACTTTTTGCAGGTCTACCAGAAGCTAAAATTCGTGGGTATAGTGCCGGTCGATTTAGCTTCAACGTGCGCGGTGGTCGCTGTGAGAACTGCCAAGGCGATGGAATCATAAAGATAGAGATGCACTTCTTGCCAGATGTTTACGTCACATGTAGTGAATGTCTGGGTAAGCGATATAACCGCGAAGCCCTGGAAATCACCTATAAAGGAAAAACAATCAGTGATGTTCTGGCCATGACTTGTGAGCAAGGTTTGGAATTTTTTGCTAATATCCCCGGCATTGCTCGTAAATTACAGATCATGGTAGAGGTTGGCCTAGGCTATATAAGTTTGGGTCAGTCAGCTACTACTCTAAGTGGTGGTGAAGCCCAACGGATTAAGCTAGCATCCGAATTATCTCGTCGACCAACTGGGCGAACTTTGTATATTTTAGATGAACCAACCACTGGCTTGCATATTGCTGATGTAAAAAAATTACTTCAGGTACTACACGCATTAGTAGACACTGGTAACAGCATGATTGTTATAGAGCACAACCTAGACGTTATAAAGTCGGCTGATCACATCATAGACATGGGGCCAGAAGGCGGAGACGCAGGTGGGCAAGTAGTAGCCGAAGGTACTCCTGAGCAGGTAGCCAAAAACAAAACCAGCCATACTGGACATTTCTTGGCAAGTATGTTATAATATAAGTATGTCGATTAGCTTAGACGAGAAACGACGCAGGCAAGTACAGAAACAATGTTTTGAAGCAGAGGAAGCGTTGTTTGAGTGTTTTGTTGAGCCTAAACCACCTTCGGAAATTTTTTCAAAATTTGTTGAATACTGCATTGCGTCTTATGAGGTATTTGATGTACGTGTTCCATCACAAGCACAAACAGAGCCTGGAATTTCAGAGACTTATTACGTGCGGTTTGCTCAGGCATTCTTTAATTTTGAAATGAACCGTGGACAGAAACTCGGAGATTTGCCAGGGATAAACGAGGGTGATTTTTCAAGAGGAGATCTTTTTGCAGGAGAAGTTGATGCTTTAGTGGTTTGCGCAGAACAATACAAAGGACCGAGACTAGAGCAAAACCCCGACCTACCTATTGCAGTTTAAGTTTTTCTTTAATAATTTCTCGAGATTTTGGGTTTTTCAGTATGTGATAGATTGTTGGCGTAAAACTCAAAACCATCATACTGAAAACTATCGGCAAGACAATCTTGTCGATATTTGGGATTTTTGAGCCAAAGTAGTATCCGGTCAAGGTGATGGAAAATCCCCACAATACTCCGCCGATGATGTTATATATTGTGTATTTTTTTATATTCATGTTGCTAACTCCAGCGACAACGGGTGCAAATGTTCTGACCATTGGGACAAATCTAGCAAGAACTATAGTTTTGCCACCATGTTTTTTATAAAATTTTTCAGACTTTTGAATGTATTCTTTTTTAAACAAAATACTGTCAGGTTTTTTAAAGATTTTTGGACCAAATTTTTTCCCTATATAGTATCCCGCTTGACCACCAGCAACCGCACTGCCCACGATAACTCCTATTGCTAGGGCGATAGAAAATTGGCCGCTGGCCGCTAAGATTCCTGTCAAAAAAAGTAATGTGTCGCCAGGGAAGAAAAACCCAAAAAGTAGCCCAGTTTCTGAAAAAACAATAAAAGCAATAAGCGCTAGCCCACCTGTAGTAATTATGGCTTCCGGAGAAAGTAAGTGCATTTAAGATTAGTATATCAAATCTGAGCTCGTGATATTATGCTAGGGTGCTAGAATCACTACTCTTTTCTTTAATTATTGCTTTTGCGTCAGCATCTTATTATGTTGGTTTTGTGCAAATTTTGAAGGGTAAATATTCCCCCAGTTTTTTCAGTAGAAGCGTGTGGCTTTTCCTTCAAGTGAATAGTTTTTTTGGTGTTATTTTGAGTAATGGTTCTACTGCCTCAATAATACTTTCGGCTATAGTTCTTTTAGGCAATCTTTTAATAGCCATCGCAAGCTATTGGAAGGGCACCAAAGATTTTGGAAAACTTGAATATTTCTGTATTTTAATGCTTGTCATAAGTGGTGTAATTTGGTTAGTCTTTGATTCACCGGTAATAAATCTTGGAATCAGTCTGTTCGCCCATTTTATCGGCGCTTTACCAACGTATAAGAAAGTTTGGTTAGACCCAAAAAGTGAAAGTACTTCCTTTTGGTCGCTTTTCTTCATAGCTAGTTTTCTAAGTGTTCTTGCTAGTCCAGGAGAAGAACTAACTGCAATTATTTTTCCAATATACTTTGTATTATTTGATGGCAGTATCTTCTTACTTTCAATTCGTAAAAAAAGAATAGCTTAAACCACACTTTTCATTTAAGTGATATATAGAGGTAAAATATGTTACAATAAGTGCAGTACACAATTCTTATTGGAGGGACAATGTCAGATAATCTAACACTCAAAGCTACAAAACGTGATTTAAATGGTCTTAAGCCTAACGCACTTCGAAGCGCCGGTAATACTCCCGCAGTTATTCATGACCACGGCAAGGATTCACACCATATTGTTATTGCTGAGGTTGATTTAAGAAAAGCCTATCATGCAGCCGGCAAGCACCATATGGTTGAGTTAGATGTTGAAGGCTCAAAGTTCACAACTCTAATAAAAGAAGTAACTCACAAACCAGCATCTAAAGTTCTGCTGCATGGAGTTTTTCAATCCGTTAAAGCAAATGAAAAAGTAACAGCCGAGATTCCGTTAAAACTTTCTGATGATATTCCGGCCGAGAAAGCCAGCTTGCTTGTTATGCTGACTTTAGACCACCTAGAGGTAGAGGCATTACCTAAAGATTTAATAGACTCAATCGAGGTTGACGCTAGCGTTCTTGTGGAGGCAGGCGACAAGATCACAGTTGCAGACATTAAACTTCCAGCAGGAATTACCTTAAGAACTGACACAGAACAATTGGTGGCAACTGTAGAGACTCCAAAAGACCAAATTGCAGAGGCTGACGCATCTGCCGCAGAACTAGCAGAAGCCGATGCAGGTAAACCTGCCGAAGACGCTGGTGATGAAACACCAGAAGAATCAAAAGAAGATAAATAACTTAGTCTTCTAAAAATCCGCCGGATTGGTGAGCCCAGAGTTTAGCGTAGGTTCCGTTTTTATTAAGCAATTCTTTATGATTGCCTTCTTCGATTATTTTACCTTTATCTAACACTAATATTCGGTCTAGTTTCTGGATTGTGCTTAATCGGTGGGCAATTACGATCGCTGTTTTGCCTTCCATCAGCTTCCAAAGTGCGTCTTGGATTAAGGCTTCGGACTCACTGTCTAGTGCAGAAGTTGCTTCATCTAGAATCAGAATTGGAGCTTTTTTGATCATTGCTCTAGCTATTGCAATACGCTGACGCTGTCCTCCAGAAAGCTTGATTCCTCGTTCGCCAACCAATGTCTCATATCCTTTTGGTGTATCAACTATAAACTCGTGTGCGTGTGCTTGTTTTGCTACACCAATCACTTCGTCAGTAGATGAATTTTGGTTGGCGTACGAAATATTTTCAGCCAAGGATCTATGAAATAAAAGAGGTTCTTGTGGTACGTAAGAAATCATAGATCTCAAATCGTCTTGTGTTATTTTGCTGATATCTTGGCCGTCAATCTTGATTACACCACTATTAATGTCCATAAAGCGCATTATTAGCTTGGTTATTGTCGTTTTTCCCCCTCCGGATCGCCCGACAAGCCCAACTTTCTCGCCTGGCTTTATATCTAGATTTAGCTTTTTAAACAAAGCACTATTTTCAATGTTATTTTCATGATCAAAGGTAACATTTTCAAAAACAATATTTCCATCTTTTGCCCTTAGTGGTTCTGGGTTTTCGGGGTCTTTAATAATCGAGTCAGTTAGTAATGTCTGTATACCTTCTTGTGCATCCCCAATAGCGCGATTATATTGGCGTAAAAACTGAGCGCTAAATTCCCAGAGTCTTTCAGTTATGTCATTAGAATATGCAAAGATTAAGAACACTAATGATACTTCTGCTCCATAATTAACTACAGCGATAACTGCAATTATTATCGCTGCAACACTAACTGTACTCGTGACTATAGATGAGAAACTGTCTCTAAGAATTGCAGCCCACATTACCTGAACTGTCTTTTTTCGGGAATACTCTGTAATATCATTAAATTTTGCTTGTTCATATGCGGACGAAGAAAAACTTTTAACAGTCAAGACGTTTGTAATAACGTCTGCTAAGTAGCCAGTAACTTTATTTTGTGCCGATGCTTCCTGGGCGGCAAGTTTCCTTACCCGTTTAGTGATCAGGAAAGAAAATATTACAAATAAAATACTAAAAGCCCAAATCGCAAAAACAAAAACAATTGACTTGCTCCACATTATTATTGATACGAACGTATATGCAACCACCATCAAATAAATATTGAAGATAAAATTATCTTGGAGCCTAATATATGCACCAGCAAGTTTGTTCGTACGTGAAACCAATGACCCTCCAAAACTATTTGCATGATATGACATATCTAGGGATGTATATTTGTTAAACATGTCTCTGGATATGTCTCGTTCCACAAATCCTTGTAGTTTCCAGACCAAATAAATAACTATTCTCCAAAGCAAGAAACCACCACCAAAGATTGCAAGAGAAAACAATAGTATTTCATTACCAAAGCTTGACCAAACTTCACCTGGTATAAATTCACCGTTAGTTAGCTTATTAATAATTGTTGCTATGATTAGGGGCGGTAAAATCCTGAGTGTTATATTCGCGGCCGGCGTAAATAACAGCAAAGGTATAACATACCTCTTATAGTTCCAGGCGTAAGCCCAGTATATTTTTAGAATTTTTGATGACTTTATCATTTTGCATGCCTGTCCTAAGGCTAATTTAGTATTGACTGAGTTTTTTGATATAACTTAAAACAAAGAGATTTTGGTAAGAGCCAAGATGTTTTTTTTAATTATCATTTTTTCCAGGCTCCTTCCTTTTGTTTTGTAATATTGACTACATTATACCACTAATGTCAATAGGGTCACAAGGTGTTATAATGTCTAATATATGAATAAGGTGATTTTGTATTATAAATTTGTGCCAGTTAATGACCCGCATATGACTATGTTGTGGCAAAAAGAACTCTGCAGAAGGCTAGATCTAAAAGGCCGGATAATTGTGTCCAAGCACGGGATAAACGGCACGCTTGGTGGCAAGCTGGATGACATTAAAGAATACTGTAAAGAAATGAATATCAGTGAAGTTTTCAGGGGCATAAC
>CAYUFM010000002.1:0-72205 GCA_964444225.1 uncultured Candidatus Saccharibacteria bacterium | reverse complement strand
GGGTTCAGAACGTCGTGAGACAGTTCGGTTTATATCCGCTGTGGACGTCAGGAAATTTGCAGGAATTTGCCCCTAGTAAATTATTGCTACTTTACGCCGTAATGCGTAATGACAACGTGGCTAATAACGGTGAAACCTTCATATGTTTTTGGTTTTAGAATTGTTTACACATCGGTCCAGATGTAATACAATTCGCTTGAGGACCGAAAACCTCTGAAAGGCAATACCGTGGGAAGTCGATTAAGTAGTGAGAAAGCATATATTGCGGGTTTTCTTGATGGTGATGGCAGTATTATGTTGCAAATCAAAAAGCGCTCAGACACAAGTCGTGGCTATCGCTTTATGGCAACAATCTGCTTCTATCAAGACGCTCGTCACGAAGAGCCTCTTCATTGGATGCGAGAAGTTCTAGGTATTGGATATGTTTCTAAACGAAGTGACAATATCTCAGAACTAAGAATTAACGGATTTAAACAAGTTCGTGAAATTCTAACTCAAATGCAACCATATATTCGTTTTAAAGCCGTTCAGGCCGAAGCGATGATAACGGCTTGTATGATCCTAGAGAAGGGCATAAATACGCTTTCTAAAAAAGATCTTCTTATGCTTGCTAATCTGGTTTTGGTCATTCAAAACGAGAACTATAAGGCAAGCCGGAAGAAAACTAAAGAAGAAATTCTAACATTACTAAATTTGACCCCGTAACGACTTAGTTCTTTAACGAACTGGATGGAAGCTCATTCATACTCTGTATGAAAATATATAGCTTTCATAATACGCCACTACCCCAATCTTGTGTCGTGCAAGAAGGGTAAAGATATAGTCTGCGCCTTTAGAAATAAAGGAATAATGCGACGAGAGGACCGGGGTGAACGCACCGCTGGTGTACCAATTGTCATACCAATGGCATTGTTGGGTAGCTAAGTGCGGTTTAGATAAGCGCTGAAAGCATATTAAGCGCGAAACTAATCCTAAGATTAGATTTCCCTATGATCCCCCTGATAGACGATCAGGTTGATAGGCACCAGGTGTAAGCGTAGTAATACGTTGAGCCGAGGTGTACTAATAGGGACACTGACTTTTTACGTCCAAAAGTTACACAGCTTTTATAGTAGTGTGACTTTTGGGAACGCATTGACTAGTTATTGGTGTATATCACACCAAAAAATGTACGTTTATTTACAACGTCAGCCATACATAGCACTTTATGGACATCGACACACGCCATTTCGGCGTAGTAGATAGTAGATAGTAGATAGTAGATAGGGTAAACTACGAACTACAAACTACGAACTGCTGCGCTTCAGAGAAGCGCAGTCGGTGCCCATGGCGCAAGGGAAACACCTGTACCCATTCCGAACACAGAAGTTAAGCCTTGTAGCGGTTACAATACTTGGGGTTCACCCCTGGGAAAATAGCACGGTGCCGTTTTATAAAAAAGGACTCCTGAAAAGGGGTCTTTTTTTATAAACTAGAATTCTCGCTATAATCGAAGTTATAAGCAGTTTTCTAAATAAGGTATTATAGTAAGACAGAGGAGGGGAAATATGGGTAAGAAAACAGTAAGGAACAATGAGCACTGGGGTTACATACTTTTTGTGGCTTACATCGGTGCTGCGGTATATTTTGTAGAACGTAACGAAGGATTTTGGGGGTTTATTCTTGCACTATTGCAGGCTGCCGTCTGGCCGGCCTATGTGGTATATGAAGCACTTCGTTCTTTCGGTGTTTAGAATGTATTAATTGAGGCTAGCTGTGGATAAGTGATTTAACCCGTTTGCTTGCTTTTTAGTAAAACCATAAGGGTTAATGGAGTTTAATGTTGTAGGGAAATCTACAGTGCGTAAAAACAGGGGTCTAAAACTGAGTAAAAAAAGTACCCAAAAAGTGTTGCACCTCTGTTTTAAAAGGGTAATAATATAACCAGTTATTTCAAAAACAAAAAATAACTAAAACAAAAAACAAAAGACCCAAACAAACAATGCAAAAATTACGGCAAATACGCATTAAGTTGGCTTTGACATTCAAAGTGTTTATTCTCTTTGTTTTAGTATTTTTTGCCTCATTAACCGTATATACATATACGCGCTCGATCGACGCTACAAAAACCTATGCTGCTACTTCCTCAACGCTCAACTTCCAAGGTAGATTACTTAACTCTTCTGGTTCAGTTGTTCCGGACGGCGTTTACAACCTAGAGTTCAAACTTTACGATGGCGGAACGCAAGGTGGTCCAGCTGGAACAGGCGAGTCAAATGCAGGTACACTGCTGTGGACCGAAACTAGAGATTTCCCGGGTACAGATGACCGGGTCAGGATAGTCAACGGCTACTTCTCTGTAAATCTGGGGTCTGTTACGGCCTTCCCGGCAATTAACTGGGATCAGGAACTGTGGCTAACCATGAACGTTGGTGGCTCTGGAACCACCCCGTCATGGGATGGTGAAATGCTCGCGCCAAGTAGTAAGCGAACTAAGCTTACAGGTGTACCTTATGCCTTTGTTGCTGGTCAGCTTCGTAAAACTGTTGGTGCCAACACTACAATTTTTGATTTTCTGAATCCTACTTCAAATCGAACTATTAATCTGCCAGATGCCAGCGGCACAGTACTGCTGGATAGCACAGGTTTTGCTAATGGTGGCAATATCTTTGCAGGTGGGACGGCAACCTTGGGCACTAATGACGCAAATGATCTCATCCTAGAAACTGGGGGAGTCGAAGGACTGCGTATAGACCAGGACGGTGATGTAGGCATAGGAACCTTAGCGGATGCTGTCGAAGCGTTAGAGGTAAATGGAGGCATAAAACTTGGAAATACTACAAATGCTAATGCCGGAACTATCCGTTGGACAGGCACGGATTTTGAGGGATATAACGGCACACAATGGGTGTCTCTAACTCTTGGGGTAAGTTCAACTTCTGCAAATTTTGTCTCTAGTGTGGCTAACTTACCAGGTACTGCCACGGCTACAGCTACTGGACTACTCTCGTTTACTAGCGGAACGGCTGTTTCTAGTACCGCAGGTAGCAATACGTTTGTCGCACCAGCTAATGGTAGCTTTAGGAGTTGTATGGTGGTAACAAATGCCAACTGGACAGCAGGTACTGCCACTCTAAGGTGGCGAGTTAATGGGGTCTCTCAAGGTACTGGAGTATGTGCTATAAACGCAACGAATATCAGAACTTCTTCCTCGGTTATTGCACCTGGAGTTGTTAGTTTTAATGCTGGTGACACTATAACTGTGGTGATTGACTCAGCTGCATTTACCCCAGCTAACACCGAGTTTACTGTTTATTGGTCGGTAGATTATGGTACGAGCGGCGCAAACGGTACATTTTTTGCCCAGGGCGGTAACACATTTGGGACAACAGCTGTGCTGGGAACAACAGACAACCAAGGATTAAGCTTCATAACCAACAATGCAACAGCGCTTACTATTAACAGCTCTGGTACTGCTGAGTTTCTGCTTGGCCTACAATCAAACAGTTTAGACAGATCATCAACCGGCGATCTATTAATTGGAGGTACCAATGCGGCCAGCCTCTCTCTTTGTAACGGGGCTAATTGTGACACCGTCAATATCGGCACAAATGCCGACTCAGACGCAATAAATATTGGCGATTCACTAGACGCGGTCACTATTAGTGGAGGCAGTGCCTCAAGTATTGTCTGGAATGGCATCACGATTAGTGCTAGCGAACTTGGCTTTTTGGATACCAAAGATGCAATTTTACTTGATCAAAATGATTTGATTACAACAGACGGTGTGGGCGCAATTTCTTCGGGGTCTGGACTAGAGATAGGCACAGGTGGCTTAGGTTTGTTACAAGGTTGCGCCAATAACGAAGGTCTGATTTGGAACGAGGCAGGTAGCACTTGGGGTTGTTCATTACCAACTCTTGACAGTGCTTACGCGAATGATCCAGATAAAATTCTAGCTGTTAATAATGCTGCGGGCTTAACCATGAACCTAACAACCACCGGTGGGTTATTTATTCAAGATGCTGGCGTAACATTTGCTTCGTTCACCGATACCGGTGGCATAACTTTCCAGCCTGCTGGTACCTCGGCCATTACCTTTAGCCTAGACGATAACTCAGCTTTTATTCAAAACGGAACAGTAACAAACACTGGTTTCTTGCAAGACATTAATCTAACATTCGGTGCCGACGGTCTGACCGGCGATACTGTATCTGCACTTAACATTGATGTTACGTCTGCTAACGATATTGCTGGTGATATTGTGTATGGCCTAAACATTGGTAACTTAACAGGTAACGGAGCAAATACATCAGAACGGGGGCTTAGGATAGGCAGTGGCTGGTCTGTGTCTAATGGTGATGCGGACGTAGTATTTGACGATACGACTCCAGTAATTACGCTAGGAGCAACAGACAATACAGGGATACTATCAATTACAGATTCTGCAGCGACGCCAAACACACTGATCAGGATTCAAGATCACGCAACTAATTTCGGTGCATCTGTAGAAGCCGGGGCATTTATAGACTACAACTCAATGTATGTAGACGAATTCTTTAAAGATAGGGCTCAAGTCGTAGCAGACGGCAACCAAGTATGGGGTGATAACACCGAATGGAATACAGATGAAACGGGCACTTGTACCTGGGACGGAACAGCTGATTCGATCAATGGAACAACGGCGATGGTAGCTGGTGTGGCAGGATCTTTCTGTTCAATACGGCACGCCGATCTTGGAGTCGCTACGCCTAACACCTGGATTGATGCTGACTTCTTGCCGACAATTGTTATGAAAATCAGGCCATCGGTAGCTGGTGCAGGTGTTCCAGATGTTAATCACCAGTTCTTCGCTGGTATAGCCGACGGTGGCGCAGGTGCTGTACCGGCAACTGGTGCCCCAACAAACGGCATATACTTTACTAACGCAAGTGACGCCGCTGGCGTTACGGGTACGGCTAACTGGTTTGCCACAACAGATAATGGCGGAACAGCTACAAGTACACCATGTAGTGTTGCTGTAAGCGAGACAGCCTATGCGTTGTTAATGATAAAAGTTATGTCTACAACCCTGGTTAAGTTCTATATTGACGCTGATGTCTCCAACGGTATTCAGTTAACCGAATGCGGTACCGGAAATACGGCAAATATTAACCTAGCAGGCATGACCCCGTATCTTAAAGCTGACTGGGATGCAGCAGCTAACGCATCTACACTAGGCATAGATTTTTATCGGGTATGGCAAGATGACGCACCAGTTTCCGCACAACCGACTGAGGGCGGAATAGCTACAGAGGAGCCAACCATAGACTTATCAGACCCACTGCAATCATCAACTGACAGCCCAATAGATGTGAAGGCAATACTTTCTGAATTAACTGTTTCTAGTGAAGAATTAACACTTCCTTCTGAACGCTTGGATGTCGGTGTACTGATTGCTTCCAAGGCAGTTGTGAGTCCAGTGGTAACGGCGAACGAACTTTATGTTAACGTGATTAAATCAGCTAGAGATGAAGATATTAAACTGGAGGTCGGAGACGATAACTTTGTATCTATTACAGACTCGCAGCAACAAACAGTAGTAGGTATAGATAGCCTAGGTAATGCCACATTTAATGGAACATTAACTGCATCGAGCATTAAATTACTTGGAGATCAGGGGCTCGACTTTGGTAGTGAAATAGCTAACCTGCAGGCGCAAATAAATAGTCTCAAGATACAACTCAATACCCAAGCTCTAAGTACACTAGATCTAGACAATTTGAGTCTCGGAGATGTATTGATTTCTGGAGTATCGAGCTTTAGTGAAGATGCCATATTTGCCAAACTAGTCACTATACAAAAAGACCTCAACGTTTTGGGCGTTACATCTGTTCAGGGTCTTACAGTAAACCTAGACCTGATCGCTAAGGGTGCGCTGACTGTAGATGGCAAGGCAACCTTTAAAGAAGTAGTTAGGTTCCAAAAAGACGTAGAATTCGAAGCCAATGTATCCGTTAAGGGCGACCTAAAATTGGCAGGCGAAAGCTCTGGCAGGGTGTATATCAAAGAGGGCCAAATGAAAGTCAAAGTCGAATTTGCTAAACCTAAGGAGAGTGTACCGGTGTTGGCAGTAACAATCTCAAATGGTAAATTTGCCCAGTACAGTTACCAGAATCTCACCAAAGAAAGCTTCGAAATTGTATTACCCGCTAACGCCACCGAGGATATAGAATTTACCTGGATAACCATACAGTCCGATAAGCAGGAGGTCCAACCTTGATAAATACTCGTATCTTGCTATCCTATACATAAGCAGATTAACGAATGGGGAATTAAATTGTGAGCTCAACAAACGTTTCTAAAAAAAAGAATATCAAAAGTATCCTAAGACCTTCAGCACTGGTAATAACTATATTATTGGCGCTAGTACTTGTAGGTGGCTTTTTAGGCTATAAAGAATTAGATAAGCTTCGAGACGAGAATAGTAAACTTTCTAATCCGCAAGAGTCAGCTAAAATAGAGACCGATAAGGTCAAGTCAGAGGTTGCTAACATTTTAGACGTTCCTACTGACGAAGAGCCAACGATCGCAACAGTGTCAGATGTTTCAAAATTGAGCAACCAGACATTCTTTAAAAAGGCCCAAAATGGCGACAAATTAATAATGTACTCAAAGGCCAAAAAAGCTATACTTTATAGACCTTCAACCAAAAAGGTTATAGAAGTAGCACCTATCAATTTAGGAGATTCACAAGAAACTACTCAATCTACCACCCAAACCCCTAAGACAGAAACTGCAACACCGGCACAAGACCCTGCTATTAGCGATCAGCCGGGGATATCACAGTAATTTATTGACTTAAAAACATAACTGTGTTAAAATAGTCATACAAACAACACGAGAGGGTATTAGTCATACATTTTGGCTAACCCTCTTTTTGTTGTAGTTAAGTAAACTAAGGAGTTAAAATGGCTGGAACAAGCAAAGGTGGCAAAGCTGCTGCTGACACTAACAAAGCAAAATACGGTGCTGATTTTTACGCTAAAATCGGTGCTATGGGTGGTAAAAAAGGCAAAACCGGTGGTTTCTACGCAAACCGTGAACTAGCACGTGCTGCTGGCGCAAAAGGTGGCCGTATTAGCCGTCGTGGCAAAAAAACTGTTTAAATTCAGTTCTTAACTAAAAACCGCTCAGTAAAGAGCGGTTTTTAGTTTGTTTTTCGGTAGGCTCTGCAGAATCTAGACTTAGTGACACTCCATTCACTGCCACAGTTAAGACAGCTATAGTGTTTTGAGTCTTTCTGAGACCCCGTCATTGAACATTTTGGACATGAGCTTCGCTTATGTAACCAATTCCTGTATGTGTCTAAACAGTCTTCTATATGGTCTTTGTCAATTTTAACACCGTAATTGGCGGCTATTTTTTTGGCATTTTCCCAGGCCTCAGCTTCCATAATAAGTAGCTGGATATCATGAGAGTAATCTTTGTGGCCTGCAACCATATGGCCGAGTTCATGCAGTATTGAAAAAATTAAGTGTTCGTCACTGTCTTTATAAAATATAGTTCCAGATTCTGGTTCCCACATAGACTTGTCAGAAGAAATAAAATCAACAGACGAGAAGTCGGTTTTTATTTGACTTAAAAACTCTAGTTTATTGCTTGATAAGTTGGTAACAGCCATAAATTACTGCTTCTTCGGGTCTTTGAGCTTTAATAATTGGGGGAATTTTGGCAAAATGTGGATCTATTTTGTTTATTTCTTCAATCAAAATAGTTTTGAATTTATCTAGGTGCGTACCAACTCCACCTCCAATAATGATTACATCGGGAGTTAATACGTTTATAAGGTTAACAAAACCAACCGCGATATTTTGAGATATTGTTCTCCACGCGGACTCATCCTCTAAATCACTAGCTCGTTTTCCGTAAGTCTCCGTGATCCATTTGCCAGAGGCCATATCTTCCCACTCAACAACTTTGCCATCGTGTTCAAAAACCATATGACCGATCTCTGCATTAACGGTGTCTTTATCAATAGCTCCATCCACTACAAATACTCCACCAATCCCTGTGCTAATTGTTACGTATAATGCTTTTTTATAAGTATCTTTAACCAGTATTGCTTCGCTAAGGCCGGCTAAATTAGCGTCATTCTCTATGATAATAGGGAAGTTTATAAACTTCTCAACATCCTTTTTTATTTCTATATTCTGGCCCCACGGTAGGTTGCCTAGACGAACGATCAAGCCTTTTTCTCTGTCTAGCGTTCCTGGTATTGCCATACACCCTGCAACGATATTGTTTTGGCCTATTATGGTATCAATGTTTTGTTTAAGTTCTACTAAAAACTGTTTGTAATCCGTGGGAGTAGGGAATTTTATAGAATTAACCACGTTTCCAGAGTCATCCAGAAGTCCAATTAAAGTTTTTGTGCCACCAAGGTCAATAGCTATATACATCTTGAATTCAAGTATAGAGTTTATAACTTAAACTTGGAAGGCTTTATGTTAAAACAACAACCTTTACTAATAGGGGTAAAACAGATATAATTAATAACAAGTCTGAACGGGAGAATGCGCTACGGTGCACCGCAGAATTTAAGGAGGCATGTATAACATGTCAAAAAATAACGTAACTATGGATGAGCTACTAGCAGGTAGCGATATCCAAAATCTAAAAGTGGGCGATGTAATTGATGGAAACATTACATCTGTAAAAAAACACGAAGTGTGGGTTGATCTAGGTCCACATGGTATTGGTGTTGTGATGCGCCGAGAAATCGGTCATGGCCAAAAACTAGAAATAGGTGAGCCAGTAACAACCAGTGTTGTAGACCCTGAGCTAGACGAAGGCTACGCTCTGTTGAGTGTACGTCGAGCGGCTAAAGATAGGGGCTGGGATGAGCTTCAGCGAATATTTGAAGCTGGAGAAACTCTAGAGATAACACCATATGATGCCAACAGAGGCGGTCTATTGGTTGAGCTAGAAGGAATAAGAGGTTTCTTACCTGTTTCACAACTTGCTGCCGGTAACTACCCTAGGGTATCTGGTGCCGACAAAGATGAAATATTGCAGAAACTAAATGCTCTAACAAACAAGTCAATAAAGGTCAGAATCCTAGATGTTAGCCGTAAAGATAATAAGCTAATCTTCTCTGAAAAAGAGGCAGTAAAAGACGATACTCAGGCGATGTTTACCAAACTTAAAGTTGGCGATACGGTTGAAGGCTTGGTTACGGGCGTAATTGACTTCGGTGTTTTTGTTAACGTAGACGGTATCGAAGGTCTAATCCACATATCTGAAATTTCATGGGAGCGTGTAGAAGACCCACGTGACTATATAAAGAACGGCGACAGAATCGAAGCTAAAATCATAGCCATAGACAAAGACCGCCTAAGCTTGAGCCTTAAGCAAATGCAAGAAGACCCATGGCTTAACGAGGTAAAAGCATTTAAAGTAGGCGAAACAGTGGAGGGTCGCGTTACTAGAATTACTCCTTTTGGTGCATTCGTACAACTTAGTTCCAGTGTAGAGGCTCTAGTACATGTGTCTGAAATGAGCGATGAAGATTCTGCAGATCCAGAAAAAATCTTCAGATTAAACGAGAAAAAAGACTTTAAGGTTATTGATATCGATACAGAATCACGCAAAATTGCGCTTAGTCTTAAAGAAGTAAAAAAGCCAAAATCTAAGAAGTAATTAATATGGCAGGAGGTCAAAGGATATGTCTAGAACAATCAGTATTGAAGATGGCATTACAGTCGGCTCTCTTGCCGACCAGTTAGAAATACCTGTCACTAAGCTAGTTGGTGAGCTGTTTAAAAACGGCATCATGGCTACAGTGAACGAGAGGATTGACTTCGACACAGCTTCTATAATAGTCCAAGAACTCGGCCTAGAAGACGTGACTCTAGAGAAAAAAGTAACAGAAACTAGCCCCGTACGGACGAAAAAGACAAGTAGCACTGGTCAGTCGCGTCCACCGGTTGTGGCCGTTATGGGACATGTAGACCATGGCAAGACCTCGCTACTGGATGCAATCTGTGGCACCAAAGTTGCTAGTGGTGAAGCTGGTGGTATAACTCAACATATATCCGCTTATCAGATAGAGCATGGGAAGCGTAAGATAACTTTTCTCGATACCCCCGGACATGAGGCATTCGGCGCAATACGTGAACACGGAGCTTTTCTAACAGATTTGGTTGTGATTGTCGTAGCTGCTGATGATGGAATAAAGCCACAAACAATAGAAGCCATCCGTTTTGCTAATAAAGCTGGTGTAAAGATTTTGGTGGCAGCAAACAAGATAGACAAAGAAGGCGCAGACGTTAACAGGATAAAACAGCAATTATCAGAGCATAATCTCTTAGTTGAAGAGTGGGGTGGCGACACAATTGTAGTAGAAGTCTCTGCTAAAGAAAAAACAGGGATCAACAACCTATTAGACATGATTTTGCTCGTGTCTGATGTAGAAGAGCTAAAGGCAGAAGAAAATGCCCTGGCTTCAGGGTTGATTATAGAGGCACACATGGAGCAAGGCAGGGGACCAGTTGCGGTAGCCTTAGTAGAATCTGGAACTTTGCGCAAAGGAGATTTCGTTGTAGCTGGTACGACATATGCAAAGCTGAGAAATCTCGAGACTCCAGGTGGTGATGCCATAGCTTCAGCCAAACCTTCCACTCCTGTTATTATGACCGGTTTTAAAGTTTTACCTGAATTTGGTAATGAATTTACTGTTGTAAAAAGTGAGAAGGAAGCTAGGTTAATTTCTTCACAAAATGAACTTGCCGGTTCTGTTGATAAATTGAAATCCAATATTGGTGGCACAGAATTAATGCGTATTATGAACCGTAAGTCGGAACTAACCGAATTAAATATTTTAGTTAAGGCAGACGTGCAAGGCTCTTTAACCTCCGTTATAGATAGTCTTAAAACACTAAATACAGAGGAAGTTGCAGTTAGAATTGTAGGTTCTGGAGTTGGGATAATCACAGAAAAAGACCTACATCTTGCTACTACTAGTGGTGCAATTATTTATGGTTTTAACGTCTCTGTGCCAACAAATATAAAACAGCTCGCTAGCCGTGATAAAGTAAGCCTGAGGATGTTTAAAGTCATATATGAGTTAATAGACGATGTGCGTGATGAATTAAGCAAGCTGTTAGCACCTACGGTGGTAAGAAAAGACCTGGGTAGACTTATCGTACGTGGTGTATTTAAGATTACAAAGACAGAAGTTATTTGTGGAGGTGAAGTTACAAAAGGTAAGCTAACATCCCCGGCACTCGCTACAATTATAAGAGATGGTGAAGTTTTGGCAGAAGTAGAAATTACTGGCTTGAAGCGAGGTCCTCAAGAAGCAAAAGAAGTCTTAGAGGGTGAAATGTGTGGAATGAGTTTTAAATCTACATCCAGAGTTGATCTGAAAGAAGGTGATCATATTGAACTCTATACTCAAGAGGTGCAGGAAAGGACTCTCTAAGAAAGCGTAGTTATGGATAAAGACAGGTTTCCCACCCTATCTGAACCTGAGGATGATAGTTTAGATTCTATTCTTAAACGCTCTAATCCAAAGCCATTTAGTTTTCGTAGTATTATCCCAGAATATACTCTTTTTGATAAAAAAGAAGAATCAGAAGAAGATGAAGACGACGAAGAAACCTTAAAAAATTCAAAAAAACAAAAAAAATTTACCCAGCTTTTAAAAACCGTCTTCCCTAAGACTATAGAAGAAGGCGCAAGGCAAACAGAAACCAACGTGGTTGAAAAAATTAATGATCACGATGAAATATTTAGTGATATTAATACGCCGGAGGCATTTAGTGAAGCTGCTGGGGTTAATACTCTAGCCGATATCCCGGAAGTTCAACCAGAACCATTGATAGACACAGAGCCTGTGGTTCAGGAAATAGAACTTAACCAAAAAATTCAAAGATTCCCTATTCAAGAGACCCTAGCCAGTACTCAAGAAGAGGTTGATCAATTAATTCCAGTAGAACTACAGCAACAATCAATTGATCGTTATGGCGATGTAATACCTCCTATATATGCGCCCCCAATATTCAGTGAGGCCTATATGCCTCAGTCGACAGCAAAGCCAGAAAGAGTTGTAGAAAAGCACAAGCCAGTTGGAGCAATTATTGCTTTTCTTGGTGCTGAATTTCTTAGTAGAAGGAGAGATAAAAAACTGGAACGCTCAATAAAAAAACAGTCCAAAGAACTAAATGCAAAGATTGAGGATGTGAAAGTACCTAAGCGCGAAAAGGAACCGGAGTCTCTGGCTTCAATCCTCAAACGGTCAAGTTATGTGCATGAAGCAGGCAAGAAAAACGACGAACAACTAGTAGGGGCTACTCTTGCGGAGAAAACTACAAAGCATAAGAGCGCAGAAACAAGCAAGCAAGTTTTTTACCAGTCTTCAATAGAAAAAGACAGTAAGCAGAGGAATATTAAAAATGAGTTTGCATCTGAATCTTCTATCGATACACATGAAGCCGACCAAAAAAACAAGTTTGAAACGAAAGCAGATTCTAGCAAGAAGGACAGAAATAAAAACAGGTTTGCTTCAATGCAGGCGTCTTTTATGACTAATATTGATCAATCCCAAAATGTAGCAAGGCGTGAATCTACAGATAAGCACCCTACAACTAATCAAGCTAAAATATTGGGAGCCACAGATTATAAACGCTCCATTGAAACAGGTGTGGGTATGGCACTGATTATTCTTGCCATATTTATAGTTGTTTATACAGCAAGGTAGCCTAAAAAACACTTTACTAACAGAAAAACTTACATTTAATGATTCTATACAAGTTGTTAAAACATCAAAATAAACTAATTTTTGCTACAATATAGCTAAGATAATTAATAAGGGTTGAATAATGCATCAAATAGACGATAATTTTTTAGCTAGTTTAGGCCTCTCGGCGTTACCTCAAGATGAAAAAGAGAAGATGAAGACTCATATATATGAGACTTTGGAAATGCGGGTAGGTATGAAACTTGCAAGTGGTATGAGTGAAGAACAGCTCAATGAATTCGAGGCATTAATGAATGCTCAAGACGACGCTGGCGCGCTAAAGTGGTTAGAAACAAATTTCCCTAACTACAAGCAAGTTGTTGCTGATGAGCTGAACAAACTAAAAGCTGAAATTAAAGAAGCGGCCCCTCAAATCTTAGCTGCCTCCGAACAACAATAGCAGGCTAAAGACTATGGCCATTAAGAAATGCCGATACAGGCATTTCTTTTTTTCCGGCTGGTTGCAGGACTTTTATATCTAACGCTTCCTTTCCGCAAAATATCAACAGGCTTTTTTTATCAGACCTGTATTCTCCTGGACTTCCAGATGCATTTACTACATCAGCCTGTCTAATAATTAAATCTATCCCTTTGATGTTAGTGTAGCTTTTCGGCCACTCACGATAAGCTCTTATCTCACGCTCTAATTCAACAGCGTCCTTAGACCAGTCTATCAGGCCATCTTCTTTGGTCAATTTTCTAGAGTAAGTTGGAATGGGGGATAGCCCCATCATCTCGGCAGCCGATACCTGATCAATAGGAATTATTTTTCCATCCATATATTCAGATAAACAAGCTTTTAGTAGTCCATCGCTTAGATCTATTAAATCTGCAGTGAGTATACTAGAATCTGTTGTTTTTTTAATTTTATAATCTGACTGAGCTAAGATTAATCCTTCGTCCATTCCAGCAGAAAGTAGCATTAAACTAACTCCTGTTTTGGATTGACCAGAAAGTAAAGAAAAAGTTATAGGGTCAGCTCCACGTAGCTCCGGCAATAAGCTAAAGTGACTGTTAATAATACCGAGAGCAAATGACTCAATAACTCTTTGGCTGACAATTATGCCAAAGTCTATAAGGATTGCTACTTTTGAACTTAAATTCTCTTCATCTATTAGATTATCAAGTTCTTTTTTGGAGTTTGCGCAAAATACTGTTGTTTCTGAAACAACATCTTGCATTAGTTTTTTTGTTGAGCTTTTTGTTATGACTGCTTCAATTTGAAAAGAATCTTTAAGTAGACCCAATGATTTGGCGGCAACAGGACCACTACCAAAGAATACTATTTTGTTTGATTTCTTTTTCATAATCTAGCGGATCCAACTTTCCTTCTTGTGTAAGTAAAAAAAATGCATCTTTTTTATTTTTGATATGGTCAATAAATACAATGCCGTTCGTATGATCTATCTCATGTTGAAATACTCGGGCCAAAAATCCATCAGCTTTGACTCTAATTTCTTGGCCCTTTATATTTAGAGCCTTAACCCTTACTTTAGAATACCTAGGAACTTTGCCGTAGATATCTTTTATGCTTAGGCATCCTTCAAAGTCTTCGATTATCTCGCCTTCTAGCTTGGTAATTTCTGGATTGATAAATACTTGAAATGTTCTGTCGTTTTTGTCATCAAAATTATTCCGAATAACAACTAGCCGCAACAGTTTGTCTACCTGTACTGCAGCTAAAGCAACTCCTACTTCATGCTCTCTTGAATCTTCCCAATCCAAAGTGGCTTCTTGCATTTCTTTTATAAGATTTTTTATCTCATCATCGATAATATTAATTTTTTTAGATTTATCTCGAAGAGCAGTATTGGGCAGTGTAATAATGTCAGAAACTTTCATACCTAAGGATTATAACAGATTGATTGGGTCTAGATCGTACGAACAATCGCTTGGTAGGCTGAAAATTACATTTGTCAGGTCCGACCTTTTCACAGATTTAACTACTATATGCATATACCATCGATCGTTTTTTCTCTCGATAAGTGCCGGACTAGGTCCTATTATCTCGAGGCTTGGAAACTCGGCGATTAACTTATCTACAAGTCTACTTGATTGTTTAAAGACTTTGTCTTGTGAGTTTTTAGAAAGCTCGATCTTTAGCATGTAGCAGAATGGGGGATATTTAAATTTTTTACGATTTTTTAGCTCATTTCTGTAAAAATCTTCCCAGTTGTTAATTTTGTGTTCAGTCTTTTTTATTATTGTCTTAGGCTCATTAAGTGTCTGAATTAGAACGTCTCCGTCTAGGTGTGTTCTGCCAACGCGACCTATAACTTGATGCAATAACTGAAAGTTGGATTCTTCCGCAGAGAAGTCTGGAAATTGCAGTCCTGCCTCAGCCAGAAGTATAGCTACTAATGTTAGCTTTGGCAGATCGTGACCCTTAGTCAAGATTTGAGTGCCTACCAAAATATCAATATTTCCCAACTTAATATCTTCGTAATTATTAGAAAATGTCTCGTCTTTAGTGTTGTCTTTATCATAACGGCCAATTTTTGCTTTAGGAAAAACCTTAGACAAACTTGCCTCTATAGCTTTGGTTCCTGGATTTTTAAAGATAATATCCTTAGACCCACATTTTGGACAGTTATTTACAGCGCCTGTTTTTTTACTACAGGTGTGGCAGACCAGTGTGTGCTTATCGGCATGATAAATGTATGGAATATTACAACGGTCACAACTGATAGTCCAACCACAGCTTTCGCATAAAATTGTCCTAGAGCTACCTCGCTTGTTTAAAAATACAAGCACTTGCTCGCCCCTATTTAGTTTATCTTCTATGGAGGCAAGGAGGCTCTTGCTAATCAAATCATAGCTAGTACGTTCTGAAGGGCTACCAAGTCTTACTGCCTTTATGGTCTTTTTTGTTTGATCTCCATTTGGCTTTTCTGATAACCTATGTACCTCAGAACCCGTTTTAGTTGCATAAAAATAGTCTTCAACTGGTGGTGTTGCTGAGCCCAGTACTAGCTTGCAGTCAGAAATTTTACTAAGAATAGCTGCTAAACGATTGGTTTGATATTTAGGACTCTGGTCTTGTTTTAGGGCGTGGTCGTGAAATTCATCAATAACTACCATGCCCAAGTTGTTTATCGGAGAAAACAGCGATGATCTTGCACCAATCACTACAATAGGATCTGTAGTATCATTTATTTCAACCCAAATTTCTCGCTTCTCTTTGACTGTCAGTTCTGAGTGGATAACAAAAACTTTTTTAAAAATATCCTTAAATTGTTCAGCTAGTTGGGGGGTTAGGCTAATCTCGGGAGTAATTATCAGGAAAGACATATTTTTTTTATGCATTTCTTTTGCAAGTTCTAAGTATAACCTAGTTTTACCAGTACCTGTATCGCCATGGACTATATGAGTTCTTATTTTTGATGAAATGATTTTTTTAAAAATGAGTTCTTGCTGATTAGTAAGTTTTGGTAGAGTGTTGTTTTTAATTACTACACTTTTTAGTTTATTTTTTTCATTAGATTGATGTTTTTTTAATAAATTAGGAACAAACATCGATGCTGTTGCGCCCAAGGTTCCTGGATAGTATTCATTTACTAAAGCAAAGAACTTCAATTGAGTCTGGTTTAGGGTAGAGCCTTCATAGATAAATTCAATTAGTTTGGTTGGGAAGTTTGGCTTTGGAACCTTTTTTGTGACAAAGCCACTTATGCTTTTGTTGCGTATTTTAACAACAACTATTTGCCCGGGGATTAGGTTTGATTCATGTCTATATGTCAGCAATTGCTTGCCGCCATAGCTTCTGTCGGCAGGGGCTATCTCGTAAAAAAACATTGTATTAACAGTATAACTCTAAAAATAAGATTAGTATTTTTTATTTTTTGCTTGAAATGACAAAAAGCAGACGCTATACTAAGCGTTGTTACAACAACATCGGAAAGAGGCGGAATGTTAGACGTTTTTATTACATCAAGAGTGCGTAGAAAAATTATCGTTGTTTATGCAAAGTATCCCGACTTTAAAACTCACGTTCGTGGGCTTGCAAAGTTAATAAAAGAAGATGCTGGAAATATACAGCGCGAACTAAAGCGCCTAGAAAAGATTGGTTTTCTGATGTCAGAAAAGCAAGCTAATACAAAAATCTATTACACAAACAAACAATTTCCTATATTTAAAGAATTACAAAGCATCGTACTTAAATCACAGCGTGCTACACAAAAAAAGCGGTAGTTAACACTTGTAAATAAGTGCCCCAAGGAGTATAATATATCTAATGATACAAGTAACAAGAAAAGATTCTAAAGAATCTGCAGAAAATTTATTGCGTCGTTTTACGCGCAAAGTTCAACAATCCGGCGTTTTGGCCGAGGCTAAACAAGCTCAACGTTTTGAAAAACCTATAAGTAAAAGAGACCGTCGCAAAAAAGCGATTGTTAGGCGTGAACGCAAAGCGGTCAAAGTTAAGAAACTTAAGCTCTCCTAAGACATAGATGATTAAACAAAAAATTGAAACCGATCTCAAAGAAGCAATGCTAGCCGGAGATAGGGAGCTAACTTCTGTTCTTCGCACTATTAAAAGTGTAATCTTGGACGCTGAAATTTCTGCAGGAGCCAGAGACAATGGTCTGGATGATGAAATACTTATTGGCTTGTTGCAAAAAGAGTCAAAAAAAAGAATCGACACAGCAAAAACATACTCTGACGCCAATGAAAACATAAGAGCAGAGAAAGAGCTGGCTGAAAGTAGAATTATTAGTAAGTACTTGCCAGAGATGATGTCGGAAGATGACATAGTCAAAATAGTTGAAGAAACTATATCTGGTTTAGGTGGGTCTGTATCTATGCAACAAATGGGGCAGGTTATCGGTGCTGTTAAAGCAAAAACCGGTGCTTTGGCAGACGGGTCTGTTGTCGCTAAGCTAGTAAAAGAGAGGATTACTAACTAAATGATAGTTTTTATGGGCGTAGCGGGTGCTGGAAAAAGCGTTCAGGGTAATTTGTTGGCCAAAAAACTAAAGTACCAGTGGCTTTCAACTGGTGAATATTTACGAGCAAACATTACAGCCGAACGGAAAGAGGGAATGTTGCAGGGTAAACTTTTAGATGATCAAGAAATTATAGATATTTTAAAGGGGTTTTTTGAGGAAGTTGATGATTACAATAAAGCTATTTTAGATGGTTTTCCACGCACTCTAACTCAAGCCAAATGGTTATATGAACAGCATAAGTCCGGAAAAATAAATATATCTGACGTTGTTTATCTAAATGCTTCTAAAGAAGTTGTTTTAGAAAGACTTTTAGGGCGGGGCAGGTCGGATGACAACAGGGAAACACTAGAAAAACGTTTTCAGGAATACGAAGAACTAACTCTTCCGATAATTGACTGGATGAAACAGCACGGCATAGAAGTCCATGAAATCAATGCTGAGAGAACTATAGAAGAAATCCAAGAAGAAGTATTTTCTAAGTTAGCTATTTAGTTTTAAGAATATGTATACCAGGATAAAAACAGTTCAAGAAATAGAAGATATGAGGAAGTCTGGAAAGATTTTAGCCTCAGTCCATAGAAAACTTATTAAAGAAGTTGTTCCCGGTATCAATACTCAATATTTAGCTGATATTGCAGAAAAGGAGATAAAAAAATTGGGTGGAAGCCCAGCTTTTTTAGGATACGGGCATCCAATTCCATTTCCAAGCGTTATTTGTATATCAGTTAATGATGAAGTAGTGCATGGTATACCGAGTAAAGAAAAGATGCTGAAAAATAGCGATATCGTTAGCTTGGACTTGGGCGTTACATATAACGGCATGATAACCGATGCGGCTGTATCTGTAGTGTGTGGAGATGGCAATCCTAAGGTGCAAGATTTTTTGGACGATACAAAAAAATCCTTGAATATTGGTCTAAGACAGTTAAAAAATGGCTGCCAAGTAGGAGATATAGGGTTTGCCATTCAAAACTATTTGGAAAGTAAGAATTACGGTGTTGTGAGAGATCTTGTTGGTCATGGAGTGGGGCACGAAGTACACGAGGACCCAAACATACCAAATTTTGGTAAAAAAGGTACAGGCCCAAAGCTGGTTTCAGGGATGACTTTGGCTATTGAGCCTATGGCAACACTAGGTGGCCATAGTGTGTATATAAAGAATGATGGATGGACTGTCGCAACTAACGATGGGTCATTATCTGCCCATTTTGAGCATACAGTATTAGTTACTGACAACGGTTTTGAGATACTTACAAATTAGTAAGTCTAAGAGGACTAGCTCTTAGCTGGCATTAGCGTTATAATCTTTGTATGAATAATTCCTCGCCTAGCTACTTCTTTGGGCTAGATATTGGTACTAGTATGATCAGATGTGTAGTTGGCAGTCTAGATTTATCAAGTGAAGAACCAAAGATATCTGTAGTTGCTCACGGTTCAGCACCTAATATGGGTATGCGAAAAGGCACTATCGTTCATGTTGACGATGTTGCGTCAGCTATTAATCAGGCTGCAAGTGAAGCCGAGAGGATCTCGGGTGTTCCGATACGTAACGCTACTGTAAACATCAACGGATCACATATACAAGGTGTTGATTCTAAGGGTGTTATAGCAATAAGCACAGCTAATAAAGAGATTACACTCGATGACAAGTTGCGAGTAGAAGATGCAGCAACAATCATGCAAATACCCGCAAACCGTGAAATTATCCAGGTTTTTCCTAAAAACTACAGAGTGGATGGACACGATAGCATAAAAGATCCTATAGGCATGCAAGGTGTTAGGCTGGAGGTAGATACGCATATCGTTACTGTTGCCTCCCCAAATATTAGAAGTCTAGACTCAGTCTTAGAAAGATCTCACATCCAGGCCTCCCACCATACTGTCTCGGGGTTGGCTGCTGCCGAGGCTGTGCTTAATCGTAAGCAAAAAGAAGCAGGCACATTAGTACTTGATATTGGAGCCAGCACCACTAACATGGCAATTATCGAGGACGGAGAAGTACAGTATGTCTCGGTCATTCCTTTTGGTGGAATAAATATAACAAATGACTTAGCAATAGGCTTAAAAACAGATCTAGAAATAGCAGAGCTGGTAAAGCTGAAACACGCCGGTCTTACCGATTCCGCAAAATCAGGAAAAGTAAGTGTAGAATTTGAGAGAATAAACCATGTATTTGATGGTGGTGAGGTTGCTATGATTGTCGAGGCTCGAGTTGAGGAAATTCTTGAGTTTGTAGACAAAGAGCTGAAAAAAATACACAAATCGCGTAAGTTGCCAGGAGGTGTTGTTTTGGTTGGCGGTTCAGCCAAAATACCTGGACTATCATCATTCACTAAGGAGAAACTCCAGCTTGCTTCTAGGATTGGGACTTTACAGAACGCCGAAGGTCTAATAGAGGAGGTTAAAGGACTCGAATATGTAACTGCTGTTGGACTTATGAACTTAGACATGTTGTTTGCTGAGCAGAATATGAGCAGAGGTCCCGTCGGAAAGATGGTCAGTGAATCTATTTTAGGTAATATTGGCGGACTACTGAAACGATTTCGTTGATCTGCTATACTTATGATATAAGAGAGAATTCAGATAAGGAGAATTGATTGTTATGCCTCAAGTTACACCAGCTATAGAAACTTTTGCAAGAATTAAGGTTATTGGCGTTGGTGGTGCCGGTGGTGCTGCCATAAACAGAATGGTAGAAGCCGGAGTTGACGGTGTGGAGTTTATTGCAATAAACACAGACGCTCAAGCATTGCATCACTCCAAAGCAACTACAAAAATTCATATCGGACACGAATCAACCAGAGGCTTAGGAGCTGGAGCAAACCCAAATGTAGGACAACGAGCAGCTGAGGAATCATATGATGACATAAAAGCATCTATAGATGGTGCGGATATGGTCTTTATAACTATTGGTGCCGGTGGTGGTACTGGTAGTGGAGCTGGCCATATAGTTGCTAAGATAGCTCAAGATGTTGGCGCATTGGTAGTAGGATTTGCAACCAAGCCATTTGCTTTTGAAGGTGAAAAGCGTCGTGCAAATGCCGAAATTGCCATAAATAATCTTCGATCACATGTCGACACATTGATCATAGTTCCTAATGACAAACTACTAAATACAATTGATCGTTCAACCCCAATTATGCAGGCCTTTAAAGTAGCCGACGATGTACTTCGTCAGGGTGTACAGGGTATATCTGACCTAATAACTGTTCACGGACTAATAAACCTAGACTTTGCCGACGTGAAAGCTGTTATGAGTAATGCTGGATCGGCCTTAATGGGTATTGGTCGTGCTAGTGGTGACAACAGAGCAGTAGAAGCCGCACAGCAAGCTGTTGAATCACCGCTACTCGAAGTTTCAATCGATGGAGCTCGCGGTATCTTGTTTAATGTTATTGGCGGTAATGACATGTCAATGCATGAGATTAACACAGTTGCAGAGACTATAACCGCCTCATCGGATAAAGATGCAAACATTATTTTTGGTGCTACTATTAATCCAGATCTAGACGGAGAACTCATAGTAACTGTTGTTGCAACAGGTTTTGATGATTCATATTTTACGAATAATCTACAAAGTTCCGATTCTGTAAGCGAAAACTCCAAAATGGAAGTTGAGCACGGTATTACTGCTAATGACGACATGAAGGCTCATGAACCCGTTCCTGAAGACATAAGCATGGATCTAGATGAAGTAGACAAAAGCTCTGGAGAAGAAGAGTTTCATTCCGACAACAAAGTACCTAATATCTGGACACACATCGATGACGATAATGACGCAGATTTAAAGTCAGAAAAATCCGAGACTAAAAGCGAATACAATGAAGAAGATCTAGAGAAACCATCATTTTTGAGGCGCCTTAAGCGCAAAAATACCGAAAAATCAGAAGAAAACGACAATAACTAAACCTTGTAATTAATACATCGTAAAATATTTGCATTACGCTAATTGTGGGGCTATGCTATATAGCATAGACACTATATATAGATAAAAATATAGAAGTAGTACATTTATATTGAACAACTAAAGTATACAAAGAAGGGTGATGTATGAATTGTAATCAATGTCACGCAAGCGATACGAAAGTTATAGAATCTCGTGAAGCAGCCGAAGGAAAATCAATCAGGCGTAGGCGAATGTGCAGTAAGTGCGAGCATAGATTCACCACTTATGAGCGAATAGAGCAGCCTCAATTGATAGTAATAAAGAACAATGAAGTAAGAGAGCTGTTTAACAGAGAAAAGCTATTGGCTGGACTATATAGAGCATGCGATAAAACACCGGTTACTAGCTTACAGCTAGAGCAGTTGGTGAACGATGTAGAGCAACAACTATACGGTTGTAGCGAATCCGAGATTCCTTCTGCTAAAATAGGAGAGCTCGTGATGGACGGACTGGCTGATCTAAATGAGGTCGCATACGTTCGTTTTGCAAGTGTCTACAGACGATTCAAAGACATAACAAGCTTTGAAAAAGAGCTATCAGACATGCGAAAAAGAAAAACAGAGCACGCAAAAACTACCTACTAAGCTCCATGAGAACTTAGAGGTTCCCCCCGACTTTTATAAACTATAAAAATCGAGGAGAGCTAGTACTACTTAGCGATATCCTAGAGACGTATTGCTAAATTAAGTAGACAACTCTAACAAAAATTTAAAAAATAATAACTAAAAACTACGTGAGGGTAAAAAATGGGTAAAACTACTAATCTAAGTGTTAGTCGGCTATTTACAAAGCCGGCGGCAAAAGGCTATGACAGCCTTACATGGGTCAAAAGAGATTCTGTAATTACGAATCCAATGACCAATGAAAACGTTTTTGAACAAAAAGACGTGGAATTTCCGGACTTTTGGTCGCAGAATGCTATTAACATTGTTGCGCAGAAGTATTTCACCGGTACTCCTGGTACTGCCGAAAGAGAGAAGTCGCTAAAAGATCTAATTAATAGAGTTGCTGACACGGTAACTCGGCAAGGTCTACAAGAGAGCTATTTTGATAGTGAGAAAGAAGCAGAAGATTTTAAAGAAGAATTAAAATATATCCTAGCTTCGCAACGTGCTTCGTTTAATTCTCCAGTTTGGTTTAACATTGGTGCTCCTGATCGGGCGCAACAGGCAAGCGCATGTTTTATTCTTGGAATAGAGGATACTATGCCGGCTATTTTAGACTGGTACCGTGAAGAAGGGATGGTCTTCAAGGGCGGTTCTGGTTCTGGTGTTAACCTTAGTCCGATTCGTTCATCTGTTGAACCGCTCGGTAAAAGTGCAGGAACCGCCTCTGGTCCACTGAGCTTTATGCGTGGAGCTGATGCGTCCGCAGGTGCAATTAAAAGTGGGGGTAAAACTAGGCGCGCAGCAAAAATGGTTATTTTAAATGCAGACCATCCCGATATAGAAGAGTTTATTTGGTCTAAGGCACGCGAAGAGCAAAAAGCTCGTGATCTTCAGGCTGCTGGTTGGGATATGAGCCTTGATGGTAAAGATATTCATTCTGTTCAATATCAAAATGCTAATAACTCTGTACGTGTAACTGATGATTTTATGCAGGCTGTTGTTGATGACAGAGACTGGGATCTAAAAGCCGTTAGAAATGGTGAAACTGTAAAAACAGTTCGGGCTAGAGATTTATTTAGACAATTTTCTGAAGCAGCTTGGCAATGTGCCGATCCTGGCATGCAGTTTGATACCACTATTAATAATTGGCACACCACACCAAACGCTGGCCGTATCAACGCATCTAACCCTTGTAGCGAATATATGCACCTAGATAATTCTGCATGTAACTTAGCATCAATAAATCTTTTAAAATATCTTAATGAAGATGGTAGTTTTGATGTCGAAGGCTTCAAACACACAGTTGAAATTATGTTTACAGCTCAAGAAATACTGGTTGGTTACTCTGAATACCCTACAGAAAAGATCACAAAAAATGCCAAAGCATATCGTGAACTAGGACTTGGTTACGCTAACCTCGGAGCGATGTTGATGGCCCAAGGTTTACCGTATGACTCTGACGAAGGTCGAGCTCAAGCGGCAGCTATTACTGCAATAATGACCGGCCATGCATACGCCACAAGCGCTAAAATTTCACGTAAGATTGGTCCTTTTGCAGGATTTAACAAAGACCGTGAAGGTATGATAAAAGTATTAAAACAACACCGTGCTGCTGTAAACAACATTGATGCATCGCTTGTATCCGAGAATCTTCTAAGTGCAGCCACTACTGCATGGGATGAGGCGGTTGAACTCGGTGAACTGTACGGAGTTCGCAACTCCCAAGCTAGCGTATTGGCTCCAACTGGCACAATTGGACTGATGATGGACTGTGATACTACTGGTATTGAGCCGGACCTTGGTCTAGTTAAAGTTAAAAAATTAGTTGGTGGTGGCACAATGCACATTGTTAATCAGACTGTACCTAGGGCTCTAAAAGTTATGGGTTATAACCAAAGTCAAATTGACAGAATTATAAAATACATTGACGTAGAAAAAACTATAATAGATGCACCAGATCTTAAGAAAGAGCATGTCAATGTGTTCGCTTGCTCTATGGGAGATAACTCTATTCACTACCTTGGCCACGTAAAGATGATGGCTGCTGTCCAGCCATTTCTATCGGGAGCTATTAGCAAGACTGTTAATATGCCAGAGGAGGCTACAGTAGAGGATATAGAACAGCTTCACATAGATTCATGGAAAATGGGCCTTAAGGCAGTTGCAATCTATCGTGATAATTGCAAAGTAGCTCAGCCACTATCCATGGCCAAAAAAGATGGGGCAAAAGAGTCGACTGCAGAAAAAGCACAGTCTACTAGCGACAAGATTGTACTGAAAGGTGCTGTCAGGCGCCAACTACCAAAAGTGCGCAACTCAAAGACCTACTCATTTACTGTTGCTGGACTTCATGGATACTTTATCGTAGGCGAATTTGAAGACGGCACGCCTGGCGAGTTATTTATAAGTATTGCCAAGGTTGGATCAACTCTATCTGGATTAATGGATAGTTTTGGACGATCTATAAGCTACGGACTACAGTATGGTGTACCAATAAAAACATATGTAAGAGGTATGGCGCACATGGCATTTGCTCCTGCAGGCATAACAGATGACAAAGAGATCAGAACAGCTTCATCCTTGATCGACTATATGTTCAGAAGAATTGCTCTAGACTACTTATCTTTTGATGATCGACTAGAGTTAGGTCTGGCATCAATTGACGATATGCCTGTAGAACAAACAAGCCTATTAGACCCAGTGGCTGTAGAAGAAGTGGCTGTAGAAACTGAAGAACAACCAACAAATCCAGTCTTGTCTGAAATTGAGTCTCGGAGCATCAATCAAGAACCTAATTCAATAAATAAAATCAACGATTCACCAATGTGCTATAACTGTGGTAACCAGACACAAAAAGCAGGCAGTTGTTATGTGTGCACTGCATGCGGCAGTACCACTGGCTGTTCGTAAAACGGCAATTTTGGCACATTTTAGACTATGTCTTGCGGCAGGAGAGCTCAAAACCCTATCTACTACCTACAAATTCCGGTATACTA
The DNA here is from genome assembly GCA_964444225.1 of uncultured Candidatus Saccharibacteria bacterium. Taxonomy (GTDB): domain Bacteria; phylum Patescibacteriota; class Saccharimonadia; order Saccharimonadales; family 2-12-FULL-41-12; genus JALHOM01. The sequence goes on along the minus strand of CAYUFM010000002.1, from coordinate 46,946 downwards.
TTAGCATGAAGGTTGTGGTTTTATATAGGCCGAGTTCTGAACATGCTAGATCTGTCGAGGAGTTTGCCACCACTTTGGAAAAAACAAGTGGTGGCAAGGTTGAGTTAGTTAATGTTGACACAAGAGATGGTGCATCTACAGCATCACTTTACGATGTTATGAGCTATCCAGCTGTCTTGGCATTACAAAACGACGGACAGCTCGTCAGAGACTGGGGCGGTAGTACAATGCCTTTAGTTAATGAAGTTTCATACTATACACATCAGTAATTCTTAGTTCTTTACAGATGATCTCACATCTGTTAGTATAGTTATAAATACAGTAATAACTGGTAAGTTTAATTACCAAGTGTAAGGAAAATAATGAAAAAAGCAGTTATCGCTACGGGCGGAAAGCAATATCTTGTATCTGAAGGCGAAACTTTGGATATCGAGCTTATAAAGGTTGAGAAAAATAAAACTACTTTTGATGCTCTTTTAGTCATAGATGATGGCAAGACAATAGTTGGAGATCCTACAGTAACTGGGGCAAAGGTCTCTGCTACTGTGTTGACAGAGGACTCACAGCAAGACAAAGTAACATCTATTAGGTATAAGGCCAAAAAACGTGTACACACTGTACGTGGTCATCGACAGAGACTTACAACTATAAAAATAGATTCTATTAAATAAAGTCTAGCACTCAGGTTAACCCTTTATAGCAAAGGGTTTTTCTATTATCTAAGACTAGCCGTATAATACCAGTAGTATAATATTTTTATTCACTAACATGGGTTAATGGGGGATAGATTACGAAAAGTATTAATTTTCTGTGGAAAAATAGGCACATTTTAGTGTTCAATTAGATTGATTTTTTACTATACAGAAGTATAATTCCTAAGTAAGGTTAAGAAAATAAAGACCTAAACAAAGAAAAATAAAAAAACTACCATGATACGGCCGACAGGCAGTCTTTGGCAACAAGCCAAGTTTAGCACCGCTAGGGACACCCTTTTTGTTAAAAAGGGTAGGGTTAGTTTTGTTTTTATTATTATTTTTTTGTTTAGTATGTTTGTATATACATATACGCGCACGATCACCGCTAGCCAAAAAACCTACGCCGCTACTTCCTCGACTCTAAACTTCCAAGGTCGATTGCTGAGCTCTTCTGGTAACCTTGTTCCTGACGGTTATTACAACCTACAGTTCAAACTCTACGACGGTGGAACCGATGGTGGCCCAGGGGGCACAGGCCAAGCTAATGCCGGCACTAACCTCTGGACAGAAAGCCACTACGACAGTAACGGTGGAACAGCTGGTAATGATAACCGAGTCAGAGTAGTCAATGGCTACTTCTCAGTCAACCTAGGTTCACAAACATCATTCCCCGGAACTATCAACTGGGATCAAGAACTCTGGCTTACCATGAACGTAGGAGGTTCAGCTCAAACAGCCACACCAACCTACGACGGAGAAATGCTAGGCCCATCTAGCACTAGGACTAAGCTAACGGCTGTGCCTTATGCGTTTAAGGCCGAAAGTGCTAACAACGTAACTACCAACAACACGAGCTCAGCATCCACTAACTCATCGAGCATAACTATCCAGTCTGGTAATGCCACTGGTGCTACAAGTAACTCGGGCAATATTTCTCTGGATGTAGGGACTGCTACGGGAACTACCGGTACGATTTCTATCGGTACTGTAAATACTTCAGCAATAACTATCGGTCGGTCATCTGGCACGCAGACGACCACAATCCAGGCTGGCACAACTTTAGCTTTGAACTCTACTACCGCTACTACTTTAACTTCAGGCACCTCTACGATGATTACATCCGGATCCGGGAACATCATATTGCAGGCACAAGGAGCCTCGACAATTGGCGTTATCCAAATTGGAGCTGGTGGAGCCGGTAGCGCAATACCAGATTACTTAGCTCTAGATGTTAAGTCTACAACCGGTGATCCCGCTGGTGGCGCAGAAGGCTACATGTATTACAACACCTTTGACAACAAGTTCAGGTGTTATCAAGATAGTGCCTGGACAGACTGTATTGGTAGCGCTGGAGGAGCTACTGATTTGCAGACAGCTTATGACACTGATGCTGATGGAAGCGACAGTATCATAGCTTTAACATCTGCCGATGATTCAATTATCTTCCGTAATCCTGCCTCTGGTGGTACTGACTCTAGTTACGTAATGACCATAGATCAATTGAGTACTGGAGCAACAGGTGGTTTACTTATCTCTTCATCAGGTACAGGATCATTGCTTAAAGTTACCGATACTACTACAACATCAAGTGACGTGTTTAATATTGCAGATGGCGGAGCAACGACTCTAAAAAACCAAACAGACTCCACCACCGCCTTCCAAATACAGAGTGCTTCAGGCACATCAGTGTTAAACGTAGACACAACCAATAGTCAATTATCAGTCCGGGGCATTAGTAGCTATGCGGTAGAAGGTTCAGAACTTATTGCTAGCCAAGCATTCAATAACGCTACTTATTGGACATGCTCCGGCTGGACAACATCAGCTACCAATGCTACTCATAACACTGGCAATACTACAGCCTGCCAAACAACCTCAAGCAACTTAACCGTCACAGCGGGCAAGACTTATAAATTAGCTTTTAATTATTCCGGTAATACGTCTAGTAATAACTTTTTAACTCTTTCAATAGGTGGGGCAACTTATCCTTATTTAACCGCCACAGGTAGTGATTATTACGAAGCTGTTGTAACGGCTACGAATACAGATCCCCTGATATTTACTCCAGGTTTAAACTACGACGGTACCATAGATAGTGTATCTGTCGTAGAAATTACTCCTGCGAAATCAGTGATAGTAGTAAAAAATTCGGATGATACGAGTGCAATAGAGATAAGGTCTGGTGGTTCAGGAGCTAATAATACATATATAGGACTAGGAAGTGGAAGTTCTAGTAAATCGGGTGCAATAAATAATACAGCATTGGGTGCCTATGCTCTACAGGCCAACACTACTGGTGATGACAACACTGCTATCGGCTCCGGAGCACTCACAAACAACACATCAGGTTTCTACAACACAGCTATTGGCTATAATTCGCTTGGGTATAACAGCACTGGCTACTATAACAACGCTATTGGTAGAAATGCATTGCAGGCCAACACTACCGGTACATACAATACTGCATTAGGTGTTGATGCGCTCCTAAACAACGGAACAGGCTCAAAGAATATCGCTATAGGAACTTATGCTCTGTCCACTAACATTTCTGGTTCCGACAACATAGGCATTGGTTATGGTTCTGCCAATAGTGCTAGGGGTAGTGGTAATGTTGGACTTGGATCAAACTCATTGAATTCAACATCAACAGGTGCTTATAATTTGGGGCTAGGCTTTAATTCTCTCAGATCTAATGGTACTGGTTCTTACAACACAGCCCTAGGCTACAACGCAGGCTACACTGACGCTGGCTTTGCTACTCTTAATAACCTACAAAACGCCTCAGCAATCGGTGCTTACTCACAGGTCCAACAAAGTGACAGCATTATCCTTGGTCGCTCAGGTTCAGGAGCATCTACCACTAAGATTGGTATCGGTACAACTGCACCAACTGATCTATTCAGTATTTCTCCAGATATATATGACACAGGTACAGCAGAAACATCAGCTTCAGCTACTGTCGTAGGTTCTGGTACAACCTGGACAGCTGACATGGTAGGTAATGAGTTCATCTTTGCTAACGGCAATAAGTACACAATAACTGGCTTCACGGATGCTACACATATGACATTGTCTGCTAGCTCAACCAATGCTTCTCAGGCTTACAGGATTCATAACCGAGCTTTCTATGTAACTGGCACTGGTTCTGTTGGTATTAGGACTTCAACTAACTCTACTACAGCTCTTAATGTCCAGAATGCCTCAGGCAGTACCTTACTAAACGTAGATACTACTGGCTCCAACCTAAGCCTAGGTCTCACCGGTTCCGGTACTACCACCATCAACAGTGCTAGTACAGTCCTCGGTGCATCAGCTGGCAGTGGCCTGCTAGTTAACAACGGTGCTACTAGAAACACAGCTTTAGCCCTAACTAACTTTGCTACTGGTGGTTCAATAGGTTCAGCAGCTACAACCGTAGACATATATACATATATAACGGTTAACCAAACTACCGGCAGTCAAACCCTTACAGTACCAGCTCCAACCGTAACTACTTCAGGTAGATTCCTTTATCTAACAAACGTTGGTAGTGCTAGCTTTAGCCTAACACCTAGCGGTGGTTCAACCTTCACAGTACTAGCTGGTACATCACTTAGCCTAATCTGGGATGGGGTTAAGTGGACTTCTGCTGGTAGCGGGGCAGCTTTCTTGCAGGGAGGCAATAGCTTTGGCACAAAAGCCTTACTGGGAACATCAGACAATAACGCTCTACAATTTATGATCAACGGAACTGGCGTCCAGTATTTCTCTACATCAACAGGCGATGTTTATTATGGTAATGCAGCTAACGCAGCTGGTACAGCAGGGACGCCTAACTCATTTACACTTAATGCTACTGGTTCTAGTACGGCAGGTACGGCTGGGGCAACTTTGTCGATTAAAGGTGGCGCTGGAGCTACCACAACAACTGGTTCGGCTGGTGGTGCGGTTAGAATCTATGGTGGTAACGCAGGTGGTTCAGGTAATAATAACGGAGGCAGCTTATACCTTACCAGTGGTTCTGCGACTGGTTCAGGCACGGCAGGGAGCGTTATTGTACAGCCAACCACAAACTCGGCGAATGTTTTCCAGGTTCAAAGTGCAGCTGGCAATAAGGTGTTATCGGTTGATACTTCTGATGCGAGCTATGCCTATGTATCTATAGGTGGTTCTGCTGGTTATGCTAACTCGGAGCTTAAATTATTCCAGGCCACTAGCTATAAATGGGGAATCGGTGTCGATAATACTGGACCTAGAGGAAGTGGCGGTTTTTATCTATGGAATAATTCTTCTGGCGGATCTTATCCTCTAGGTGTGGGTAGTGATGGCGGAACAACATTTAAGAATACCACCAACTCTACGTCAGGATTTTTGATAGAAGAATCAGCTGGAGCTGATTTGTTCTCTGTAGATACAACAAATAGCCGTATAAGGATCGGTGAGAGCACAGCCGATGCAACAGGCGTTGCTTTTGTGCTTGACACTAAAAATACTGCAGGCGATCCAACAGGAGTAAATGGAGCTATGTACTATAACTCTAATCTTAATAAATTTAGATGTTATGAAAACGGGGCGTGGGCAGATTGTAATAGTGGTGGAGGATCATCAACTCTGCAAAGTGCTTATGATGGAGACGCCGATGGTAGTGATAGTATTATTGCTCTTAGTTCTGCAGATGACTCCCTTATATTCCGTAACCCGGCCTCTGGCGGAACGGACAGTAGTTATGTAGCAACCATAGATCAATTGTCTACTGGTGCAACTGGTGGCTTGGATATTCAATCTGCTGGAACGGGTAACTTATTAAGGGTCAGAGACACTACAGCAACGGCGACAGATGTGTTGACTATTGCGGATGGTGGAGCGACTACGTTCAAAAATCAGACAAATTCTACAACTGCCTTCCAGGTACAAAATGCTAGTGCTGCAAGTGTTCTCGTTGTCGACTCCACTAATTTACGAGTTCAAATAGGTAGTGCAACAGCCGATGGCACTGGTGTTCTCTTGGTGCTAGATACCAAAAATACCTCCGGTGACCCAACTGGTGTAAATGGAGGAACTTACTATAATAGTTCTGGGCCTGGTGGCTACAGATGTTACTCTGATGGATTTTGGGATGATTGTTCGGTGGCACAATTAGACAGGAGCTACAACTGGACTTATGAGTTCATGGATGGCGATCCGTCTAATCCATCAACCGATGGTAGTAAGTATGGTGATGACTGGAGAGTTCAATACGTGGGAACTCCTAGTGCTTTAACATTAAGTTCTCAGAACTATCTTTATCCTAGTGTTGACCATCCGGGTGTGTGGGCTATGGGTTCTGGTACGACATCAAGCACAGGATATGGTTTGATTTTGGGAGTTGGGAGCACAAATCCATATGGTTCTGTGTATCTAGCTCCTGGGATGGTAATGAAGAGTGGTGTTGCCGTTCAACAGACGACTGGATTTAAGGCGCGAGTTGGAATTACGAATCAACCAGATACATACGCTGGTGCCGTTACAGCAGGAGTTTGGTGGGAAGCTGATCCTGCTACAAACGCAAATTGGCGCTACTGTTATGGCGACGGTACGGCTGCGACTTGTGCAAATAGTGGAGTGGCTATTACGACGGATGCTTGGGTGGGCTTACAGGTTAGGGTAACAGCTACTGGTACAGGAACTTCTTCTGCAATCTTTGTTATCGACGGAAACCAATATACTGTTTCGTCGGTAACGATTGCTATTAAAAACCCTGCAGACAGCAGAGGTTTAGCGCCTGGATTCTTTAACTTCACAACAAATACTGGCACGGATATATTAATGCTCGATTATTTCCAGCTTTATGGCCAGACCACTGCAAGAAGATAATTTTCTATACATTTTATTGAGAATTTACAATTATTCTATTAATAAGTACGGTTTTTAATTATTTTAATACAATATATGCGTAAGCTTAATTAAGCAGGAGGGAATGTTTATGTTAAGTAAAATCTTAAATACTAGAATAAAAATGACAAATATTTTAGCGGTAGGGGTTACGTTGGCTATGTTGGTGGCAACTATGGCGGTCGCTAAAGCATTGATACCGGATACATCTGGCGTAATTCATGGTTGTTATAAAAATAACAGTGGAACACTTCGCGTAGTCGATAGTCCTAGCCAAGCATGTGCCGGTGGCGAACTGCTCTAAACTGGAATCAAACCGGCCCTCAAGGCCCGAGTAGTGATGGGGATATTAAGGCATACGGAAGGGTAACTTATGATTCTGTTACTCATGCACCCATATTAGATCTATCTCATTCAAGTGGAGTTGCAAGTATTGAGCCGGGGATTGACTACGTAGAGGGAGTGGGTACACAGAATGTGTGTATTAAACTTAGCCCAACTGTTTCCTCTAGTTTTAATGGGATAGTTGCTTCCTCAACAGCTGGTGGTGAATTTGGCCCATATGGAACTTCAACTTCTTTAGACAATGATCTGTCCGGTACATGTGTAAATGGAGCAGACGCAATGACAAGTATTGGTGGCGCACCTTCATTGAATACATTCTATTTTACAGTTTACTAAGTAAAATAGTTGTTAAAAAAAGCGCTTCTTGATTAAGAAGCGCTTTTTTGTTCATTACCCACCGGGCTTTGATCTGTTAATTTTTAGTTTATATCACTTTTGATATAAACAACTATTTTTATTCAAAAACTGTGGATAAAACCATTAATAAATTTGTTCACTACTGTTGTTTAATCTGTAAAAAGTCATATACTTATGTATAGGTCAACAAAAATAAAAAACAAAAAGACCTAAAATAAAAATAAAAACAAAATGAAAAATACCCAAGGTCTAACAATTAAGGCTTTTGGGGAAGCAATGCATAAACTTCTCCTTCTATTTGCTTTTGTCCTTATTTTCTTGTCGTCTCTCGCATATACATATACGCGCACAACCACGTCTGTTGACGTAGCTTACGCTGCTAGCACCTCTGCTACCATTAACTTCCAGGGTAGGTTACTGAATGCTTCAGGTTCTCTAGTTCCTGACGGTTACTACAATATTCAATTTAATCTCTATCACGTATCATCTGCAGGCTCTACTCTGTGGACAGAAACCCACGACTATAACGGAGGCTCTCCCGACAGAAGGGTTAGGATAGTCAACGGCTATTTTAGTGCTACTTTAGGCAATTACGACTCTCTAGCTGATGAGTCAGATGTCAATTGGCAAGATGATGTCTGGCTGGGTATGACAGTTAGAGGCTCTGGCGCATGTGCATTTGCGGCCTGTACTCCAGCAGATTCTGAAATGACTCCGAGGTTCAAACTAGCATCTGTCCCATATGCTTTAGTGTCTGCTAATGTCAAAAGCTCTAATACCGCTACCGCTTCTACTAACTCTGACGCCATCACGATCCAATCTGGTAATGCCACCGGCACTACCTCCAACTCAGGCAGTATCACAGTAGACGTTGGTACAGCCACCCAAACAGCAGGAAGTATCCTTATCGGTACTACCAACAACACTACCGGCATAACTATTGGCAAATCAAGTGGTACTTCTGCCACCACTATCAATTCCGGCTCTGGCAATATTATTCTCCAATCCCAAGGAACCTCTACTATTGGTGTAATCCAAGTAGGTGCTGGTGGAGTAGGTTCAGCTTCGCCGGACTACTTAGCCCTAGATGTAAAATCTACTACGGGAGATCCGGCTGGTGGAGCTGAGGGATACATGTACTACAATACCTTTGACAATAAGTTCAGGTGTTACCAAGGCAGTGCCTGGACAGATTGTGTTAGCTCTGGCGGTGCAGTAACTTTACAAAATGCTTATGATAACTCAACCAATCCAGAGATAGTTGTTGATGGGACCAGAGGTGCATTTACAATCAGAGATAATGGAACGCCAATTGGAGCAAACTTATTTGAAGTGCAGAGCAATAATGGGGCAACGACATATTTTGCGACTACCGCTACTGGTACGACAATTCTTGGCAACTTATCTCAGAGTACAGGGGCGGTGTCGCTATCGGGTAACGCAGCTAGTAGTCTGACTACCAGCTCTGGCGCATTAACATTAACATCTGCTGTCGCTACTACATGGAGTACTTCGGCTGGCACTCTAACGATTCAGGGTGGTGGTGGTACCGTATCACTAGGGACAAGCACAGTTCTAAATGCTAATGGTACTTTGGCAATTAATTCAGGAACTGGTACAGCGCTCACACTAGATAGCGGTACAACAGGAGCAATAAACGTGGGCACAGGTGCCAATGCAAAAACTATTACAATAGGGAATAACACAGGCGCTACATCAGTCGTAGTAGATTGCGGTACTGGAGCTTGTAACTTTGGCACAACAGCTACAGCACATACAACTACCATAGGCTCTAGTACTAGCACTAGTACAACAACTCTCCAGGGTGGTACAGGCGGAGTTAATGTGGGCACAGGAGGTATTGCTAATACTGTTCAAATAGGTAATGCGACCGGGGCAGTGGCGCAGACCATTAATATCGGGAATAATGCCACCCTTTCTAGCACAAGTACAGTTGTAATTGGATCTACGATTGCAGGCAACATAACACTTCAGTCGGCTGCAACTATTAGCATAGGTAACAATGCTAATGCACAAACACTCAATATTGGTAATACAACTGGTGCCACAGCTCTGAATCTAAGAGCCGGGACAGGAAATTTCACATTAGACGGTGTTGCAGGTACTACATATACACTAGGTACCAGTACCACAACTGGTACCATAACTATTGGTGGTACTGCACAGACTGGCAATTTAACGCTTGGGTCTTCAAGTGGATCCAATTCTGTACTAATAGGCAATGGCGCAGGTGCAACAACTGTTAATATTTCTAATTCCAACACAGGAGGAGCTGTTAATATCGGAGCTGGCTTCACAACTGGCACTATAACTATTGGTGGTACTGGTGCTCAAACAGGAACAATATCTATTGGTACCGGAACTGGAGCACAATCACTAAACTTTGGCACCGGAGGTACTGGTGCTAAAACTGTAACAATAGGCTCAACGGCAAGTACGGGCACTACTACTATTCAGGCTGGGAGTGGAGGAATAGTACTGGGGTCTGGTGCTGGGCAGGGTCAATTAACAAATCATGGCTCCACAATTAATTCCACATTGGCGCTAAGTAATTTTGCGGGAGGCGGATCTATAGGAACTGCAGCTACAACTGTTGATATCTACACCTCTATATCTGTAGCGCAAACAACAGCTGGACAAACTTTGACCCTACCGACTCCTACTACAAATACAACTTATGGACGACTCTTATATATATCAAATATTGGAACAACTTCATTTACGCTACTGGGTTCTGCCGTATCGGTGGGACAGTCAGCAACTGTCATTTGGAGTAATACTAACGGAGGTGCAAGTTGGCAGTACTCGGTTGGGGCTACAGGTTCAACAACTTTACAACAAGCTTATGACAATAGCTCAAGTCCAGCAACAATAGCACTATCAAACTCTAAAAACTTAGTTATTAATGCTGCGGATACTGCAACTGATCCTAGTATTTTATTTAACCTACAAACAACTAGTACAACACTAGGGGATGGTTCCTTTAAAATACAAGACGCTGGAGTAGATGCGTTAATTTTTAATAATGATGGATCCTTGCTAGCCAACAATGTAGCAACAGGTACTACGGGTACCACATCTGGCACGGGTGGAATAAGTGTAACCTCTATAGTGTTAGCGGCTGCAGGAGGTTTTGCAAACGGTGACATAATTCTTGTTGATAACACCGGTGGTTCGGGTCAGGACTATTATACCCGCATAACTTCAGGAGGTGGGACCGCAACGCTTACTGTATCTCCGGCAGTAAGTTATGGCACAACTGCTGGATATACTGGTAATGCCACAATTACAAAATATACGGCCCGAAACATTGGCGCAGTAGGTACCGGTACAACCTTTGCGGCAGATAACAGGTTCTTCCAGGGATATTTTTTGGGCGGTGTGGTCACGGGTTCTGGCAGTACAACCTATAGTGATGGAAGAATCTCCACATCTCTATCTTCGGGATTAAGAGTTCAAAATACATCTGACTCCATTACAGCTCTACAGGTAGTTAGTGTAGCCGGGTCGGCAGTATTGGACGTAGATACAACTAACAGAAGTGTTGGAATAAATTCTGCAAGCCCAGCAGCTCGATTGCAGGTAGACGGAACTTCGGCTGCTAACACAGTCATAAGTTTACAAGTTAATCATAAGTCTTCAACTGCAAATATACTTGAGATTACTGATGAACAGACTACACCAGTCACGGTTATGCAGATTGCAAACGGAGGCGCAACTACATTTAAAGCTCAGTCTAATGGGGCATCTACCTTCACAGTCCAGAATGCTTCAGGCACATCATTATTTAATGTTAACTCTAGTATTGGTCAGGTCAGGGTAGGCAATGGTACTAATGGAAGAATTACCTTTGAGCCTTTAAATGCCGGAACTAATAACCTATGGAATATTGACAACAATGCTGGAACCTTAAGGATATTCAGAGAGGACTACGCTACTTCTGGAGTAGGGATAAATGGCTTAGTTGGACTTTCTATAAGTGACGCTGGACATACAACATTGGGTGGCAACCTTACAATGACAGATGGGCTATTCAATGTAACATCATCAGCAACTTACTTAGGAGTGTTCAATAATACTTCTGGTGGTAACATGGCCATTAGGATATCAGCAAGCGGAACAATTAAGTCTGAAATAGCAATTGCAGCAAGTGCGAGCGCTTGGGTTACTGGAACGGCAATCAATGATTTAGTTATAAGGACTAATACATCTGGGGCTGACATATTTTTTGCACCAGGCGCGGGTTCCGGTGCGTGTGGAGCGGCTTGCGGAAATGTCAATATTGGTGGAGGTACCTACAAGTCTAATCTTGTAGTAACGGGAACTGGTACGACATGTACGATCGGTAACGGCACAGGCGGAACTTCATGTACATCTGACAGCAGGCTTAAAACAAATGTCACGTCGTTATCAAATTCACTTACGAAGATTAATCAGTTGCAGCCTGTTAATTTCAATTGGATTGACTCTAGTAATCCTGGCAATAAAATTGGTTTTATAGCTCAACAGGTACAACAAATATTCCCAGAATTTGTATCAGTTGTTAATCCCGATGATCCTAATCAGTATATTGGTGTGGACTATGCAGGCTTAGTTACTCCTTTAGTTGGGGCGGTTCAGGAACAGCAGGCCGAGATTGCTGGTATTCAGTCACAAATCAGTTCAATTAACTCTATTATCAACAATATCCAGGCAGGCAATTTTGCAAATATAAATGTTGCTGGTAATTTAACTACACTTAATCTATCAGTCACCGGTACGGCAACTATTGCTAACTTAACGGTTAACAATAATGCTATATTTAACGCCGGCATAACTGTAGCGGGCCACATAATTACCGCTGGCAATACTCCCGCATCGAACGTATTAGGGGCTTCCGGAACAAGTGCTAACGGTGCAACGGTATCTGTTGACGGTAATGATAGTTCCGGAATTATCACTATATCAACTGCCAGTTTAGGTGCGCTAACTACTGGGGATTTAGCGAAATTTACTTTTGCAACACCTTATGGAATATCGCCAATAGTAACCATTACTCCCGTAGGCAGTACTTCGGCTACTCTTCAGGCATACGTCAGCCAAACTGCGACAGACTTTACACTTAGCACAAATACTGCACCCGCTAATGGCGCTGTATATAAGTTCAACTATCACGTTATTCAGTAGCCTTCATTTACGGTTAATGTAGTTGATGATAAAATAAGCATGAGAGTATACTTATGAAACAAACAACAATTGTATCTGTTTTGAATCAAAAAGGGGGCGTAGGCAAGACTACCAGTACGATTAATGTTGCCGCTTTTTTAGCTAAAGCAGGAAAAAATGTTTTGGTTATTGATGCCGACCCACAGGGCAATGCTAGTAGTGGGCTGGGTTTAGATAAAAATAATCTCAGTCCAACATTGTGCGACGTACTAATTTCTGGCATAGACCTGAACTCAGCTATCCAAAAAACAGCTTTTAAAAACTTAGAAATTTTGCCTACCAACGCCAGACTTGCAAGTGTAGAAATAGACATTGCAGGTGAGCCTGCAAGAGAACAAAAACTAAAAAACGCTTTAGTCCAATATACGGGTAAGTACGATTACATATTTATAGATTGTCCACCAGCTTTGGGCCTACTAACTATAAATGCATTAACGGCCTCCAATAAAGTAATAATTCCGGTGCAAGCTGAATATTACGCACTTGAAGGTTTGAGTCAATTGCTTCAGGTTATGCAACAGGTCCAAAAATTATTTAATCCTTCACTCGAGCTTTTAGGCGTGGTCGTTACGATGTTTGATAGAAGAAACGCACTGAGCCAACAAGTTTATGACGAGGTCGGTAAGCATTTTGGTGATAAATTATTTGAAACTGTGATTCCTCGAAACGTACGTTTGGCGGAGGCTCCTAGTCATGGGCAGCCAATAGGTGAGTACGATAAATGGAGTAAGGGTGCGAAGGCGTATAAAAACTTAGCCTTAGAAATAGATAAAAAATCATCAGGAGCTATCAGGTGAGTACAAAAAAGGGTCTAGGCAAGGGGTTTGGTAGTTTATTGCCAGAGGATTTCGATACATCAGTGATGCTTGATAGAGGTGAAAGAGTCCAGAAAGTATTAATTGACTCAGTTAAGCCTGATCCAAATCAGCCAAGAAAAAATTTTGACAACCAGTCTATAGAAGAGCTAGCGCAATCTATAAATAGACACGGTATTCTGCAGCCACTTGTTGTGACCGAAGTAGGTGGTAGCTATGTAATTATTGCTGGAGAACGAAGATACCGGGCAGCAAAAGTAGCAAAACTTACCCATCTTCCAGTGTTGGTTAGGACACTGCAAGATTTAGAAAAGCTAGAGATTGGCCTGATAGAGAATATGCAACGAGTTGACCTGTCGCCAATGGAGCAGGCTATTTCAATAGCAAAGCTAAACGAGCAGTTCAATGTTGCGTTGCCAGAAATAGCAACACGATTAGGTAAGGCGCATACTACGATAATAAACATGGTTAGACTCCTCCAGTTACCCGATTTTGCTCGTGTTGCCCTGGAGTCCAATAAAATATCTGAAGGTCACGCAAGAACAGTACTGTCTCTAAAAGGTCAGCCTATTCTGCAAAAAGAATTAGTGGATAATATTATAAAAAACAGCTGGTCAGTTAGGCAGGCTGAGGCCTACGTTCAGTCAATAAAGGGCTCTACTAAACCAGTAATTAAAAGCGCTACTAAACCGGATAAAAATCATAAGTATCAAGATTCGCTACAGAAAAAATACGGGGCTAATGTAAAAATAGCCACTAAAAATAACGGTGGTAGTGTGACCTTTACATACAAAACGAACAAAGAATTTATTCAATTTTTAGACAGAATAAACTAAAATCCCCGCCAGTCCTTAAAAGGGAACACTCTTAATACTAGTTTGCCAACAATATCATCCGAGTTTATTGTGCCTAAGGCTCGGGAGTCTAGTGAATTTCCTCTATTGTCGCCCATCACAAACACTTCTCCGTCATTAACGGTTGCGTCCACATTGCCTTCAGTAAGATTTATTACGGACGTGTGGGGGCCAAGTTTATCAACTAAAAATCCACCTGGGTTATCTTTGTTGTAGACTTTTACCAATCCATCTTTTATGACCACTCTTTCTCCTGGAAGTCCAATAACTCTCTTAATAATTTGTTTATCGGAATTTGTTGTGCCGCTAGCTGATCCTTTATGATTAAAAACAATTATATCGTATCTGTTGGGAATATAATTTTTCCCCGTAATTGACGAAAATGTTTTAGGTAGCTTGTTGATTATCAGTCTATCTTCATCATGTAGCGTGGTAAGCATACTGGCTCCATCAACCTGATATGTGCGGAATACAAAAATAGAAAGAAAAACTGCCAATAAAGGTGCAGAGATTAGAATGATAATTGTAGAGATATTCTCTTTAAAGCGCGGTGAACGTGAGCTTTTAGTAGGTTGCGTGGGGGGAGAATTAACAAATTCAAACCTCGACGAGGAATTTGATACGTTGTTGTCTTGGTTGATTGGTTCCATTCAACCTATAGATTACCATAATTACTATTTTTTAATGAAGGCTGGGGTTTACTCGTGTCAGGACAAGCAGGTATACTGGATACTCGTACCACGTATTTATATGAATCAATATCAAAGAAATCAAGATCCAAGAAATCGCAAAAAGCCATCGATTGATGGTATTAGTTCAAGACCCGTAACTAGATTTAATAAAGGCTCGAACTTCGGCGACATTCAAAACAGTAGAAGAGATTCTAATCTAGGATCGAACCAGGGCACTGGTGCAGTAGGTGACTTTAGTCGTAGGGATGGGTTTCATGCGTCGGCTCAACAACAAATTACTACTAACAAGACAGCAGAAACATTTATTATTGATCGAAAAACCACAAAAAAAACAAAGTTTAAAAAAGAAAAACCTCAGTATAATCAAAGCAGAAAGAAATCCAGTAAAAAGAAGAGAATCTTAAAGATTTTAGGCATACTGCTTATTGTGGCGACTCTTGTTCTAGGGTTTTTGACCTATAAAGGGTATATAACGGTTAAAAAAATTCTACCGGGTGGTGGGCTGGCGCCTGCTCTTAGCAAGGAAGTTGATATATCTCAACTAAAAGGCGAAGGCGATGGTAGGGTTAATATTTTGCTACTCGGAAGAGGTGGTGAAGGACATGAAGGTGCCGATCTTACGGATACAATTATTCTGGCAAGCATAGATCCTATTGCAAAAGAGGCTTCATTATTAAGTGTGCCTAGAGACCTGTACGTACCTGTTAAGAGTGTTGGGTCTATGAAGGTTAACTCGGTATTTTTTACTGGTAAGGCAAATTATCTTAACAATCAGCAAATAAGCACCTCACAGTCTGCGAAATTAGCCGAACAGGCTGGTTTTGAAATGCTTGAAGCTACGCTAGAATCTGCTTTGGGTGTACCAATTCACTATCATTTGATGGTGGATTTTGATGGATTCGAGCAGGCGGTTAATAATGTGGGTGGCATAACTATAAACGCCCCAGATGCAGTTAGTGAGCATATGAGAATAAAGGGTCAGAATTATTTTTTGAATGTAAATCCTGGATGGCAAGATATGGATGGGTTTGAGGCTTTAGCTTACTCTCGCTCGCGCTATACTTCTCCAAGGGGTGACTTCGACAGATCTGAGCGCCAGAGAATAATCATAACGGCGCTAAAAGACAAAATTTTATCAGCAGGTACTTTCGGTAATCCTCAGAAGATATCTAATTTGCTCAATACTTTCGGGAATCATCTTCAGACAAACTTTAGCGTGGCGGACCTCCAGAGGTTATATGAAATAAGCAAAGAAATACCAAGCGATAAAATTGCATCTATTGGCCTAGCCGATCCACCAAATAATTTTGTAAGAACAGACAACATTGGTGGGCTTTCTGTGGTTGTTCCGACTGCGGGCACCGGTAACTTTAAAGAAATCCAAGGTTTTATCCGCAACGCGTTGAAAGATAGCTTCTTAAAGAACGAGAATGCTAGTGTTATGGTTCTTAACGGAACAAATAAATCTGGTTTAGCTACCGAGAAAGGCGATGAACTCAAATCATTTGGCTACACAGTAACCAAAGTAGATAATGCGCCAACCAGGACATACGAAAAAACTATAGTAGTAGATCTAAGAAATGGAACAAAAAAATACACAAAGAACTATCTGGAGCGAAGATTTAGTACAACAGCGGTCGGCACTGTACCAGATCCCGCAATTATCCCCGACACGGCTGATTTTGTTATAATACTAGGTAATGATCAAGCATCTGGACTTTAGTGAAGGAACTAAACAATGGTTAAAACTGTATTAAAAAAAGTTAAACCAAAGCACGGCTTTGCGCATATCTTTCACTTGGGGCTAACTTTTATTGTGCCTATTCTGGCGTATATCTTTATAAGACTAGATTTTTTTGGTTTAGCTGCATCCATAGTGTTGTTAAGTAAGTGGAGAATGCTAGCAGTAAAGCCACGGCACTGGATTGCTCATATTAGAACTAATGCGGTTGATATAATTGTGAGCTTAGCACTAATTTCCTTTATGATAGTTTCTAACAATTCAAGATGGTTGCAGTTAAGCTGGCTAGTGGTATTTGAGCTATGGGTCTTGGTTGTAAAACCTAAGACCTCAGCATTGATGGTGTCGATTCAGGCACTGATTGCTCAATGTCTTGGTATGGTTGCGATATTCCTGGCCTATGATGATGCGCCAATTTCGGTTTATGTACTGATGACTTTTGCGGTCTCTTACTTTAGCGCAAGACATTTTTTCAATACATATGATGAACCAAACAGAGTGCAGTATTCTTGGTTTTGGGGATTTTTTGCAAGCGCATTGATCTGGATACTTAGTCACTGGCTCCTTTACTACAAGAATGTCGCTCAACCTGCCGTTATTTTGTCTGTTTTGGGCTATGGATTAGCAGGTCTGTATTACCTACATGAGCACGATAAACTGACAATGTTGGTTCGCAGACAAATAATTTTTGTAGTTTTAGCAGTAATTTTTGTAATAATTGCGTTTTCTAACTGGGGTGAAGGTATAGTAAAGTAAGTTTTTAAGCTATTTCTCAGGTTAGGGGGAGTAAACTAAATATTATGGAAGATCAACAAAAAAATATTGAAGTTCAGAAAGAAAAATCAGTACTAGGGCCATATATCGAGTCTGCAAAAACTAAAAAGACTAGTGATTCCAAGCTAAATAAAACAGCATTCCTAATTATAGCCACTAGTTTGGTAGCGGGGTTTATAGGTGGATATCTAGGAGGCAAAAATCAAGAAAACTCCATAACAGCCGATCAAGCTGTAAGCCAAAAAGTTATAGATAGCGAGAGCCAGCTAATTACAAAGATTGCTAAAGAGGTTGGCGAAAGCGCAGTTTCCATAAACGTAACTTCAGAAACAACTCGCAATACGTTTTTTAGTGGCCAGCAATCATTTTCTCAAGAAAGTGCTGGTACTGGAGTAATTGTAGATTCCGAAAAGGGAATAATTATCACCAATAGGCATGTTATTCCGGCTGGCACTAGTGAAGTTAGTGTAACTTTATCTGATGGCACAGAACTCACAGATGTAGAGATTGTTGGCAGGACAAATCCTAGTGACACCCTAGACATCGCGTTTTTAAAAATTAAAGATAAAAAAGGCAAGACTTTGAAGTCGGTAAAACTGGGCGACTCTTCTAAAACCGAGGTTGGAGACAAGGTCATCGCTATTGGAAATGCTCTTGGACAATTTCAAAACACGGTTACGTCTGGAATTATATCTGGCTTTGGCCGGAGTATAGAAGCAGGTGACGAGACCGGCACAGAGTCGTTGCAAAACTTGTTCCAAACAGATGCTTCAATTAACCAAGGTAATTCTGGTGGGCCTCTTGTAAATATTCGGGGCGAGGTTATTGGGATCAATACTGCTGTTGCAGGCGACGGTGCTGAAAACATTGGATTCGCGATTCCGGTGAATGATATAAAGGGTCTAATAAACAGCGTTATCAAAGAAGGTAAATTACTGCGTCCATACCTAGGGGTTAGGTACGTTACGCTAAACGATGATTATGCCTATCAATACAATTTGCAGACGAAGCGGGGAGCGTACATAGCACCGCCGACCCGAGGGCAAACCGCTATCTTAAAAAATAGTCCGGCCGAAAAAGCTGGTCTTAAAGAAAAAGATATAATCGTTAAAGTGAACGACCAATCAATTGATGAAAAAAATAGTCTAATTTCCGTCTTGGGCAGGTTTAGTGTGGGGGATAAAGTAAGCCTTACTATTATCCGTGATGGCCAGGAGCAGAAAGTTGATGTTACTCTAGAGGCCGCTCCTCAGTCTTAAAGCACCAGTTTTACACATTTTGGTCGAAAGCGGCTTAGAACTAAAGCTAGTCAAACCTTAGAGTAGAGCTGGGCTAGGGTATACGTTTTTAGTAGAGTATAGCCTGATTTCTGTGCAATTCCTGCCATGATCATATGCTGAGACTCTAATGATTCTATAATTATGTATTTAGGTTTTTTGGATAGTTTAGATATTTGGTCCCAAAACTTTGTGTAATGACTCATGCCGTCCACTCCAGAGAATAGTGCTATAGATGGTTCTTTTTCTATTTCTGGACTGGTTATTAACCCTTCTGGTACATATGGTAAATTGGCAACAACTACGTCATAACTAGTCTTCAGTTCACCGAATAAATCTGACTCAATTATGTTTAATTCTAGTTTGTGCTGTGTGTTATTTTGGGTGGCTATTTCTAGAGCTTTTTTGTCGATATCCACTAGGTCTATTTGCCAATCAGGCTTTTCTGATTTGAGGCTAATACCAATATTCCCACTACCGCAGCCGATATCTACAATCTTGGGCTTTTTAAGCTTTATATTTTCTAGAGCTAGCTCAACTATTGATTCTGTCTCTGGGCGTGGAATCAGAACTTCAGGGCTGACTATAAAATTTCTACCGTAAAATTCTGTCTTTCCACGGATGTATGCTAGTGGTTCGTGTCTAATTCTACGATCGGTAAGACTATTCACTTCTTTTAATTTTGCTGTAGGTATTTTTTGGTCATCATGGGCCAAAATCCAAGATCGATCTTTGCCTAAAACGTCTTCCAAAAGAACCAGAGCGTCGGTCCGAGGGGCATCAACCTCGGCTTTACCCAGTTTTTTTGTCGTTTCAATCAACCAATCAGCAATTATCATTTGAGCATCCTTTCCCATCCGTAACATATTCAACTAATTGCTCTGGGCTTAGTTTGCTCGTATCTATTATTTCAAATCCATTTTCTGTTGCATGGCTAACAGATTCTGCATTATCTTTAATTGCGGTTTTTCGGTGACTAGCTAATTTACCAAACGAATTATTTTGGCGGGTTTTCAGTCTAAAATTAAGTGTCTCTTCGCCAGCTGTTAAAAAGACTATTCTTTCAAATAAGGGATAAGCCTCAGATTTGTTATCGGCAGTTCCGCATACAATTATAGGTTCTGGGCTATTGCCAAGAAACTCTCTCATTTTTTCTATATCCCACAGCCATTCGTAAAACCTAACGCTTATTCCGTATATACTATGAATGTCCGTCACTTTTTTACCAGTTTTTTTATGCTTCCAGTAGGCTATTCCTTCGTCGTAGTCACCGTCTATGCAAGGAATGTTTTTCTGCTTTAACGTCTCCGCAAGAGTAGACTTTCCTGTGCCTGCGACTCCCGTAACTAGTATGTGTGTTGGTTTGCTCATTATTCTTGGTTGATTAGTTCGCGTTCGTAGGTGTGGAGTTGTTCTATTAGGTCGTCGATATCACCGGCAAGGGCGGCTGGGATGTTAGAACGGCTGTAGCCGATCCGGTGGTCAGTAATTCGGTCTTGGGGGAAGTTGTAGGTACGGATTTTTTCTGAGCGGTCACCGCTACCGATTAGTTTTTGGCGGGCGTCAGATAGTTCCTTATGTTCAGCATCTAGTTTGGCTTGGAGTAGTCGTGAGCGTAACACGCCCATGGCTTTTTCTTTGTTTTTGATCTGTGATTTTTCATCCTGACAGGTCACTACGGTGTTAGTCGGCAAGTGGGTTATACGGACTGCACTGTCGGTGGTGTTAACGGATTGGCCACCATGACCACCAGACCTAAAAACGTCTATACGCAGGTCGCCGGGGCTGATTTCTAGGTCAGTTTCTACGGCTTCAGGCATGACAGCCACTGTTGTCGTAGATGTGTGGATTCGTCCTTGTGATTCTGTCACAGGTACGCGCTGTACTCGGTGGACGCCAGCTTCGAACTTCAGCATTTTGTAAGCTTCGTCACCGCGTACGCTAAATGTAACTTCTTTGAACCCGCCAGTGTCATTAACCGATTCGCTAATATGCTCAGTTTTATAGCCACTATTTTCGGCCCAGCGAGTATACATTCTGTATAGCTCGCCAGCAAACAAGCTAGCCTCGTCACCACCAGCCGCAGCCCGGATTTCGATGATTACGTCACGGTCATTGTTGGGGTCTTTGGGGGTTAATGCTTCCTCTAAATCAGATTCTAATTTGGATTTTTTATCTGTTAATTCGGTTATTTCGATCTCGGCTAGTTCTGCAAGTTCGCCACCAGATTTTAATAATTCTTCTGACTGTTTGAGTTCCTGATTATTTCTACTAAGTTCATTATATAAATTAATGGTGTCTTCTAAATATTTCTGGCGTTTGGCTAGCTTGGGGTAGGTCGGGACATTAAAAATGCTAGGATCTTGCAGTTTGTTCTGCAAATCCTTGTACTCTTCGCTCAGTGCATTAATTTTATCTTCCATAATTAACCCACAGTATATCACACCTCTGTTATAAGCATAAAAGCTATTGACAAAATCACCAAAATTTGTTACTATAAACTCAACGATAAAAACAAAAAATAAAATTGAAACAAAAAAGGAAAAACGAAAATGAGCGAAACCACCTCCTATACTAGACAAGCTAACTCTAGCGATTCCCCCGTAGAGCACGATCTCAGAACGGAGGAAGCTACCAGGCTGCTTGGTGGTTTAGTTGCAAGATATTCTGAAGCATTTACAGATCCAAAAGACAGACTTGACTTTATTTTTAATACTAGCCCAGTAGCTTTTTTAAAACTTGCAAGACATATTAACGCAAAATTGACAGGCCAGAATCCAAGAGAGGTCAAAAGTAGAATGAATCTCCAAGGTGGTTTTTTACCCCTTATTTATACCCCACCCCTGGAGCTTAAGGAAGAGGCGTTTGAGAAAGGTTTCTTAGTTATTCAAGACTATATTAGGAATTCAGAGGACCATAAAGATAAGAAAGTTCAGAAGGTCGCTATGGCTGCGGAGGCCTTGATTGTATGGGTGCATCCATTTAATGATGGTAATGGTAGAACATCTCGTTTTTTCGCAAAAATGATAGAAGATGGCCCAGATGATTATGAAGGTTTATTAGCCCATACTGTTTCTAATAACGGTCAAGCGGGTAGAAGAAGATTTTATAGGCCTGCTCAGGATAGTCGGGTAGGACGGGAAACTGGTATTAATAATTTCGATATAATACATTCATGGGATCTTGAAGATGATCCTGAAAAAGCTGCAGCTATGAAAGCTCGTGCCCTAGAGTATGCTCGTAGTTTACCGGGTATCGTGGATGCTACGGCGATTAGCGTAGAAAAACTGCTTGAAGACGAAAAGCTCTGGGCTGAGTGTTATCAAAAAGATGGCCAGAAGGCAGTACTAACAGCCTAAGAGCTAAAGTATCCAGGATTAATAATTTGACTTAATTATAAGTCTTATTTGCCGAGTTTTTGGGCTTCTTCTTTGCGAGCTTTTTCTGCTTTTTTGCCAGAAACTTTTTTAGCTTCACGGCTTTTTGCTGCAGCTTCGGCTCGAGCTTTAAACTTGTCAACGCGACCTTCGATGTCTAGCATTTTTTCTTGGCCAGTAAAGAACGGATGAGAGGCGCTAGAAATATGTACTTTTACTAGTGGATATTCTACGCCATCTAGTTTGATAGTTTCGTTTGTTTTAACCGTAGATTTAGTTAAAAACGTCTCATTATTACTAAGATCTTGAAAAACTACGGGGCGGTAGTCTGTCGGGTGAATGTCTTTTTTCATAAATTCTCCAGCTCTTTATCCTCCGGTCGGTTAGCTAAGCGAGCAAAACTATAGCAGGCGATTTATCCGGGTTAGATTTGTTATTGGGGATATTGTACCTTAAAAATGGTAACTTTACAAGGGTTAAACAGTGGGGCTGGGCGTTGTTGGTGGATTATTCTGACTATTGTTTTCTGGTTGAGTCGGTTGGTCTGGTGCGGGGACGATGGTATTTTGGGGTTGTGTTGGGTACGAGGCATCAGGAATATGTCCGCTTGCCTTGCCTTTTTTATATGGTCGCATGACAGCAAAGTAGTAAATTATCGCTGCAAGCCATGTCATTCCAACAAAGAAACTGCCAATCAAGATCCCTAGCCACAAGCCTCGATTTTGAATATTCTGGTGCTTTACAGCATGAATGAGTGCAATTATCCAAAAAACAAGAAACACCAAACTGATTACCAGTAAAGGAATGATTATTGCGGCTAGAATTCCCAAAATTCCTTTTAGTGCATCATCACATTGTTGGGTTGAGCTTTGGATTACTCCGTCTACAGAGCAAACCCCATTATCTATCACATAAGATTTGGCTATTATTAGTGCTTGATGCATGTTTTTATCCTTCTTGATTAATGCTTAAGTTTATTCTAATACGTTTTTAAGAATTATTCTAATAAAACACTCCAATCTGTTGCACCCAGAAGTACTATCTGTTACAATATAGCTACTATAAATTAAGCAATTGCTGGGATTTTTCCTCCGCATTAGCTCCGTGTAGGAACTAATGATGGTGCTGGCAACGAAGAACAAGGAAAAGAAGGAGAGCAAGATGGCATCGAATGATGTTGATATTAAAAAACTACTAGAGGCTGGAGCACACTTTGGCCACAAAACAAGCCGATGGCACCCTAAAATGTCTAACTATATTCATAGTAAGCGCAACGGAAGCCACGTAATCGACTTAACAAAGACGGTTACCTGCCTAGAAGATGCTTTGAACTTTTTGGAGCATACGGCTGGTCAGGGTAAACAAATTTTATTTGTTGGAACTAAGCGTCAGAGTAAAGAAATTATTCAAAAAGCCGCTGAAGAGACCAACATGCCTTACGTTGTAGAGCGTTGGGTCGGCGGAATGCTAACCAATACCACTACGATAAATGGCCGGATAAAGCACCTTAAAGACCTCGAAGTAAAAATGGCTTCTGGTGCACTAGAAAACAAGTACAGTAAGCTAGAAGTTCAACGTTTCCAAGAAGAAATTGACGCGATGAACATCATGTACGGTGGCATTAAAGAAATGCACCAAAAAGTGGGCGCGCTTTTCGTAGCTGACGTTAATGAAGAGATGAATGCTATTAAAGAAGCACGCAAACTAGGTATACCTATAGTTGCTATCGTTGATACTAATGCCGATCCTAGTCTTGTTGAGTACCCAGTTCCTGCCAATGACGATGCTATCAAATCGGTACAACTTGTAACCGACTACGTTGTTACTGCAGTGCAACACGGTAAAGCAAAAGTCAAAAAGACAGACGACGGAGATGATAAAAAAGAAGAGGGGGCAAAATAATGGACATTGAACAAATAAAAAGATTACGTAGCCTAACTGGTGTAGGAATTACCGATGCTAAGAATGCTTTAGTTGAAGCAAATGGTGATTTTGATAAAGCTCTAGAAGCAATGCGCAAAAAAGGCCTAACCAAAGCCGAAAAACGCGGTGAACGCGAAGCCCGTGCCGGAATTGTAAACACCTATAACCACGACAACCGGATTGGCGTAGTCGTAGAGCTGAACTGTGAAACTGACTTCGTAGCCCGGACTGACGAATTTATTGAGCTTGCTAGGGATATTTCTATGCACATTGCAGCTAGCAACCCTGTTTATGTAAGTAGTGATGATATCCCAGCCGATGTGCGTGATGCCAAGGTCAAAGAATTTTCTGAAAAAGCCAAATCAGAAGGCAAGCCAGACAACATGGTTGAACAAATTGTAGATGGAATGGTTAAAAAATATTTTGCAGAACTTTGCCTAGTTGACCAGCCATTTGTTAAGAATCCAGACCAAACTGTAGGCGACTTCGTAAAAGAAGGCATTGCAAAACTTGGCGAAAACATTGTAGTTCGACGATTTTCTAGAATCGCCGTTGGCGAAGTATAAAAGTTCTTGCAACCAAGAACCAAGTTCCCTCATTTTTGTATCGTCAAAAACGAGGGACAAAAACCTCCAGCCCATTGTCTAAACATTACTAAAATAAGTAACTACTTTGTCAGTTGCTTGCGGAACGCAAGCGGTTTTATTGCTCTATTATTTATATATGAATAGCAATAAAACTGGTCCTCGCAAATGATTCAGACATAGTAATTACTTATTTTAATCAGTTTAGGCAAAGGCTGACCTAACAGCCATGGACTAAAGACCTAAAGCTATGAAAATCTTTGATTTTATGATCAAAACGACTGTATACTGTTGATATGAATCCACAAGATCTAGTAAAACAAGCAGAAACCAAGCTTAAATCAAGTGTTGAGCATTTTGAGGCTGAGCTAAAAAAATTACGAACTGGACGAGCTCATCCATCAATGTTGGACGGCGTCACGGCAGAGGCCTATGGTACGCCTATGCCGCTGAACCAGCTAGCGACTATTAGTACGCCGGAGCCTCAACTTTTACAGCTAACACCATTTGACCCTAACAATATTCAAGCCATCAGCAACGCTATTCGTGATAATCAAAGTTTGGGCATGAACCCTAGTGATGACGGCCGGGTTGTGCGCGTACCAATCCCGATGCTGACAGAGGAGCGCCGTCGTGAAATCGTCAAGCAATTAAACCAAAAAGTAGAAGATTGTATGGTTGCTCAGCGCGGAATTCGTCGAGATATTATTACTGACTTAGATGATGCTAAAAAAGACAAAGATATAAGCGAAGACGACCACAAACGCCTAGTAAAGCAAGTTGATGACACGATGGCTCAATATAAATCCCAGATAGACCAGCTCTCAAAAGCCAAAGAATCCGAAATACTAACCGTTTAAAAAATAAATCCCCGATACTTACTGCTATAATTATTGTTAATGGCAGTGTTTTATCTAATTTTGGGCGCTTTGATGTTTGTGGCACTTGTCGTGGCACACGAGTGGGGGCATTTTGTCGCTGCCCGCAGAAATGGCGTAGAAATAGAGGAATTCGGTATTGGATTTCCACCTAAAATTTGGGGAAAGAAGATCAAAACTGAAAAATCTGAATTTTTATTTACTATAAATCTTCTTCCGCTGGGTGGTTTTGTAAAGCTAAAGGGCGAAAGTGACAGCGACAGACGTAAAGGTAGTTTTGGTGCAGCGAGTCTAAAAACTAAAATCAAAATCATGACTGCTGGTGTGCTGATGAACTTGGTCACTGCACTGATATTATTTACAGCTCTTGCTTGGATAGGCATGCCAAAAATTGTTGATAATCAATTCACTGTAAAGTCTGACACAAAATTAATACAAGAAGTTAAAAATCCGGATAGCGTACTAGTCGCAAGTGTTGGTAAGGGCACGCCAGCCGAAAAGGCAGGATTAAAAGAAAAAGACCAGATATTGAGCATTGCCGGGCAAGAAGTAAAACGTAGCGACCAAGTGGGTAGCATAGCTAAAGAAAATGCCGGTAAAGAAGTGCCAATAACAATAAAACGTGGTGATCAGACGGTTGCATACAACATCACATTAAATGCAGAGAATAAAGGCGAGGGCTACCTGGGCGTATCTTCACAGTCAGGATCCGAAGGGCGCGAAATTAGGCGGTCTACTTGGTCTGCGCCTGTTGTGGCAGTTGGGTTAAGTGCCCAGTTTACTGAACTAACATTCAACGGCCTAGGTACAATTTTTTCTAGCCTCGCTAAAGGTGATACTCAGACCGCCAAAGACCAAGTCTCTGGTCCGGTTGGCGTGGCTTATATATTGAACGAGGTTAGTAAAATCGGCTTTAACTTTGTACTTATGATAATTGCGATAATTTCGCTGACGCTAGCAATAATGAATATTTTGCCAATCCCAGCACTTGATGGAGGAAGACTGTTCGTTACATTATTGTTCAGGGCGATCAAAAAACCGCTCAGTAAGCAACGTGAAGAGCTAATACATGGCACGGGATTCGTTGTATTGATGGGGTTGTTTGTGCTTATAACCGTCGTGGATATAAACAGGTTTTTTAGATGAAAGAACAAGAAGCAGTAGAAGGCGAAGTAATAAGTAAACCGAAAGCTCCACATAAAAAACTGCTAAAAGGGAAGGTTGGATTTGGTGCTTTTAGTGCAGTAGTTGTAACCGTTTTTAGTTATATTGCTTCTCAGTTTTTTGCGGCTATATTTATTGGATTTTGGGCTGGCGCAACCGGAAGGGATGTGGAAAGTGTTTTTAATAATATTGAGACATCTACAGGTCTACAATTTGCCTTCTTTCTGCTAGTCGAGGCTATAACTCTGTATATTTTATGGTGGTTCTTAAAATCTAGAAATAACTCATTTAAAGACATTGGCATGTCACGGAAACCTTCTATCAAAGATATCTCCCCGGCGTTAGTGACCTTCGCTATATACTTTGTACTTTTAATAGTTATTACTGCTGCTATTTCTGCTTTAGTGCCTGGGATAGACACCGAACAAGAGCAAGAGCTAGGTTTTAAAGGAGTGTCAGGACTCTGGCCACTAACTATGGTGTTTATTAGTTTAGTAATCTTGCCACCAATCGTAGAAGAAATTGTTGTGCGAGGATTTTTATATACCGGACTTCGCAAAAAGTACGCAATTAGAATTGCAGCTGTGCTTGCAAGTGCGCTGTTTGCCGTTGCTCACTTACAGTTGGGGTCTGGAAATCCTCCACTGTGGATCGCGGCTATAGATACGTTCGTACTTTCTATGTTTTTGATTAACCTACGTGAGCGCACCGGGGCGTTATGGTCCGGGATGATAGTTCACGGTTTAAAAAATGGCCTGGCTTTCCTGCTTTTGTTTGTTTTTAAAGTTTCAGGAATTTAGACTGCATAAAAGTCTAAAATCGGATACAATATGTGTGTTATGTTTGCGGTAAGGTTATCACAACTGTTTACGAGGACTAGTAAGTCTCATCCTGGAGATGAGACGGCTCTTAATGCCCAGCTTTTGATTAGGGCAGGTTATGTGCATAAAGAAATGGCTGGAGTGTATTCATATTTGCCCTTAGGAATTGCGGTTGTCGAGAACATAAAACAAATAGTTCGTGAAGAAATGAACGCCATAGGCGGCCAAGAACTAATTATGAGCAGTCTTCAGCCAAAAGAAACCTGGGAGCCTACTGACCGCTGGGACGATAAGAATGTTGATGTTTGGTTTAAATCTAAGTTAAAAAACGGAACGGAAGTAGGTTTTGGATGGTCGCATGAAGAGGCGATTATCCGAATGATGAAGGGCCATTTATCTAGCTATAAAGATCTGCCGGCTAATGTGTATCAGTTTCAGACTAAGATGCGTAACGAGCTCAGGTCCAAGAGTGGGGTGATGCGGGGACGAGAATTTGTCATGAAAGATATGTATTCTTGTAGTACAGATGCACAAATGCACGAGAACTTTTACAATCAAACAATTGAAGCTTACCACCGTTGCTTTGCCCGAATGGGGTTAGGTGATGACACCTTTCTGACTTTTGCTAGCGGAGGTGCCTTTACTGAATTTAGTCATGAATTCCAGACTATCTGCGATGCTGGTGAAGACATTGTTTATCTGGATAGAGAAAAAAAGATAGCAATTAACGAAGAAGTAATGAGCGACGAGCTTGTGCAAAAACTCGGCTTAAACAAAGATAAACTAGAAAAAGTAAAAACAGCAGAAGTTGGCAATATCTTTGACTTCGGAACAATCAAGAGCGAGCAAACAGACTTTACCTTTACAAACGAATCAGGGCAAAAACAACTAGTTCATCTAGGCTCTTACGGCATAGGGATAACCAGACTTGTAGGTGTTATTGCCGAAAGATTTAGTGATGAGAATGGACTGGTTTGGCCTGTTTCAGTAGCACCTGCTGTAGTGTATGTCGCAAGACTGGGTGACGACGAAAAAGTGGTTGAATTAGCTGACGACATTTTTACATCTATGCAAAGCGAAGGGATTGGTGTAATCTATGACGACCGAGATATTCGCCCAGGCGAAAAGTTCGGTGATGCAGACTTACTGGGGATTCCCTTCCGGGTAGTGGTAAGCAATAAGACATTAGAGTCTAATAAGTTTGAAACAAAAGATCGAATAGATGGCAAAAGCTCAGATCTTAGCAGAGAAGAATTAATAGCAAAGATAAAGCGTAGCCTAGAAACCTCGAAAATGCGCTAAAATATTAGGAGAAGATTATGAAAAAACAATTTAGATTAACCCAAGAAGGAATAGACGAGCTTAACAGCGAGCTTAATGGCTTAGTTGCCAGGCGTGGTGAAATTGCCGAGTCTATAAAAACGGCTCGTGAGCAAGGTGATTTGAGCGAAAATGCAGAGTATCATGCTGCAAAAGATGACCACGAGAAGAACGAAAGTCGAATCATGGAGATCGAAGGAATTCTTGCCAGTGTAGAGCTTATTAAAAAACCAAAGGGTGACAGTAAAGTACAACTAGGTAGCACAGTTAAACTTAAGCATGCTTCTGGCGCTCATAAAGTATTTAAGGTGGTGGGTACAGTTGAAGCCGATCCTTTAAGTGGTAAAATCTCTGATGAATCACCGATCGGTAAGGCTCTTTTAGGTAAAAAACTTAACGATGATGTAGAGATAGTTACTCCGGCGGAGACTACTACATACCACATCGTCGAAATCACCTAGATATCTTAGTCTCTAGTTTGCAAACTGTTGCGTTGCTAGCTCCAGTACGCACTCGCTGTATTATTGACTAGAAGCCCAAATTTTAGGAGTTTTAAATAATTAGTGTGTTAAATTAGGTAGAGAATTATTATGTTTTGGTTACAAAAAGTTGTTGATGATATTGAGAAGGCACATCCGGAAGGTGAGATTATTGTTTCATCTGGTGTTTCACCATCGGGTACTTATCACGTTGGAACACTTCGTGAAGTTCTAACTACGGATGCGCTTGTCGTTGAGCTAAAAAAGCGTGGTCGTAGTGTTAGGCACCTTCATTTTGTTGATGATCATGATCAACTACGTAAAATACCGGTAGGCATAGACTCGTCTTATGAAAAGTTTCTAGGAAAATCTCTATGTGATGTCCCTTCTCCGGACGGCAATGGGTCTTACGCAGACTACTTCTTAAAAGATTTTCTTAGTAACTTAGATATATTAGGTATTGAGATGGAAGTAATCCGCTCCAACGAAAAATATCGATCTGGTTTTTTTGAAACGGCTATTGAAAAGACTCTGGAAAACATAAATGTAGTAAAAGAGTGTCTTGAAAGAGTCTCAGGCAGAAAACTTAACGACCAGTGGTCTCCAATCCAAGTAAACGAAGAGGGATATCTAAAAAAACGACCATTTGTCAGTATCGATACATCCAAAAAAACAATTATTTTTCTTAACAAGGAAGACAAAGAAACAGAAATTAGTTATGTCGGTGGTCAGGTCAAACTGGACTGGCGACTAGATTGGCCGGCCAGGTGGTGGTTGGTTGGTGTGCAGGCGGAGCCTTTTGGTAGGGATCATGCTACAAAAGGTGGCTCGTACGACACCGGTGTTGAACTTATGAAAAAAGTTTTTGGCTCATCGGCTCCTTACCCTATACCTTACGCATTCATAAATAGGACGGGCGAAACCAAAAAAATGAGTAAAAGCGCGGGCAACACCGTAAATGTATCCGAGCTTTTAAGTGTCTTGCCACCAGAAATCGTCAGGTTTTTTGTGTTAAGATTTAGCCCCGATAAGCAATTATTTTTTGACCAAGAAGGCGGGATTGTCAGGCTGATTGATGAGTATGCCGAACTACTAGCCAAGCCCAACAAGGATGCGGATGACGAACAGCTGATAAGTGTATGCTCTAGTCCCTTAAAACAAAATACTATAAGCAATGTGCCATTTTCGCACCTAGTAGCAAGCTATCAGTCTGCATTAAAGGATCCAGAAAAAACTATAGAAATTATTAAGCGCACAGAACATGCAGATATAGCTGACGCTCAGCAAGAAACCATAAAACTGGAGCTTGACTATATAGATAGATGGTTAGAGCAATGGGCTCCAGAGTCGGTGAAATTCTCTTTGTTAGAAAATGTAGAGCCCAACGAATTCACAGATGCTCAGAAAACATTTATGTTCGGACTTGCAGACAAAATCGAACATGCACCGGAAGATGCTGATGGACAGTGGTTCCATCAGGCTATATATGATTTCAAAACTGACGAGGTTAGCCCGAAAGAACTATTTACCGTACTATATCGCTGTTTGATCGGCAAAGAAGCCGGTCCGCGCGCTGGCTGGTTCCTTAGCATATTACCTCGCGACTGGCTTATACAGCGACTTCGCCTTAAATCCTCGGTTTAGTGATAAACTATAAGCACTAATAGAGGGTAAGAGTATGAAAGCAGTATGGAACAGTCAAGTCGTGGCCGAAGCAGACAAGGCTGACTTAATTTTTATCGAAGGTAATTGGTATTTTCCAAAAAGTGCAATAAAAGAAGAATTCTTTAAGGCTAGCGAAACTCACACAACATGTCACTGGAAGGGTGAGGCTAGCTACTATAATGTTGAAGTAAATGGTCAAACCAATACTGACGCAGCGTGGTATTACCCAACACCAACACCATCAGCGTTTGAACAGACAAAAAAAGATTTTACGAACTACGTAGCCTTTTGGCGGGGCGTAACAGTAGAAGAATAATATGGACATGGCAGAACTTGGGCTTCAAAAAGCAACCTTTGCAGCGGGGTGTTTTTGGGGTGTGCAGTATTACTTTGATCAAGTACCTGGTGTTATCCAATCTATAGTTGGCTATACGGGCGGCAACGTGCCTAACCCTACTTATGAGCAAGTATGCACGGATAAAACAGGACACGCAGAAGCTGTCGAAATAGAGTTCGATCCAGAACTTATAACTTACGAGACTTTGTTAAAACATTTTTTTAGACTTCATGATCCAACTCAGGTAGATGGACAAGGTCCAGATATTGGTAGCCAGTATCGCTCTGCAATTTTTTATCATAGTGATGATCAGAAAATTCTAGCCGAAATAGTAATTAAAAATTTGTCTTCGAGCTTCAAGAATCCTATTGCGACGAAGCTTGAACAGGCAAGTACTTTTTATAGGGCTGAAGATTATCATCAGAAATATACTCAGACAACGGGTAAGGGGATGTGTCATGTACCTTACGAGCCAATTCATTAATCCTCAAGAATCCTGCGCCAGACTGCCTACTCAGATTCCAAGCACCTGACATCGCAGTCTGGCGAGAATCCGTGAGGTCATAGTGGATTTAAGTACAATGAGTTGCTATAGTATTATCAAGAAAAGACTAAAGGGAGACACCTATATATGGCGACAACAACTGCCAAGAAAAAATCTGCATCTACTGCAAAACGTAAAGCAACAAAACCTGCTGCTAAAAAATCAGCCAGCGCTTCAGCTAAAACATCTGTTAAAAAAGTAGCTAGCGCTAAAACTTCATCAGCAAAAAAAGTACCTTCTACTTCTAAAAAGACTTCAGCTACACCATTCGAGAAAATTCGTGGACTACATTTATCTAACGTTTTTTCTGGTGTTATTTTAGCAATTCTTACAATTGTTTTTGTTAACCCTCAGACCAAAGAATTGCTACTAAACTATCAGGCAAAAGACACTTTTGTCATGTCTGACAGTGTTGTGCTTGGTTCTGCCACAGAAAGTTTACTTAACGTAGGTATAAGATGGATTTTAGTTGTCATCTTAGGCCTAACAGCAGTAGCATCTCTTCTGCTTGCCACCAGATTGTTTAAGCGGTACGAAGCTACTATAAAGGCTGGTATTTCAGGAATGCGTTGGCTACTTTATGGTGTTATATCTATGGTGGTCGTAGAGTTTGCTAGCTTACTGGCCGGAGTAAACGAGTTAAATACTATGAAGACCGTCGGCGCTCTAGTCTTGGCTGGATCGTTATTTAGCTGGCTAGCAGAACGCGAGAACAAAGATTCTAAATCTCCTAAAAAGCTTGCTTTCTATGGTGCAGTTTTTGCCTATGTCTTGGCATTGTTGCCGATGGTAATTAGCCTTATAGCAACGTCTGTTATCGGAGATGAGCGGTTTAGCTGGTACGTTTATGTCGTTAGTGCGATTGTAGTTTTGTCTACGGTAGCCACATTACTAACTCTTAAATCTTCTATTCTAAACAAGAAGAAGTTTGAATATGTTGCCTACGAACAGCGCTACATTAGAATTGACCAAATTGCTAAGTTTGCTATTATTTTGACAATTTTCTCTGCCTTTAATAAGTAGTGTGAAGAAGCCACAGTTTTACGAAGTAAAGATAGATAAACTAGTTCATGGCGGGCAGGGACTAGGCACTCTAGATACTGGTCAAAAAGCACTTGTGTGGGGTGTTTTGCCAGGCGAACAGGTTGAATTTCGGGTTACAAAAAGTCGGTCTGATTTTGTTGAAGGAATTGCGACCAAAATTATTAATGCCTCGAAAGACAGAATAGATCCTAAAGACGCCGAATTTTTAAGCACCAGCCCTTGGCAAATTATGAACTCCGCGGTGGAAAATAAAGCCAAAAAAGAGATTCTGTTCGAGACATTCGCTAGAGCAAAAATTAATTACGACTTAGATATCGATTTTATTGCACCAGAAATTAACTGGAACTATCGTAGCAAGATGGAATATTCTTTTTATGGCGATGAAGACGGCCTACATCTAGCACTTTTTAACAGAGGTACACACTCCAAACAAGTAGTTGCTGGTAGTAGTATTGCTAGACAAGAAATAGACATTGTCGCTAATAAAATCTGTGATATTTTAGACAAGAATAAAATCCGAGCCGGTGATCTAAAAAGCATTATTTTGCGGTGCAATAGCGCAGGAGATGTGGTGGTTGCTTTATTTGTTAAAAATTTTAACTTTCCAAAGATTATTGAGCTAAAAGACGTATGCAGGGGAGTTGTCGTAGTCTACTCTAACCCTAAAAGTCCGGCCAGTATACGCTCTAATGATCTGTATGAGTTCGGTGATATATCTTTATACGATAATGTTTTAGATAATAAAAAAATTAATTACGACGTTTTTTCATTTTTTCAGGTCAACCTGCCTGTTTTTAACACGGCAATGCTCGAGATCTCAAATTATTGCGGTGAATCGCCGATTTTAGATTTTTATAGCGGAGTTGGAACGATTGGCTTGGCTCTAAAAAACACCGATTTATTAGTAGAATCGGATAAAAATAATATTTTTTGGGCAGAAAAAAATGCTTTTGGTACAAAAACCAGGGTTATTAATATATCTAGTGAAAAAGCACTAGATTACGTCGACTCAAAGCACGTGCTGGTGGTAGATCCGCCCAGGGCAGGGCTTCACAGCGATCTTGTCCATAAAATTTTAGAAGCAAAGCCGCCCAGAGTTATTTATCTTAGTTGTAATCCAAGTACGCAAGCTCGTGACATCAATGCCCTGCAAAGTGAATACAAAATAGAAAAAATAACAGGCTATAACTTCTTTCCGCGTACACCTCACATTGAAAGCTTAGCCGTGTTATCATTAAAGTAATTATGGCCAAAATTCACAGATTTTATACAGGGCCAGATTTGCAACTGAAGCAAGATTTTTGGCTACATGAGCAAGCTTTAATCTGGCAATGGAACAAAGTTTTGCGGTTTCGTGATGGACAAGAAGTAGTGTTATTTGACGGTGTTAAAACAGACCGTTTATATAAAATTGTTGAATTAAAACAAAATGAAGCACATCTAAAATTGGTTACAGAACAAGTTAGGACTGTGCCCGAAAAACACATATATTTGTTCTGGAGCCTGCTCAAAAAAGATAATAACGAATATATTTTACAGAAGGCAACAGAACTAGGAGTTTCAACATTTGTGCCTCTTATAACCGACCGGACAATAAAAAAAGAATTTAATCACGAGCGCGCTAAAAAAATTGTTATAGAAGCCAGCGAACAATGTGGTAGATCTGATATTCCTAATGTGCGCGAGCCTATCCACCTGCAAAAAGTACTAGATGAATACAGAGATAAAATCAAAATTTATATTTGCCACCAGGGTAATTCTAGGCCCGAGCTTACTGATGAAAAAGTTGGTTTTGTGATAGGGCCAGAAGGTGGTTGGTCTGACGATGAGCTAGCTATTTTTGCTAATGGCGATTACGACCATATTACTTTAAGCGAATTTACCCTTCGCGCTGAAACTGCCGCCATCATCGCCGCTTCACTCTGATACAATTAGTTGATGGCGAATAATTATTGGCGGGAGCGATCATTACCTTACGAACCCGGACAAAAGGCACCTTTTAAGGTTAGCCGAAGTAAGATTGAGCTTTTTGTTCAGTGTCCGCGATGTTTTTGGCTTGATGTTCGGCTTAAAATAAAGCGACCAGATGGTGCGCCGTTTCGTATAAATCAAGCGATTGATACTTTGCTAAAAAAAGAATTCGATAAATACCGCGAGCTTAAAAAAGCTCATCCCATGATGGCTGATCACAATATTGTTGCAGTCCCGTATCAAAATGAACAAATGAATGAATGGCGAGAAAATTTTGTGGGAGTCTTTACGCTTCATGAACCAACAAATTTGCACATTTTTGGAGCAGTCGATGATGTCTGGGTGGATCCAAAAGGCAGTCTAATGGTTGTAGATTACAAAGCGACAGCGAAGGACGGTGAGGTAAGCATTGATGCTGGATGGCAAGTAACGTACAAGCGACAAATGGAAGTTTACCAGTGGTTGCTACGCGCAAATGATTTTAGTGTTAGCGACCAGGGATACTTTGTCTACACCAACGGTCGCCTAGACCTGGATGGCTTTAACGATAGGGTAGAGTTTAAGACTAAAATTATCTCGTATAAAGGTGATGATAGTTGGGTGGAAAAAACCATAATCAAGATGAAAAAATGTATGGACAACGATAAAATGCCAAATATTGGTATAGATATCATGGGTGGGCCGTGTAGTTACTGTACTTACGCGCGTGCTCGAACTGAGTTGACACTAAAGCACATAAAAAAATCTGCGCATATATAGTGTTGCTTTATGCTCTATAATATGCTCTAATAAATTAGATGAAAACCTATGAGTATGAGAATATTGTCTTTTCGCCATTGAGTGATCCAAAAGTGATCCCTGGTGAGATGGTGAATGTAGAAATTCCTCAACCTGCCTTAGATGGAACTTTACCCCAGGAGTATTTTGACAGACTTGAAGAAATAAATGATACATATCGACAGATTGTAGACCCAAAAACAGGCCGTAGATTTGAAGTTGCTCAAACTCACCCCACATCAGTAAGCGATGGCGTAGATTTAGAAATTTCCACGTATTCCTCAAGTCTTACTGGTAATGTAGGAAATGCAGCAGAATTTGCCCTGCATTCACTTGCGCATCCTGCGAGGGCGCGACTTTACCTTGCTTCAATAGGTAATGGTGGGTCAGATCCATTTACGAAGGAAGAGTTGGAGTATTTTGCAAAAACCGGCCGAACGACATGGGAGGAAGGCGACACAACAACAGCGATACCAACAGTTCAATCTCTTGCACGTGCTTTAGCCTCAGAAGACTTAGAAGTAACCAGAATTTCTACCGATTCATTTGGCGGAAACATTGCTTCAGGTCTAGTTGCAGAACTAGACCCCAGCCAGGTCACTCATGCGTATATGAAAGGAAAGCCTAACGTAAGTAACTTTGGCTGGCCAAGATTTGTGTGGCGCATGATGGTAAGAGAAGGCCTTATAAACAATCCAAAAAATCTAAAAGAATCTAATGATCCATGGAGATTAACCCCTGAAATCATAGATGAAGTAAAAAAAGCCCTGCCAAATATTTATAGTAAAACTTCACCTAAATTTAGTGGGGGAGGTGGTCTTGGACAACTTCTGGCTTACTCAAATGGTTTAAAGCGATCATCCTCAAAAGGTAGATTACTAGGCCCATCTCAGGACGTAATCGCTGCCAAAGAACACAATCCCAATCTTTTGTTAACATTTGATTTTCCAGATCAAGACTTACTGTACAAAGGTCGTGAAGATATCATAAGATTTTTACAGCAAATTACTGATATGCCTAGAGTTGTTTCCGGTCGTTCACCCAAGGGGATTATTACTCCTGGAACGCATGCGAGTCACGCCGCGGAGCCTCAAAGGCGTATTGCTGCAGAACACTTTGCTTTTCGCAGGCGTTAAAGTTTTTCAATCTAGGTTATAATTAATAACTATGATTGATATTCAGTTGCTTCGCGATAACCCGGGTTTGGTAAAAGAAAAGTCTGCCCAGAAGGGCTATCAGGTAGATATTGATAAGCTTTTGAGCTTAGATCGACAGAGAAGTGAGCTGTACCAGACGGTAGAAACTCTACGGACACGTCGTAACGAAATTTCTGAATCTATGAAGGGCGGACGTCCGAGCGATGAATTGGTTGAGGAAGGTCGTCAGATAAAAGTTGAACTTGCTGAGCGGGAAAGTTATCTGCAAACTACCGAAGAAGAGTGGCTACAAATATTAAAGTCAATTCCAAACATACCCTTAGATTCAGTGCCGGTAGGGGCTAGCGAAGATGAAAATGTGGTCGCCAAAACAGTGGGAGAGAAGCCAAATTTTGAATTTGAGATCAAAAATCACGCCCAAATCGCTGAAGCTAAAGGTTGGCTCGACAAAGACCGAGGCGCTAAAATTGCTGGCGCTAGGTTTGTGTATTTAAAGGGTGATTTAGTTCGTTTGGAATTTGCTTTGTGGCAATATGGCTTGGAAGTAGCGACGAATCCAGAGATTCTGCAAAAAATTATCAACGAAAATAACCTAAAAGTTAGCAACAAGCCATTTGTCCCAATATTGCCACCGGCTGTTGCTAAAAAAGAAATTTTTGAAGCCACTGGCCGACTCAACAAAGAAGAACAAACCTATAAGATAGAAGATGAAGATCTCTGGCTTAATGCTAGCGCCGAGCACACGATCGCACCGATGTATTACAAAGAAATTATCTCAGAGGATGAGCTCCCGCTACGCTATATTGGATATACAACTGCGTTTCGGCGCGAGGCCGGAACTTACGGTAAGGACAGCGAAGGATTTTTCCGCTTACATCAGTTCAATAAGCTAGAAATGGAGAGTTTTAATACTCCAGAATCTTCGTTGGACGAGCACTTGTTTATGGTTGCTATTCAAGAATATCTGATGAGCACACTGGGATTACATTATCAGGTTATAGAAAAGTGTACTGCCGATATTGGTCGGCCAAACGCCAAAGGTGTTGATATAAATGTTTGGATTCCTAGCCAAAACACCTACCGCGAAACCCACACCGCTGATTATATTACTGATTTTCAGGCTCGGGGAATGCAGACTCGTATGAGACGATCTGATGGTAGTGTGGAATTCCTGCACACCAACGATGCTACAGCTTTTTCTCAACGTCCATTAATTGCAATAATTGAGAACTTTCAAACAGTAGAGGGTGATGTTGTCGTCCCAGAGGTACTGCGCCCATATATGGGTAACCGCGACAAAATTTAGTGATATATATCACTTGTTGTACGGGCGTATAATAATAGGTGGAACTAACTTAACAATTAGGAGCCTAAAATGATCGGTACTTTACAAATAAGTGGTGTGCACAGCCAACTAACTCAAAAGGAGCGTAACTACGTTTTGCGCAAAATTGGAGGGTTGGATAAATACATTCCTAAAATGGCTAGACCTAGTGCTTCGGTAGAAGTTAAGCTTAAAGATGGCAAGGCCAAGGATAAACGTGCGCATGAATGTGAAGTGATCATAAAGCTACCTAAAAGTACTATTACTTCGCATCGCAAATCTACCAGTATTATTGCCGCAATAGATGAAGTAGAAGAAAATTTAAAAAAACAACTTAAAAGATACAAAGACCTGCATACGTTTTCTAAGATTTCCCGTCATACGATAGGGCGTCTTAGCAAAAAACAAAAAGACCAATTTTTACCTACAGAAGACTATTAAATCACAACACCTTTCGGGTTATATTTTTACCGATGTTGCGCTATAATTAACCTAACTATCAATTTCATCGGGAAAGTTCTGTTTATA
Source organism: uncultured Candidatus Saccharibacteria bacterium (assembly GCA_964444225.1). Taxonomy (GTDB): domain Bacteria; phylum Patescibacteriota; class Saccharimonadia; order Saccharimonadales; family 2-12-FULL-41-12; genus JALHOM01. The sequence continues at coordinate 8,427 of CAYUFM010000002.1, read as the reverse complement.
TGAAAAGCAAGGTTTTAAAGCGCGCGCTTGGTGATCCTCAGATTCGGACGCTAAAAAAATTAACCAGAAAAGTTGGTTCTATCAATAAGCTTGAAGGCAAATATAAAAAAATGTCAGACAAGCAATTGGGTGAACAGACCAAGGCACTAAAAAAACGACTAGAAAAAGAAAATTTAGATAAGATTTTGCCTGACGCTTTTGCAGTTGTCCGCGAAACTGCCAGAAGAGTCCTGGGCCAGCGTCACTTCGATGTTCAGCTGATTGGCGGGATGGCGTTACACGATGGAAGTATCGCCGAGATGAAAACCGGTGAGGGCAAGACCCTAACCTCAACATCTCCAGTTTACCTAAATGCCCTAGCCGAAAAGGGTGTGCATGTAGTTACTGTTAACGACTATCTTGCTCAGCGTGACGCCGCCTGGATGGGTAAAATATATGACTTTTTGGGACTAACTACCGGTGTTATTATTGCTGAGGAATCATATATTTTTGATAAAAATTATGATAATAAAAATCATGAAGACCCACGTCTAAAAGTTCTAAAACCATGTACTCGTCAGGAAGCTTACCGGGCAGATATTACCTATGGAACAAACAATGAGTTTGGCTTTGATTACTTACGCGACAACATGGTTAGAGAAACAGACCAACTTCGTCAAAGAGATCTATACTATGCAATCGTCGATGAGGTTGACTCAATTCTAGTTGATGAAGCACGTACTCCATTGATTATTTCTGCGCCCTCTACGGCTAGTGGTAGCGCGTATACTCAGTTTGCAAAGGTGGTCCGAGGTCTTAAAAAAGACACTCATTTTGAAGTCGACGAAAAACGTAAAGCTGTAGTGCTAACCGAAGATGGTATAGACCAAGTCGAGAAAATTTTGGGAATACAAAATTTATACGCCTCATCTAACGTGCGAACAATTTATCACCTAGAACAAGCTCTAAAAGCCCAGGCGCTCTTCAAGCGTGATAAAGATTATGTAGTTACAACAGATGGTGAAGCAGTAATTGTAGACGAGTTTACTGGTCGTTTACTAAAAGGTCGTCGCTACAACGAAGGACTACACCAAGCAATAGAAGCCAAGGAAGGCATAGAAATTCAAGAAGAATCTATGACTCTGGCTACAATTAGTTTCCAAAACTATTTCCGTTTATACGAAAAATTGTCCGGCATGACAGGTACAGCCAGTACTGAGGCTGAAGAATTTCATCAGGTTTACAAACTTGATGTAGTAGAGATTCCGCCAAACAGACCACTGATTCGTATAGACCAGCAAGACCAGATTTATAGAACCGAAACTGGCAAGTTCAAGGCCATTGTTAAAGAAGTTGCTAGTCTACACAAAAAAGGCCAACCAGTATTGATTGGTAGTGTGTCTATAGCAAAAAACGAAATTCTAAGTGCCCAGCTAAAGAAAGCCGGCATCCCACATAACGTCCTGAACGCAAAAAACAACGAGCGCGAAGCGGCAATCATTGCAAAAGCTGGCCAAAAAGGTGCGGTAACTCTAGCAACAAACATTGCTGGTCGTGGTACCGACATTGTTTTGGACGAAGCCGCTAAAAAAGCCGGTGGTTTATTTGTCCTAGGATCTGAAAGGCACGAATCTCGTCGTATCGACAACCAGTTGCGTGGACGATCCGGTAGACAGGGTGACCCAGGCGAGACTCGCTTCTATGTAAGTACTGAAGACGATCTTATGCGAATTTTTGGTGCCGAGCGAATTGGTGCCATCATGACAAAACTAAAGGTTGACGACGAAACTCCGATTGAACACAGGGTAATCAGTAAAGGACTAGAAGGCGCTCAAAAGAAGATCGAAGGCTTCAACTTTGATTCACGTAAAGACGTTGTTAAATATGATGATGTTATGAACCGCCACCGTATGGCGACATACAGCATGCGCTCCGAGATTCTAAAACATGCCGATATTAGTAAACGAGTTAACGAATTTATCAATTCTGAGGCAAGAGACTTAGCAAATTCTCCACATTCTACCACCGATAAATATGAAGATATGATTAAACACGTCTTTCCGTTTGATGACAAAGTTTTGGACAAACTGTTTAGTCTTCCGGCTCAAGATCTAGAAAAAGAGCTTATCAAGGAAGCTCACAAATTATATGAGGATCAAGAGGGGCGTTTTGGTGTGGAAGTACTGCGAACAATCGAGCGCAATATTTACTTGCAAACTCTAGACGATTATTGGATGCAACACCTTGAAAACATGCAACATTTGCGTGAGGGTATAGTTTGGATGTCGGTAGGTCAACGTGATCCATTGGTAGAGTATCGTCGTCAGTCACAAATTATTTTTGAAACAATGCAACTCAACTTGCGTCATGAGGTTGTAAAGACTTTGTTCCATGCACGACCAATAGACGCGTCTCAGATTGATAAAGCTGTTGAGACTGAATTGACAAAAGCTGCTCGTAAATCTGTTGATAATGCCGATAAAATTATAGACGCAGAAGAATTCACAGAAGATGATTTCAAAACAGAAAGTCAAGAAAATATTGTAAAGAAAAAACAAGCTACAAAGAAAAAGAAGGCCAGAAAAGCCGAGAGACAGCGACGAAAGAAAGGTAGAAAGTAGAGCCTTTGCTCTAGTTTCTACTGATTTAGTATGAAGCATAAAATTTCTGAAATAGTTTTAAAAAATGGGGCGAAGGGTCTACTCATTAATGTGCCCGATGCCACTGTCATGTCTTTTGAGATTAACTTTCGTGCCGGAGAGTATCTAGTAGAGCGCGATAAGTGGGAGACGCCACATATAATGGAGCACTTGTTGCTTGGCGCTAACCAGGATATTCCAAAGGCTAGACTTTTTCAGGCAGAATTCGAAAAAAACGGAGCTTACTGCAATGCCAGTACGGGTACGCATGACATAATTTATGAAGCCGAGTGCGCGGACTTTGAGTGGCAGAGAATTTTAGATTGGTTGCTAATTGCTATCTGTAAACCTTTGTTTTTAGAAGATGAGTTTAAGGCAGAAGTCGGCAATGTTCGCGAAGAGCTAACCGCTAGATCCAATAATCATTTTAGGCATTTAAGTCTCGCTCTGCGTGAAGCTTACGGATTTTGTAGCGTTACGGATCAAGAGCGTCTAAAACTTATGAAAAACGTTACTCTAGACGATATTAAAACTCATTATAAAAACACCCACACAGCTAGCAATATGCGCTTTGTGATAGCAGGTAAAATTACTCAAACCCGTAAACAGCAGATCAAAGAACTTCTTGGTGCGGTAGAACTACCTAAGGGTACTGGACGCAAAACCTTGCCAGATGAAGTACCAAAAAACCTTAAAAAACCTCTAAAGATTCGTAACCGGACAGTAGATAATTATTATTTTTATTTTGACACATTCCTAACAAGACGAATGGATGACGACGAGTTGGCCGCAATGAGCTTGCTCAACGGAATGTTAACAGAAACTTTGTATTCTAGAATTTTAGGAACCGCCCGCGAAAACGGCTTGGTTTATAGCATGAGTTCTGGCATTGGCTACGAATTTTCTAGCACAAACTGGTGGTTTGGAGCACAAGTTCGCTCAGATAATGTGCATCAACTTTTTGATATTATGACAACCCAACTAAAAGATATTTTTAACGGTGGCCTGACCAAAGAAGAGATTGATGCCGCTAAGCAACGGCGCCTGGGTGCATATCAACGTGGCTATCAAACGGTATCTGGTATGGCGAACTACTACGCGTCTCGATACTTTTTTGACGATCAATATATAGACTACACAACTCTTCCAGACCGAATAAAATCAGTCACAAAAACTCAAATTACAAATGGCGCAAAAGAATTGTTTTCTGAAAAAGTTTGGGGACTTGGAGTCTTGGGGAACCCAGCAACCGGTGAGGTAGAATCATTAGTAGAACAGCTTAGTAGTTTGTGGGAAGAGTAGCATGGAAGAAATTTCAAAAAAGCTTGAACAAACCAAAAAAAAGGTTGATCAAGCTTTAGAAAAAATAAATTTCCAGGAAAAGTGGCAGGAGCTAAAAAAACTCCAGGAGGAATCATCTAAATCTGATTTTTGGAAAAATAGTGATGAAGCCACTAGTCATATGAAAATCCAAAGTAAATTAGAAAATGCGCTAAATCCCTGGGAAGAAATCCGTACTTCGCTAGACGATCTGCGTCAACTATCTGAAATGAATGATCCAACTCTTGTTGATGATCTAGAAGTTGGAATCGATACTTTGTCTAAAAAGCTGGAAGCATTAATGGTTGAGTTGAGATTTAATGGTCCTTTTGATGATCGTGACGTTTTGCTTAGTGTTTATGCTGGGGCGGGTGGAACAGATGCCCAAGATTGGGCGCAAATGTTAATGAGAATGTACTTACGCTGGGCAGAAAACAACCAAGTTAAGGCTCGGGTACTAGAGCAATCAGTGGGTGAGGAAGCTGGTATTAAAAGTGTCGACATAGAACTTTCTGGAAAATTTTTATACGGAAAACTAAAGTCAGAACACGGAGTGCATCGATTAGTACGCTTGAGTCCATTTAACGCTGACGCCAAGCGTCAAACTAGCTTTGCCAAGGTAGAAATCCTGCCTAAGATTGACGCTCCAGACCAAGTTCCTATAGACGACAATGATTTAAAAGTTGATGTTTTTAGAGCTGGTGGACACGGTGGTCAGAGTGTCAATACAACTGACTCTGCAGTTAGAATTACCCATTTACCAACAGGATTGGTTGTTAGTATTCAAAATGAGCGTTCACAACTTCAAAATAAAGAAACAGCTATGACAATTTTGCGCTCAAGGCTGGCTCAACTCCAGATAGAACAACATCTAGAAAATCTAGCGGACATAAAAGGCCCGAATCAATCAGCAGAGTGGGGTAATCAGATACGAAGTTATGTCCTGCACCCATATTCTATGGTGAAAGACCTCCGCACGGGACATGAGACGTCTCAGGTGCAACAAGTCTTGGACGGAGACCTCAATCCATTCATCGAAACTTATCTAGAACAAAACTAGTTTCAATTGATTTGCTATAATGCTTATATATGATTCTTTTGGACAGGGTAACAAAAACTTATACGAAACGAACTGGTTCTGCACTTGAGCGTATTACTCTTCATATTGAGCCAAAAGAATTCGTGATTGTGGTTGGGCCAAGTGGGGCAGGTAAATCAACTCTTTTAAAACTTCTTACCAGGGAAGAAAAACCAAGCAGTGGCAAAATTGTAGTTGGCGGAATTGACTACGAACAGCTAAAAGATCGTAATATTCCACAGCTTCGACGGAGAATAGGGGTGGTTTTTCAGGATTTTAAACTTCTTCCAAATAAAACAGTTTTTGAAAATGTTGCTTTTGCGCTAGAAGTTGTCGGTATCGGCAACCGGGAAATCCGGCACACCGTACCCAAGGTCTTAAATATTGTTGGGCTAAAGGGGAAAGAAAATAATTATCCACGCGAGCTTTCTGGTGGAGAGCGCCAACGTGTGGCCATAGCTAGGGCAATAGTGCGCCAGCCCAAGATCTTAATAGCCGACGAGCCGACCGGTAATCTTGATCCTAAACATGCTTGGGACGTAATTCGAGTTCTGGAAAAAATTAATAAATACGGTACAACTGTTTTACTAACAACCCATAACCAAGAGATAGTTAACAAACTGCGCAGAAGGGTAGTTGTTATCCAGGATGGAAGAATTGTTAGCGACAAAGCCCGAGGGACTTATAATCTTTAAAAATTATGAACGAGAAACCAACCCACAGATTCATTAGTTTAGAGCGAGTTATTAAAGCGGGAATAGTTAATTTTTTCCGCAATATTTCGCTAAGCATCGCCGCAACTGCCGTGATGGTAGTAACTCTTACTATCGTGCTTTTTTCTGTGATCGCTAATGCGACATTTAATAACACGATTGCTCAGATTAACGATAAAATAGACGTCTCTGTATACCTAAAAGACTCTGTTTCAGAGGATCAACGCCAAAAGTTCATTAATGAAATAAAAGCCCTGAAAACCGTAAAAGAAGTTACTTATGTATCTAAAGATGAGGCTTTGAATCAGTACCGCGCCGATAACCAAGATAACCTAGATTTACTTTTGGCTGTGTCGCAAACCGATAATCCATTGCCGGCTACAATTAAGATCAAACCAACAAATCCATCCTTCATTAATGATATTAAAAATGTAGTCGAGACTAAAGAAAATAAAGAGCTCCAGTCGGATGAAACTTCCTACTCTGGTGATAGAAAAGAAGCGATAGATAAAATTAGCGCTGCTACTTCATTTTTTAGAAAAGCTGTATTTATAGGTGTAATTGTTTTTGCAGTTATATCAATGTTGATTATCTTCAACACTATCCAGATGGCTATCTTTAATAGACGAGACGAGCTGACAATTATGCGTCTACTTGGTGCAAGCACTTGGTTTATAAAAGGTCCGTTTATAGTAGAGACCATGCTTTATGGAATAGTGGCGGCAGTAATTTCGATTATCCTGACAAATGCTCTCTTTGTTGTGCAGTCGCAAGCGTTTGACGCCAGTACTCTGGGCTTGCTTGATATAAAGTTCGCTAACCAGTATTTTGCCGATAATTTCTGGCTATTTCTTATTCTACAACTGCTGGGCGGAATGGCTATAGGTGCTATTTCTGCATTGATTGCGACTAAAAAGTATTTAAAATTTCATCAAACAAAGCAACACAGGTTTAAGCAAGTAAAAAATTGACCCTCCACCTCTTGTGGTAATTTGATTTAACTCACTGTGTGCGATACAATTTAGTGGAGTTAATCAAAAATAAAAATTAAAATAGGCTATATGAATACCATCGTTAAAAAGCAACTCAAAACAGCTATAAATGCTGGCATGGTAGTTATTTTTGGGGCTATGGTAGTTGCGCCAAACTTGGGTTCGATATACGTTTCTGCCAATACGACTCAACAGATACAGCAGTATAAAGAGCAAATTGCTCAACTTCAAAACGAAAACGCGCAAATTGAAAATGCTGACGGAATTTTAGAACTTGAAGCTTCATCGCTGGCCGATGCTATCAATAAACTTCAGCAGCAAATCGATACATCTCAGGCGCGAATAAATGAACTAACAGCCGAGGTAGAAAACCTAAAAGTACAGATCAAAGAAGCTGAAATAGAACTAGCCAAACAAAAGAAACTTCTCGGTGAATCTATTAAAGCTATGTATGTCTCAGGTGAAATAAGCACCGTAGAAATGCTAGCCACCAGTAAAGACCTAAGTGACTTCTTCGACAAACAACAATACCAAGAAAGTGTACGTTCCAAAATAAAAACAACCCTAGACAAGGTAACTCAGTTGAAGTTGGATCTAACAACGAAAAGAAGCCTAGTAGAAGCAACATTACTAGAACAGCAAGCGTTACAGAAGCAAATTTTAGCTCAACAAGCAGAAAAAGACAGGGTGTTGACGCTTAATCAGTCTGAGCAAAATGAACTTGAGTCAAAGATTTTGCAAAATAGCTCTAAACTTGCCGAGTTAAAAAAGAAGCAAGCAGCAGCAGAGGCGGCCTTAGCCAACTCGCTTAGCAAAGGTAGCTACCGAGTTTCACCCGTTGGACCGGTGGGGGCAGGTGAGGTGGTTGGGTCTATTGGCAGTACCGGTTTATCTTCTGGACCGCATCTACACTTAGAAGTCCGCACAGCCAGTGGTGTTGTAAACCCGTTGCCATACATTACAAGCTCGCCTGTAAATATGCCTCCAGCTTGGATAAGCCAAGGTTATGGTGTGTCTAATCCGCTCTATTACAGTGGGTATCATCGTGGGATAGATTATGCGGCATCTGGTGGTGGTCCGATTTTTGCTATAGATAGTGGAATGTTGTATCGGGGTTGTTCTAACGCAATGTTAGGTACATACAATAATGACTATGGTTATGTTGCAATCATTGAGCATGCAAATGGTTCTAAGAGCGTATATGCTCACATGAGTGGCGGTCCGGCTGAGTGTAACTACAACACCTATTACTAGCTCATTAAGTCTTCGGTTTTAAGCACTAGCGGTCTTGCCAAAAGGGCCTATCTATGCTAATATGTAACAGAGTAAATCAAAATAAAAACTATAATAAGCTATATGAGTACACTCATCAAAAAATCAAAAAATTTATTTACTAGGTCAATTTTGGCAGGTTTAGTATGTCTGGTTTTTGCTGTTTCTTTGGTTGGGCCTGCATATGTCGCCGCAGATCGCTTTCAAGATCAGATTAATGCGCTTAACTCTCAAAATGACCAAAAAAGAAACCAGCAAAACATTCTGGGGCAGGAGGCCGGCTCTCTCGCAGAGGCTATAAATCGCCTTCAGGGTGAGATTAACGCTGCGGAGGCTAGGGTCGCTCAACTTAACGGTGAGATCGACCAACTTAGGGCTAAGATCAAAGAAGCTGAAATAGAACTAGCCAAACAAAAGAAACTTCTCGGTGAATC
>CAYUFM010000001.1:92448-135172 GCA_964444225.1 uncultured Candidatus Saccharibacteria bacterium | reverse complement strand
GCCCCTCTAACGATTTAGCAAACCGTCCCCTTCAGCCACTTGGGTACCTCTCCTTGTCCGTACTAAGCTCGGTGCTAACAGAGGTAAATTATACCAGATTTTCTTGGTAAAAAATACTTTTGTTATACTTGACTCACTGAATTATGCAAAAAAGTGCGACCTTTTTAATTTTTATGGGACTGGGGCTTTTTGTTTTGCCCTATGTTTTATCTATGATAGATGTCAAAACCGGGATCTTTGGCGGTGGACCTGGCGATGTAAATATTGGTCTAGGCTTGGTTGGTCTACTCGTGTGGGTCGCCGGATTTTATTTTATTACTAAAGGTGTAATCCGATTATTTTTAAGCCTTAAAGATATCAAACCCGAGAAAACAAAACACAAAAAATAGTATACTGAGGCTTGAATGAAAAAAGGCTCGTGGGATATAAAAAATAACCGCACTCTAGCACTCATCGCTTTTTTGAATGGTGCGGTGATTATGTCGGTAGAAATTGTTGGTGCCCGCACTATTGCACCATATTTTGGTACGTCTACTTATGTCTGGACGGCTGTCATCGGCGTAATCTTAGGGGCTTTAGCGCTAGGGTACTGGCAGGGAGGAATAGTCGCGGACAAAGGAGCTAGCTTTAAAGGTCTACAAAAAATCTTTTTGATAGCGACCGCCATTTTAGCGGTCACCACTGTTTTACAGGCTCCACTACTTAATTTTGTAGCAGAAAACGTCCCTTCGTTGCGCCTACAGTCAGCCCTAGCATCTATGCTGCTTTTTGCACCAATGGCCTTCTTTTTAGGTATGGTGTCGCCATATATAGCGAAGCTAGCATTGAGAAAACTAAGCATGGGCGGTGAAATAATTGGAAAGCTATACGCACTAGGGACATTTGGTAGTATAGCTGGCACTTTCATAACAGGTTATTTTTTGATAAATATTCTGGGCAACAGACAATTATACTGGATTTTTGTAGGAATTCTCGTACTGCTAAGTATCTTGGCTAATCGACCAAAACTAACCGATAAAAAATTAATGAAATCATTGATACTCTTGTTCGTACTGGTTGTAGGACTTTTTGTTTCTTCACTTAATGAAGCCAAGGCTATCGGCACGGTTTACGCAAAAGATACCGCCTACGCCAGTTATAGAGTGTCTGACATTATTTACCGTGGCAAACAAACTAGACTGTTAGTGACCGATAACTCCAGTGCACAATCTGGAGTTTTAATTAATGAACCACTAACACCTGCTTTTTCTTACACTCAGGCGCTAATCCAAGTTACCCAAAACCTAAAGCCAAAGAATATACTAATGATCGGTGGCGGAGCTTACACCTTACCGACAATAATTACTACACAGATGCCAAACGCTAACTTTGATGTAGTAGAGATTGACCCCAAACTCGATGATATAGCAAAAGATTACTTTGGATTTAAACAAAGTAGTAGCGTAAAGATAATTCACGAAGACGGCCGGACATACCTCAACCGTAACTCTACAAAATATGACCTTATTATTATCGATGCCTACAGTTCAATAAGACCTCCATTTCATCTCACGACTGCTGAAGCGGTAGAAAAAATGAAGTCGTCGCTTAACCCTGGAGGTATTATTGCTAGTAATGTAATCGGTAGCCTGAGTAGCGATAGGGCAGAGTTTATCGCTAGCGTGCAGAGCACAATGAAACAAAGTTTTAAAAGTGCTGAGCTTTTCTATACATCGCGCGCTAATGACTCACAGACTCAAAATATACTGCTGATAGCCAGCGATGATTACGATTCCATTAAAAAATCTATGCAAAAATTTAAACCCGCCAATACTCAAGCGACAGGGATTATATTAACCGATAATTTTGCGCCAACAGAAAAATTGCTAGGGGACTTCTAAGTAAAACACCTCGGCGTTTCAACCGAGGTGTATTTAAGTTTTAAACCTGATATGGGGTTATTTTTTAGAAGCTTTGTCTAGTTTGTCTAGCTTCATAGCACGGACAATGTAGAAGATCACAAAGGCTGTTGCCAGCAATGTGATGATTGCGCTCAGGATCTCACCCCAACCAAAAACTAGTGGCACACCACCGTTTTCTAGACCAGTATCCCACTTTAGACCAGAAAGGTCTGTGCCACCAAGAATAAATCCTACTAGTGGGTTAATGAAGTTGTCTACGATTTTTGCTACTGCGTCACCTGCGGCCACACCGATGGCAAGACCTACGGCCAAACCAACCACACCTTGCTCGCGCACAAAGTTTGTAAATTCTGTTACAGTTTTACCCATTAAAACTACTCCTTATTAGTTGATGATTCAGATTATAACCACAAAATATTTTTTTTACTAGATCTAATCTAGGGCTTGGGCAAAAACTATGGCGTCAACAGATTGGGCGCCGGCTTTTTTAAAAAGCTTGGAGACCGCCTCAAGGGTTGCGCCCGAAGTAGTCACATCATCTACAATCAAAATGTTCTTGCCTTTTACCAGGGCTGGTTTATTTAACTCAAAAGCCTTACTAGCTTGCCGTAACCGCTGATCTCTAGTTGAACCGAGTTGCCGCGAATACGATGAACGTCTTAACAGATCTTGATACTCCAGTTTTTTTAATTTATTTAAGCGTTTAGCAATAAGTTGTGCCTGATCATAGCCTCTAACCCTAATGCGGCTTGGGGCAGTAGGGACGTGGCATATTACAGTACTCGACGGGAGTATCGGTAGAACCTCGGCCATAATCCTAGCAATATCTTTGGCCAAGTACCCAGATCTTTCAAATTTTAGGTTGTGCAAGATATCTTTGCCAATGTCCTGGTACATTGTGACAACCCAAAGGTGGCCAAGCTTAGTCGTCCTGCGACAATTAGGACAAAGCTGGTGTTGACGAGTAACCTTATGACACCTATAACACCTAGAAAGGGCTAGTTCTAGATAGTCTTGCTGACAGTCGATACAAAAACCAAAGCCTTTTTTACTACAAACCAGACAAGCTTCAGGAGCCACCAACGAAATAATTCTCTCTGCTAACACTTTAGAAGTTATAACATTTGTTACCGTTTTATAGTGTAGTAATTTTTGTGTTGTAAAAACGTTCTAAAGTTGCTTACAAGATAGAAATTATGGGATATACTAATAACAACATAAAAACTTAGTGGCTAAAACAATCTAACAAACCGACCACTGGAGGGTATAAAGTAATGGCACGACGTAATCGTGATGAAGATCTATTAATGGAAGATGAGTTGACTGCAGCATTTTTAGGTGATGATGACCTCTTGTCGTCACAGCCGGCGGAGCCTCAAATGGACGAACCAAGTGGACCTACTGTATCTGATGAATGGGAAGAAGACGATGTTGTTCCTGGACAATTAGCCGTTGATGTATACGAGACTAAAGAAGAGCTAGTTGTCAAAGCTCGCACCGCAGGAGTCAATAAGAACGACCTAGATGTCAGTATTTCTGACAATACATTAAGTATACGCGGAACACTAAGCGCCGGCGGTGAAGATAATGTCGAAAACTATTTCGTACAAGAGTGTTACTGGGGTGAATTTAGTAGAAGCATAGCTTTACCAGTACCTGTCAAAGAAGATGAGATAGAAGCTGTACTAAAAGACGGCGTACTGACCGTTAGCTTTAAGAAACTAAAGCAAGACACAGTAAAGAAGATCGAAATTCTATAAGAATAATAACTTATCTAATAATAAAACCCGCTCATCTGAGCGGGTTTTATTATTGAGCCGATATTAACTTTAGCTAGTTAAGGCTGTTGATTGGTTTAGGACAAACTTCACCACGAACTGGGCTAAAGCAACTATTACCAAGCCGATAATAGCGTAAAGAATAGTATTTTTTGCGCTAGTAACTTTAGTAGAGTCACCACCAGATGCGATGTATTTAAATCCACCTACAATTATCATGATCACAGCCACAATAGCCACAATGACAGAGACTATGTTAATAACTCTTCTGATTAGATCGTTTAGCTGACCTTCATCGGCATTAGCATCACAAGCCGCACTATTAGTGCCAGAAAATTCTAGATTTGTAGCACCCTGACAAAGCCCACCTTTAATATCAGCCCCCGCAAAAGTAGTTGCTGGAACTAGCATAAGGCCAAAGGCGAAGACTGAAGCGATTAGTAAGTTTATTTTCTTTAACATTTTTTACCTTTCTTAATATATTCTATCTGTTTTATACCACAAGTTATGCTTAGTTTGCAAAGCAAAAATGATTTTACGAAGATCCTGTGTTTATAGCAAATGCAACAATAAATTGCGCTACAGCAACTATGATGAGGCCAATAACAGCATAGAGTATTCCGTTTTTAGCCGACCCGACCTTATTAGTATCTCCTCCAGAAGTTATAAACTTAAAGCCATTTATAAGGATCATTATCACCGCAACAATTCCGATAATCACAGTTAAAATATTAATGATTCTTTGGATAGTTTTGTTTAGTTGAGAAGTGTCTGAAGTGGCACAATTAGAACCCGTGCCTTTTAGCTCGGCGCCACCACAAGCGTCTTTTTTTACATTTTCAAATAAGCCTGCGTTGGCACTAGGAGCAAAGGTTACCAAAGCACCAACTAGCCCTAAAATAGACAGAAACGATACAACTACTAACTTAAATTTCATACTTATTAATTTATCCTCTTCAATACAAATTGTACAATTACTTGGGCTAAAGCCGCTATAATCAAGCCAACTATGGCGTAAATTATGGTTTCACGCGCTTTACTTACATCTTGCGGATTACTGCCGGATGTTATCAGCTTGAATCCACCGACTAGTATCATTATAAACGCAACTATCCCAACAATAGTTGACACTATATTAATGACTGAGGTCATAACTCCTTGCGGTCCAAAGATTGGATTCTGGCCACCAAGATTTTTAGACTTACAGACAGTTGAGCTAGAAGCATTCGGCTTACTACAAACATCCTGAAATACGTCTTCTGCTGCCAATGCCGGTGCAGAGAAACAAAAAAGCAACCCTAGAGACATTGCGAATAAAATACTGTGTAGTTTTTTCATTATAATTTTCCTATCACGAAAAATACTAATGTCTCTGCCAGTAGCGCAACAATCAATCCTATTACGGAGTAAATTATGGTTCTTTTAGCTTTGCTAATTTCTTCTGGATTGCCAGCACTTTTTGCCAAGTTCATGGATCCAACAATAATTGTAACCACCGCCAAGGCACCAATTACGCCAAAGACTACTGCCAGCACATCTTTTGCAAAGCCATCATCGGCAGCTACATTTGGCAAACCTAAATCATCGGTTGTGGGTTTTGTTACCGCTAATAAATATAGGATTTTTTCTGTCATTTAACTAACCCTCGTTCCAAAGTAACTAACTACAGCAATAGCTACGATTGTAATAACCAACCCTATAAGTGCATCCTGGATAGAGATCCTGGCAGATGTGATTTTCTCGGAGTTGCCCCTGGCTGTAATATACCGAATTCCGGAGTAAATAATAAAGATAATGGTCGCAATAGCCGCAAGACGCAATAGAATTTCTATAATTGCAAGCAGAATTAACCAAACATCACCCAAGCCAGTAAGCACCGGGCTACAGCCAGTAGGATCGTCGCGACCTTCAAGATATTTATACCAAGTAGGGAAGCCGAAGAAGCTACCTCCAGAACAAGGGGCTGCAAAACGTAAAAAATTTTCTAACAAGAAATCATACATAATATAATATTAACCTAGAATAGGCCTCCTGGTATTAAGAAGTTTGCTAAAGCCGATATTAGTAAGTAAAAAATCAACCCAATCATGGCATTTAGTATTCGGTCTTTTGCCTTGGTAGTCTGCTCGGCACTACCACCAGAAGTTGTATACATAATTCCAGCTAAGATTATCGATATAGTCAAGACCAACCCAACACCAATAGTTAAAAACTTTATAAGGGCATATAGCATATCAACTATTGGGTTATCGGCCTTTTGCTCGCAGCCTATATCGAACTGGATATTTACAGCTTTAGTGGTTTCCGTATCCCTACCGCATGGAGTACCTTTTTTAATATTCTTTTCGCTTAGTGATATTGGGCTAGTGCTTGTTCCACTTGCCGATCCGCCCCCCGTAGCTGCCGCTGTCGTTGTTAAGGTAGCCTTGAACTCAGTCACGCATCGTTCTAAAACAGCATCTCTTTTACCGCCACATTTTTCTACATAGTCTGACTGACACTTTTGAGGGTCTTGAACTACTCTACAAAAAGACACAACCCTTGCTCCGCTAATACTGGTGTTATTAACTGCGTTAGTACGACAAGCGCTAGTGGTACAGGCCCTCACGGCTGCTTCACACTGAGGCTTCTTTATTCTGATACTACAAGCCTCGATTGCCTCAGAAAGAGTTAAGGCCGATACCTGTTGCGGGACATAAAGTAAAGACCCCATCATAACCAGAAGAAGAATTAATCCACTTTTTTTATATATTTTTTTTATTGCTGTCATTTATTAGATATAGCGTAACTATTATTGTTGTTTTCTGGAAATATTATATCAGTTTATCAAGCCTAATGTTTCTAGTGGTTGAAGAGTCTTTGCACCTTGGTAAATATTTATAAGCAATACTACTAATTTAAACATAGCCTTCATGATATAATTGCCTTAGTTTTAGTGGGGTATTAGCTCAAAGAATGACAAAATCCAAACAAGTTTTTCATAATTTTACTTACGGTTTATTTGCTTTTAGTTACTTTCTATTTGTGATCGGCCTTAACTTCGTCATACCATCGAATTCAAGCGCCTTAACGGTTGCAAA
Organism: uncultured Candidatus Saccharibacteria bacterium; assembly: GCA_964444225.1. Classification (GTDB taxonomy): domain Bacteria; phylum Patescibacteriota; class Saccharimonadia; order Saccharimonadales; family 2-12-FULL-41-12; genus JALHOM01. The sequence goes on along the minus strand of CAYUFM010000001.1, from coordinate 128,413 downwards.
CTTTGCCTTAAACCCAGGCTTAGATGCAAACATTATCAACCCGGCATATAGAGGCCTCAGTGACGGTGACGCCCTGAATGTAAGCGAAAATTATTTTACTAATGCTAGCTTTAACCAAACCAGTATTTTAATAAAAGACTTTCCAACACTTGGAGACTTGGCTCTAGCTTACAGCCCGACTAGATCTGAATATTTTGGAAAAAATATTCAAGATGTTGGACCAATTGGAAGAGACGATAACATAGAGGGCGCAGGCGAATTATTCTATACATTTACCTATTTCTGTGATGCTAGCAACGGCAGAATTGGTAAAAACTCATTTGGACCAAGTGTAAATGAGTTTAAGATAGAATATGCAGTTGGACTTTTTCCAATTTATGACTCAACTGATGTGCTAACTTCTCAATTTGCTGCTAAAAATAATTATAGGGTAGCGGCCGGTCCTATAAGAATCGACCGCGAGTACGCTGCAACAGAAGGAAGATCTGATCAATTAGTTTTTAAAATATGGGATGACGGAGAGCCACAAAAAATAGGCCCGCAACATATTACTAGTAGATTCAACCGAATTAATGGCAGTGGTGTGCCAGCAGGCTGCACACCAGAATCTATACGAGGAGAAGCTCAAATTGCAAACTACAATAAGTTGCCAGCTGCTCAAAAGGAGGAGTTCGCAGCAGCCGCAGCCGCTAGTCCTATCGGATCAGTTGACGATCCAGAAGATAAAGACACTTGTGATTTTAAATTTACTGCACCAATGACATGGATAATTTGTCCGGTAATTGATATGGGTATAGCAATGACAGATACGGTATTTGAGGATTTTATTAAACCACTTATGGAGGAGGTTCCTGTATCGACTAACCCTGACGACGGTTCTTATAAAGCTTGGCAACAGTTTAGATTAATAGGTAATATAGTTTTAGTAGGCGCCATGATAGCCGTAGTTTACGCGCAGGTGAAGGGTGGATAAATGTTAGATGCATACACAGTAAGAAAAGCTATACCCAGGATTGTTATTGCTGTTATTGGCATCAACCTTTCAATCTATCTTTGTGTAGTCATGATTGATATTACAAATATAATTGGCAATGGTTTAGGAAACTTAATTTCAACACCTTTTGTGGGAGATGGCATACAGGTAGCGCCAGGTGCAGAAAAGATTCAAGGCAATATAGTAAATGGTGGCGTGCTAGCTGTTATTTTTGGAGTTATTATTAAAAGTCTAGTCGTGCCAGGGCCTATAGCAATTTTAGCTTCGCTATTTCCTTTGCTGCTAATAGTTGGGCTCGTCGCTTTATCGGTGCTGTTTACACTAATAATTAGACAGGGCTTACTACTCTTTTTAACTGTTACTTCGCCGGTTGCAATAGCGCTATTCATATTACCTGGAACAGAAAAATACTTTAAAAAGTGGTTTGATTTGTTTGTTAAAACACTACTGGTATACCCAATAATTGCTGTGTTGTTTGCTGTAAGTAATGCTATGTTTGCGATAATGATCGGGCAAGCAAACGGCAACGGAGGTGATGGAACAATATTAAGGTTAATCGCCGGAATTGTTGTACTGTATGCACCCTTAGTCATGATACCGTTCGCATTTAAGTTGGCGGGTGGAGCTATATCTGCAGTAATGAACGCCGCTCAAGGTACGATGGACAAAAAGCGCCGAGGACTTGCGGAAGGTAGAGCGAAAGGTCTGACTGAGACTGCAGCTGAGCGAAAAGCAAAATTAAAAGCTGGTCAACTTTATGAAGGAAGAAAATGGATTCCTGGCTCAGAAAGCGCAGCTAGAAAAATAAATAGAGCTGGACTCTCCGTCGGTACAGGCCTTCGTGGACATTATGGACTAGGACAAACAGGTGCCAATGCCAGAGCTAATGCATTAGAGCTAGCTACCGCAGAAAAAATGAAATCTCCAGAAATGCTAAAAATAAAAGAGAATGATCACGCATTGAGAGCCGGAACATTTGCTAGTGAATCTTTGGCTTTAGCAGGACTACAGGAAGAAGGACTAACAAAAGAGCAGTCAGTAAACGCCATACAACAATTCAAAACTTCTGGTATGCGATTTGGGGACAGGTCTGCCCAACAAGCAGCGGCTAAGCAAATGGTCATGACAGGAACTTCATTTGATAAAAAAAATGGCATGGAGGATATGGTCAAAGTGCTAGCGAGGGCATCTGGCGGTAACGCGTCTTCGGCCGCATCTTTAGCTGGATTTGCAAACGCATACAATAAACAAGTAGGAAGGTGGGAACTGGCGCCTAGCTATTCCGCCCTTAACGATTTAGTGCAAGCTGAGGCTGGTACTGATGCAGAAAGTGCAGACTTTAAAGCTAAAAATCCTGAGCACAAAACTAGTAAAACAGCTAGGGCACGAACTTTTGACGAGGCAACCCTAAAGGCTATTCATGATTCTACAGATCCCGGAACACTGGCTAGGACGGCCAAACCTCAGGTATTTTCAAACCTTAATGAAGTAATAAAAAGAGCCGAGGATCGTGGAGACGACGACCTTCTTCACACAGCAAGACAAATTGTTGTTGAAGTTCAAAGTAATCGTTACGGCACTGCTGGAGCGGCAACCGACCAAATAGATGTCCAGCCTGGCCCTGAAGTTGGTGAACCTCGTTTATATGGAGGCAACATGGATCCCCGAATAGACCCAAGGAACAGACCCCAGGAACCACCAAAAACACCACCAGAATCTTAAGCTAACTTTTAAAACTTCTATTTATTTTTCAAATCCCCAGGGTTTCATTTTAAAACCAAATCTCCGGTGGACAACTCTTGCAATAGCACCATGAGACTCAGCTAATCGAGACTGTTTTTTTCCTGGAATTTTGTCTGATGAGTCTTTAGGTTCTTCTTGCTGGACGACATTTGGTGTCCCACCTTTAAAGTGTTTTGAAATTGCCTGATGAACTGCAGGATCTATCTGTGGGTTACGCTTCAAGCCAGGATCTCCTTCAGACTTAGCCTGGGCTAAAGCTAGTTTGATTAATCCAGTAGGAACATCGTGTCTTTCTAGCCAGTCTTCAGTCGTGAAAGAGTGCCGGCCACCTGGTTTTTGTGGTACTGTCGGGTTTTTGGCTTTCACAACAATTTCTGCATCATCTGATTGTGGCGTGGCATGTTGATCAATCATATTTCTTATAGCGGCTTTCTTAGCGGTAAATCTACCAAGTTCTGCCCAGGCTTTTTCCTCGGCCTTCCTTTGATTATCTTCATAGGATTCTGCCTCGACCCAAGCTTTTTCACCAATTCTAAAATCTTGGTCTTTTTTTACCGGAGGTTTATCTGCTTTGATTGGGTTTTTTTTACTCTGATCTGTCTGGTTCTTTTGTTTTTGCTGTTTTCTAGCCTTAGTAAAGGTATCAAATTCTTGCCACTCTTCTTCAGCAACAGGGGTTTGCGGCGTTACTTCGTGAGGTTGACTTGGTTGATCTCGCCCACGTATTCGACGCTTTGTTGGAACTTCGGTCGACGGCCGTGCTACACCATCTTCTTGTGAGCCTTCAAAAAGACCTGGTTGTGCCGGCTCAGGCAAGACAGGCCCCTCTACGAGCGGTCGAGGAGCTACATTTGGCACAAGACCGCTTAGTTCGGGCAAAAAGCGACTAAGGTCGGGTTGTGCTTGATGTGGCTGATTGGGTCTTTTTTCTTGCATAATTTTTAATATTTACAGTTAAATATTAGCATATTTGTATTAAATTGTCAATAATATAGTGTTTGTGGTTTTTATTAATTTTGGGCTACCAAAGTGTTACAATAGACATAAGGACTTTTAAGAAGTCTTTGGTTTTATAATGGCAACATATAAAGTTATCCAAGATATTGAGGCGGAGGATAAGTTCCTTGGGCCGTTAACCCTAAAGCAGTTTGTTTTTGGTGCGGGAGGGTTGTTTTTTGGATATCTTAATATTTTTGCATTATCACGCGGATTGCCATTTTTGCTAGCAATTTTTACGCCACCGATGATAGTTGGCATATTTATGGCCGTACCATGGAGTAAAGATCAATCAACAGAGGTGTGGGTACTAGCCAAGTTAAGATTTTACTTTAAACCACGCAAAAGGGTCTGGGACCAGAGTGGGCTAGAAGAGTTAGTAACAATAACCGCTCCAAAAAAAGAAGAAAAACCCTTGACTGACAATTTGAGCCAAACAGAGGTAAAAAGCCGACTACAAACCTTGAGCCAAATTATTGACACTCATGGTTGGGCTATAAAAGACGCACAGTACGAAAATGTTATACGACCACAAGACAGCGCCGATCGACTAATTAACCCAACTACACTACCCCAAGAAGTTCCGATAGTAGACCTGGCCACCATTCCTGATGTATACGAAGTTAACGCAGAAACTACAGGCAACTTCGACAAGATGATGCAACAGAGTAGCGATATCCGTAAAGCACAAAATTTAGATGTTATGGACAGGGTGAGACACGGCGAACCACTGCAATCAGCCACCGCTCCGCCTATGCAGTTTACTCCGCCACCCACTGATTATCAGACCTACTCTGATCCACCAATTGACGAGAAGGCACTTGCTCAAGAGTTAAAAAGCCGTAAAACACCATTCGTTAACCCGAATTCACACATGCGCGTAATAAACCCAATCGATCCAAATGCCCCTTTGCCACCACCGAGTCCTGACGTCTCAAATTACAAAGGTCAGGATGACCACAAAAAAACACAAGAAGAAACTATCCCACCTGCTTCAACCCCTGCTATACTAGAGTTGGCAAGCAACAATGATCTGGATGTGGCTACTATCGCACGCCAAGCCAAGAGAGAAGTCGAGGGTGACTTAAATGAAGTTGTGATTAATTTGCATTAAATATAGGTTGTTTAGAAATAAAATAGTGGGCATAAAAACGATGACTTTTGATCAAAAACTACAAAATACAACGAGACATAACAGCAGTTACGTTGAGGGGTATTTTTATAGTTTTTTGAACAAAAATGACATATTTAGGTCTGCTATTTTATCTCTAAACAACCTATTGGCTAGGGAAAGATAAAAAATGGATCCAAATAATCAACCAAATGGTCAGGGACAACAATTTACTCCTGTTGGATTTGCATCGGGCGGACAAACGCAAGCTCCTCAACAACAAAATTTTCAAGTAAATGCCGTCCAACCTGGTCAACCCTCCGGTCCTATTCCTGGCGGACAGCCATTAGCTAAAGCTCCTCAGCCTGTTAACAAAAACAGCACTCAAAATATCCTACAAATAGCCGAGATACGCGACGGAATAGTCATCATGAACGACGGCTCTTTTAGGTCTGTTGTTATGGTAAAATCTATAAACTTTGACCTTATGAGTCCTCAGGAAAGAGAAGCTGTAGAATTTAGCTACCAGGGGTTTTTAAACTCGCTTTATTTTCCGGTGCAAATTTTTATCCGCTCGCAAAAAGTTGACCTTAGAGAATACATAGAAAAATTAGATAAAATCCGTATAGAACACGAAAATATGTTGTTATCGGTACTGATGGACGACTACATAAACTTTATAGATACACTGGCGGCCCAAACCAATATTATGGATAAACATTTTTATGTTGTGGTGCCATATTTTCCGGTGGTAGAGGAACAAAAGGAAAAACCACTAGCATCCAGCAGGACTATGGTTGATGGGATTTTTAATATGTTCGGCAATAACAAAACTCACATTGTTATAAATGAAGGATCACTAGAGGCTGCGAAAACCGAACTTCGTGATCGAGTGCAGGCGGTTTTAAGCGGATTGATGCAATGTGGGATCCAGGGCCTGCCACTAGATACTCAGGAGTTGATTGAACTTTACTACGACAGCTACAACCCAGACACAGCCACTCGTCAGCAACTCAAAAATTTTAACGATCTAACCGCCCCAGTAATCACCAAGGGACCGGGCGTTGCTCCACAGCCTAACTTAGAGAAGGAAATGCTCTGATGGGTATTTTTGGAGGCAAAAAACCTCAACTTGACCCAGTGGCTATGGCTCAGGCACAACAACAGCTCGAGCAACAACAAGTCGACGCTGCGTTTCGTAAAGGTATTACGGCACTACGTGATTTTATCGCACCAAGCTCTGTAGAGTTCAGCCCGGCATTCTTTCAAATTGGCACTAGATTTGCTAGGACATATTTTGTCTATGGCTATCCGCGCCAGATCAGTACCGGATGGCTCTCCAGTATGGTAAACCTTGACGAAGTGGTTGATCTGTCTATCTTTGTTTACCCTGTAGAAAGCCAAGTTGTACTAAAAAACCTCCAGAAAAAAGTAGCTCAACTAGAAGCAAGTGTAATGATTAATGCTGAGAAAGGTCGAGTACGCGACCCAGCTACACAAAATGCCATCATCGATGCCGAAGAAATGCGCGACAAACTACAGGTTGGTGAAGAAAGATTCTTTAGGTTTGGACTTTACTTTACCGTATACGCTAATTCTATGGATGAGCTAGAGTTTGTATCGCACAAGATCGAGTCTATTTTGGGCCAACAGTTAGTTTTCTCAAAACCTGCAAGCTCACAACAAGAACAAGGCCTCAACAGTACAATACCGCAACTAACCGACCAGCTTCAGATCCGTCGCAACATGAACACTGGCGCTATCAGCACCAGCTTTCCATTTACTAGTGCTGACTTGACTCAAGACAACGGCATACTTTATGGGATCAACATGCACAACTCAGGGCTGGTGATTTTTGATAGATTTACCCTAGAGAATGGCAATGCTGTAGTTTTTGCAAAATCTGGAGCAGGTAAAAGCTTCACTGTTAAGCTAGAGGCCGTCCGGAGTATGATGATGGGTACAGAAATATTTATTATTGACCCAGAAAACGAATATCAAAGACTTTGTGAGGCGGTTGGTGGTGCCTATGTGCGTCTGAGCCTAAACTCACAGACACGCATAAATCCGTTCGACCTACCACAGGTTGTAGACACCGAAGAAGCCGACAATGCCCTGCGCAGCAATCTTATTACTCTGCATGGTCTACTTAGACTAATGATGGGTGGCGCTCAGGCACAAATGAACTCGGCGGCCAATGGTGGTGGATTAATGGCACCAGCCATGACTCCAGCAGAAGAAGCCGATTTAGACGCAGCACTTATAGAAACTTATGCCAAAGCCGGGATCACTAACGACCCGTTAACTCACGTCTCACAACCTCCAACTATAAATGATCTTTATGACACTTTGCTTCATATGGGAGGTAGCGGGCCACAACTAGCACAACGTCTGCGCAAATACACTAGCGGTACCTTCGCTGGTATTTTCTCTCAGCAAAGCAACATTAACATCAATAACCCAATGGTAGTTTTCAATGTCCGCGATCTGGAGGATGAGCTACGACCAGTTGCTATGTTTATTGTGCTTAACTACATCTGGAATAAGACTAAATCCGACCAAAAACGACGAATTCTCGTGGTTGATGAAGCCTGGCAGTTAATGAAATATGAAGACAGCGCCAACTTCTTATTTAGCCTAGCAAAACGAGCTCGTAAGTATAATTTAGGGATTACTACAATAACACAAGATGTGGAAGATTTTATGGGCTCACGCATGGGACGCGCGATTGTTGCTAACTCTAGCATGCAGATACTTTTGAAGCAGTCGCCTTCTGCTGTAGACATTTTATCTGATGTATTTAAGCTTACTAGTGAAGAAAAAAAGCGCCTTTCACAGTTTCCGGTAGGTCAAGGGTTGTTCTTTGCAGGGCAAAGTCATGTCCATATCCAAATTGCCGCCAGCCCAACAGAACAAAATCTGATAACCACCAACCCTGCTCAAGTTCAACAAGTAGAACAAATGGGTGAGATCGCTGGTGGTGGCGGCACAATTGATCTACAAAACCGATTAACTCCAGGTATGTAAGGCAATACCTTAATTATGGATTTAAAAGAAGAAGAAAAACGAACCATAGAACCAGATTTCATCACGGCTAGGCGAGGCCTGGAGAATCCTGACGAAAAAGACAATAAACCCTACGATCCTGATGAATTAAAAGAAAAAGAAAGTGCACCCACATTCACCAGTGATGAGAAACAACCAGTGGGAAAGAAGTTTCGCTCAAGACTATCACGAAACTTGCGCAAACGTAGCGCTATTATTGCTACCGTAGGGGTATTAGGAATTGGTGGAGCTGGTTTATTTAGTATCCTGCAGGGGCCATTTGAAATATTACATATTGGGAATTTTCTTCAGACTAAATATTTATCTAGGGTAAATAATTTAAGTGAAAAGATTAGTATTAGCGATAAAGTTTATGTACTAGCCGGAATCCCTGAAAAAGGCAGGCTAGGAGCATTGAGCAGAAAAGTTAACAATGTCCATGAAAAAAACATGGCTAAGCATTATGGTGTAAGACCAATATATAACGAAAACAGAAGGGGAAGATTAGCTGGCTACGAAATAGTAGATGAGCGCCTAGCAAGAAACACCGGTATTATCGACGGCATACAAAAAGAAATACCTGGTGCTGAAGTTAAACAAGTAAACCAAATAACCGGAACAAATGTCCGCAGAGACGGCTCTAGGCTAGCCGAAACTACTAGAATAGTACATTTTCTACCAGGTAGATCATCGGCACAAGAACTTCGCTCGGTAGCTAGATATACGAGTCGCCTAGCATCATCTGCTGGAGGTTTAACATCAAAGGCTATTGGACCACTTAATAGCCGTTTAAGTGTTAAAAAAGCGGGTGTAGCATTGGATGGTTTTAATAGATTTCGCTCTTACCGCGACCTTTCAGTCGATACAAAAACGTCTGGTAAAAACCAGAAAACCTCAGAAGAAATATTTAATGAACATATTAGCGGTGGCACCGACGTAAACGTTACTGGTAAAACAAAACAATTCCTAGATGACTTGAAGCAAAAAACAGCAAACAAAACACCTGCACAAATTAAGTTAATTCGGTCGGCAGCGATAAAAGCCGGAGGCCCTGTCGCAGCTCTAGGAATCATGTGTAGCGTCAGCGAAATAGGCAATGCTACAGAGGAAGTGAACGCTGAATCTGTCGATAAAATGGTTAAAGTATTTTATAGTTTTGTTTCTGGCGCCTCCGACATCCAGGATGGTGGAGCTGATTTAGACGATATACGCGTTTTACACGATGTTGCGTATGATGAAGAAAGTGGTAGACACTTATTAAATGCGGCACCTTTGCAATATGAAAGCGAGCAAGATCCACAATACGGTGCACAAATACCCGAAGAAGCTATTGCCGCTGCTAATAATGATAAAAATAGAATATTTAAGGCAGTAGATATTGCATTAAATTTCCCAATATCACCAACCGGTGCGCTGTTTAGTGCGATAGGTCTTGATAATCCTTTAACCAACCCCACGCTAAAAGATGGTTGCTCAGCTATTAATGCAGTAGCAGGACTCCCGGTAATTAGTAATCTAGCCGACATTGTAAATAGCGCTTTAAATAAAGGACTAGCCGTTGCGCAACTACCTAGCACTGAAGAAATGACCAATAAGTTGGTATCTTTTTTAAGTGACGGTGCTGTTAATACCGCTGAAGTGGGTGATAAATTAGGTGCTGTTACTGGGATGGGGGGTAAATTAGCACAATCATCAGCAATGGTTAGCCTTGGAGGTACACAATTATCACCAGAGAAAGCCGCTAAACTCGATGAAGAATCAAAGCTTGCTAGGATGAAAGATTCTTCTAGTCTTGAAAGATATTTTGATGTGAATAATTACCAATCTTTAGCAAATACGATATATTTGAGATTAGCCGCTGTTCGTTCAGAGTCGCTTGTAGATATATTCTCTAAATCGATCAATCCGGGTAATTGGCTCAATGCCTTCAACGTTTTTGACAGTGATAAAATATCTGCCGCTTCATCATCTATTTATGGCATAAGCGAATACGGTATACCGCTAGAAATGCTAGACGATCCAAGTTTTGGTAATATCGAAGAAAATGCAGATATTGTAGAGGGGCAATTGGAGGATTTGAATAACAAATATAGTAAATGTTTTGGTGTAAAGATTGTAAATAACCCAACAGGAATAAGCCTAGAATCACTTGATGTAAGTATTGCGCAACTAGAAAACAACTCCGACTATTCGGTCTGTAGTAAATACAAGCCTACTTTTAGTGGTGATCAGGTGCAAATCGATTCATCTGAGCAAGAGATGTTCTTCAGATATCAAATATATGTAGCAAGTGCTCGAACATTATTGAGCGAATACTGTGGAATCGGACCAGAAGAGTCCGAAGACGTCAAAAAAGCATGTGTTGATTCAGGAATAGTTCCAGAAAACACCAGCACTTCTAACCAATCAAGTCAAATAACCGAGGCTGCTGGTTCAACAATCGATACTACAACTTTGAAGTCAGATTCGACTTCGGTGTCTTGTGCGCCAGGAACCAAGGATCTGGGAGTTGCTGATGGCTATAGCTCGGGCAATAAAGTGCCAATTCGTGTTTGCGCTGTTGAAAGCGTGCCAGAAACAGGAGACCTATCTGATGTACCTGGAGCGGGTGGAAAATTAGTTGTTAATTCTAGGGTATCTGGCATTATAGTTAAGATGGTCGACGATGCTAAAGCTGCCGGAATATCAAGCATAACTGCTGCTGAAGGATTTAGGTCGATGGCTCGCCAAACCTATTTATTCAACTGCAAGCCAGGCTGTGGAATAGGTGGCAACCCCGTCGCAAGCCCAGGAACATCGAACCATCAACTTGGCATAGCTATAGACTGGAACCAACCAATGAACAACTGGTTAAGATCAAATGCTGAACAATATGGCTACAAGTGGTATGGCCTAGACGATGCACCTCATTTTTCACCAGACGGAAGATAAATAATGAAAACACTTACTTTTTTTAAAAAAATCTTACTTGGATTAACTTTATTTGTGTTTTGCTTTTCGTTGTTTACTCAAAGAATACAAGCTTTAAGTACCGAGCAAAAAAAACTATATAATGAGTATATTCCTTATTACGATATCGAGACAGGATGTGAAGGAGGCGACTGTGTGTGTACTACAAACGGAACGACTTCGGACTTATCTGGCTCTGATAATGAAGAAAAAGTTTGGAATTATTTTATTGGTAAGGGCCTTACTGTAAACCAGGTTGCCGGAATTATGGGCAACATATCCAGAGAGTCAGGGTTTAATCCAGAAAATTCTCAAGTAGGGCCAGATACTAAGGATCCGGCGATCTTTGGGTTTGGAGTGGGAGTTGGTAAGGCATGGGGTTTAATCCAGTGGGATGCCGGAGGTAGAGCCATTAATTACGCCAAACAGGCTGGGATTACTAGTCCAATACATTTACTAGAGACCCAGCTTGATTTAGTCTGGTGGCATATGAACAACTCAAGCCCAACCGGATATAGCAATATGCTCCCAAAACTTAAAGAAACAACTACACTCGAAAAAGCCACTGAGGTTTATGAAGTATTAATGGAGGGTGCTGGAGTAAAAGCAATGGCCGACCGTATAGGTAGGGCGGTAGCAGCAAAATCTAAATACGGCAACGAGGGTACTACTACCACAACTACGTCTAGTAGCACTCAAACTTGCACCACAAGCTCAATGCCAGGAGAAAACGCTGCAATAACTTCCGACGGCTATGCACTACCAGTACGAAAATCTGGAGTTAATCTACCGTGTCGACAAACTACATGTCACCATGACGGCACACCAGCAGCAGACTTATTTAGACCCGAGGGAGACCCTGTATACGCCATTACCAGCGGCAAAATAGAAAATTTCCGTTATAGACCAGGTTTTGGCAGAACTGCACCGGCACCCCAAGAGTGTAAACAGTTTCAATTAGTTGGAGATGACGGTTGGTCATATTGGTACGGCCATATAAAAAATGTTAATGTTGATGATGATGATAACAACAGAGTAACAGCTGGGCAGAAAATCGCAGAAGTAGGCCCAACAAGATGCGCAGATGACACCCCACCACACCTACACATAGATAGAGGCTCTCCAAAAGGGGAGTTTGGCGGCAGACAATGTTGCAGAGATCCCGGATTCATTCCTTTATTAAATAAAATATTTGAGGACACCCCAAACTAATGAAAGAGTATAAATACTTTTCTAAGAAAATACTTGTGGTGTTGGGGGTTTTTATTTTCTTGGTTTTATTTATTTTTTTATTGACTCAGACAAACACAAATACTGGAGTCAAAGACGTTGAAGATACACACGAAGAGGGAGGTGAAACAGCAATACTTATTCAAGAAGTTAATGGGCCATTCACGATCACATATTTGGGCAATGATAAAGACAGTAACTATTTCATCTTTTCCATCTCGACAAGCTCACCAAGAGGAAGAGAGAAAGCAATGGACTGGTTAAGAGACCAAGGATACAACCCAACTGAAAGCATAATTGAATTTAGTGATTACGAGAATCCAACCGCAAAGGAGCTCAGTGATGTCAACAACTAAAAAGGTGAGTTTTTCTGTCCTTCTTGTTTTATTTACTGTAATTGGTGCTTCTATATATTATTTTATGAGCACAGTAAATTTGGAATTAAAACACAAAAATATAAGTGAACTTTATTTAGTAGAAAAACAAGAATATGAAAAAAACCGAGATACTAAAAAAGTTAAAAAAATTACATTATCACAAACAGAGGTTAGGCTAAAAAAAGCCCAATACGTGGCTGTTTACACTGGATCACCAGGTTACGCAAATGGAACTATGGGTATAAATCTTGATTCTACGGACAAAAAACTAGAAATCAATCCTACTTACTCAGAAGAAAAATTAAATTCAATTTTAGATTCAGAAACCACAAACATAACCAGTGTAATAAAAGCAGGGGTGTTTAATATAGATCAATATCTTATACAGAAAGGTAAGCTTTATGATTTTGGTGAGTGGTACGCAACAACACTGTTATATAACGGAGCTGACGAATTTAATGCAGACACACTAAAAATCGTTCTGAAAAAAGATGTCAACACGTGGAAGATAATCACAAATCCACCCCAGATAATACTAAGTAAACATCTATACAAAGAAGTACCAGATCATATTCTAGATGATATAAATAATAATCAAAAACCAAAAATACAATTTAAGTATACTGGTGAAGAATAAGCTAAATAGTAATTTTATTGGAGTTATCCGCGAAGTCTTGCATAATGGCGTCAGCGTCGGTCGTTGTAATGATCGTTTGGTAGCCATTTAAGTAATTAGTCAAAGCACGACGCCTTGCACCATCCAGCTCACTAAAAACGTCATCCAGGAGCAGTAAAGGGCGCTTGCTAGTCTCTGATTCTAAAATCTCTAACTCTAGAATTTTTAAGGCTAAGATAAAAGTACGCGCTTCACCACGAGACGCTGAATTTACTAACGGTTCTTTATCAAAACAAGCAACAATGTCGTCACGATGTGGACCGCATGACGTAAAACCGCGCACCCTATCAACCTCTAGGTTTCTTTCTAATAAATTCATTAAATTGGCTGAGTAGTTTGTGGTGTTTATTTTGGATTGATATATTAATTCAACCTTTGTTTTTTTACCCGCAAGGGAACTATATACATTTGCAAGTTTTGCGTTAATTAAATCGAGGGTTTTTAAGCGACTCCGAACAAGCTCAGATGAAAGTTCGCAAAAACGTAAATCCCATGTAAATAAATGGTTTTTGTTTATTGTTGGCTGTTTTAATAGACTGTTACGCTGAGTCAAGGCACGTTTCATTTTAGACAAAACTTCTGCGTGGCTTTCAACAAACTGCTCGATGAAACCGTCTAAATACTCACGCCTTGAAGAAGGCTCAAGAATTAACAAATTAAGGTCATCGGGCTGAAACAAAACAACCGGGAATTTATTATTAAGTGTAAGTTTTTTGTATTGTTTATCATCAATTTCAAATATTTTTGATGTTTTATCTTCTGGGGTTTTAGAAATTTTCACTACTCTAGATTGATTATGGTTGGTGTGCGTGTCAACTCTAGCCCAGTCTTTATCTGACATTACCAGTAAAGAGTCGCTACCTTTATACGACTTTCCAACCGCACTTAACATTAAAGCCTCGAGTAAGTTAGTCTTGCCGGCGGTGTTGGGTCCCACAACAATATTTACCCCTGGACCAAGCTCAAAAGACGACTCAATATATGATCGAAAGTTTTGTAACCTAATATCAGTAAAAAGCATGTTACTAAATTATACTAACCACAAACCACTATCTGCTAATTACTAGCTTTTAAGAGGCATTATTATATGTGTGTAGTCTTTTTCATCACCTTTAATCACGCAAGGCTCTAGCTTACTATTAAAACTCACTGTGACTTTTGAGTCAGGTATTACGTTTAAGGCATCTAGTATATACCTAGAGTTTAGAGTGATAGAGCCTTCCCCCTGAACTTCTGCCTTGGCTTTGGCAGTGTTTTCACCCAGTTGGGATGCTATAGATTGAATACTAATCTCTTTTTCTGATTCATCTACGTTAATAGTCACACTTCCGGCGCTTTCACGGGCAAACAAACTAGACACTTTAGTTATGTTTTGAAGCTCGTTTTTATTAATATAAGCTGTAGTTTTAAATGAGGCTGGTATGAGTTTGCGATAGTCTGGATACGCACCGTCGATCAGCCTAGTAATTAGCTCGATGTCTCCTACATTAAATAACACTTGTTGATCATCGTGAGTTACAGAAACAGGCTGATCATCATCTCCAATAATTCTCAACAAGTCTTGTATTGCTGTCACTGGGATAAGCAACGATACGTCTTCTTTTATAGGTAAAACCTTCTTTTCTGCTAAACGATAGCTGTCTGTTGCGACCACATACAGGTTGTTGTTATAGGTGTGTAGGTAAACTCCAGTTAAAACCGGCCTGGTTTCATCATTACTGGCCGCCACCACAACTTGAGATAAAGCTTTTTTCAAAACACCACTTGGCACATTCCAGGTTTTTCCATTATTAATTTGTGGCATAACTGGGTAATCATCTGCGGGTATTCCATTTATAGTGGAGTTGAAAGAGTCTGTTTTTATATGTAGCTTTGTTTCATCAACCACAATATTAATAACACCAGGTGACAGACTAGAAACAAAGTCTTGCATTAGACGAGCTGGCACAGTTATAGCACCGGCTTCCGATACTTTTGAGCCGATGTAGTGGGTTATAGCTATGTTTAAATTAGTTGCAGCTATACAAACACGGTTGTCGACAGTTTTTATTAATATATTGGAAAGAATTGGTAGGGTATTACGACTACTCGCAACACGAGCTACATTGTTTAGTGCTTTGTTTAAATTTTCTTGAGTTATTTGGAGCTTCATTATTAGCCTTTCCTAATTATTAATTTATAAGGTAGTAGTAGTTTTAGTAGGGTGTGTGGATTGCGGGTATAAACCCAACTTAACTGATTAAAAATATACAAAAAACTTGAGTATAAATTGTGTACAAAAGTCCTGATGGGGTTGTATAACTTGGTGTTTTTTAACCAGCTTTGGTTTTTAATAAAACTACTATGTTCAATACTATAGATTTGTGAACAGTCGCTAGTTGAGTTTTCCATATGTAATCCACAGGTTTTAAACATAAAGTCTGTCCTTGATTTCAGCTAAAGCGGCACGTACATCTTCGTCGAAAGCTTTTTCTTTTTCGATCTTTTCTACAGAGTGAATAGCAGTTGTGTGGTCTTTGCGGCCGAGTTCTCGAGCTATCTTGGGAAAACTTAAATGAAGCTCTTCGCGCAACATATACATTGCTATTTGGCGGGGCACCACGATTTCTCTATCGCGTTTTGGGCCTAAAATATCCTCCATTGTTAAATGAAAATGCTTAGCTGTTTTTTCGATAATTTGTTTAGGAGTTATGTGCTTAGGTCGGTTTTTTGTTCCGCCCAGTACTGCCATTGCAATCTCGGCATTAGGCGATAGTCCACGCATTTCACAAAAGGCTATTAGCTGGTTTAGTGCGCCCTCTAGTTCACGTATATTGTTTTGGACATATCCAGCTAAATGCTCGACAACATCGGACGGGAGTTCAATATTATGTTGTGAAGCTTTTTCTTGGATAATCGCACAGCGCGTTTCAAAGTCTGGTGCTTGCATGTCGATTGCCATACCCCATTCAAAACGTGATCGTAAACGGTCGGTTAGCGTAGGGATGTCTTTTGGTCTTGTGTCGCTTGTAATAATAATTTGTTTATTAGCTTGGTGTAGCGCGTTAAAGGTGTGAAAAAATTCTTCCTGTGTTTTTTCTTTTCCTGCTATAAATTGGATATCATCAATAATTAAGACATCTGCACTTCGGTAATATCCTGCAAAATCAGTGTTTTTCTTATACCTTATAGCGTCTAAAAATTCTTGGACGAACTGCTCGGTTGAGACATATACAATGTGAGCATTTTTGTTTTGTTGAACCACAGCATTACCAACGGCTTGGATAAGGTGGGTTTTACCGATTCCAACCCCGCCGTATAAAAATAAAGGGTTATACTTACTGCCAGGATTGGTGGCGATAGCCTGACAGGCGGCGTATGCTAGTTCGTTTCCGGAGCCAACTATAAAATTCTCAAAGGTGTAACGTTCGTTTATACCTTGGCGGTAGGTGTGGGTGAGACTGCTGGTTATTGTTGTGTTTTGATTTTGTGGCTCAGTAGAGGTTGTGGACTGTTGAAGGATGACAGTTTCGTCAGAAATTTTACGGTTTAGTGAGGAGGCGGGGAGTATTTTATATTCAATAGTTTTGGTTTCGATGCCATTTTTGCGTAAGGTTTCGTCTATAAGATCATTAAATTTTTTCTCTAGCTGTTGTTTTATGAATACATTAGGAGCACCAATAACAACTACATCGTCTTTTATTTTTAATAAACGAGTGTTTTTAAACCAAGTAACATAATTACCCTGTGAGACACTGAGTTCGATCTCGCCCAAGACAGCTTGCCACAAGTTCATGGTGTCCATTATTTACCCCTCCAGGATCTTCACTAAGATAACTTTGCGTTACTAATAAGATAACACTAAAAGGTGATACTTTTCCACAGGCTTTGTAAAAATCACACGGGTTTTTATCAGTTTTTGACTCAACAGATAAAAACTTGTACACAGAAAATCACCACATCTGTTATATTTGTGGATAAAACTTGGAGTTTAGTGGAAAACTTGGTATTATATCGGGGACTATTATTGTTAAAACTACATAATTTAATAATAAATTGAGACGATTTAGAAAAAGGATTTAAATCCTATATACTAAACCTAAAGCTAGTTAGATATTAATTTTAAGGAAAATCATGCCAAAACGAACTTACCAACCAAAAAAACGACAACGCAGTAAACAAGCCGGCTTCATGAAGCGCATGGCTACAAAAGCAGGACGCAATGTTTTAAAAAGCCGTCGCCTTAAAGGCCGTGCTCGTTTAACGCACTAAAATATGATCAATCGATTACATCGATTTCATGGTCACAACTCACTAAGTTATTTGTTTAGAAACGGAAAATCACAGAGAGTTGAATTTCTATCATTAAAATACGCTTCCAGTAAAAAAGATGACTACAGACTAGCGGTTATAGTAAGTAAAAAAGTTAGTAAATCCGCGGTAGTTCGTAATCGTATTCGTCGTAGGATATTTGAGACGGTTAGGGTTATCAAGAAAGATAGTAGCAAGAAATGGCCAATTGATATCGCTCTAACGGTTTATGATGAAAAGATCGCCAAAATTCCACAGCAAGAGCTGGTTAAATCTCTAGAAACTCTATTAAAAAAATCTAAAATCATCTAGATCTAATCTGTTAAAGATGGTAGAGTTATAGCAATGGAATTATTCAGGACTCTAGTTGAGCAACCAATCTTCAACTTGCTTGAAGTAATTTATGCTATTATTCCGGGCCATGATTTAGGCGTGGCAATTATTGTATTTACCGCTCTTATTCGCTTAGCTCTTTGGCCTCTAGTAAAGAAGCAACTTCATCACACTAAAAAAATGCGGGTTTTAGGACCTGAGCTTAAAAAACTCAAAGAAGCTGCTAACGGTGACCGTCAAAAACTGGCTCGTATGCAAATGGAGTTTTATAAAGAAAATGAGATAAAACCATTTAGCACTATCGGCACATTAATAATCCAGATCCCAATCTTTATTGGACTATATCAGGCAGTAAACAAACTTATTAAAAACCAAGACAGTCTACAAACTTTTTCCTATGACTGGGTAAAGGACTTGTCGTGGATAAAAAGCGTTGCCGAAGATAGAAATTTATTTGATGGGACATTGTTTGGGTTTGTTAACCTAGCCGAAAAAGGGTTGGGTTCTGGCAAAGGACTAGTGTGGTCTGCAATACTGCTTGCAGCCGTCGCGGCTATTGCTCAGTATTTCCAAAGTAAGTCATTAATGATTGACCAAAAAGAGTCCCGCAAACTCAAAGATATTCTTAAGGCAGCGGCAGCTGGTGAACAAGCCGATCAAGCCGAGATGACCGCTGCAGTTAGCCGTGGAATGCTAATATTTATGCCGTTCATGACATTTATTTTCTCAGTTAGTATTCCTTCGGCGTTATCTTTATATCTTTTAACAAGTAGTGTGGTTGGTTATTTCCAGCAAAGAAGCGTTCTAAACCAGGACGTAGAGGAAATCAACGAAATAACTAATGTAGCAGAAATTAATAAAGTCTCTAAATTAAAAACTAAAAAACCAACTAAATCTACCGCACAGCGGAAAAAAACCACCTCTAATAAAAAGAGAAAGAGGTGATATATGGAAGAATCAATACTTTATGCCAAAAAATATCTAGAAGATATTTTGTCATTTTTTGGACTTAATACTGACATTAGAGCTAGTAATAGCGATGACGAGGTGATCGAACTTAGTATTCCGTCCACACACCTAAATGGATTTCTTATAGGCCAAAGAGGCGAGACGATGCATGCCCTA
Organism: uncultured Candidatus Saccharibacteria bacterium; assembly: GCA_964444225.1. Classification (GTDB taxonomy): domain Bacteria; phylum Patescibacteriota; class Saccharimonadia; order Saccharimonadales; family 2-12-FULL-41-12; genus JALHOM01. Next base: position 109,544 of record CAYUFM010000001.1, on the reverse strand, counting down.
CAATTTGTGGTTAGTAGCGCGCTTAAAAGTAATGGTTACGAGATATCTAGAGTTAATGTTGATGTTGCTGACTATAAAGCTCAACGCGCAAACAGGCTGGCAGACGAAGCAGAGGCTTGGGTAAAAGAAGTCAAGAAATCCGGCAAGCAAATGGAGTTACATCCAATGAATGCCGCAGATCGTCGAACAATACATAAACTTGCTGGTGAGCACGGTATACAAACAGAATCAGTTGGTGAAGGTCGCGACCGTCGCATTGTGTTAAAACCTGGGTCTAGTTACGACGCAGAAGAGGTTGAGCCCACTAACAATTAAACACTCCCGGTCTATCTGTGGGTGCGTTTCTTTGCTGGTTTCTTCTTTTGTTTACTAGATGATGATTTATTTGTAGTCTTTATTGATTTAGCCTTAGCTACCTTGCTCTGTAGTTTTGGGTCTACTTTTTCTATTTTTATTTCCGGCTCAGGATTAACTTTTGTTATTTTGCCTGGATTGCTCATAAACTTATAAACAAACCAAAAAAATAAAACAAATAATATAGGCACCAATGAAATAACCCATATATTTGTTTTGGTTTCATCTTGTATGGCAAAACTTGTTTTTGAGGTTGACTGCCCAACAGTAACAGATGGTTTTTGTTGCGATGGATCGCCAACCACACTTAGTTTGTTGGGTTGTGATCCCAAAATAGCAGAACTACTGCCCTGAGTTGGGTTAGTGGGTGTTTGTAAGTTTCGAGTATTTTGGGTATTTGAAGTTGAGCTTTGTAATCCTCCGCTATTTTGCAGGTTTTGTTGTGCGCTTGCAGAAGCTGGCAGACCAAGTATTACGCCGACTAAGGCTAAAAAAACACCTTTTTGAAACATTAGTATTATTTTATCTCAAGCTGACTTTTAATAATACTAAGGATTTCTTCGGACATCTTTTCCCAAGAGTATTTTTTGAGCTGGATGTAGCCATTTTTTATTAACTTTTGTTTAAGTTTGTCGTCATTTATAACTTTGTTTACATTAACGACAACATCATCCACGTTATTTGGATCGAAGTATTCAGCAGCTTCGTCATAAACTTCTGGAAGGCAAGTGGCGCTGGAGCTAACAAGTGGGCAGCCATGTGCCATAGCTTCGAGCCCTGGCAAACCAAATCCTTCACTAAGTGATGGCAGGACATAGCATTCAGCGTTTTCATACAACCATTTAAGCTGACCGTCAGACACAAAGCCGGTAATTATTATGTCGTCATTATATTCACGCGCCTGTAACCAATTTTCTAATTGATCAAAGTGATGCTCTTTTTTACCGGATAGGACAAGCTTTAGATTAGGGTTAGTCTTTTTAAGTTCTTCAAATGCTAAAACTAGATTATTGATGTTTTTATGAGGAAACGGACTACCAAGATGAAAAATAAATGGCTGTTTTAAGCCAGAAATTTTCTCGGGAGTTGCGTCAAAAGGTAGATCTCCAGCTTCATACACAACCTTAATTTTGTTCTCCAACTTTGCTGAGTAGTTGCTCAGATCCTTTTTTACGAAGTTAGTCGGAGTAATAATTTTGTCTGCAGATTTGTTGCCTTTCCAGAAAAGCAACCTATAACCAATCATTCTGATTTCATGCAACCAATTAGGTAGCTTACCAGCACGTGCAAATCTGAGCATAGTAAGGTCATGGGTGAAGGCTACATTTTTACCGAAGTAGAGCAGGGGAGTAAGACCTGTCATCGTAAAGTAAACTAAATCTGGCCTGAGGCGGTAAAGTTGCCAGGCGAAACCAAATTGCTGGAAGGGATTCATCGAAAAACGCTTGTATTTACACACCACTTTATTGATATTTTCGGTATCAAACTCAATATTATCAGAAGGCTCGACCAAAACCGTGTATTTATTTTCTGTGTCTAGTCCAGGTAGGTAATGCAAGAATCTATCAACCGGTCTACCAGTGCTAGCTCTGCGTATTCGACCGTCAATAACAATGTGTTTAGTTGGTTTGCCCATGTAATTGATACAATTATACCAATGATGCTTAAGAGTAGGGTAGTAAATTATATTTCTTTAGGGGCGCTGACCCTGTTTATTTATATGCCTTTCCACACCTTTTTATCTGTTTGGCTCAGCACATACACCGGCGGGCTAGATGTTTGGAAGGCCTGGAAAGATGTTTTTACTGCCCTTGTCACTATATTTTGTATAGTGACAGTGTTTTGGGCTAAAAAATCTACAGATCTATATAACAAATTACTAGGGCTAATTGGACTATATGGGCTCATACACGTTTTATTATTTTTTATAACAGATCAACCTAAATTCACAGGCACTTTGGGCATAGTTTATAATCTTAGAATTTTTTGTTATTTAATCATTGGCTATAGCTTGGCACTTTTGTTGCCTAAAGTTAACCTGGTGCGCAAGTATAGTAAGATCCTGATTATTCTTAGCAGTATTGTGTGTTTTTTAGCATTACTACAGTACTTTTTGCCAAAAGACTTACTGACTCATTTTGGTTACGCGGTTGAACGCGGTGTCAAACCAAATTTTTTCATTGATGATAAACCAGACCTATTTAGAGTTTTTTCAACCCTTCGCGACCCAAATTCTCTAGGAGCATTTTTAATCCTACCGATAACATTTTTAACTCATGAATTAATAAAAAGCTGGAAAACTGAAAAAAGAATGTTTGTTGGCGGGTTGTTAATTTTGCATGTTTGGGCGTTGCTTCTAACATTTTCACGCAGTACATTGCTCGCAACAATCTTGTCGATTGGCACTTTATTAGTACTAACAAACATCAGTCTTTTAAAGAAATATAAAACCCAGGCTTCTACTGGTGTCGCTATACTTTGTATAGCGACTGTTGGATTTGTGTATATGTTCAGGGACCAGTATTTTGTACAAAACGTAGTTTTCCATGCCGATGAAAGCACTGTGCTTGAAAGCCCTAATGAGCTACGGGCTTCCCTGGCACAAAAAGCTATTGATGGTATTATCGAGCAACCACTAGGTTACGGGCCAGGCACAGCCGGTTTGGTGTCTACGCGTCTGCCCGATGGCTTGCTAACCGAGAATTACTTTTTGCAAATTTTATATGAAGTAGGAATCTTTGGTTTTGCGGTATTTATAGCCATTTTATTTTTAGTAATCCAAAAACTCTGGTTTTTGCGCAGAAACGATACGGCCAAAATATTTCTGGCTAGTTTTACTGGCCTACTCTTTGCAAACTTATTCTTTCATACCTTCTCTAACGAGGCCGTTTCAATAAGCATTTTTCTATTAGCTGGTGTTGTAATTGGTAGTAAAAAAACTAGTTAATTACTTTTTTTATTTCTTCATAGAGATCAAATGCAACTTTTTCCCAACTGTATTTTTTGAGCTGCTTATTACCTTTTGAAATTAAATTTTGTTGAAGTTTTTTATTATCTAATATTTTCTGGATCGTTTTAGTAATCTCGCTAGGGTTGTCTTTATCAAAGTATTCCGAGGCGTCTCCTGCAACTTCATGAAAAACTGGAATGTCACTTATAGCTGTTGGAATTCCGTAACTCATCGCTTCTAAAACAGGCATACCAAATCCTTCGTAGTGAGAAGGCATTACAAATATCGAAGCATTTGTATAAAGTGCTGCCCTCTCAACATCAGACACATAACCAGTTAGTATTATGTCTTTACTAAATTTTGAGTTTTCAATGTAGTTTAGTTGCTCTTCGATCTTCCAGCCTTTTCCTCCAGCTAAGACAAGGCAATATTCTTTTTTTATATTTTTTGGAAGTTTTTCATATGCTTTTACTAAATTTATAAAATTTTTTCTAGGCTCTAAGTTACTAATAAGTAATATATATTTTTTATTGATCTCAAATCGCTTCAACACGTCCTTACTTGTAAAAAGAGGTGTTTGGGGAGGAATTGGTGTAATGATAAATTTATTGTCATTAACACCGTAATGTTTTTTTATTGCGGATTTTGTACTTTCAGAAATTGTTATTATTTTTGTTACAGATTTTATAGATTTTGGAACAAATCTATGAAGAAACGCCCTATTTTTATCAGACACATATTCGGGAACGTCTTCATAACAAAGATCATGCACCGCTACAAAGGTCGGCACATTACTTAGATTTGGCAGACTTACAAAATTAGTAAAAATAGCAATATCTCCTGAGGTTTTAAAAAATATCTCTAGAGGAACTTGAAAACCAAATTTTCGAGTTAACGACAAAATTTTACCTGGTAAAAAACGAGATTGTTTGTAGTTGATGTTTGCTACTTTTGGTAAATTAGGGTTTTTACGACCTAAAAAATTAAAATAGTGAGCAACAATGTTTACTTCACCTAAGTGATTTTTAGCAAATGCCTCGAGTAAATAATATGAATAATATCCAACACCGGATTTATTACCATTAACTATTGGGTTAGCATCAAATAAAATTTTAATAGGTTTATTTTTCATAAATAGGTAGGTATTTTTCTTTTACTATTTTGTCTAATTGAAATTTATCGAGGAATAATTGACGACCCTCATTGCCCATTTTAACTCGCAGTTCAGGGAAGTTAACTAATTTCTGTATTGCTTGAACTAGGCCAGTCACGTCTTTTACTGGAACTAATATCCCATTTTTCTTGTCTTTAACTATCTCCGGTATACTGCCAACATCGCTTGCAATTATAGGAAGACCGCACATCTCTGCTTCAACCAAAGAGACTCCAAAACTTTCATGATAAGTAGGATGTATATAAATATCTGCTTTATTAAGCTCATAAACAACATCTTTAATATGACCTAAGAATTTAATATTTTCTGCATTTTTAGCCTTTGTTTCAAAAAACTTAGAATCCCTTCCATCTCCGCATATTTTAAGAGTTGAATTAGGTATCTTTGCTTCGCTGAACGCATCAATTAATTCACCAATACCCTTATCTTTAACCAAACGAGAAGTTGCGACGATTGTTACCTTATTTGATATTTTGCGCTTTGGTTGGTGCTGCTCTGTGTCGACAACTCCTAAGTATATAACCACATAGTTTTTAGCGAGCTTTTTGCCTAATGAATCTTCTATAAGTTGTTTTTCGCTCTTGCTGGTTATGATTATATGGTTTGCTAGTAGACTTACTAGGTATATAAGCTTACCAACTGGATTTTTGTACCATATCTGATAATTTTTATATATATGCTTTAAGTCTGCGTGATCAGACCAGATGACTTTTTTGCCTAAAAGTTTGCCCGCTAAGGTAGCTGCGATAAAATCGTCTTTACTCTGAACATGTACTATTTTTGGATTATTTTTTAAAAAAATTAATACATACCATAAAAAAACAAAAAATAACCAAGAAAAGTATATTGGCGTAAAAATAATTTTATAACCACTCCAATCTTGTTGACTCCACCATACACCCTTTATTGTTTTAACCCGGCTGTTTTTGGCGAAATCTAAAAGTTTAGGGTTTTTTGAAATGATAATTGGTTCAAAATCATATTTAGAAACTTCATTTGCAATACTTACAGGGACTCTCTCTCCACCACCAAAGTCAAAAGAATAAGCATTTCTAATGAAAATAATTTTCTTCATATTACTAATTGTATGGCTAGTTATAACAAAACAACAAGAAAATGGTAGAATAAAGTACGCATGAGAATAAAAAAGACTAACACGAATTTTCGTTACTCTTTGATATTATTAAGACAACTAGTCGTCACTGATTTTAAACTCAGATATCAAGGTTCATTTTTAGGATACCTCTGGACTCTATTGAAGCCTTTATTCCTATTCATTATTCTTTATACCGTCTTTGTAAACTTTTTAAAAATTGGAAGCGATATACCCAATTTTCCAATCTACTTACTGCTGGGAATAATAATGTTTAATTTCTTTTCAGAAATGACCTCTTTGAGTTTAAACTCAATTGTTAGTAGGGGTGATTTAATAAGCAAAATAAGAATTCCACGCTGGATAGTGGTATTTTCTGCCAGCATAACAGCGTTAATAAATCTTGCTATTAACCTGGTAGTTGTCGTTGTTTTTATGATAATAAATAACGCAGACTTATTAATGAGTAGCTTACTTTTTCCTTTTGTTTTATTGCAGTTTTATATTTTATCTTTAGGTATATCCCTCATGCTTGCAACAGCCTATGTTAAATACAGAGATATTGGACATATATGGGACGTGGCACTCCAGGGTTTATTTTATTTAACCCCAGTACTCTACCCTGTATCTATAATAAGCAATGATTTATATCAAAAATTATTACTTCTAAATCCTTTAGCGCAAATTATTCAAGATGCCCGTTACACCCTTATCACTCACGAAACCGATACAATAAGTAATGTTTTTGGAAATAGTTTTGCTAGATTAATTACAATTAGTATTTGCTTGGTGGTCCTGTATTTAGGTTTGCTGTATTTTAGAAAAAATGCTAAAAATTTTGCGGAGGATATATAGAGTTGGATCCAATAATCGAAGTAAAAAATCTTAGTAAGTCTTTCAGATTGCCACACGAAAAACACGGTTCGCTTAAAAGCATGTTTGTAAACATGCTCGGAAGGGGAATAAAGTATGAAAAACAAAATGTTTTAAATGACATATCATTTGATATACAAAAAGGTGAATTTTTTGGAATAGTGGGGCGGAATGGAAGTGGCAAGAGTACTCTTTTAAAACTTTTAGCAGGTGTTTATTCTCCTGATAGTGGCTCTATATCTGTCAACGGAAGACTCACCCCATTTATAGAATTAGGGGTTGGCTTTAACCATGAGCTTACAGGTCGAGACAATGTGTATTTAAATGGTGCACTACTTGGTTTTTCAAAAAGTGAGATGGATGATATATATGATGACATTGTAAGCTTTGCAGAACTAGAGAAATTCATGGATCAAAAACTGAAAAATTATTCTTCAGGAATGCAGGTACGTTTAGCCTTTTCAATTGCTATCAAGGCAAAAAACGACATTCTTATATTTGATGAAGTGCTGGCGGTAGGCGATGAAGCGTTTCAACAAAAATGCTTGAGGATTTTTGAAGAATATAAAGAAAATTTTCAAACAGTTGTATTAGTTACCCATGACATGGAAAGTGTAAAAAATCTATGTACACGAGCGATGTTGATTGATAAAGAAGGAATTAAATATATCGGTGATGTAGAACAGGCCGCAAAACTCTATTCAGATATAAATATAAAGGCCGAAAAAGATCCGATACAAGAGACCAATAAACATAAGAAAAGTAAGAAATCTTCGTTAATTCAAATAAAGTCGAAAAATAATAAAAGAATTTATAAGCCATCCGAAGAACTTGTCCTGGAGCTGTGGTTACAAAAACCTATAAGTAAAAATACCTATATAGGAGTTGCGATTATTGATAGTGATGGAAGGTACGTTTTTGGAAGTAATACAAAAGGACTAGATCTTAAGGGCACAAAAATAAAACATTCAATTACGCTAGACCTGGGGCCCGGGAAATATACAATAAATACTGCTATTCTAGGGGCTGGCGGTAAACCGTTGGATCTTAACGAAAAGGCTCTTTCTTTTAAAATTATTGATGACGCAAACCCTAACGTCGGTGGTGGCCATAGACTGAAGTATGTATACAAACAAGGAAGTGTATAATCTAGAGAAAAGGTGCTCATTCCAAGTAATTGACACATAGTGAGTGTTCAAGCCTTGTGGTCGACTTAAAATCAGCAAGGAATAAGTGTAAGATATAAGTAAAGTACTTGCATAATTATAAATTAACTGCTATAATAGTAATTATGGAACAACAGAACCCTACCTTTTTTGAAACACCACAAGACCAAGAACCGGATGGTGTGGTGGTGCCGATCGCGGGTAGTGATACTCAGCCCCAGAAACCTGAGTTAGTTGACGATGACAAAGCTGGACGAATACGAGGTATTGTAGAAGCCGGTTTGGATGGGGCTCCAGACGTTATTTTCTCTTTCAGCGGTGGAATTAAACAACATGATAGCGCCGAAACAGGATTTCGAACTCTTGCCTACTCGGATCTAAGTGAACATGGGCTTGTAACAGGAAGCAGGACAAGGGTTATCGCCACAGCCGAAATTGCAGAAGTCTTCCCTCATCTGCCAATTGTAACTAATAGCTTCAATCGTTTCGATGCTACTGAGCCAACAATGGCTTCCGTAGTAGAGAAAGAGTTGGTGGATCGCGGTATAGATTCTGAAAGGATCCTGCGTGAGGAGAGATCGTTTAGTACTATAACTCAACTGATTGAGATGGTCAGAGAATCTAACAGTCACGAATGGGCAAAATTGGTGGTCGTTGGTAATGAGTGGCATTTTCCGCGTATGGAAGCCATGTTCAATAATCTTGAGACAGTCGTAAGGTACGCTGACGCCGAAGAGGACGCAAAGTTCAAGGCAGATCTTCAGAAATTTAGGGACCGCAAGGTCATGGTTAACTTCGTCGCTTCAGAAGCAGTAATGCGCGCTGCCAATGATCACTATGGCACATATCTTGACGCTGCCGAACAAACTGAAGGGTTTAGTAAGTCCATTGCAGCGGAAGTCAAAGGCTTGGCTGATCTCGAAGCTGGCGTCTATCACGTTACTCTACAGCCTGAAAAAGCACGAGACAACAACCGGTAATTCGTTATTATTGGCCTCCTGCTCCTAATCTGCTAATCTAGTATTAGTAGATAAAGGTAAGGAGACCTATGTTTAAAGGCAAAGTATTGCTTATTACTGGTGGAACAGGCTCATTTGGCAACGAAGTGCTCAAAGGGTTTTTGCATACTGACGTAAGTGAAATCAGAATCTTTTCGCGTGATGAGAAGAAACAGGATGACATGCGGAAAAAGTATAACAACCCAAAACTTAGATTTTATATTGGTGACGTAAGAGACCCAGGTAGTTTAGATGCAGTCATGAATGGTGTTGATTATATTTTCCATGCGGCTGCCCTTAAACAAGTGCCTTCATGTGAGTTTTTTCCACTAGAGGCTGTAAAAACTAACATTATTGGCACAGATAACGTGCTGACTTCAGCAATAAACCATAATGTAAAAAAAATTATTTGCTTAAGCACCGACAAAGCGGCTTATCCAATCAATGCTATGGGCACAAGCAAGGCAATGATGGAAAAAATTATAATTGCCAAGGCTCGACAACTTGGAGAAGGCGCTAATACAACAATTTGCTTGACCAGGTACGGTAACGTTATGGGGTCGCGTGGTTCAGTCATACCTTTGTTCTATAAACTCATTTCTGAAAAGAAACCACTTACTATAACCGACCCGAACATGACGCGGTTCATGATGACATTAACAGACGCTGTAGACTTAGTAATCTTCGCGTTCACACACGGTAATCAAGGCGATTTATTTATACAAAAAGCACCGGCTGCGACAATAGAGACGTTAGCTGAAGCAGTTAAAAAGTATAAGAAATCTAACGCCATAACTGAGATTATTGGCACAAGGCATGGCGAAAAAGCGCATGAAGTATTGGTAACTAGCGAGGAAGTATCTAATAGCGAAGATATGGGCGATTTTTTCCGAATTCCTATGGATAACCGTGACATGAACTACAATAAGTTTTACCCAGAGGGAGATGGCGAAGTAGTAGAATATAAATCCTACAGCTCTGATGCCACAGAGCGTCTTGATGTGGATGGTGTAATTAAACTCTTGAAGAAAATGGGTGAGATCGAAGAGTGAAAATATTAGTACTTGGCTCCGAGGGAATGCTTGGTCATGTGACCAAGCTATATTTTCAAGAACAAGGTCATGAAGTAAAAGGTACTTCCCGTACTAATTCTGAGGATTATTGCTTTGATGCGAGTACTGGTATTAGTGACGCAGAGACTTTCATTGATGACTTTAAGCCAGATGTAGTTATTAACTGTATTGGGATCCTAAATAAAGTTGCTGAAGACAATAAGCCACTTGCAGTTATAGTAAATAGCTACTTACCTCACTACGTTAGTGGGCTATGCGTAAGTAGAGGAATTAAATTTATTCATATCTCAACTGACTGTGTTTTTGACGGGAAGGCATCAGGAGAGTACACGGAGAATAGTTTTAGGACCGCCACTGATTTTTATGGCCGATCGAAGGCTCTAGGAGAAATCGACGACGATTCAAGTCTAACACTACGCACCTCTATCGTTGGCCCCGACAAGAACCGGAGCGGTATTGGCTTATTCCAGTGGTTCATGAACCAAAAAGGCGACGTAAACGGATTTGAAAAGGCAATATGGACAGGTGTTACAACTATCGAGCTAGCGAAGGCTATGGAAAAGGCGATCGCTAATAACTTAACGGGCTTAAGGCATGTGGTTAACGGAGAGAAAATTGATAAATTTAACCTCATCACTTTATTTAAGAAACATTTTAATAAGGATATAATTATTCACCCAGCGAGCGATTACGTTAGCGACAAAAGTCTGGCAAAGACTACAGATTTCGATTTTGAGGTCCCAAGCTATGATGTGATGGTTGAAGAGATGGCCAAGTGGGTCACAGAACATGAATCTTTATACGATGAAAGTCAAAGGGTAACAAAATGAAGGTAATGACAATAGTTGGCACTAGGCCAGAGATTATTAAGCTTGCGGCAGTGATTCCGGAGCTTGATAAATATACTGAACATATTCTTGTCCATACTGGCCAAAACTATGATTATGAGTTAAACGAGATCTTTTTTGATGGTATGGGTGTCAGAAGGCCCGATATCTTTATAGAGGCTGCAGGAAAAGATGCTGCCGAAACTATAGGAAACGTCATTATCAAAACAGACAAATTGTTTAAAGAACATAAGCCAGATGCCCTCTTGGTATATGGAGACACCAATTCTTGCTTAGCTGTAATTTCAGCTAAAAGGAATAAAATTCCAGTATTTCATATGGAGGCTGGCAATAGGTGTTTTGACCAACGTGTACCAGAAGAACTAAATCGAAAAATAGTAGATCATTTGAGTGATATAAATATGACTATCACAGAACATGCCCGTCGATACCTTATGGCAGAGGGTATTAGACCTGAGACAATTATTAAGGTTGGCTCTAGCATGAAAGAGGTTTTGGCAATAAATAAAAAATCTATTGATTTGAGCGATGTTTTGAATGAACTCAACTTGCATGAAAAGAAGTATTTTCTACTTAGCGCCCATCGTGAGGAAAATGTAGACAGCGAGAAGAACTTTGCTGACTTGGTTGAGTCTGTGAACGCAATTTGTGATACGTATAAAATGCCGGTAATATTCTCAGTTCATCCGAGAACTCAAAAACTAATCGATGCAAAAGGAACAAAATTCCACGAATTAGTGCACTCAATGAAACCAGCTGGTTTTGCTGACTATATTAAACTTCAAAAAAATGCATTTTGTGTAATTTCTGACAGCGGCACAATTACTGAAGAATCTTCATTACTAGGGTTTCCTGCTATCACCGTTCGTCAGGCGCATGAGCGACCTGAGGGTATGGATGAAGGAACACTTATTATGACAGGACTAAATAAAGAAACAGTTTTGGATTCAATTAAAGTAGTCACCTCTAAACAAATGCAAATTGTTGAAGATTATAATTCAGATAATGTCGCACAAAAGGTAGTTCGTATAATAATGAGCTACACGGACTATATCAACAGGACTGTCTGGAATAAGTAGTATGAGAATGAGCCATAGAGATTATATTAAGAACAAATTATTAAAAACAGAGGATCACATACTTGAGTTTGGTCCGCTTAATGGTCCTATTGCAACTAAAGATAGGTTTAAAAAAGCACGCTATGCCGATATTCGTTCTACGGACGATATTAAGAAACTATACACAGCCAATACCTACCTTGAATCTACTGGCATAAAAATTAACACAGAAGATATTGTAGACATAGACTATGTAGTAAAAGGAACCTACAAAGATACTTTTAAGAAAGTTCCTTTGTTTGATGCAGTAGTGCTATCTCATGTAATTGAGCATATGCCAGATATAATTAATTTTTTTACCGACATTAAGTCAGTCATATCACCAGATGGTAAAATAATAATCATATATCCTGATGCAAGATATTGTTTTGATCACTTTCGGAATGGCACTTCTTTTATCGATGCTTATGAAGTATATAAAGATAACCGAAATTCTCGTAATCGCGTTTTTGATTTCGTTTATAATGCGGTCCACGAGAATAGGCCTAGTTTTTTTTGGAGCGGTACAAAAAGTGCAAATATTTTACCAAAAAATGGTTTTAAAGATGCCTTATCTGCATACAGAGATGTAAGTAATAATAAACTTCCCGACGATACTCATTTTTGGCCATTTTCAGACTATCAATTTATTAAATTTTTATATGATTTAGATCGTGCGGAGTTACTTGATTTTGATATTGAGTTTTTTTCTCCGACAAAAGAAAATACTCAAGAATTTATGATAGTTTTAAAGCCAAAAAAAGAGAAGAAAATTGACTATAAAAAGTATAAAAGCTTACTAAAATCAACCAGCCCTATATCAATGGCTGCAAATAGTTTGTCAAAAATAAGATTACTAGAGTCGGAGCTAGAAAAGTCGGAGCTAGAAAAGTCGGAACTGTTTAAAACAATTAAGAATATCAAAACTGAATTAACAATGTCTAAATCTGAAATAGACAGTATATATAATAGTAAAAGGTGGATCTACTCAAGTAAAATAGCATCAATAAAACATAGGTTTGCGTTAAAAAATAATGAAAAAAAATAATCTACTGCCAAAAGTATCAATAATCATACCAGTTTACATAGGCTCAAAAACCACTGAGCGAGCTATAAAAAGCGCACTAAATCAAACTTATTCTAATATCGAAGTAGTCATAGTAGACGCTACTATTAATAAAGCTGATATTCTTCAAAAGACAAAAGATAAAAGAGTTATCTATGTAAAAAATAAAACCGATAGTAATCCTATAAAAACTGGGGTAAAAACTGCTACAGGAGAATATATATCATTTCTTTACGAGGCAGATACCTATAAGCCATCAAAGATAAGTAAACAGATGGAATCTTTCAAAAAAGACAAAGATAATAAAAAAATTCTATATTCATCTTATTCAATAAAAACACCTCACACAAAAGGTAAAAAAACCATTAGCCTAAATTTAGAAAAATATAGACTCAGACAAGAGCTACTCTTCTACAATTCATTGATTTGCTCGTCAACACTTTTTATGCCAAAGAGTATAGCAATCTTGGTCGCAGATAAAAGTGGTTTATTAAATAAATATTATTCGCCATATTTAGTTTGCTTAACAGCAATAAAAGAGGGCTATAAGCTTCAGTTTGATGAAAGCAACACAGTTGTTAGGTTTACAAAATCTGAAAAAATGCACAACTATGAGCTTTCAGATGAAGCCCAAGACAATATATTGCATAACGAATTAACAAACTTACTTACAAAAAAAGACATGGAGAGGCTTGAGGGGTCTGAATATAATTTTCTGGTCCAAACTAAGATTAATACAAATGACCGTAGCTATAAAAAAACCCACAAGTATCTAGAAGAAGAAATAGCAAAACATAATACTCAGATAATTAAAAAGATTAATAAAATAAAACCTAAAATATTTGTTATTACACCTGTCTACAATCGTGCAAAATTAATCAAAGAAGTCTTAGACAGTATTCAAGATCAAACCATGAAAGACTTCACCTATCTAATTATAGATGACGGGTCTAAAGATAATAGCGGTAGGGTAATAGCTGAATATATAAAAGATAAACCCAATTGGTTTTATTTTTATCACGATAATAAGGGTGAGGCAGAAACTGTTAATTTTGGGTGGTCAACCTCTAATGGAGAATATTTTGTCCAGGTAAACTCCGACGATCCAGTAAAAGAAAATTTATTCGCTGAAATGTGTCTTGCGCTTGATAAAAATAAGTCGAAAGTCTTAGCGTATTGCGACTTTGATATTATCGATAAAAAAGGTGATGTTATTGAGACCACAGAAAGTCCAGATTATGATTTTATCAGGGATCTGTCTGAATTTTCTTGTTATGCCGCTTCGCCCGGCGCGTTTATCCGTAAGAATGCTTTTCCTGAAATAACTAAACTTAAAGACGGCAGATATCTTCATACAAACGACATAAATATGCTCTGGAATATGGCGTTAAAAGGAGATTTCTTACACGTATCAAAAAATTTAGCTACTTGGCGTTCTCATGAGGAAGGGATATCTGCCGACAGGTATAAGGCTATCCCGGAAATTGAGGAATGGTTAGGCGAATTTTTTAAGCAAGACTTACCTAAAGAAGTTATGGCCATAAAGCCAAAGTGCATGGAAAGTGTCTACAGGTATTTCATATCCTTATTAAAAGGTAGCGATGCTGCCAACGCTGAAGATCTAATACACTACTATACTCAAAAAATTGAAGTTGTGTCTTCTCCGTATATCAATCTTCAGGTTGGAGATAATGATCTGATTGGAAATAAATTTAATGGTCATGATTTACATATATTTCTAAGAGAAAAAGGAATTGATTCTAGTCACCTTGTTTGGAATAAGGAATCCGTTGATGACGATACATACTTGATCGCGGGAGATAAAGCAGATCGATTTGCTATCAGGCAGTTTGTGGAGGACAATCAAAAAAAATATGATCTTGATAATTTAGAGAATCCGTTAATTTTTGACTTAATGTACAATAAACTCTTTTTAGATTCAGATATTGTCCACCTTCATCTTATGCACAATGGACTATGGGACTTAAATGTTTTACCAACGTTATCTAGGTTAAAACCTTTAGTACTAACAGTTCATGATATGTGGATCGCAACAGGTGATAGCTTGGCCGAAAAACGACCCGATTACTTCCATCCATTACCAGGAATTAATAATGTAAAAATGAACTGGATTTTTAAGAAAAATGCAATAAAAAACTCCAATATAACTTTTGTAGTTGCTTCAAAGTATATGGATGACGCCATGAAGGAGTATAAGTTATTTAGCGAGAAGAATATTGTGCATATACCTTTTGGTTTAAATTTTGATATTTTTAAACCAATTGAAAAAAATAGCGCTAAACGAGAACTGGGATTTGATGAAACCGAAAAACTAATTATGTTTAGGGGTGATGGTGGCGAGAGAAAAGGACTCCATTACATAGAAGATGTTGTCCAAAATTTAGGAGAAAAACATAATTTACATTTTGTGATTGTTGGTGGAAACGATGTCCCAATACCAGAAGGAGTAAAATCTACGTGGTATGGATGGATTAAAGATGATATTTTTATGTCTAAATTATATTCTGCTGTTGATTTATTTTTGATGCCATCCACAAGAGAGAATTTTGGAATGATGGCCATAGAGGCCATGGCGTGTGGTACTGTGCCTGTGGTCTTAGATGGAACCGCACTACCTGAAACCGTAAATTCTCCTGAATGTGGTGTATCAACTCCTCAAGATAAAGGGATTTATACAAAAACTGTTGAAGAACTAATTCTAAATACTCAGGACCTGGAAAGAAGATCAAAAAAAGGACTAAAATATGTAGTAAAAAAACATTCTATGGATACATATTATCAGTCTCTGCAGAACTTATATAAGGAGTCAATTGATAAGTTTGTTATTAGCGATCCTGAATTAGATACTGCTTTTAATAATATAAAAAAATATAATCAGACAGTTCCTAAAAAAGAGCTAATGAATATTCATCTATACAATAAGCCTAAGAAACTTGGGCCCAGAATAATTTATCAACACAATCGACTCAGATCATCGGTTAAAAATAGAGGTCTTCTAAGTACTGTGCGTGTTGTAAATGAAAGATCCAGGACTAGAATCTATAATTATGTTAAAAAAGCAAAAAAAGGAGCTTAAACCTCTTGTATCAATAATTATTCCAGTCTACAACGGCTCGAATTATTTATCAGATGCTATTGATAGTGCCCTAAAACAAGATTACGAGAATTTTGAAGTGATTGTAGTTAATGACGGGTCAGTAGATAATGGCGAAACAGAAAGAATTGCAAAATCCTACAGAAAAAAAATTACTTATTTATATAAAAAAAATGGGGGGGTTGCTTCTGCTCTTAATCATGGCATAAAAAATATGAAAGGTGACTTTTTTTCTTGGCTTAGTCATGATGATATTTATACAGAAGATAAAATTAGCAAACAGGTGGAAGCTTTAGAAAAAGTAGGGGAGGGCAATACTATAATTGCTTCAAACGTATCAGTTCTTTTCGAGAATGGTCTTATGAACAAGAAATATATCGATAAAAAAACATTCGAATTTATTGATATATTTTTAGGTACTTCTGCAAATGTTGGACTTAATGGATGTTCCTTATTGATTCCTAGACATGCGTTTGATGTGTGCGGTCTTTTTGATAGTAAAAAAGCATTCACACAAGATTACGATATGTGGTTTAGGATGAAAGATAATTTTAAATTTATCCTCATCCCTGATCACCTAGTTTTATCAAGAAGGCATTCAAATCAAGACAGCGTGAAGAAGCAAGATCAAATGCTAACTGAGGCAGATTTATTGCATGCTAATTTTTTAAGTGAGGTATCTTCTTCTAGCTTTGAGAATTATTTTCAATCAAGTAAACATAATATTAAACACATCAAAAAGAACTACTTTTTATACAAGAAAAGAGGTTTTGAAAAAACAGCTACTAAAATTATCTTTCATATTTTAAACTACTATCATAAATATGACATAAATCGTTTCTATAAGCTGTATTTATCAGAAATAAATTCACCTTTAACTCAATCTTTAAGTAAAAAATTAACAGATAAAAACAAGGCTCTTATCCTAAAAGAGTTTAATAAGTATTATTCTGATAATTCATATACAAAGGTGCTTAAAATTAAAAAAGATAGTACTCATGATCAAAAAACTAACTTTATGAATCTTCTCTACATCATAAAAGACGAAGGCGTGATTTTTGCTATTAGTCTTGTACTACACAAAATATATAGGTATCTAAGAATAAAAAAATAACGTATTTTTAAGCGATAAATTTACATTGATGTGCCATTGGGTATCAAATCTAGTTCGTAGCTTGTAATAGGACGAATATCTTGTAGTCGAAGAGAGTAGCTCAAGAATACAGATAGATTCGGGAAGACTCTTTTTGTACCATTCTCTATGAGATACACAATCTCTGAGTGAGCAG
>CAYUFM010000001.1:0-92348 GCA_964444225.1 uncultured Candidatus Saccharibacteria bacterium | reverse complement strand
ATCTCTGAGTGAGCAGTTACTAGCTGGCCATTACGGAAATTAACGTTATATGTAATATTTGATCCTGTTGGGATATAGTCTAATTCTTGTTGACTCACTCTCACTATGTCTGAGAACCTGTATCCACGACTAATAAATTCTACTCCTGTTGGGAAGACTCTTTTTGTACCATTCTCTATGAGATACACAATCTCTGAGTGAGCAGTTACTAGCTGGCCATTACGGAAATTAACGTTATATGTAAAAGGCGCTCCATCTGGAATTGTGTTTAACTCAGCATAAGAAATTACTCTTATATCGTTCCACTGAAAACCGTTACTAATAAATATCTCAGGTGTTGAAAGTAGTCTTTTTGTCCCATTTTGAATTAAATATACAGCTTGGCTGGGTGATTGAACTAAATATCTGGTTGTTACTCCGAACCAGTCATTAAAAATTCTCCAAAAATTTCTATTACCATATGCTCCGCAGCCATCGCCACTTCCATAAAGGTTTATTAAAGCTGATGCATTTGGTTGGTACGGTGTGTAATTGTAGAGGCCTGCCGTAGCTTGGTTTTGAATGTATACATTAGTTCCTCCGCAACTTACATTTGGGTTATATTGAATGTAGTTGTCCCTAAATGCTCTATACCTGAATAGTGATTCGTCTCTTTGATACCTTTTAAATTGTCTCGCTGCATTGTAGACTTGGTTAAAAAAACCATAGTAGTCGGAGTCACAAGGAGCTGTATCAGGGCACCCATATCCTGTAGCACTACGATATTGGACGCTCCATGGCCAATCATCTGTGATTAACGATTGCTCTTTTTCCAAAAGCACTATTAGTGTCTTTTGGTTTACTCCACATGCCGAGCCAACATCTTGGATAATTTGAGCTGCAGTTTTTGTGCCACCATTGTATTGGTTGCACAGTCCAGCCTCTGCATTTTTAGTAGGGGTATCTTGAGAGTAGTCTTTAAGACAGGTGTATGGTGGAGGGTAACCTCTGGAAGTCCCATATACTGCTCTCGTAGTTCCTCCATACGGTAACGAGCCGCTTGTGTCGCAAATTGGTGTCTTGCTGTTTAAGAAAGCCTGTATACTACCCGTGTCTAGTGAACTTCCATTAAAAAATATTGAATCATCAATAATTCTGCCTGGCTGGAAATCTGATCCTGTTAAGGCAAAGGCACTTTGATTTATAAAACTAAATAAAGAAAACGATGCAAGTAGAGTTGTAATAAAAAGGAGTTTTTTCATATGCTTATTTTATTTCTATCTCATTAGCGTCAGATTTACCAAAAGCAGTCAAAGAATCGTAAGTAACCGTTACTAACCATTTATTGCTTTGGCTGAACTCATCTTTCTTGGCTGACATAACAGGGCAATCTACAGAATTTATATTTTTTATGGCGGTTACTGACTTGCTAAACGAAGTGTCTCCTTGAGTGAATGTGGCTGTACATGTGCCACCATCTTCAAACACATCACTGACATATCCTCCAACTTCAACTACACTGCCGTATAGGCCAGAATAAGTAATTGTTGGTTTTACGGATTTCTTAGTATTCGGACTTTGGGCGGATTGATTGTTTATCGCTTCTTCACGCGCTAGATTTTTCTCTTTGTTTGCTTCTGCTCTTTTTGCATCTTCCTTGGTTGAAGGGTTAAGGTCTATGGGTTCGGTTTGTCCTGTGGATGGGACTTGATCGCTCGAATTATTTTGGTTTTTACTGATATATAAAAAGGCAACAGTTGAGGCTATAAGGATTGCTAGAACGATAATGACAAGCTTTATTTTTGGTAGTTTTTTATTTTTTATCATGTTACCAATATTGTAGCAAAAAATAAGCATTTTGTCCATCCCGCTATTGTATATCTTCTCGCAGATGAGCCCCTGTCAGTTTGAGTTTTTAGACCCTAGCTGTAATAGAGTTTCATAAGTTGCCGCCCGATTACATGTGCGTCGTGACGGATCAAGGTTCTTTTTATCGCCTTATCAGCAGGATTTGGCATATATATTCCACTAGCTAATAAGTTTGCTCCAATATATTCTGCTGACTCTACATCGAACATCTCAGGACTCACATCGACGGGAAATTCACCCTCTGCAGCATATTTGCTAATAAGATCTTTGCTTGGAATTTCCGTGTTGTACAAAACTGTATCGACGGTATTAGCTCCTACGTATTCTTCAATTTTTTTGAGGTAATCAACAACATGCCAGCCGTCGGTCTGTCCGGGTTTAGTTACTAGGTTGGCTATCATAACTTTTCTGGATTTAGATTCTTGTAAAGCCTGAGACAACCCACTTACAGCCAAAGCGGGTAAAAGTGATCCATAAAGATTACCTGGGGCAATAGCAACGATATCGGCTGATTGTATGGCGTTTTTTGCCCTTGGGTTTAGATTAGCGGGTGGGTCATGCGAAACTTTGGCACTAGTAGAATTAATTTTTCGATGGCCTATTTCTGATTCGCCCCGGATAACTTCGCTGCCATCGTGCATTAACAGGTCATGTTTTGTGGTAGTCACAGGGATTACTTCGCCTACAACATCTAACATTGTGCTGGCTGTACGAACAGCTTGCTCAAAATCGCCATACTTCATCTCTAGGCCGGCTAAAATCATATTGCCCAGCGAGTGGCCCGCAAGTTCGCCTTCGCTAAATCTTACATCAAAAATATCCCTAGCTATATCTGATTTGCTCAAGGCTACAAGGCATTGCCTGATGTCGCCAGGAGGCAAAACACCGTGTTCGTCCCTTAACCTGCCAGTTGACCCGCCGTCGTCAGACATGTTAACGATTGCAGAAATGTTGGGCGTGAAGTGTCTAAGCTCTTGCAGGATAGTAAAGCTACCCGATCCTCCGCCAATTAGCGCAATGTGCGGCGCGCTATTTTTTGTTTCAAGAGCTTGCATAGATAAAAATTATAACTCTATTTTTTTCAATAAACTAAAGCAGTTTGGCACAATTATAAATTTACAACAACCGGTATTGGTATAATATTAAGAGCTTATGAAGATTGTTATTACTAGTGGCTATTTCAATCCATTACACGGCGGTCATTTAGATTTAATTGAGGCCGCAGCCGAGTTAGGAGATAAATTGATTATCTCAGTTAATAATGACAAGCAACAGATAATGAAGAAGGGTAAAATTATCCTTGATGAGCAGAATAGACTTCGTCTAATAAAAGCCCTTAAGGGTGTGGATGAAGCTATCTTAGCCCTGGATACAAAAAATACTTATCAGACAGAAACCTTAGATATGCTTGGCAAAAAATATCCTAATGATGAACTAATTTTTGCAAAAGGCGGGGATAGGTCTAGTACCGTTGCGATGCCCGAGCCGGAACTAGAAGTATGCAAAAAGCATAATATAGAGATAGTTTTTGGAGTTGGTAGTCACGAGGTAGAAAAGCGAGATTCATCCACTAGAATTAATCAGGCCAACGGTCACGAGGAGTAGTAATGAGCTTAGAGTTTCATATTGACCCAGGAGTTTTTAAGGCTTATGACATTCGGGGGGTTGTGCCGGATCAAATAGATGTAGGGGCTGCTCAGCAAGTAGCCAGGGCATTTGCTCACGAACTTAAGTGCGAAACAGCTGTAGTTGGGCGAGACGTTCGGTTGACTGGCCTGGAGTTTGCATCTGCTGTGATTGAAGGTCTTACCAAATCGGGTGTCAATGTTATAGATATTGGTCAGGTGAGTACAGATGAATTTTACTATGCGTGTGGTAGCAAAAGTTTGCCCGGGATCATGGTAACGGCCTCTCATAATCCCAAAGAATATAATGGCTTCAAAATGGTAAAAGAAATGCCATATTTTGTTATGGCCAAAGAATTTATGCCACAAATAATTGATAAAACTTATGAAGACAGTGAAAGGGTAGGCGCAGTTACAAGAGAGTCTGTAACGGATAATTTTATTGACCACATGCTAACCCTAGTTCCGGCCAGTAAAATCAAACCACTCAAAGTTGTAATAGATACCAGCAACGGCGCCATGGGGCCTGTCTGGAAAAAATTAGCGCAGAAATTACCGATAGAAATGATCGAGCTTTGTTTTGAGCCTGATGGTAACTTTCCCAACCACGGTAACGACATTGTCCAGCCAGAAAACCAGGAAATGTTGCGCGCAAAAGTTAAAGAAGCAAGCGCTGATATGGGGCTTATCTTTGACCCAGACGGCGATAGGTGCTTATTGGTGGATGACAGAGGGGTTTCTGTGCCCGGTGACTGGATCACTGCGCTTTTAGGTGTAGAGGAGCTCAAAAGAAGTCCAGGTGCCACTATTTTGTATGATGTGCGTGCGTCTGATGCTGTGCCAGATATGGTTACAGAAAGCGGTGGAGTTCCGTTTATTTGGAAACCAGGTCACGTGTATATAAAGCGCGAAATGCAAGCTCGTAATATTCCTTTTGGCGGTGAAGTGTCTGGACACTATTACTTTAAAGATTTTTGGTTTGCCGATTCCGGTGTCTTATCAGGATTAACCTTACTTTCTTATGTGTCCAGTTTGGGTGGTAAACTGTCTGACAAAATATCTGAGCTAGAGGGTAAATATTTCCTTTCTGGTGAGATAAATTCACAAGTGACTGATTCTCAAAAGACACTCGATGCAGTAAGGGCAAAATATAGTGATGGTGAGCTAAATGAAATTTCTGGGGTGGCAATCCGTTATCCAGACTGGCACTTTGTAGTGCGTCCATCTGACAACGAGCCACTAGTGCGCCTGACTGTTGAGGCGACCTCCAGGGAGTTAGTAGACGCAAAAACTCAAGAACTTCTAGATTTAATCAGAACTTAAGCAATTTTCTTAAAAGACATAGAGTCTTGTAAAGAAATAACACTAGTCATAAAATTACTAACAGTAAGTAATAAATATTATGAGTAATCTCAAAATAATGAACAGGAAGCAGTACTTAGATTATCTTAAGGAAAATCCTGATACTACTTGTCAATTTTGTGACTACAATAGTAGGCAGATAGTCTTAAAAGAAACAAAAAGTTGGGTCTGGATTGCAAACTTAGCTCCTTATTGGAAGTGGCACACAATGTTTATTCCTAAGAGCCACATCGAGAAGATAGAAGAGCTTAAATTGGAGGAATTTGAAGAACTAAGCGAACTGAAAAATTATGCAGAGAAAACCTACAAAGAAAAGATAAACCCACTACTTGAGGATCTAATATATATGTTCTTTTATTTTTGGAGAGAAAGAGAAGATGGGTTTGATCCGCATTCTAATATTAAAAAACCTACCCATCTGCACCTACATATGGTTCCGGAAAGAGATGGCTTGATGAATAAAATCGTAGATCCAGACGCATCAGATTTTGATTACACAAAATTCCTCTAAGTTGCGATACAATATTAGTTATGGTTAAACCTGGGAATAAAAAAATAAAGTCTGAGAAGTTATATCTTTTCGGGAAGACTTTTACGGTAAAAAGGTATCTTGGACTACACCCGTTGTTTTTAATGGTAATTGTGGCTATTTTGCTGTTTTTTGGCTACAAATATACCACGATTTATCTAGAAAAACGTCAGTTCACCACCAAACAAAAACAGATTAAAGAACTAGGAGATAGGGTTGCTGCAGAATTTCCGCCATCTGATAGACAAAGTGAAGAATATTGTAAGTACTCAAATCAAAAATTTGAAAAAGGCGACAGGTCTTGTTATGTGTCTGAGACAATAAATATCGCAAACCAGAGCGTCAGTGATGCAAACCGACTCAAAGAACTGGTTGAAAAAAATCAAAATGTGAAATTCGAAAATGGTAATTCTTCAAAAAGAAATGATACGATTTTCGAAGAAAATGAAGCATACAATGACGAAGATTATATCAGAACCTATATTCTTGAAACAACAGAAGAAAAAGACTTAAGATGCTCGTCATCAATAGGGTATAAGTCTTTATCAAAAAGTTTAAGCATCAATTTTGATTGCTATTTGATAGGAAAAGCAAAAGCTGAGCATTTTCCGGTTAGATAAAGTTATTGCTAAATGGTATAATTACCCCTGAAATTACAGGAGTTAATAGGTTTTGTTCAAAAGTATAAATGCAATTATTGTTGTGATGATAGTTGGTTTATTTACTATTGGAAACAACTTAACGCCTAACGTACTTGCAGAAGACAATAACTGGGTTACTTCGGCTGATTTAAGATTCGAGAAACTCAAAGATAATATAAGCGCAGCACAATTACCTACCACACACCAAGGTCTTAATATGGATTGTTTTATGAGAGAAATGATTATTAAAGAATCGTTATTCTTTTCATTGATTCCTGCCCAGAAAACTACTGTTTGCGCCAATGATACAAATATTGGCGTTTATGGAGGTGGGTATTTACAACTTAATGGTAGTAATCAGGCGGGTCTACTAAAATTTACGTCTCCAAAAGATGCGCTTATAGCCAGTAATAATTCTAAGAATTTTTTGATAGCTGACAGTACCTCGCCTACAAGTGGAGGAGTTTACCTAAAAATGATGAGCTCGTTATTAATTGATAGCAAAAAGAATCTTGACCTCACTATTACTCACACTGTTACTAATTCTGGTAATGCGGTGCCAATAAATAATGCTCTTGGACAAAAATTAATAATGATGAGTAGCACCCTTGCGTTCTCGGCTGATGGTGACTGGGCGGTTTTCGATGCTCAAAATTATGGACACGTAAGATTGAATTTGAAAGACGGAACAATTAAGCCTTTCGGCATAAAGTTTTTTTATGGCAACGGCACTGACCCGGGATACAAAACTGCGATCTCTAGCGATGGACGATATGCTATATTCTCAAGACTAAACTCACAAATCATCTATGATTTAGAAGATTGTATTGATGGTGTAGGCGCAAATAGTCATCTAAAAAATTGTAAATCCAGACAATTAAATGATGAACGGCTGGCAAAAACAGATGACTTCGGCGGGGCAATGTTACGAATTAGATTTACGTCAGATAAAGCTTTGACATATTTTGCAGATAAGCTTGTCGGGAGCAGTGTTGTTAATAGGCAGTATCGAATTACCATAGGCGATGCTCCGCTATACGAGATGCATTATCTTGGCATGGGAGATTCTTTTGCATCTGGCGAAGGAGCTTATAACTACAAACCATATACAGATATGCCAGAAAATATGTGTCACGTATCAAGGTCTGCTTATCAGTATTTGGTTGGACCGTCTGTAAATTCAGAAAGTTACGATTCTGTAGCTTGTTCGGGAGCAACAACTGAAGATGTTTTATTAGCGGGTAAAAAGCTAGAACAATATGAGGGTCAGTATGGCGATGGTACAGCCTACAGGGATAGATCATTAGCTGGAGTAATTGAAATAGTTGATAATTTTTATCCTGGTCTAATAACACAGCAAACTTTCATAAATGAAAAAGCCCCAGAAGTAATCACCATATCCATTGGCGGAAATGATATCGGATTTTCTGACAAAATAAAGTCCTGCATATTACTAGATATTAGTGATGGTACTTGTTTTAACACTTTTGAGGATAGGGCAGAGCTACTGATAGAAATCAATAATTTGATACCTAAACTAGCGGATACGTACCGGAAGTTGAAGGTCAATAATAATCGCATATATGTGATTGGCTATCCAAAAATTATTGGAGACAATGGCAACTGTGCTGTAAATGTACAGTTTAATAATTCTGAAGCAGATTTTGCTAATAAATTAACAGAGCTTCTGAATGATGGCATAGAGACAGCAGCTAAAAGAGCGGGTGTGGTTTATGTAGATATCGAAGAAAGCTTGAGCGGGTACAGGCTTTGTGAAAAACCGTCTGATGAAGTTTTTGTCCATGGTGTAGGAGAAGGACTATCTGATTTTTTTGATGGGGATGGTTTTAGACTAGTTTCTAAAGAGTCACTCCACCCCAAACAATCCGCGCATATAATCTTTGCTAACCAAATAATTTCTCAAACAGATAGTTTAGGAAAGCCAATGCCAATCGAACAGCCAGAGGCTGGATTTCCATTTCCTAGTTTTGACCAGCCGTTTTGGCAGGTAGAGAAAACCAATAGATCACTAGCTAATCCCATCTATTGGACGGCTATCTTAGATGAAATAGAGAAGAGAAACGAAAAGATTTTAGTAAATTTGAACGAATCCAATTTTACGCCAAACAGTTTAGTTAAAGTAGAGCTACACTCAACACCTGTCTCTTTAGGAAGTTTTACAACAGATGGAAGCGGTAACCTTAGTCTGGAGTTGACTATCCCAACTACTGTCGAGCCGGGGTACCATAGTATTCATTTTTATGGGACGTCTCAAACTGGGCAGAGCGTAGATGTCTACGATTATTTTTTTGTTGGTGTGAGCGAGACAGATTTTGATGGGGATGGAGTACTAGACAAAGACGAGGGCTGCGTTTATGTAACGCCAATTGGAACCGATACAGACCAAGACGGTATCGATGATGCTTGTGACGGTGTCGTAGATCCGTTACCAGAGCCTGAAGAAGAAGTTATTATTGATGTTCCGGTGATCAGCCCTACTGAGCCGCCGAAAGATATTGATGGGAATGGTGAGACTGTGGCGGGGAACGAAGAAATGGTTGCGCCAGGGCCACAGCCTTTGCAGTCAGCTAACAGTAGCCAAGTGCCAGCTGTTGTGGCGGTAAATACTGTTCGTAATATTCAGATAAATGAACCAGACCCAGAAACAACCCCTCAAGTCTTGAGTGAAACAGTGGCTGTTAATAACGATGCTCGACAGGTAACAGTCCCACAAGACAACATAAATGATAAGCCTACAGAACCAGTTACGAGCAATTCAAATGTTTATAAATACTATCTACTAGTTGGCATTTTAGCTTTTACTCTGCTGGTTACTTTTTTGCTTTTGGCAACGAAGAAACGAAAGAAACAAAGTTCCTAGAGAATTGTTCGTTAGAAAATTTAGCCGCGTGTTTTTTGATAGTTTTAGGGTCATATTTTTTAGGGTCAAACTTTTTAAGTACTTGCTCTAGGCTGTTTACAGTTTGTTTGTCAAAAAACATCCCGGTCTTGCCCTCTACTACATAGTCTAGCGCTCCACCAGCCTTGTATGCGATAACAGGTAAGCCAGACGCCATAGCTTCTACTGGAACAATTCCAAAATCTTCTAAGCTAGGAAATATTAATGCGTCTGACTCGGCGATGTATTGGTCCAGCTGGGCATCTGTGATGTTACTGTCAAATGTGGTTGCCGGTCCTGCAAGGCTTTTTAATCGTGAGGTTTCTGGGCCTTGGCCCACTATGACTAAATTTAAGCCCAGATTATTGCAGGCTTGCACCGCTAGGTCTAACTTCTTGTCGGGCACATGTCGAGCCCAGGCGATGAATCGAAGTTCTTTAGCGGGAGAGTGTTCAATTTTGTTAAATCTACTGGTAGCTATTGGTGGGAAGATTGCTACTGCATCACGACCATAAAAAGTTTTAATATCATTTACAATATGGCTGGAATTGCCGATAAAATAGTCGACTTTTTGAGCAGCCCTGTAGTCGCGCTCGCGTAGTGGCTTAACTAAGACCACCAAGCCAGCACGAGCCAAAAAATTTAATTTTCCAAATCCTGGATTTGCCAAATAGTCTTTATACTTACGCCAATAAAAATGGGGAGGAGTATGGCAATAACAGATATGAGTAGCGCCTTTTGGTGTCTGCACAAACTTGGCTTCGCCATTACCTGTAGTGCTTATAATTAGGTCATAACCACTAAGATCTAGTCGTGCAAACCACCATTGACGAAGCAGGGGTAGGAATTTGCGAAGTTTACTAAATGGCCAATGCTGTAGGTAGCCAGTGACCACTACATTATCTAATCGGTGACGCCATTCATCTGTGCAGTACGAAGTATAAATCGGTGCTTCTGGGTAAATTTTGTGGAGTTGTTCTACAACTTTTTCAGCTCCACCACCATAAATCCAGTCGTGTACTAATGCAACCTTTGGCTTGTTCTTATTTTGCACCGATGCCATTGATAACTGCTCGCAGGGTCTTAAGTAAAATCGTAATATCTAACCAGAAACTCCAGTTTTGTACGTAGTATAGGTCTAGCGCTCGTCGCTCCTCGAAGCTAATGTTTTTGCGCCCAGAAACTTGCGCTAGGCCGGTCAGACCGGATTTGATGCTAAGAATGTTATGTTTTTGACTGTAGTTTTTTAGCTCTGATGGAATTAATGCTCGTGGACCAACTAGGCTGATATCGCCTTTTAGCACATTAAAAAGTTGGGGCAATTCATCGATACTAGTAAGTCTAAGAAACCTGCCAAAAGTTGTAATACGCGGATCATTAACAAGGTGGTCGTTGCCATCGCGGAAAGTCTTGATTAGGTCTTCTCGGCCCATTTTTTTAAAGTCTTCCTCGGCACTTTTTCCGCTGAGCTTTGGGTTCATAGTACGGAATTTATAGGCTGTAAATTCACGGTCAAACTGGGTAAGTCTAGTTTGCTTAAACATTGCACTAGAGCTGGGTGAAAATATTTTTTGAAGTATAGAGACTAACAAAATTACTGGACTAAGAAGAACAATAAGAGCTAGGCTGACGATTATGTCAAAAGTTCGCTTAACTACCTTGCCCTCGCCAACTAAAGGCGTCTGGTGCACTGTAACAACTGGTGTGCCACGGAAAAGTTGAACTTCTAGGTTACCAACAAAAAGTTCGTTATTTCCCGGCGTGAAGTTGTATGAAATATGATGTGTTTGTGCATAATGCATAATCTTTTCGTTTTTTTCAGGGGCTTTATATAAGACTGTTTGGATTATAGTATCAAGCCGCCCAACGCCTTTTATAGCTGAGCTAAAGTCTGGATAAGTTTTATAAACTTTTGAATCTTTTTTGGTAACCAAGCCTACAATCTGGTAGCCACTTTTTTTAGTGTCTTTGATCTCTGCAATAATACTCTCGCTAGCCTCGCCACTACCAACAATTAAAACTCTGTCTATGCCGTAACCAATAGAAAAAGCCATTGCTCTAAATAACCTAGCAATACCACGGAATAAAACCAAGAATATAAAACTAAGCACCAGTCCATAAACTGCAACTAAGCGCGCCGGGAATAGGTTGTCGTCAATTACGAAGTCGTAGCCAACTATTACTAACATACCTAAAGCAGAGCCAAGTATTAATCGGCCAAGCTCGCGAAAGCGGTTTTCGTAAATTTCTTTTCTATACAAACCAATAAAGCCGTGTACCAACACCCATAGTGGCAAAACTGTAATAAAAGCGTATAGGTAAGTTTCGGCTGGGATTTGCTCAATAAGTGGACGAGTGTCGTACTTAACACGGAGAATATAAGCAGTAGTAAACGCGACAACTAGCGCTAAAAAGTCGCCCAAAACCAAGACTAACGAATAAAAAACAGTAAAGTTACGTTTCATTATTGGTGCTAATTATACCATTTTTAAAGTGTTTTTGTGTTATTTATACAATGTTAATGCTATAATGTTCGCATAACGTTCAAAAAATCAAAAAAATAATGAAAATAGAAACTATTCAAATAATAACTTTCTTGTTACAAACTATATTTATGGCAAGCTTTGCATTTTTTGCTCGTCAACATATCTTCAGATATGCTTCCCCACAAAGAAATCCAAATTTTACTCATAAATATAATTTTCACAAAAGAAAGAATTAATTGTATGGCTTCGCGCAAAAATAAACGGAAGAAATTAGAAGCAAAACGAATCATCGAATATTTTGTAGCTGGTGGAGTTTGGTTTTGGAGCGGTTATATACTGATCATTCTTCTAGACAATCATATTGGGCTTTTTTGGGCTAACTTTATTGGAAACGCTGCAGGTATTAGCCTGAACTTCATATTAGAACGTTATTGGGTGTTCAAAACCAAGCAACCTGCGAAGCTCGGAATTGCCGCTAAGCGCTATGTAATTTATACAGCGCTTAATGCATTCTTGCTCAATTACCTCATTCTCTACGCCTTGGAAAAAAATGGTATTAGGGTAGAATTTGGGCAGTTCATTGCATCGGGCTTCTTTACGGTATGGAATTATTTCTGGTACAAGCAATATGTATTTAAGGGTATGGAGCAACATCGAAAAAGGCGCAAAACTCGACATCATGCATAAAACGCAAATAGTATTTAGTACATTGTAGGTAGAAAATGGAAGATACGAAAAGCGAAGCCGAAAATAAGTCCCTAAGACCGACAAAAAAACAGCAGATGTTGCTGGAGTATTTACAGACTTTTATCGTCGAGCATGGCTATGGCCCGAGCTACCGTGAAATAATGGTGGGCTGCAACTATACATCTGTTGCTACTGTTGCCGTGCACATCAATAATCTTATTATTCGTGGACATTTACGCAAAAATGGTAGGTCGGCAAGGTCGCTTGAGATAGTTGGCGACGTAACCCCAGTTGCTCCAAAACTTCAGACAAATGAGATTAAACCAGTCGAAGAGAAGTGGCTGACCGATAAAATTGACTATCAGTTTAAACAGATTGAGCAATCAACAGAAGTATCCCAAATTCAATTAAATAATCTAAAAACTTTAATCGAGTCTTTGAACATTTTAGGACTTTCTAGTGCCTCTTCGGCCTTTAATGTTAGGCTCGGTGATATTAAAAAGCGGATTTAGCATCTATACTAGTTAATGATGGAAATACTACAAGCAATTATTTTAGGTGTAATAGAGGGTTTGACCGAATTTCTTCCAATCTCTAGCACGGGGCACTTGATAGTTTCAGCTGATGTGATGAATTATAAAGATACTGCTGAGATATTTACTGTGGTTGTGCAAATGGGAGCGATTGCAGCGGTGATTTGGTATTATCGCCAAGATTTGATTGCTAAAATTGCTGGGTTTTTTAGGCGAGATTCGGATTCTGTGAAGTTTATAATGATCTGGGTTTTGGCAACCATGCCAGCACTTCTCATAGGATTTTTGCTAAAAGATTACCTTACGGATTATGCAGTAGCGATGACAGTTGCCATAACTTTGATTTTAGGCGGAATTGCTATTTGGTTAATAGAAACTTTTCATAAAGCTGTTAAGTCTAGTGCTGAGGCTAGGCTAGAGAAAATTACTAAAAAACAAGCAATTTTGGTAGGTTTTTATCAAATATTCGCACTAATTCCCGGCGTGTCCAGGTCTGGAGCCACAATAATGGGCGGATTACTATCAGGCATAGATAGAGTGACTGCAACGGCCTTTTCTTTTTACCTCAGCATCCCTGTTATTATTTTGGCGGGAAGTTATCAGCTGATTAATGGTCGTAATGATTTTGATACCGTTGCGGGGGGTGGCGTAGCATTATTGATTGGTACGATTGTGGCCTTTATTACTGCGCTTTTTGCTATAAAATGGCTTCTTAAATATGTGGCTGGTCATGATTTTAAAAACTTTGCATACTATCGAATCATCTTAGGAATAATAGTTCTAGTTGCTGTTGTTTAGGCACTACATTTTGCCTCATAGGCGATATGTGGTGTATTTTTTACGGCTTACACACTATGGGTGGTGTGCTAAACTTGATCTACATTAATAAATAAAAACGCTGGAATCCTGAGTAACTCAGGAACTGTGCCGCAACGGTTAAAGTCCGATACAGCTATAAAGTCTTCCGAGCAAAGAAGCATATGCCCTTGCTCGAGATGAGAAGGGTATTTTTATGAGCCTAGCACTCGCTGAAAAAAAAGAATTTTATCCAAGAGGCATAAATCACGAAACTGCAGAGTTTGATGATACTACAACATGGCTTGCAGAAGTCTTGGACGGTAATATGCGCACACCATTTGAGTATATTTATGATGGTGAAGACCTGGTTTCTCGAAGGGACGGTCGACCTCTTGGCGATATTTTTAGAAAAGCAGTCAGAAGTGCCGAGCAAACAGTCCTAGATCAACCAGAACTTAATTTTGAATTGCGTAGGCGACGTATTGAGATGGACGAGTATCTCGAAATGATAGAAATGGTCAAAGATCCAGAGGCTCCTAACACTATGGTGGTTGTCTCTGATTTTCCTGAAGAACTAAAGCAGGGCAAAAGCGATATTGGCGGGTACAACACCACCCGTCAACAAACTATGCTCAGGGTAATAACTCGGTCTTTGAACGGTACCATCAGTATGATCTCGCAAAGTCTTGATCGAAGCGACCGAGATGGCCTAGAGTCGATTTATGAATTCTTTGGAGTTTCACCTATGCGCGGTGAGTTATTAGGTCAGAGAATTAGTGTGGATATTGATGAAAAATTTCACGCAAAACTTACCGATACTTTAACAACTGTTTATGATAATAAATTAATGCAAAAATTTGGTGGTGAGTGGTACGCTGGACGTAATCCAACAGACTATCGTAATACCTATGATTTTGCGTGTAAGCAAACTGACTTAATCAATGAATACTTAGAAACATCCAAAGATGCTGGTGCCAAAAGAAATTTGGCGGCTACGATTGAGGCAAGGTTTGAAGAAAAATCTAAATACCCACAACAAGCAATCGTTGCTATAGAAAATAAACTAGTATTTATCTCACCGGCTGCCGAAATGGAATTTTATGGCAGATTAGCCAAAGAACGGGGCAGAACCTACAGTGGTTGCGGGGTAACTATAACAAGCAGCGAAGAAGAGATGAGAGCACTTGGCTATGGTGATTTTGACAAAAAAACAGACAGTGAAGATTGTGAATTTATTTCAAAATCATGTCCGGAGTGCGGAACAAAGAATGTAAAGACCAAGGTAACAAAAACCACTATTTCCGGTAGTTGCGGTTGCTCTAAAAAACGCTGTTAATTTATCTGTGCGTCTTGAGAAATAGCTAGAGTCCATTTGTTCACTAAAAAATTAAAGGTTTATGACTTATTGATCTGTTTTTCGTTATTAACAAATGGTCATTAACTATCTCTGAGGTGAGATTCTAAAGATGCTATATGTTTAGCACGGTGCTTAGCAAACTCTTCCTTATTGGCGCCAGTACGCTTAATTAGAGCACTCATGCGCTCGGTACCAACGTGGTGCGGTATCATCACGTAAGCTGCTCCAAGGTCATAAAGCTCCGTGGCTTCATTAATGTTGTTGGCATGAGCTATCAGCAATGCATCGGGATTTATCTGATTAATAAGATTTGCGATAAAAACATTGGCATTATGGTCATTGATCGTAGAGACAACCATCTTACTTTTTTCTATTCCGGCTTCTTGTAATAGCTCGATGTCGGTGGCATCACCATAAAGGTAATCTATTTTTTGGTTTTGTAAAATTTCTATAACTTCTGGGTCATAATCTACCACCAAGAATTTTTTGCCCATTTCTTTAAATGTTTTAATAAACTCATGACCACCATGGTGATAGCCAAGTAATATATTCTGGTAAGAATTTGGAGAACGTTTTTCTTTGTAGATAACATCTTTTTCAAACATTCTGAGTTTTATGCGGTCAAAGTACATGAATAATTTGTCGTCATACTGCATTAGGTATGTTGATGCAGCGATGGTTATGATAGCGACTATAGTAATGACCGAACTGATCTCTGGGCGAATAATGCCTTCTGTGGCTGCAAGCACCACTAAAATTATAGAAAACTCACTAATTTGCGAGAGGTTAATGCCGGCCTTAAAGCTAATGCGCTTAGTGTAGCCCATTAGTCCTGAAGTAAAAGTTATGATGAACGGCTTGCCAATAATTACGATTGCAGACAATGCAAGAGCCGGAGCAATTGCATCACTCAGACTTGATACGTCTAATTGCTCACCCAGAGCGATAAAGAAAATTACTATAAAGAAATCTCTAAGAGGACGCAACCGAGCTGATATTTCCTGGACAAATGGTGAGTTGGCTAGGGCAACGCCAGCAAAAAGAGCGCCGATTTCTATTGAGAAACCAGCTTTTTCGAACAATGTTGCGATGCCAAATCCCCACGCAATGGCCGACAGAAACAAAAGTTCTTGATTGCTGGCCATGTATTTAACAACTTTTGGCAAGAATAGTTTGCTACATAGCATCAAGAACAGTAATAAGAAGATTGCCTTGGCACCTAAGAAAACTAACTCGGCTCCATCGAGTCCACCGCCCTTGCCAGCCACCACAAACAAAAGAGCAAGCGTTGCGATCAAGTCTTCAACTAGAATTATACCTATAGCTATTTGGCCGTGGAGGCGATTTTGCTCTTTCTTATCGGATAAAATTTTAACAATAATAATTGTGCTACTAAAGAATAAGGCCAAACCAATAATAAATGCCTCTGTCTTGGTGTAGCCAAAGAGTGTTGCCGTAGAGAACCCGAGCATAGTAATAAACAGCAGTGAGTTTATTGCTGCCAGCAATACTATCTTGCCTAGTTTTTTATACTCGCCGATATGCATGCCCATTCCGATAATAAAGAGCAGTAGGGCTATACCAATCTCAGAGAAAGAGTCAAATAGTTCGGTCGAATGTATCAAGTCTAGCCCGGGTGGTCCAACCAAAAGCCCGGCTAGAATATAACCCAATATCAAAGGTTGTTTGATGATCTTCATGATGATAGAAACAGCCACAGTAATAATTATCACCAGGCTCAGTTCAGTAAATACCGATTCCATATATAGATAGCATAATGATAAAAGCATAAAGATAAAAGGTTTTTTGTTATACTCTCAACATAATGAAAGAAATTTTTAGAAAATTTGCTGCCAAAGTTTCGGTTGTTGCAGGCTCGGCAAACGCTTTTTTACTGGCGCTTTTAATAGTTGTGCTTTGGCTATCAACTGGGCCTTACTTTGATTTTTCTGATACGTGGCAATTAGTTATTAACACCAGCACAACTATTATTACTTTTTTAATGGTTTTCTTGATCCAAAATACGCAAAATCGTGATGGCAAAGCTATGCAATTAAAGCTGGATGAGTTAATCCGTTCGACCCAAGCCAGAAATGCTTTTATAGACCTCGAAGTATTGAGCGACGAAGAACTAGCCGAACTGGACAAAGAATTCCAAGCAATCCATGCTAAACAAGAGCACAGTGATGTAATGCAAAAACTACACAAACGCATTAAGCAAGAGCACGAACGTCGTAAATCTGGAATTAGCAGTATCAATAATTTCCTTCATAAAAAAATCTGACCTTACTTTGAAACTTTTGAGTTTCTCCCTCTCCGGGCACTTTGCCGAAAAAATATATCAAGCAGGCATTCGCAGTATTCTTGCGATTGAGAAACCCAAAAGCTTCAATCCGGTGCGGATGCCGTGTTGACATGCTTATGCTTGTAGGTGTATTATCTTTAGTACTAATAAGGCGCGCAACCAGAGACTGCAAACCTTGAGTTAACAAAACATAAAAATATTAAAAATTGAATACAGTAGAGTCCTCACAAAAAGGGCATATTTGTGTTTTTGGGAGAGTGAGAATCCATGTCAGTAAAAGTAAAGTACATGTCCAGCGCCCGGGCAGTAGTTAAGGTTCACGTAAAAAAGCCAAAGTGGCAAGAGTATTTATATTATTGATTTGCAGCTAAAGCTTCATCTAATATCTTCTTGAATTCTTCTATGCTTGTTGGACTTTTATCCATTTTCTTACCGTTTAGTACAAAAGTTGGTGTGCCTGACGACCCTAAATCTTGAGCCACTTTACGGTCGGCATTGATTGCCTCGGTTGTGGCGCTAGCTACCATATCGGTTTTGAATTGTTCGGCGTTTAAACCGAGCTGAGTCGCAAAACTTACAAAGATAGAAGTTGGATCAGCGACCTGGGACCATGAGTCTTGTTGCTCATATAACAAATCATGCATTTCAAAAAATTTACCTTGTTTTCCAGCAGCTTCTGCGGCACGACTACTTATAAAAGCATTGGTATGTATTTGAGTGAGTGGAAAGTGGCTAAATTGAAAAGCAACTCTGTCACCATACTCGTTTTTCAGTTGTTGAATAATAGTGGAGTAGGCTTTGCAAGCTGGACATTGGAAATCGCCAAACTCTTGCAATACAACTTTACTATCAGCTTTGCCAGCTTTGTGAGAGGTAGGCTGAGAACTTGAGGTACTACTAGATTGGTTATTTGACTTATCTTTGCCTGTAAATGCTAATATTGCGAATAATCCACCTATAATAACTATCAAAATTGCTATAAATTGTTTGCTCACTATTTTCCTTCCAAGTATTAACTACATCTATAATAACAAAAAAGCACTATAATGTAGTTATGGATATTGGTATTCTTCTTCTGCTTTTTTTAGTAGGACTTATTTTTGCCATACTATCTAGGTATTATGGTGCTGTACCTGAGATAGAGCTGAAACGTCGTTCAAAAACAAGTAAACCGCAAGATAGCCTCAACTGGGCCATTTCAAAAGATCTGCCAGTAGCACAGTTTTATTTAAAGATTTTTGGCTTTACTGCGTTTTTTGGAGCTGTATATATAGCAAATGCTAATTTTAGCCCCTGGCTAGCTACTTTAATAAGCGCAGTTTTAGTAATTCTATATCTTCTTGGTACTAAATATTTGCCGTTTAAAAATCGGTTGGCTAAAACCTTATCTAAGCCTTTTTTCAAACTTATAACCAAAACTAAGCCTTATTTAAGGTCCGTTTCCAGGTTTATTTCTAAGTATTTTACCGACAAACAAGACCACAAACTATATGAATTAGATGACTTAATTCAGCTTATTAATGATCAAAAAGGTATGAAATTTAACCGTATCTCTAATGAGAAGCTCCAGCTGGCAGTCCGGGCTTTAGGATTTAGCGATAAAAAAGTTGCCGACTATATGCTTGCTAAAAAAGATGTCAGATTGGTTAGTAGCGAAGAAACAATCGGCACAATTTTGATCGATGAACTACATAAAACTGGTCAACGCCACTTCCCAGTCTATAAAGACAAGAAATCTAATATCATTGGCATTCTAGACCTGGATGAACTCATAGAAAAACGTACCAGCGGGAAAGTTGCATGGGCTATAAGTCAAGAAGTCCATGAACTCACCGAAGTCGATTCACTACAAGTAGCTCTAGAGTTATTTATAAAATCAAAACAGCAACTATATATTGTGCGAGGTGATGATCAAAAGATGGTTGGGGTAATCGGCATAAGTAAGGTTTTGTCAGAGCTTTTAGGCTAGGTGCATATATTAGTTCTTTTGGGTCAAGTTATGAAGCTCTGAAGTTAGACTTAGATTTCTAATAACAGAAACATTATCGCTTGCTAGTCCAATGCAGGTATAGGCAATTTCTTTTGAAGTCCAGCCATTTTGTATGGCTTTTGAAAGTTCGCGTGGGTTTGTCGTGTAGTTATAAAGTCCATATTTTGTTAATTCATATAATCTGGTGGCCGGTATAGTGACGCCCTCACACTGATAGGTCAGTTTAGAACCAAGTATTGTTCCGCTAAATTGGGTTCTTTGAATTGCGGAATTTGTAAGACGCAAGCGGTCTAGCATTGTATTGACTCTAGTCACTCCAAAACCTAGAGTGTTTGTTCGTGGTGAAGTTAATGTTAGTGTCTGACGGTCAGAATTCTCCATCATTGCGCCAATTAATTCTTCCCAAGATGCGGTTGGTTGTGACATTTTAGCTAGTCCTAAGACTCCGCTAAAGAAGGGCGTAGAAAATGAAGTGCCTGCAATATTGCTCGCGTAAGCACTTACCTGGTTGCCTGATGTATAGGTAGGCGAAGCCATAGTCTGACCAGGGGCCAAGACATCTAGTTGTGACCCAAAATTGCTAAAACTCGCAGGGCTACCAGTAGAATTTACTGCACCTACAGCTACAACTTCTGGGTAGTTTGCCGGGTACGATATGCAGTCACAGCCACTATTGCCCGTAGATGCAACGACGATCGTTCCGTGGTCTAGGGCGTAGAGTATGGCAGCTCGCATGTATGGGTCATTTGTGCTTGTTCCCAGGCTAATGCTAATAATATCTGCGCCTTGGTCTACTGCGTAGTAAACTGCTTGTCCAACAGTAAAACTGTCACCATAACTGTCGTCGTCTAGCGCTTGGATTGGCAAGATTTTTGTATGCCAATTAACGCCTGCAATACCTACGCCATTATTGCCTGTAGCGCCCAAAATCCCTGCAACCATTGTGCCGTGTGTTGTGCCGCTACCTGTGGGGTTTATTTGCCCGGCTTGTACACTAGAGTCGAAATTAGCAAAATCCCAACCAGTAACGTCATCCTTGTAGTTATTGCCATCGTCATCAATATTATTGCAAGATCTGTCCAGAGGCAGACCTTGGTCAGTACAGTTGCGATCAGAAGGATTTTGTTCTGTTGTTGGGCCAGTTTCATTATCTAGAATTTGGTCAAAGTTATCATCAATATTATTGCAAGATCTGTCCAGAGGCAGACCTTGGTCAGTACAGTTAAGATCACTTGGTTCTTCACCAACAGCCAATCCTGTCTCGCCACTGTTAGTAGCCCAGCGACCAGCAAACTCCTGATGATTTAGCGCAAAACCTGTGTCGATAACTGCAATTTTAGTTTGGTAAGTCCCGGCAGGTACATCCCAAACGCTGGTCATATCATTAGGGGCAACCCACCACTGGTTGTAGGAAGGATCGTTTGGCGCTAGCATAGGGCTATATATGCGATTTGGGTAAGTTGTGCCATTAGTAACAATTTCGGTTTTTGGTTGTTTGCCTGAAATTGAACTTAATTGATTGGTTTCTGTAATTTTTTCTGAAGATTTTAATAAAGCCTGGTCTTTATTTGTCTCGATTTTTGAGGTTGTGATGCTTTGTAGGGCCAGAGGCTTATAAGTAGTTGGGGGAGTGGGCGGTGTACTGGGACTTCTAAGGTAAAAAAAGCTTAGTAAAACCAGAATAATTATCAACCCAAACTTGCTTGCCTTCCTCATATCATAATTATATCCGATAAACCGACTTTTTAAGAAGAATTGACTTTAGTTCTGAGCTCAATAAATACACTAGCAAAGCAATCTGCACGAAAGGCTGGTTCCACAAAAACTAGCGTAAAAGAAGCAATCCTACGTTCTCAAGACATAAACCGCCTTTCTCTCTAGAAAACACTAGCATTTTCTGGTATTCTTTACCTAGAAGCATTTATAATAAAAACAATGGCAAAATCAAAAAAATCTGATAATAGTGAAGAGCTTACCTTTTTAGGTCAAGTTGTTGATCCTGAAGTTCAGAAAAAAGTCGCTGAATACATGGAGGTGGATGAATCGGAGATAGTAGGAGAGACAGAAGATTCTCACCCAGACATCATAAAAGATGGCCCTGTATCAACAGCGCCTCTCTTACCAACAGAAGAGTTGCCGGCTGATGTAGTAAAGTCTGGGACGTCTGATAGTAAAAAAATTGATATAAGACATTTCGATGATCCAGAGGAAGAAGCCGTAGAGGAAGTTGAAGAATTGAATGTTAGTGAAGAGAATGAGCCCGAAGAAGTCGAGGAAGTCGCCGAAGGCTCAGAAGAAGAAATAAAAACCCCTGAAGAAGAATCGGGCGGAGAGAGCCCACTTGACTCAGAACTAATAGATCTTACGACGGATCCAGATGTGATCGCAGCCCCTGACTTTGAAGATGCAGAACTTGATAAAACAAAATCAATCGGAGAATTAGCAGAAAATACTCCGATGGATGATGCTCGCCTAGGTCAGGCAATTGAGGAGATTGTCGCAGAGGATGCAGATAAACTCCTTGAAGTAGAAGACAGCAAGATAGAAAAATCAGAGCCAGTTGTTGCAAAGGTCGTTAAAGCAAAAAGCCCTAAAAAACCTCGTGGTAGTTTCTTTAAGGCTTGGTTTTCTAATCCTCTATACAGGATGTTGACCATTTTTGGGCTACTTTTGATTATTGCTGCCGCTGCCGTCTTACCAAGCTCTAGATATTTTGTACTTAACACAGCTGGAGTCAGAGTCTCTGCTTCAATAAAAGCCATAGACGACAAAACAAACCTACCCTTAAAGAATGTTGAACTTATAGTAAACGGCAAGACGTCCAAGACCGATTCTAATGGTGTGGCTGTATTAGAAAAAGTAAAACTAGGTAAGCAAGAAATTGTTATTAAAAAAACAGCCTTTGCAGAGATTAAGAAAACTATAACACTGGGCTGGGGTAGCAATCCTCTAGGAGAACAGCGTCTAGTCCCTACCGGCACTCAGATAACTTTTGTAGCAAAAGACTATGTGTCCGAAAAACCAATCACTGAGGCTGAGGTTAACTTTGGTGACTCTAGTGCAAACTTTAACGCAAGCGGTGAGGCGGTGTTAACTGTTCCTGCGGTTCAAGAAGACGAAATTGAGGTAACAGTAAATGCAAAAAATTATCGTGAAGAAAAAATTAAGGTAAATGTTGATACAAAAGAAAAGGTTAACATAGCGTTAGTGCCGGCTAAGCCTCATGTTTTTGTGTCTAAGCAAAACGGTAAATTTGATCTATATAAGGCGGATATAGATGGCAAAAACGAAAAGGTGATATTATCCGCAACCGGCATAGAGAAGGAAGAGTCTTTAAGTTTAGCAGCCCATCCAAACAAGCCGGTTGTAGCCTTTGCTTCTACTAGAGAGAATGCTCGTAACAAAGATGGATTTTTGCTGACAACGCTTAATTTAATTTACATGGATACCAATGAAGTTGTGAAGGTCGCTACTTCTGAAAGAATTCAGCTCGTTGACTGGTCTGGCGACCACCTTGTATACGTCAAAATAACTGAAGGCGCCAGTGAAGCCAATGTAAATCGCCACAAAATTATGAGTTATGACGTCGAAAAAGGCACCGAAAAAGAACTTGCTAGTACTAATTACTTCAATGATGTAGTCTCTGTCAAAGGTGTAATTTATTACAGTCCAGCCGTCTACAGAGTTAACGGAAAAGTTGGACTATATAAGATTAATGCAGATGGTAGCAATAAGAAAACTGTTTACGACAAAGAAGTCTGGAATATGTTTAGAACTGCATATGATAAATTTAGTGTGTCGGTTGGACAAGATTGGTACGAAGTAAATCTAGTTAATGATGAAGTTAAAAAAGTTGGTGGCGCGCCATCTGTTCTGAAGTCCAGGATCTATGTAAATAGTCCTAATGCTCAGCAAAGCCTATGGGTTGATGAAAGAGACGGCAAGTCTGTACTGCTTGGCTATAATATTGAGAAGAAGACAGACGATGTGTTGATTACAGAAAACGGTATTAAAAACCCAATCTATTGGCTTGATGACACTCACTTGGTATACAGAATAGCCGACGGTACAGAAGTAGCAGATTACGTCGTAAGCCTTGGTAGTGGCTCACCAAAGAAGATACGAGATGTTACTAATACGGTAGGGATTGACCGCTGGTACTACTTTTAGTCACGCACCCCTCGCCAGCTAGCCTGCTTTCATGCGGAGCATGAAACACCGCTAGCTTATTGATTATTTTCAGCTTGCCCTGTCCAGTACTCGCTTCGCCGTACCTGATGTACGACTTGCTTCGTGCTTCCTGGTCGCACTGAAACCAATTCAAGCGAGGAGTCCGTGAAACCTGTGGCAGGTTAAAATAAATTCGCTTTCTTTTCATATTAATATTTAAAGTAGATTTGGTGTCGGTACTTAATGTGCTTATGGTAAAATTGGGATAAGATGCAAAACGATATTATTAAACGGCCGCCCCCTGAGCCTGAGGCTAGAGTTGTAGAGAAACCTACTGAGGCTCCGAAATCAGAAATTGTTTCACAGGCACCTTTGCCAGAGTCGACCACTCCAGCCGTAGTAGACGTTATAAAAGCTCAAGAAGTTCCCAATGATCAATCAACACCTGTTAGCGATGGCATCAAGCCAGATGATAAACCAAAAAAGAAACAGAAAAAAGATGACAAAATCGTCCAGAAAGATCAACCCAAAGCACCCGCTGGTCCAGGAGTGGCTATCGGAACAGCTATATTTGTCTGTTTAGTTCTTGTTGGGCTCGTGGTCTACGCTCAGATTTCTTAAGTATTCAAATTTTTTTCTGGTCTTTTGCTACTGCCGGTGATGGCTGGACTGGCGGAACGCCAGAAATTTTAATTTTGGCTTTGCTTAGTTCCTTTATTAAGCCTCTGTAAAACAAGTCCTTAATCTCAAATGCGTTATCGCTACCAGTACGTCCGACAATATTAACCCGAACCCCATCCTTATCCAGGCCTAATACTTGATTTAATTTTGGTGGTTCTTTTATCTTTTTGGCTATTTCTGGATTGTTCATAAGATCGTTGCTGACTCGGTCGATAATTACTGATAATTTCTGGATATCGACATCGGTAGGCAGAACTAGCTCATCGGCAATTCCACCATAGCTCATGGTTTTGTTTGCGGTAAATATGATAGTGCCATTCGGAATGTGATACAAGGTTCCATCCAGATTTCTTAACACAGTTGTCCGGATAGTTATAGCCGTAACAATACCTCTGATTTGGTTGTTAATTTCAACGTAGTCACCGACTCTATATTGATTCTCTGTGATGATAAATAGTCCACTAGTAAGGTCTTTGATTAAGCTTTGGGCGCCAAACCCAAGGGCAAGTCCCAGCACTCCGGCACTGGCTATGACTGGTGTTGTGTTAAGTCCAAGTTCTGAGATTATCATAATGCCTGCGATTACGGTTACTGCTACTCTAGCAATTGCACCTATCATGCTTCCTAGTGTTTTAAGTCGCTTAGAGCGGTCAGACTTAGTAGGGTATAGGTCAAGTCTGACACTTTTCTCCAGAACTTTCATGATTATTTGAGTGCTAAATTTTTTAACAATATATGCAAGGAGTAAAACCAAGATTATTTGGTATCCATGATCATTCATCCAGGATGCAAATTTATCCCAAAAATCATTGAGTTTTTCGTTTAGTGAAAAAAAGATTACTTCATCCATTACAATAGTAGTATAGGGTGTTTAAGTATTAGCAGTAAAGGAGAAATCTGTGGAATTGAACGATTATCAAAAACAAGCTTTAGCTACAGATAGCTTTCTGCGCCAAGAAGCAGTGGTCCCCGTTACAGAAATGGCATTTTTAGCCAAAGTATTAGGTCTAGTTGGTGAGTCTGGTGAATTTGCTGAGAAAATTAAAAAAATAATCCGCAACAATGATGGAATAATGAGCGAGAATGAACGTGTAGAAATTCTTAAGGAACTTGGTGATGTCCTGTGGTATATTGCTAGCCTCAGTAGTTACCTCGGGTCTGATCTGGAATCTGTTGCACAAAATAATTTAGATAAACTAGCCGACCGAGAAAAAAGAGATGTCATCAAATCTGAAGGCGATAACCGTTAATTATTAAAGTTTTTGCGGAGCCATTCGTCCAGTGAATTTCCACCGCCACCGGACATGCAAACCACCAAATCACCATCTTTCAAGTGTTTTTCTATAGATTTTTTTAGACTGTCATCTAGTTCGGCCGGTTCGGCAATTTCTTTGTTAGCTAGTTCTTGTATCAATTGCTCTGGACTTAACAAGGCTTGCTTAGGATCCTCACGGGCGAGGTAGCTTGGTACCCAGTAAAGTCTCTTGATCCCTTTAAATAAATCCTTATATTCTTCTTTAATAAAGTGCTGACGCCTGTTTGTAAGAGGCTCGTACACCACCACAACATTGCTAGAAACTTCTTGCGCCAACTGAAGACATCCGGCAATTTTCGGTGGAGTGTGAGCGTAGTCGGTGTATAAATTTCCAGTTAGTTTTTCGAACCGTCTACTCAGCCCAGGGAAGTGCTCTAAAATATCGATAAAATCGCTCACAGGTCGGCCAATTAGCGAAGAAAGTCCGTGCATTACCTGGAGTGCATTACGCCGATTAACCTCTCCCACAATACTTAACTCGTTAAGTAAAATATCTTTATCGTCTAGTATTATGTCATTATCATCTATCTTTAGGTCATTTTTAGTTATGTCAGATCCCCATATAACATTACGAGCAGACTGACTCATAAATTTTTTAAATGCATCAACGTAGTGTTCGCGTGTCGGGAAAATATCGTGGTGATCATAATCTATTCCAGTGATTAGGCTTATGTGAGGATGGAAGGCCAAGAAGTTATAGTCAAATTCGTCACACTCGTAAACAAAATACTCTGACTGTTCATCATAGTGACCCATGTCGCCAAAAGGAATCTTGGCGCCAACCGAGTAGCTAACCGGCAGTCCAAGCTCTTTCATAAGCCATATAGTCATTGCTGTTGTAGTAGTCTTGCCATGGGTGCCGGCTATAGCAATTAACTTTTTTCCGGAATCTTCCAATATTTTGTTTAAAAGTTCGTCACGTTTGCTGTGTCTGATGTTGTTTTTCTTGGCAAAAACAATTTCTGGGTGGTCTGGATTTTCTATTGGTACAGCAGAAGAATAAACAACCCAGTCTATTGGATTTTCGTCGTGGGCTTTTTGGATATTTTTATCATCATTACTGATGCTCACAGATGTTATGCCTTGCTTTGCAAGATAATGAATATAATTAGAATCTTGCTTGTCAGACCCGGACGTCCGATAACCCATTTGGTGGGCGATTAGTGCTAAAGGTCCAATAGCGGTTCCGCCAATACCAATAAAATAAACATGCATACGTCCAGTTTAAAATTAAAAGAGTAAAGTTAAAAGCTCAAAATAAGTAAAAGTTTAAATATCAACTCACCATCTCGGAGGACGAGTACCAAGCTCATCGTGCTTATCATCGGTCTTACACCAGCCTACATTCACCCACCCTCCAGCAGAGCTCCAGCCACCACCTGGGGCAGTCGTACCTCCATTGTATGTTCCGTCTAGCCAGGACCAGGTATGTGGGTCTACTAGTGCTTGGCAGTCTTGCAGTAGGCTAGCTTGGAGACTTAGGTACTCTGGGATGGTGGTGTGTTGTACTATTACTGGTGCGTATTGATTATGACTAGTGCCTAGGATCTGAGGCCTATCCGTAGCTGGGATAAGCCTTAGAGTCCATAGATTTGTTGGGTGGCTAGCGTTTGAGATTGGGCTTTTAATGGCTAGGGTGGCTTTAGGTATCTGCATGGCTAGCTCTGTCCAGTTGATAGCCACTCTATTGTCAATGTGTAGACCACCATCCCTAATCCTCTTGTCTTCTTCTTTGCCACTGGCTGGAATTGGATTAACAATTGGGTCGTCTTCAAGCTTCTTGTAGAGTTCTTTCCAGTGATCTACGGTTAAACCATAGGGTGCTAGGACTAGTCTTGGCTCTAGACCTTCTGTCTTCATGTGTTGGTATTCATGACCTAGGTATACAAAGTCTATACCTGAGTTAACTATTGTATCAACATCAGGGGGAGTTATACCTATCCGA
Source organism: uncultured Candidatus Saccharibacteria bacterium (assembly GCA_964444225.1). Classification (GTDB taxonomy): domain Bacteria; phylum Patescibacteriota; class Saccharimonadia; order Saccharimonadales; family 2-12-FULL-41-12; genus JALHOM01. The sequence goes on along the minus strand of CAYUFM010000001.1, from coordinate 65,177 downwards.
GCGAATAATCGTTCTGTACTAGACAGGAAGTGCTCAAAGCTTTGTCTAGTTTCTGAGCCTGGGATCATGTCTAGAGATACAGACCCTGGAACTGGAGCTGGAGCTAGGGCATTGGCATCACTGCCCAGACTTTCGGCCTGGGCTAGTTTATCGGCAGATGATAATCCTAAGTTACCTAGTGTAGCTTTAACCATACCTGGAGTTAGCAGATCTGGGTTAGTTTTGCGGAGGGCTTCGAGGGACATGTTAAAGCACCTTGATCAGCACCTTATTCAGCACATCTGCGTTATAACTGCCTTCATTGTCGAGTGCACTAACTAAGCGTTCAATTTCGCTTACTAAACTTACACCTGGCCGGTTGCCATGTTTAGCATTGGCTATAGCCTCAAACATTGACCGTGGAGTTATACAATCAGACATAACAGGCTCATCATCAACATAGGAAGTTAAGGCACTTCTATCTGCAAAGTTTATTCCGGTGAGTGCATCGGCTACATTCTTGGATGGTTGAGAGTATAACTGCTGGGATACATGTGCATAACGAGCTAGCTTGACCAGCTCATCCGGATTAATGTGCGGGCTAAGACGTCCGTCTGTATCTGTAGCCATGGCAAATGCATGTCTGAGAGTTATTGGCATATTATCTCCTAAAGGTTGTCTGGACGTGTCGGGGTAATCACACTTAATTATATCTGCCCTGTCTTTAAAAGCTGTATCCAGCTCTTGACGTGCCGAGTATCTTTGCCCGATATTTGCTGTCATATATATACAGAAACCGGGCTGAATTTCGATTTCTTCATCTCCATTTTCTTGCAAGACAATTTTATCGCCTGGTCGCATAAGCATAATATCGTTTAGACGCATCATAACTGATTGATCGGCCACGTTTACTTCGTCTAAAAGAACCGGCCTACCTTCGCGCATGGCCTTAATTATCTTGCCATCTTTGAATTTTAACTTTAGCTCATCACTATCGGGGTCTTGGTCAGTCCTGCCAATCAACTCGTGAGTCATCATGTCACCGTGCCCACTAATTATCAAGGGTGCTTTATCTGGGGCGATTAGTCGGCTGACATACTTAAAGGCGGCTGTTTTGGCTATGCCTTTATTGCCGGTTACTAGAGTTGGTTTTCCGTTTACGGTATTAGTGACAATTCTTTGAATATTATTAACCATTTGTGGGTCAAAAACTAAGCCAGTTTCTGCCAATACTTCTGCATCAAATGACGCCTGGCCTAATACTACTTCTAATGAATCTCGGCCTTCCGCAGTTTTTGCTAATTGTGCTTCTGCTTGTTTGGTTTGATTTTCATAAAATTCTAATTCTTCAGCCGTAAACCTCTGACCTGCCTTGGTGGCACTCAACATTGCGCTGAACATATTGTTTCTAGCTTCAAAAACGGCCCTATAGTCAACCTTTACTGTGGCTATTGCTTCGCGTTCTGTCTGATCTTCATGATAACGAGCTAGATGATTTGCTAGCCCAGAAGCAAGTTTGTCAGCAAGCTGACCTTCTAAGCCATTGACATGTGTTGTTTGCCCGTCGGATACTAATAATTCCGGCACACCACAACTACCGGCAACTCCTAGATCAGTGGCATCTAGACCTTGTCTGCCTAAGGCTTGACATAAAGCTCGACATTCATCTGTGCCCGGACACATAAAAGTTGCCCGTTCTGGGGTTTTATGATTATTCATACTTTACAATTGTAGCATTTTATGTTAATATTGTCAATATTATGAGTGAACATACTCAGCCCCATCAAGAAATAGCTGATCTAGCTACTTTAGCATCGGCTGTTTATGGGATGCGTGGCATGACAGCAACAACCGAATCTAGTGACAATGGTTCATATTGTATTGCCGAGCCGACTGGAATAAGAATTAATATTGATCCCCAACAAATTGCCGATAAAACAACAGGCGATGTATCAGAGGAAAGAGCACTTGTGGTGTCATTACACGAAGTTGGTCATGCGATAGATATGATTGCAAGTCCTGAAGATGTGTTGGCCAAAAGATCACCAACCGATCATTTTTTTTATTGCTTAGCTGATGATGTAGTTATAGATAGTCGATTATGCAGGTTACCTGGGATCAAGCAGGATGTCATGGATCTATATGGTGATGTTATGCCAGAAGCTAAAAAAATTGCGGAGATGCCTTTATCTGCTCAGTTAATGTGGGGCATAAGAATCGGTGAGGTAACAGGTGAAAGCTTGGAGCTACACCCCGAAGTTAACGGTATAATCGACAACCTCAAAAACTACACTACAAAAACGGGTGATAAATTTGATATTATAGAAACTCTAACTGATCCTAGAACCGATCTAATCAATCGTAGAAATATTGCTAATCGTTATATAAAACCAGCGTACGATAAATTGGTCGAACAAGATAAAGAATCCGGGCAAGGTGAGCGCCTTGAAGAAATAATTGAAGAGTATACCGAAGAACAAATTGAAGTTAGGCAAGTAGATAAGCTACCTGGTGGGCCAAAAACAGAAGCCGGTAGATTAGAGGGATTAGGTAAAAGAATATTGAAGATCTTTGATGGCAAAGAAGACGAAAAAGATACATCGGAAAAAACTGAAGATACAGAACCGGTTGACACGGTAGACACCAAAAAAACCGAAGATGGCTTGTCGCGCGAACAATTCAACGAACTGGCGGAAAAAATAGCCAAAGAAATGGGGTTACTACCTGGCGATGCAGAGGCCTACACTAGAGCAAGTTTGCAACACGCTCATATAATAAAAAGTATTGCTGAAGTGTTAAAAACTTTAACAAAGCCAGCATTCTTAAACCATCGACTAACTTATGGCCGTAAACCTACTAATGACGGACCAATCTTACACAGTACTGCGGTTACGGGTTTGGTGACGCAAAAATTAACTGGTGATCAACAAGCAGTTTGGCGATCGATTACCAGGTCTGACAAAACTGAAAAACTGACATTTAGTGGACTAGATATTCATCTATTAGTCGATGTTAGTGGGTCGATGGGAAGCGGCAATAAAGCACAGTCAGCTGCAACGACAGCGTTGTGCCTGCTAGAAGGCCTCCAGCTGGCCCGAGCCCAAGTCGCCAAAGACACTGGCGTGTCTAATCCAGATGTTAGGACGCATATTGTAGCCTTTGGCTCTGATGCCTTAGAACTTTCTGCTGTTAGTTATCAACCTACGCCTGCTGAGAAAGGGGCTACATTTACAAATTTATCGAACCCTACCAGTAGTGCAACATTTGTAAATGATGCCCTTTTAAGTTGCGGCGGTCCCGCCGACTCTGGACGAGACAATATAATTTTGATAATTACTGACGGCGATTTTCATGATCACTATCAGGCGCAAGCAACTGTTAATTCATTCCCAAAAAATACTTATGTTGGCCAATTTAATATTGGTGGTTATAGGTCAGTTACCCCAAATATGAGGACAATGTCTGACCCCTCTGTTCTGCCTGTGGCACTGTTAGAAGTTTTAGCTAATTATACTGGAAGGTACATATAGGCATGTCCCTCGAAGCCCTCCGCAAAACCAACCCAGATCTGCTAACTCCAGGTATGGTTAAAGCTACACTAGGTAACTTAGGATTATCATCTGCCGATAAACTAGCCCAGGCCGAAAGTCTGGGCAGTGATGCCAATGCCCTAGCTCCAGCTCCAGTTCCAGGGTCTGTATCTCTAGACATGATCCCAGGCTCAGAAACTAGACAAAGCTTTGAGCACTTCCTGTCTAGTACAGAACGATTATTCGCTCGGATAGGTATAACTCCCCCTGATGTTGATACAATAGTTAACTCAGGTATAGACTTTGTATACCTAGGTCATGAATACCAACACATGAAGACAGAAGGTCTAGAGCCAAGACTAGTCCTAGCACCCTATGGTTTAACCGTAGATCACTGGAAAGAACTCTACAAGAAGCTTGAAGACGACCCAATTGTTAATCCAATTCCAGCCAGTGGCAAAGAAGAAGACAAGAGGATTAGGGATGGTGGTCTATATATAAAACCAGAAATAACTAACAACTGGATAGAGCTAGGCATGCAGATACCTGACGCTACCCCAACCATTGAAGCCCCAATCTCAAACGCTAGCCACCCAACAAATCTATGGACTCTAAGGCTTATCTCAGCTACGGATACACCTCAGAACCTAGGCGTTAGTCATGATCAATACATACGGGCAGGAGAGAAGTACACCACCATCCCAGAGTACCTAAGTCTCCAAGCTAGCCTACTGCAAGACTACCAACCTCCAATCGACCAACGAACCTGGTCTTGGTTAGACGGAACATACAATGATGAGCTTAGGAATGCTGCTATTGGTCTCTGGGCCCATAAAAATGGTAAAGTGGGTATAAATATGATGGATGTTAGTTATCGGAGCAACTATCTTGGTGTTCATACTGCAGTTTCGTAGGCTGCATTATTAGGTTTTCTTCTAAATCTGCTTTAATTAATCACAATGCTTAACAATTGACGTGATTTGACTGCTTACATATTTGCGCCAGATATTTAAACTGGGTTATTCAAAAAAATCAAAACCAATTGGGGTATAATAAGTTAATAATACTTTTTATAAAAACAAAAATGAATCTTGACTCAATTTTAAATACTTTTGGCCTAAAATCTCATCCTTTCAAGAGGATGACTTTTAATGAACTTAGCGAGCTGTATGTCAGCATGATGTTACGCAGTCTGGCTATGAGTATGTCTGGGATTTTTATTCCAATATTTCTGTACCATCTAGACTACAAGATATGGCAGATTTTATTATTTTATTTTGTTACCTTTGGTGTGCAGTATTTATATGCTATTCCGGCTGCCAAAATGGTCGCAAAAATTGGCCCAAAACATACTATTTTGATCAGTTATATTTTGCAGATAGTAGTCATGGGGGGCTTAGTTATATTAAGTGCTAACTCTATTTTGTTTTTGTTTATTGCAGGGTTACTGGGCATAGCTAATATAAGTTTTTTTACAGCTTTTCATATAGATTTTTCTAAGGTAAAACATCGAAAATCTGGTGGGAGTGAGCTGGGTTTAGCATATTTGGGTGAGCGCCTAGGCGCGGTGCTAGGTCCGATTATTGGTGGGTTATTGGCATTTATTCTAGACCCAAAGTATATTTTTGTGGCGGCGATTATTGCATTGTTACTAGCCGTTATACCACTATTCTTAACCAAAGAGCCAACTAGACTTAACCAAAAACTTAGCTATCACGACTTTAGCCTGAGAAAGATTAAAAGAGACATCACCTCATACAGCTTCTTTACTGTGGAAGTTGCGGTGTCTATGATAATCTGGCCGTTATTCCTCGGAGTTTTTGTATTTATGGATAATGCTTACTTAAAACTTGGTGGAATAATGTCAATATCCATAGTGATTTCATTAATAGTAGCTAGAGTCTACGGTAAACTAATTGACAGCAGGCAGGGACGTAATTTATTGCGATTTTCTGCAGTTTCAAATGCATTTTTACATCTATTCCGGGTTTTCACCAACGGTTTTGTACCTGCACTCGGGATCAATTTGGCGAATGAAGTTATAACTCCGGGCTATCGCATGTCTACCTTTAAAGGCATGTATGATGCTGCCGACAGCTACCCTGGGCACAGGATTGTCTACATCAGCATAATGGAAGTGTTTAGTAGTATGTCGAGGATGATCTTTTTTGGGTGTTCTACATTGATTGCCTACTTTCTACAAAGCGGTAAAGCTTTTTTTGCAGTATTATTTATCATAGGAGCAATCTGCTCATTACTCATGATGCTGGAACGATATTCAGCTTTAGATTCAAAGAAGTTTAGATTATGGAAAAGATAAACCCTGGACATTTAGTAAAAAATAAACTCTTTATGACCTTTCTTTTGGCTGTTCTTTTTGGATTTATTGCAGTTGGAGCACTCCGTAGTAATTATTCGACCATGACAAAACTTCGCACGGAAGTCAGTATAGCCGATGAGCAAAATGGCGACGTAGAGGTGGCACTCCAAAAACTACGCAGTCATGTTCATGCACACATGAACACCAACCTCAGTAGTGGCAATTCTGCTATAAAACCTCCTATACAGCTCAAGTACCGCTATGAGCGTCTGCAAGCAACCGAAGCAGAAAGAGTTAAATCATTTAATGTGGGTGTTGGTGCTGAGGGCGAACGCATTTGTGGTGCTCAATTTCCTAATGGCGGATTTAATCCTGAGAGGGTCGCCTGTATTCAAAATTACGTTGCCCAAAACGCTATCAAGGAGAGCGCAGTAGCTGATGACTTGTATAAGTTTGACTTTGTTTCTCCCTCTTGGACGCCAGACCTAGCAGGTATAAGTCTAGTAATATCAATTGGGTTTCTCGCAGTTTCATTAGTTGGAGTTGCGATTAACCAAATAAAAAAGCGCTATTTATAAGCGCTTTTTTATTACTTTCTGACTAACGTGTTGTGTTGGTTGTTGTTGGAGTGGTTGAGTTTGTAGTAGGTGTAGTCGAGTTGGTTGAAGTGTTGTTTGAACTAGATTCTGAGTTTGAGCTAGAATTAGTGCTACTTTGCTTGGTGCAATCTTCTCCGTTAGGGAATTGTTTTCTGTATTCATCCATAGCCTTGAGTACTTGACCATCATTCTTTAGGTTTTCCCAAAATACGACTTGTTCACGATTTATAACCATTGCGTCTTCTGGACCATGAAGCTCGCAACCCAATTTTACTAACGAAACATCGTTAGGATTTTGTGCTGCATTACCGTCAGGTTGAACTTGCTGGTTTACTCTTAGGTAATAAATGTTGTTTAGTCTTAGGTATTTTGAGTTCAAATCTTTAATGTTGCCGAAGTAGACTTGTCCGCCATTTAGGAAAACAGCCTGATACTTAGAGGTGTCTACTAATTTTGATTCTGGATTAGATCCTTTGAAGTTGATCATTGCAAAGACAACACCAGCAACAATTACGACTAGAGCCAAAAGGAAGGTTAACCCGCCAGCTTGCTTTAGGCTAAACTTAGAGTTACTTGAGTTCTTGCGACGGCCAAATTTTTTGTCGCTATTATTGGCGTGTACAGTCTGCACAGGAGCTGGTTGGTCCATATTATTTGTTGTATTTTGGCCGTTTCTAAAGCCGCGGTTCATAAAATCCATAATAGAGTTTCCACCTTTTATTAAATATCTACTAGCCATAAGTGTAATACATAACCGTAATATGGCGCAAGGGGTTCTGGGTTACTCAAAAAACTACAGTTTTCTTTACTAAAGGGTTGACAAGAGAAAACGCGGAGGTGTATCGTAGGAATACCATCAGTAATCTAACAGAGGGAGACGAAGAGCTATGGGATACAATCACACAAACAGTAAGGGTGTAAAATACTACCTAAACTCAAAGGCAGTTGTTTTGCGCGGTGGCAAAGAGCAGACAATTTATTACTTTAGTAAGGACGATCGCAAAGACACAGCTACTGACCTACCAAAAGGCATGAGTGTTAACGAGAACCCACGCAATGGTTTCTTGACAGTCAAGCGCGACAAATAATTCAAACAGAAATTCAAAAAGTGCCTGGGGTTTCAATAGAGCTCCAGGCACTTTTTATTTATGAAAGGAAGATTATAACCGAAACTTCGTTTTTCTATCTCTACAGAGCGCTTTGCCAAGTACCTATTATTGGCCTGCGCTCGCAGTACTCTTACGATCTAGAAAAACAAACTTTCAGTTATAATCACAATTAAATTATGAAAAATATTTTACTAGATCTACCTAAGCCATTTATGGTGCTGGCACCAATGGATGATGTGACCGAAACTGTTTTTCGGCAGATTGTTGCTAGTTGCGTACCTCCGGACCTGTTTTTTACAGAGTTTGTTAACGTAGAAGCACTTTGTTCGCCTGGTCGCGAATCTGCAATGCGGAGGTTTGTTTTTGCAGATACAGAAAGGCCGATTATTGCCCAAATTTGGGGCAAAAATCCTGATAACTTTCAAAAAGTGGCGTCTGAGCTTGCAGAAATGGGCTTCGCTGGGGTGGATCTTAACTTTGGCTGTCCAGACAAGAAGGTCGTACGTAATGGCGCCGGTGGTGGAATGATCAAATACCCTGATGGTGCCCGTGAAATTATCCAGGCCACAAAAGAAGGTCTGGATGGTAAAATGCCGATCAGTGTCAAAACGCGGATAGGGCTTAAAGAGTTCGATGAAGAGTGGATTAAATTTTTACTAAGTCAAAACTTGGATATGCTGACTGTACACTTCCGTACTGTTAAGGAAATGTCTAAAGTTCCGGCTCGCTGGAGCGAATTTGCTGAAAAAATCAGGATTCTTAGAGACGAAATTTCGCCCAAGACTCTGCTAGTTGGCAACGGTGATGTTCTGAGTCGAATCCAGGCGGAGGAGCTAGCAAAAAAATATTGTTATGACGGCATAATGATTGCGCGTGGTGTCTTTCATGATCCTTACGTGTTTGCACCAAAAAGCCCATGGGCTGAACTTTCTCCAGATGAAAAGATCCAGCTATACATCAGGCATTTACGGCTTTTTCAGCAAACTTATCCAGGGCGTGAGAGAAGTTTTGATACAATCAAAAAATTTTGCAAAATATACATTAACAATTTCGCTGGGGCGGGGGAGTTGCGAGTCAAACTAATGGAAGCCAAGTCAGTCGAAGAATCACTGAATATCTTGCAAAACCATAATTAGTATGCTATAATATATCCATGACAACAAGTCGACGATCAGCCTCTAACCCAGGCATAGAAGGCCAAATGCTTTTAATCGTAGGTGGATTCGGTGATTGCAATCCAATCAGGCCACACACTGCTACGGAAGATCCTGTCGATCATCTTCCTCCTATTGATCAAGAAGCGTCTTTAAGAGACAGGAATAGGCACCTAAGTGAGTCTCTCCACTTCTTTAACAGGAGTCAAAAAGGGGCAGGCATAGCTAGGGCACAGGCATCTCATGCTGCATTAGATGCGGTAGAGAATGGGTATGTAAAAGGAGTCGCTGGTGTGCAGGAGCGACACATACTTAACTTAGATATATCACGAACCAATTTTGAGAAAGCCTGCAGGGTGTGTCCTTTTGCGGGTGAGTGCGCCTTGCGAGGGCGGTTTGGAAAATTTGTGGGTCCTGATAATCTTGCAGACTCCAAAGAGCGAAAAAAGTTTGAGATAATATTGAGACAAGATCCAGGTCAACAATGCCTAGAATCACTTGATCGCATAAAGTCTCGACGAAGAAAAGCGGATTAGCTGTATTTTTGGCCCCAGGTGGCCATCTGGGTAAGGATGTCTCTTAAGTCTTTGCCTTTTTTTGTAAGTTCATATTTATAGCGTGGGGGATGCTGGCAATACATTTTTTTGGCAATAATACCGCAAGCCTCTAGACCGTCTAGCCGAGCACTAAGTGTTCGTGGACTGATGCCTGGTAGTGCGCCACTTAAGTCACCGAAGGTTTTGCTCTCTTCTACGAGGTTACCTAGTAAAAGGGGGGACCATTTGTCACCTAAAATTGCTAGGGCCGCCTGGATGCAACCAGGCTTTTCCTCTACTTTGTTTACGATTGGATTTACAGTAGTACTTTTCATAATTATTTCAATTTTATCACAAAGTCACTTTACTTTATATACTGACTGCTAGTATACTAATATTCAGAGTCACTATACATTGTATAGTGACATCAAAAATAACTAAATCATAAGGAGATAAAAATGGTTAAAATTGGAGTAATTATTGGGAGTGTACGTGATGTTCGTGTTGGCAATAGTATTGCTAAATGGGCAGTAGGTCAGATGCCTAAATCTACAGATGTAGAGTATGAAATTATCGATCTTAAAGAGTGGAACTTGCCACTACTCAATGAACCTAATCTTCCAGCTATGGGAGATTATAAAAACGAAATTACCAAGAAATGGTCTGCGAAGATTTCAGAATTCGACGGTTATATTTTTGTAACCGCCGAGTACAACCATGGCTATACCGCGGCGCTTAAAAATGCGATCGATACCATCTATGCAGAGTGGGCTAAAAAGCCAGTTGCCTTTGTAGGCTATGGCGCATTGGGCGGTGCAAGGGCTATAGAACAATTAGTTCAGGTAACGGCTCAGCTAAATATGGTGCCATTACCTTCTGTGGCTATCAATGTGATTGATGTCTGGGCCGCGTTAGACGATTCTGGTAATGTTAAGCCCGAAAACGTCCGTGGTAACGCTGAAAAACTATCAGAATCCCTACTCTGGTGGGCCCAAACTCTCAAGACCTCCAGATAATCTACTCAATAATCGAAGTTTTCTTTAATTCTTGTTGTAGCTCAGATGCAAGACTTGTTCTTTTATCGCTTACTTCTTTAACTAAAGCTTCAGACTCTGCTGTGCAGGCAAAGCCATTGGCGGTACCATTGCTAATAATAAAAAAATTAGAGAATTGTTTGACAAGGCTGGAGAAGGGGTTGGCCTCTTGGTTAAATGTCCCCGTAACTTTTACTAACGAATTAACAGCGCCTACTCCACCTGCCTCAACAGAGCAGTTTTTATCTTCAAGCATTTTTAATTCATTTGAAGTTACACTAACGCCTGTTGCAATTAGGGTAAATGTAAATTTATCAGTTACTTTGTTCTTTTCAATTTTTACACCTAGGTCCTTAAGTTCAATATATTCAATCTTTGGTTGCTCGGTTAGTTTTTCATCAGATTTTTGAGGGACTGAATTGGTTGTTTCAGTCTTTTTATTATCTTTGTTGGAGTTCACAACATAAAACCCAATACCAAAAACTAACGATACGGCAATAACTGCTAGCAAGCCTTCAATTGCCCCAAAACCTTTTTGATTAATTTTTTTCATAAAAAAATCCTTTTTTGCTTATGTTTATACTAACTATAGCTTAAAAGGATATTTGTTTACTAATTTTTGGTGGGGGTGCCTGGACTTGAACCAGGGACCAATCGGTTATGAGCCGACTGCTCTAACCACTGAGCTACACCCCCGTGGAGTCAACAGATAGAGTATAACAGATTAACATTGAAATTTTAAAGTGTTATAATATTTTTAGCTGATTATGCTAACAAAAATACAAAAAAACAGTGAAAAGTTGAAAATGTTGCAAGACGTGCGCGTCTTGGGGCTTATTGGTTTTGGGGTTGTAGTTCTGTTGGTTACTTGGAGTGGGGTAAAGGTTGCGCAAACTAATTATGAGCTTGCCAAGAAGATCTCTGTGGCTCGTCAGCGCAACGACATTGCACGTCTAGAGAATGAGAATCTCAAACTCAAGAATAAATATTATGAAACCAACCAATTCTTGGAACTAGCTGCTCGCCGGCAGTTTGGCCGTGCATTACCAGGCGAGCAACTTTATATTGTGCCTAAAGAAGTTGCGCTAGCCCGCACTATAGAAATGCCAAATCAATCAACTGCAAAAGTAAAATCTGAAAAGCCAAGATCCCAGTTTTCTAAAAACCTGGATAGTTGGCTTAACTTTTTGTCCCGCTAGTAAGCTATTCACAGGAAATTCTTAGTTTTAATGTCTAGTATAGGGGTAGTTGCGACAATAATTGCAACTAGAAAGGGAATGAATGAAGCAAAAAAACTTAATTGTAGCAGGTCTTTTGACGGCTACTATGTTAGGCGGAGGCGTGTTTGCACTAAGCGCTTCTGCGGCAACAGATAGTGCTAATTTAGCCGATAAATTAGCTACAAAGTTCAATATTAATAAGGACGAAGTCCAGAAGGTCATTGACGAGGAGCATGAGGCTCGTCACACAGAACGCCAAGCCGAAATGCAAACTAGGCTTGAAGAGCGCCTAAGCCAGGCTGTTACGGATGGCAAGTTAACTGAGGAGCAAAAAACCAAGGTTCTTGAATATGTAAAAAGTCAGGAAGGCTTTCGTGATAGCCTAAAGGACAAGACTCCAGAAGAAAGACGTGCTGCAATGGAAGCTCACCGTGAAGAAGTCAAAAAATGGGCCAGCGACAATGGTATCGATGAAACGTTTGTAATGTTTGGTGGACATAACAAGGGCGGACACGGCATGATGAATGGAGGTAACTTTTAGTATAAACTTTAGTTAATTTATAAAACTTCCAGCATACGTAAGAATATAAAACCCGCTTTTTACCCAGGCGGGTTTTATTTTTTAGGTAATACAATTGTTGCCTGGGTGCCAGACTTTGGTAGGTTTTTTATATTTATTTCGCCACTATGCGATGCAACGATTTGCTTGGCGATTGCTAGACCTAGCCCATAGCCGTTTTGTTCTGCCGATTTACTGCGTGCAGAATCAGACCTATAGAATCTATCAAAGATATGAGGCAGATCTTTAGGGTTAATACCTGGACCATTGTCCTTAACACGAATTTCTGTAGAGGCTCTCAGATTTTTAGTAGTGACCGTAACTTCGCCCTTTTTTGGGCTATATTTTATGGCGTTATCTAGCAGTATTACCATAAGTTGGAGTAAGCTACCGGGCTCCGCATAAACTTCTGTGTCTTTCGCTTCTACGAATTTTATTTTTAGATTCTTTGCGTCGGCCAAAGCACCAGTTTTTTCTATCGCTTGCTTAATTACCTGGCCAGCCTTTAAAGTTTGCTTGAGATTAGGGTTATTTTCTTGTTTAGCCAGCTGTAATAGTCCAGAAGTCAGAGCCTCTAACCTAGTGATCTCTTCCAGGTTGCTGTTAAGGGTGTTCTTGGCATCTGTTAAATTGAATTTTTTATCACGTAAGGCAACTTCAATTTCACTTCGCATTACTGTTAGTGGTGTTCGTATCTCGTGCGATGCATCACTGGTGAAGCGGTCTTGTTTTTCCAAGGCGTCTTCTATAGGTTTTAGAGATCTGAGTGCTAGAAAGTAACTTAAAAACGCCCCACCAGCCAAGGTAAGCAGGTTAAAAGTAATCAATTTTTGCCTTAAATTATCACGAGACTGTTCTAGTTGCTGTTGGCGCAGAATATCGAATTCGTTGAGTGAGATAAAACCACGAATACCGTGTGGAATTTCAACTCGGCGCTGTTGAGATAACTCTCGGTCCGAGATTTGATAAATCGCAAAACTAAAAATAATGCTCATCAACATAACTATGCTGAGGTATGTGCCACTAACTTTTAAGCGTGATAATTGTTTTGCATTCATGCCTGTACCTTGTAGCCAAATCCGCGGATAGTGTGAAGCAACTTTTGCTTGTGGCCTTTGTCAATCTTGTTACGCAAATATCCCATGTAGACCTCAACATTATTGGGCAAAATGTCTGCATCAAAATTCCAGACATGTTCTATAATGTTTTCTTTAGATAATATTTGGCCTTGGTTGCGCATTAGATATTCTAGCAGTGCAAATTCCTTACTAGTTAATTGAATAGGGGAGTCATCACGGCTAACAAAAAAGCTTAACGTGTTAAGTGTTAGGTTACCGACTTTCAACTCATCTGTAATTGTGTTTTTGGGACGTCGTAGCAGGGCGTGAATTCTAGCAAGCAATTCTTCAAAGGAAAATGGCTTTACCAAGTAATCATCTGCCCCCGCGTTGAGTCCGCTAACTCTGTCTGAGATTTCGCCTTTGGCTGTAAGCATGATTATTGGGGTATGAATATTTTCTTTACGTAGTTTTTGGCAGATTTCCTCACCTGACATTTCTGGCAACATTCTGTCTAGCACTAAAAGGTCGTAGTCCAAAGTAGAGGCAGCACCATAGCCACTAGTGCCGTCGTACTCTATATCTACGGCAAAATTTTCTTGCTGTAACCCACGTTTTAGCGCGGCAGCAATCTTGTGGTCATCTTCAATAATTAATATTCTCACATTCTTATTATATCTGTGAAACTTAATTTTAGCTGAGAAAAGATTTTAGATGGCTAGTCAAATAACATAGAATTAAATCATGACAGAGCGAGGCCGAAGGTTTTTTGTAGTAGTTATACTGAGCCTAATTGGCTTATTGATGTCGTTTATCGATGGCCCTAAAAACAACGCACCTACTCCAAGTCAAACTAGTAGTACTAGTTCTGTCGATAGTAATGTTTTGGGTGCTAGTTCTGAGATTGCAAGCGAGGTTTTGGGTAGGCTGGAGGTTAAGGGCAGGGCTCCAAAGAGTGATTATAGGCGCTCGCATTTTGGGCAAGGTTGGGCAGAATTAGTGGGGTGTGATACTCGTAATTATATTTTAAAGCGTGATTTGGTGGACGTAAAAACTCGTTCATTTACAGACTGCACGGTTTTATCGGGTACACTGAGTGATCCATACACGAGCAAGGTTATAAATTTTGTAAGAGGCAATGGTACTAGTGATGACGTGCAAATAGACCACATTGTAGCTTTGTCAGATGCTTGGCAAAAAGGTGCTCAGCTACTCACTCCTGCTCAAAGAGAATTGTTTGCTAACGATGCACTCAATCTCTTGGCTGTTGACGGTCAGACCAACCAGGACAAAAGCAACTCCGATGCAGCCTCTTGGCTACCGCCAAATAAAGGCTACCGATGCCAATATGTTGCGCGCCAAATAGCTGTTAAGGCTAAATATAAACTTTGGGTAACGAGTGCAGAAAAAGACGCCATAAAGCGGGTGCTAAGCAGTTGTCCAGACCAAAAATTACCAATAGTATCAGAATGAAAATCTCAAAAAAGTGGCTAAGCGAAAAAGTTCATATCTACTATTTTGTGATCTTCTTTTTTATAGGACTGGTCCTAGGAATAGTTGCAAGTTTATATACTATCGAAGCAATTTTTAAAGACAATATTTTTCTGGCTATTGGGCTAGGTTTGTTGATTATGGGTATTTTTAAATTCAGGCGAGTTTTCTTGCTGGTGATTTTAGTCTCTGGTTTTTGTATCGGGATTTGGCGAAGTAGCGCGTATGAATTTAGTAAAAATAGCTTTAGTCCATATATTGGTAAAACCGTAACTCTAAAAGGAAAAGTTGTAGATGATATTTCGCATGGAAAAAGCGGTGAGGTTAGATTTAAGCTAGATAAAGTATCTATCGGCAATACGCTGTTAAACGGTGAGGTTCGGGTCAGTACACGGGATGATGCAAAAATTCAGCGGAGTGACATAGTGGAGATAAATACCGGTATCAACAAAGGCTTTGGAAGTTTTTTTGCTAGCGCGTCTAATGCAGATGTAGTTGAAATCACTAAAGAAAGTCAGCAAGACCTCGGACTGCGGGTGCGCGATAATTTTGCTAATGCTACGGTTGGTAATATTGAAGAGCCTCAAAGATCTCTTGGTCTAGGTTTCTTGCTGGGACAAAAAAATGATTTACCAGAAGATCTACAGAATCAGATCAAACTTTTAGGCTTATCACACATTGTAGTTGCTAGTGGCTATAACCTAACGATTCTAGTGGCCTTTGCGCGTAAAATTTTTGCCAAGATCTCCAAATATCTTAGTGCATTGGTGGCTGGAGGAATGATAGCTGGATTTATTATGGTCACAGGATTTAGCCCGTCTATGTCACGTGCTGGATTGGTTGCGGGCTTGAGTCTGCTCGCTTGGTACTATGGACGAAAAATTCATCCTGGTGTACTTTTGCTTGTAGCCGGCGGAATTACTTTGATGATAAAACCTAGCTATATTTGGGGTGACCTTGGTTGGTATTTATCGTTTCTGGCTTTTGTGGGAGTGTTAATACTCGCACCGTTAATTCATGATTATTTTTGGGGAAAAGATAAAAAGCCGTCGTGGTTGCGTGAATTATTGGTAGCTACTTTATCGGCTCAGCTAATGACACTACCTATACTTTTGTATTCTTTTGGTACATTCTCATTTTATTCTTTGATTGCCAATGCACTGGTCTTGCCGGCTATTCCAATGGCTATGGGTGCAGTTTTTCTTAGTGGACTTGCTGGCTTGTTTCTGCCGTTTTTGGCTGGAGTTTTATCTATCCCAGCAATTTGGTTGCTAAATTATTGTACTTTTGTCATCGATAAAATCTCGGTTTTTCCTGGTGTTGCGGGCGAAATGGATATAAGTTTTGCGACTCTCGTAATCAGTTATATTGGCATAACGGCCACGCTTATTATGCTAAAGTTTAAAACAAAACATAATTTTCTAAAAGACAAAATGATTATTGATTAGTAGACAATTTATTTTTATACTTTTTTTATGTTTCAGAGGGTCACAAGGTTTCTTACGTTGTTTGTTGCGACTGTAATAATTTGCGGCAATCTTGCTTCTGCGCTTGGTGAAAAACCAGTACTAGGACACGTAAAAACCGGCGAAAGTAGTGCCCTTAGCAGAGAGTTTGTGTCTATTTATAACAATAGCGAAGAACCAATCGATGTTACTGACTGGTGTATTTATTACGCGTCAGCATCTGATGCTACCAAGACAAAATTAGCGTGCTTGGAGGCGCCGGCAGACAATATACGATTGATGCTCTCTGCCTTTAGCTATGCAACTTTTGCGAGCTCGGAGTTTGTGTCTGCAACCCCTGGGTTAATACCTGATGCAATCTTTACCTCTGGTATGGCTGCTAGTGGGGGACACATAAGACTGCACGATAAAGACGCAATAGAAATCGATAAATTAGGTTGGGGCACAGCGACGTCTCCTGAAGGCGTGGCCGTTGCACCATATCCTTCTGGCTCTGTCTTTGAGCGTAAGAAAATAAACGATGTGCAATTTTTGCAAGATAACAATGACAATAGTACGGACTTTACATCAGTTATTTTGTCTATAATTCCTAACAGTGGAATCGTAGAAGAGGAAGTGTTGGTTGATGTCTGCGCCAATATTGATGGAGTGCAGACGACTGTTCCTGACGACTATTTTCTTGTTGGTGGTGAATGCGCGCAAGACGTCTGTGACAACATAGCTGGTTTGCAGGCAATAATTCCGTCTGGTTATGAAAGTTTGGACGGTGAGAACTGCACAGAAAAGGTCGTGGTTTTGGAAAGTTCGATTTTAACCATCACAGAACTTTTGCCAAATGTGTCCAGCACAGACACAGGTAAAGAATATATTGAAATTTATAATCCTAACCCTAAGGCTATACAGCTAGAAGGGTATAAATTGCAGTTAGGACCGGCCTACTCAAAGATTTATGTATTGGAAAATCGGCTTTTGGATCCGTTTAGTTATGTGACATTTAGTGATTTGTTGAGTAAGTTAACCCTGCCTAACAGTTCGGCTTCAGTTCGCTTAATTGCGCCAGCAGGCAACGCTGTAAGTGAGACGGCTGTTTACGATTCTCCCGAGGACGACGAGGCTTGGGCACTAATAAATGATGTTTGGCAATTTACAAATAGGCCAACTCCAGATTCAGCTAATATGATTTCTTTATTTACGGAAGAAGTTGCTAGTACGGGTGGAGATTCAGAACTAAAACCGTGCGAGGCAGGACAAGAGCGCAACCCTACAACAAATAGGTGTAGGTCAATTGCCCAGACTGATAGTTTGGTCCCATGTAAAGCAGGTCAAGAACGAAATCCTGAAACAAACAGGTGTCGAGCCTTTGCAGATACTGCTTCGGCATTAACGTCATGTGATCCTGGGGAAGAGCGCAACCCAGAAACTAACCGTTGCCGTAAAATTACTGCTGTTGGTGAAGTAGCTTCAGCAAAAGTTACAGACGTACCCACGTCTACTAAAAACAAAAACAACTATGTAGTTTTTGGATTAATAGTTGGAGCACTACTAATATACGCTGTCTATGAATGGCGTAGTGAGATTTCTAGACTACTATCTAGGCTTAGGGCTCGTTAATCCACCCATGGTTGCGGGCATTGCTAAACACATGTCTTTTTAGTGACGAGCGCTTGCTAAAGACTAACCTGGTTTTTGTTGGTATGGCCTTAATACTCTGGCGAGATTCATGTATTTTATCGTCTTGAACTAGTTTGCCGTTAGGGTAAACTTTTAGTTCTAAAAACATAGCCTATCCTCCTTAGTGATATTTGGGTTGGCGAATGTTAATTTTGGGCACTTTATGCGCTTTGTATATGTTCTTTTTCTCATATTTTTGGAAGAGCGGGTCGTAGGTCTCTGAACTCATGATAGATTTACCGGTGTTAATGATACTTTGTTTTAGTAACAC
The DNA here is from genome assembly GCA_964444225.1 of uncultured Candidatus Saccharibacteria bacterium. Classification (GTDB taxonomy): domain Bacteria; phylum Patescibacteriota; class Saccharimonadia; order Saccharimonadales; family 2-12-FULL-41-12; genus JALHOM01. The sequence goes on along the minus strand of CAYUFM010000001.1, from coordinate 47,180 downwards.
TTTTATATTACTTTTTCTCATATCTGCACCTCCCTTCGTGCAACTCTAACTATAGCCATTAACATGAGAAATAGCTGTGAAGCATATCAACAAAAAACTGTGATAATTATCATAAACGTTTCGCCTGCCTTTTCGTTGCAAGATTTTATATATAAACTTGATTTTTTGTACAGTCACTATACAATGTATAGTGACCATGAAAGAATCAATTCTTGCAAAGGATGTAAAATTAGCGCCCTCCGAACTGTTTGTTAATGATTTAACTAAGATGACAGATTTTTATGCTGATACCGCGGGGTTTGAAATTTTAGATAAAACTACCAACCATACAATCCTTGGTTTTGATAAAAATCCCATAATTAAATTAACAAAGAAGCCTAACCTAAAATTTGCACATATGCCTAGTGCAGGATTATTTCACAACGCGGTTGTTTATGGGTCACGGTCGCAGTTAGCAAAAGCAGTTAAAAACATACTTGTGCGAGCACCTCATCTGTATGAAGGCACAGGGGATCATTTGGTTAGTGAAGCTTTTTATTTTCATGACCCGGAGGGTAACGGACTGGAGCTATACTTTGACCGACCACGCAAAGACTGGCAGTGGCACAATGGGCGCATCGCAATGGATACTTTATACATCGACCCTGAGAACTATATAACTCAGTACCTAAAAAATGGCGTTGTTGACGAGAAACACCTAGGGCATGTTCATTTGCGGGTCGGCGACATACCTGCTGCACGTAAATTCTATGTAGACATACTTGGGTTTGATATAACGTTTGATATGCCTAGTGCACTGTTTCTGTCTGTTGGGGGCTATCACCATCATATAGGAGCAAATACCTGGATGAGCCAAGGTGCCAGCAAAAGAACCCCAGCTCTAGGACTTGCAGAATTCGATATACATTTGCCTGAGAGTAGCGATCTTGCAAATTTATCTGACAGGCTACAAAAGTTTGAGTATAAATATCAAGACAAAAACCAAAAAATTGAAGTTGATGACCCATGGGGCAATAAGATTCTTTTTCTAGCCCCTTAGGAGGATATCAAAATAATTGACGCTACCGAATGGGATTTTTTGTTTGACGCGTTTTTTGCCCTCTAAAGAATTAAGTGAACAAATCATAAAAGTACCATATCGTTCATTTATTTCATCTATGGCGAAGGTTAGTAGGTCTTCTTTGTTAATTTCTTCAAACAAGCTACGTTGGTCTCGGTTAGAAGGCTCCAGCATAAAACAAGTAATGCCCGTCGCCGCAATAATTAGGTGCTTTGGTCTAGTGTCGAACATTTTTTTTGCCCGGCTGTAGATTTGTTTATCAGTATAAAAAGAGTAGGTAAATGTGGTGCGAGCGTGCCAGCGTTCGCCGTTTTGGAGGTTAGCCCAAACAATAATCCCGCGGGCATTCATGCCAATATGGCGTAGTTTTTTGCCGGTAGTTTCGCACAGGTAATGAAAGCGGGGCAGGATTATTTTTTCATCGCTGGTGCGCACATCCATCACAAATTGCCGACCGACCTGGCCGCGATTAGTCGGGTGTTGATCGACCTCCCAGCCATGCAAGCGGTTGTACCAATCTTCGCCAATGACACTATGAAAAACGTGACGTTTTAGTGTGTCGGCCGAAGCATTAAAAAACTGCGAAGGAGTAAAAATACTACTAGCTTTGAGCCTAGCTTCAAAACGTTTGGCGATGCCGGTTAGATCAGTTAATTTTATACCCTCGTAGTATTGAAGCAAATTGTTATGATCTATGACGTCTAGACCGTTTGGCTTGTGCCAGTTTGCAGCCTGTTTGGCGAGGAACCGATTAGGTGCAATGCCAACATTGATGGTTGTGTAGTTGCCAACTTCTTCTTTGACGCGATTTTTAATCTCATAACCGATGTCTGACATGGTGCGGTTTTTTAGTAAATAATCCATACCGTGAAAGTCGATGATACCCTCGTCTATTGACTTCATCTGAAAATTTGGCGAATAATCACTCATGATTTTGACCAGTTTTTGGTAAACGAAGTGATATTTGGGCGGGTCGCTTTCTAGCATCACAAAATCCGGAGCAATCTTTAGTGCCTCTTGCAAGTTCATGCCGACTTTTATGCCAAAGGCCTTAGCCTCATAAGAACAAGCAATCACGCAACAATATTTAGAAATACGGTTAGTAACGCCGATCGGTCTACCGCGCAGAGATGGATGAGCCTGTTGCTCGGCCGTAGCGAAGGCACTGTTGAGGTCTATGAACATAATACGTGGCTCCTCTGTATTAATCATAGGTTTGCTCCTTGCTCATCATGGCGGCCAGAGTCCAGGTTAGCGCCTCGGCATCAAATTCTAGGCGGTAGTCATTATATCCGTCGCTCATGTCAAAAACATGCACCATGCGTTGGCCTTTCATGGTGGGGTGGCGTAGCCCCAGCTCGGAGAAAACTATTTCTTTATTTTTCCAGCGCATTTTTAGTGGCGCGCAAATTTGGCTAGCCGGTCGACCTTGCCAAAAGCCAACGACTACCTCAATGCGCTGGTCTACAATTTTATTTGGGTCCATAAGAGAAAATCCTTAACAATAAATTAAGTTTTTGATGAGAAATTTATGATTAAGGATGCACAGGGACCGTAGTATGATTATCCGAGTATTAAGAGCCTGATAGACTATGGAGTCCGCGCGCGACGAAAACTCATGCCTAAATAGGTAACTCTAGTATATAATAATTTATAGTGATTCAGGCAAAAAATCTTACCAAAAAATACCGCAAAAAGACTGCGGTTGATAATTTGTCTTTTGAAGTTGAGACAGGTAAGGTTACTGGCTTTTTGGGACCAAACGGGTCCGGTAAATCTACCACAATGCGCCTAATGTTGGGTCTAGACCAAGGTGCCGGCAAAACAACGTTTGAAGATAGGGGTCTTTTTGAAAATGATATTCCATCTAAGACGGTTGGTATCTTGCTGGAAGCCAAGGCCTTTCATCCTACGCGGACAGCCCGCAATCATCTGCGAGTTTTGGCCGCAGCAAGTGGCATTAGTGACGCTAGAGTTGATGAAGTTTTAGAAATCGTAGGCCTAACAGATGTTGCAAAGAAAAGACCAGGTAAATTCTCATTAGGAATGAGCCAGCGCCTTGGTATTGCAGCGGCAATTTTGGGCAAGCCAAAATATTTGCTTTTGGACGAGCCTGCTAATGGCCTAGACCCAGAAGGTATTGCATGGCTACGTGAATTTATTAAAGATTATGCCACTAAGGGTAACGCCGTTTTTATATCAAGTCACTTATTAAGCGAACTTTCACTTATGGCGGATAATGTAGTTGTCATCGGTAAAGGTAAGATGATAGCCGACACATCAGTAAAGAGTCTGATTGATGGCAAAGGCCACCAGTCTGTTTATGTGAGAAGCTCGGCAAAAAAACTCTTAAAAACCGCACTTACTAGTGCTAAGTTAGAGTTAAAATCTAGCGAAAATGGCGTGGAAGTTTATGGTGTTGATAGCGACACTTTGGGTGAAATTTTGTTTAAGGCAAAAGTTCCTGTGCTGGAGCTGACAAATCGGACAGCATCACTAGAAGATGTTTTCTTAGAGATTACCTCAGGTACTGTTGAATATCAGGCCAAACCGTCCAAGAAAGGCAAGAAATGATAAATTCTTTGCGAGCTGAATTTAGGAAATTATTAACTGTTCGCTCAACTTATGTTCTGTCTATAATTGCTATCTTACTTTCTGTGTTTTTGAGTTTTTATGTTTTTGGGATTAATACTCGATCCTTCGAGGCCGGGAATCAATACAGAACGCAAGATTCAGTATTTTTTATACTGAATAACACACTGTTCTTCACAGGTATTGTCAGCTTACTTTTATTCACCCATGAATATCGCTATAACACTATTAGCTACACTCTTACTTCTGCAAAAAACCGCTTTAGAGTATTAATGACTAAGAGTATAGTTGTATCAGTCTTTGCTGTAGTCTTGGGCGCTCTAATCGTATTTTTCACACTTGTTTTTTCTAAATGGGGGTTGTCGCTATCCGGCGCTAATCCGGTTGACCAAATAGTAGATTTTGGTCAAATCATCTGGCGAGCTATCTTTGGATCGGCTGCAATTGCAATGTTTGGGCTAATTATGGGTGGTATTATTCGCAACCAAATAGGGACTATAGCCACATATTTTATAGCCCCGGGCACTATGGAAGGGCTGCTAGGTTTGGTGCTAAAGGACAACACCGCATATCTACCATTTAGTGCGCTCAACCAAGTTATGTTTGCTCAGACAGGACAAACTACACTTATACAACAACCTCTATCACCCGGAAAGTCAGCCTTAATAGTCTGTATCTATATCGTTGTATTTTGGCTACTTACTTTGTATCTTCTGAATCGTCGCGACGCCAACTAGCTAAATAAAATTATGAATAGTCTCATTTTTTCTTATGTTACGTTCCAGTGACCTAAGTTCTATATATTCTTCTATATATTTAACAAACCCTTCAGAGCATTTTTTATTGTAAGTCCTAATATGAATATCCTTAATTCGAGTATGAAGTGTAACATTGGTCCAGAGTGCAAAGTGGCTATAGTTTACCCCGCTGACAACGCCATAATTAATTTCGTCTTCGTTAACAAAAAAAGGCTTTACGTCTAAAAAAACAATCCGTCGGTTAGTTGCGACCAACATGACAAAACCGTCGTCATGATCGCCATACACAACCCCACCTACTGTTTCGTCGACATGGATTATATTATGCAAATAATGACTCTCCATTGTAGACAGTCCTGCTCTTGAGACTCCTAAATTTTTCAGCTCACTAATAATCCGTTGTTGATGCATGGTAGGGGTAATATGTGCAGAAAAACCGAAGTCGAATGTCCTTGTGCGCAGATTGCTCTGGCGGGATCTTGGTGTTGGCAGATTGTACATGACCCTTACCTCCACCTATATTTAAGCAGATTTTAAGCCGTCATAAGTTGAGACTAGTCACACATTGACTGTGATTTTTATCAAGTTTTATTTGATTTTAGTCATCAAGCGGAGGTTGGCAATGTATTGCTTGGGGTCTATTTTTGGGTGTGAATTAAGGTAGTTCATGTGCTTGTCGGTAAATGTAATGAGATTATTAGGGTTCTGAGCTATATTTGCGCTGTAGCTGTCTGAGGTGTTGTAGGCTTTATCGTTAGCCATTGTGTCTAAGGCTTCTTTTACCATTATACCTTCTTCCGAATCAAAAAAGCTTATACGTTTTTTTACTGTAGCCATGATATTAGGCTTTCGCTTTCTTAGGTTTTTTGGTCTCTTTGCGACCCTTATCTCTAGGCATATAACTCCGTCTTTAACTATAATTATACTCTAAAAATTGACGAAGCCCTAATTTCATATTATGCAATAAGTTTTCTTAACCTTAATTGATTAAATCAAATTTTGAAGGTATATTGACTTTTCTACCTCTGTTTGATACAATTTGGTGAAGTTAATTTATCGCGGGGTAGAGCAGTGGCAGCTCGTGTGGCTCATAACCACAAGGTCGTAGGTTCGAGTCCTACCCCCGCTACCAAAACAAGTGCCCGCCGAAAAGGCGGGCTTTTGTTTTAGTGTTGAGCTAAGATTTATAGCCTACGACGCTAAAAAGGTCGAAGGTGAAGACAGCTGGGGACTGTCTGTAAGGGAGTCAACTCTTGCAGACTGGCTTTGCAAAGAAGTTGTGACGGGGTTGCGGAACGTGACCGAGTCCTACCCCCGCAACCAAAAAGAGGTTCCGTCTTTGTGACGGGTTTTCTTTTTGGTAATATGGCACAACCTTATCTACCCGGCCTAACCTTAACGACTAATAATATGCCTATAACTGGCATAATAATCATTAGTATCCGACCTAAACTATCGAAAGATATAATTGGGTATCCACCGGGGCCAATAAAATCAACAAAATGCAACAAAATACTAATTGGGAGAGAAGTTACTATAAGAAAAATACCCAGCGTAAATATCAACATATGGGTATCGTGGCTATTTTTACTAGTTGGCTTATTTAGTAATTTATAAAGACTAAAAGAAAAAATAAAAATTAAGCCAATAAGAATAACGCCAGCATACCAAGTATCGTTTAGTAGTGGAAGTAAGCCGTGTTGTTGCTTTAAAAATCTAAAAATTAAAATAACCGCAAGAAGTCCGCTTAAGATACTAACAAAAAGTGCAAGGTATTTTTTTGCCAGATTGTCCATATGGATAATATAGCAATATAAATCCGAACAGACCATCCATCTCTGGATGGGTCATTAAAAAACAAAATCCCAACCCGTCCAGGGTCTTTATTTTAGTAATCTGGGTCGATGATTACTAGTAAATCTAAATGTTTATGCATTGACCTTATTGTGCAATAATGCACCCATGGAATATCAAAATAATTTCTCGTCAAATAATACTCAAATAAATAGCGTTAACAAATTAAAACCTAGCCCATTATGGAAGATCGTTGCACTAATAATGGCTCTGTTGACTTTAATAATTTCCACATTGATATATTCGTGGCAACATCGGCAATTAGAAACTGCCAAGAACTCTTTAAATACTACTAATCAAGCGTTGGATAGTGCTAATCAAAAAATTAATGATTTTATAGCAAAAGAAAAGCTGTATACGCTACCAGATAAGTCTAGTTTTAGCCCACAATGTGAAACCACTAATAATGACGGTTTAATTATTTCTTCAATAACTCCCCAGCCTATTAGCGGATTTCAGGCCTATATTATAAATTGCGCAAACAACCCTTCAATCCCCGCTAGAATTACCGCTTTTAAAGTTCAAGATGATGGTAGTCGATCGTTCGCATTTGGTGCAGGTACCGGTGAACCTCTTTGTATATCTAATAAAATTATTGATTCTAGTGCAGCTAATGAAATTAGTAATAAAACTCGTATACCGATATGCAATACTTTTTAGTTTCCAAAAAAACATCTAGGTTTTAAAATTAGATCAAGAGATGATAGTGATGGCTTTTTACTAACTGTTTAATCTCTAGATTCGGATCCGAAAACAAACTAAGTGAAAGGTAAAATATGAAACTTGCCGAAATCAGGAAACTTTCAATCAATGTAATGATAGTAGGACTTGTAGGAGCAGCGACTATGGCTGTTATTGCAGTACTTTCCGGAGGCTTTACTGATACGTTAGCCAAAGCCTTATTTACTCTATTGGTAGTAGCAGCTCATGCTATAGCTACTCTTGGGTTTTTGGGGAGCAGAGACAAAATAAGAGAGGCCGACCAACTTCAATTTTCCTCTAATATTGTTTTTATAGTCTTAGTTTTGAGTTTTTTCACATCTGTTTTTGGTATATGGGAGATTATGCCAGGAGATGTCGTATCCAAACTCTACGGGACCTACTTTATAGCGATTTTTGCTACTCTTCATGCAGAAGTTTTAGCAAAAGCAGCGTCCATCAGTAAGCTTGCCAGTGGTCTAATTTTAGCAAACTACCTATTTATGGCTCTTGTTGTTGTGTTATTGTTGCCACCGCTTTGGTTTACTGACGGTGACTTTAGTGATTTTTACTATAGAGGACTATCTGCAGCGGCTATCGTGGACGCGACTCTAACAATTTTAGTGGTTATTTTACATAAACTATATTTGGACAAACACCCAAAAACTGACAGTCAAATATTTTCAGCTACCACCTACATCGTAAAAAAAGACGCTAACGGCAATATAGTTGAAGAAAAGGTAGCCATGTCAGCGCCAAAAAAGCGGATGCACCCACTACTTATTGTTTTGATTGTATTCTTGGCGTTGCAGGTAATCGTCCCATTATTTTCTTTGCTGTTTTTTGCGTTTTAGCAGAAGTGAATTTATAATTTTGTTCTTGTAAAAAATACCAAAATGCCTATACTTTAAGTTAGTCGTAGACTAAAACAAACATACAATTTATTAAAATCGTCAGCGGTGTAAAGCCGATTGCCCCAGGGCAATTTTATTGACAAAACACAAAAAACGTGTATAATAGAGTATGTTAGTCGACTATAGCACGTATCTCATACCTTTCCATTGTGCCAAGTTATATTTAACTGGCTATAAACAGTTATTGCTCGCTCGATGTAACTACGGTTACGCCTCGATCGTAATAAAAGTTTCTATCTAAGTTAAATAAACCCTGTTTACAACGGCTAGATATGAGATACGTGCAAAACAAAAACATTTAAAAAACAGAAAGTGAGCAAACGATGAATGCGGTTTCATTAGCTTACGAGTTCTCTTCAACAGAGAACCAAAACATCAAGAAAATTGATGCTTTACTAAACCAACTTTAAAATTGGCAAAAAATAACCCCAGTTTCTAGACCTGGGGTTATTTTAATTTAATGCGTTTTTGGTAGCAGCGACTGGGTTTGAACCAGTGACCCATAAATATCTGTTAGATATTTATGTTTTCTTTGCTTGTCTAAGCGAGAGAAACTTCTCGAGCGAATCTTCAATCACAGGCTTTATAGCGCCTTCGCGCATATAATCTTGCGGTGTGCTCGATGCCGAGCATCTGTGCGCATCCTCGATTATGGGTCCTGATTAACAGTTAGGTTGGTAGCAGCGACTGGGTTTGAACCAGTGACCTCAGGCTTATGAGTCCTGCGCTCTAACCAACTGAGCTACGCTGCCCCCAACCAAAATGTTAATCTTCTGCGCTCTAACCAACTGAGCTACGCTGCCATACTAGGTGCTAAATATATCACATTTTACATCTGTTAGCTAGATGAATTTGTATAGTTTGGCGTTTTGAAGGCTTCCTTCATTGTCTGAGTATGGCTCGTTGTTTATTTTTCTTCGCAAAGCACGACCGAATGCACTGTGTCCTACAACCAAGATTGTGTCTTGGGGTAAGTTTTTTAGTTTTTCATAAAATTTATTTACCCGATCTTCCATGTCTGTTAATTTTTCCACGCCTTCGTATTTATCTATGGCTCTCTCGTCTTTGCGGTATTCTTCCGAGGCTTCTAGGTTTTTTGTACCTTCCAGTACTCCACATCGTCTTTCGTGTGCATCTGGATCTCTCAGCACAGACTCTTTAGGGTAATTGACAGTATCAGCAATAATATCAGCCATTTCGTAGGCTCGAGGCTGAGTAGAAGTGACGATCAGGTCAAATTTTATGCCAGAATCTTTTAGCTGTTTTGCCGCCAACTTTGCTTGCTCGTAACCAGTTGCATTGAGTGGAGTGTCAAACTCTGACCACATCCTAAACTTATTGGAGTCTGTTTCACCGTGACGTATATAATATAAATTTTTCATTGGTTAGTTTTATACCAATTGAGGAAGTCTGCCCACACTTTGCGCTGAGAATGGTATCCTCTAGGGTCATCTGCTTGCCTCTCATTATTAGGGATGTCTGAATCAGGGAAACTCGTTGCCTGAAGAATAGGTACGCCTGGTCGAGACGATGCTTTTTCAAGAAATTTACGTTCATACGTCTCCTCAAAAGTTGTCACCACCTCGTCACTGTCTATATACGCCAATCTGGCAATCAAGAAAATTCGCTTATCTTTATGACCCAACATTAGATTCACCCAATCTTGCCCAGAAAACCAGTGGTTAACAGATTTCATGTAAGGGCCGGGGAAACCGTTTAGTGCAGGAATACTCCAGGAATCGTCAGATACAACCAGAGGTTTTTGGATTTTTTTGTACATTGCGATTATCTTTTGGCTTAATATATATTGCGGATCTTCTGATTGAACTTCATCAACTTCATGAGAAGCTCTTTCGAGCTCTACTCCAAATTCTTGACAAGCAAATTGAGCAGATTCAAACTTAATATCGTTAGAGGTGCAAAAAACCAAACTCATACTGTTAAGATTATATGATGAAGTTTTATATTGAGCCAGGAAAATATGTTGTGGCGGTTAGTGGCGGAGTCGACTCAGTAGTTCTGCTGGATTTGCTATATAAACAGAGTAATTGCGAATTCATAGTGGCACACTTTGACCATGGTATTCGGGAAGATTCTGTAAATGACAGAAAGTTCGTACAGGATCTAGCCAGAAATTACGGGCTACAATTTGAATATAAAAGAGAGAATTTAGGTCCAGACGCCAGCGAAGAAGTGGCTCGGACGCGGCGCTATAAATTTCTTGAATCAGCAGTAAAAAAGTATAGCGCTGACGCGATAGTTACAGCTCATCACAAAGACGATCTACTAGAAACGGCGGTTTTTAATTTGTTACGAGGTACAGCCAGATCTGGATTAACTTCGCTCAGAACTACCGATAAAATCATTCGTCCGCTACTAGACTATAGAAAGGCGGAAGTTTTAAAATACGCTAAACAGAAAAAATTGGTATGGTGTGAAGATCCGACAAATTTATCAACCAAATATACTCGTAACAAAATCAGAAAATTTTTAAAAGAAGTTTCGCCCAGCCAAAAAGGAAAACTAGAAGATTTGTTGTCTGCAAACTCGGCTAGAAACTTAGAGATGGACCAGCTTATTGAAGGTATTTTTAGTCATGGATATGATAAACAAAAACAATGCTTCGACCGGAGTTTTTTTGTATCTTTACCACATAAAATTGCTTGCGAGTTAATGGTTTTTTGGCTCAAAGAACTTGGCGCAAAGCACGATAAAAAACGAGTCGAAAAATTAGTAAATGAACTCAAAACTCTAAAGCCAGGAGCAAAAACCGATATTGATAAAAATAGATATTTTGAGGTTACCACTAAACAGATTGGCATACAGACTAGATCGTCTGTATAATGGTTTAGTATTGGTTTAGTGACCTAATAATTTCGGGAGTTAATAGTAGTATTTTATGGATAAAAAACAGTTTAAATTGAATAAAAAACCCGATGCTAAAAAGGGTAAGCCTGGTAAAAAAGGCATTAAGAATGTTGGATTTGTAGTAATTTTACTGCTTTTCGGATTTGTAATCTTTGCGTCTACTGGCAATAACGAGAACCTAAAGACAGTAGCACTATCAGATGTAGTAAAACGTGCCAACAGTGGTGAGATTAAAAAATTAGAGATTCAAGGTGCGGAGATAAAAGTTACAAAGCAAGGCGAGGATAAGCCGAGTGAAAAAACTCGTAAGGAAGCCAGTGCTAGTATCTACGAACAGGGTCTTAATAAAGACGCAAAAGTAGAGGTGCTTAACGCTAAAGAAAGTAATAATGGCAACCTAATCAATATTCTTTTTGTATCTGTGTTGCCGGTAATTATTATCGTTGCTGTCTTGCTGTATATGATGAAGAGTGCGCAGGGGCAGGGGAATCAAGCTATGAGCTTCGGAAAGAGTCGGGCGCGACTTTATGGTAATCAAAAAGACAAAGTTTCGTTCAAAGATATTGCTGGAAGTAACGAAGCTAAACAAGATCTTGAAGAAGTTGTTGAATTCTTGAAATTTCCTAAAAAGTTTGAGGATGTTGGTGCGCGCATTCCAAAAGGTGTGCTTCTTATTGGCCCTCCAGGAACAGGTAAAACAATGTTGGCCCGTGCAACGGCTGGTGAGGCTAACGCACCTTTCTTTAGCATATCTGGATCAGAATTCGTTGAAATGTTTGTTGGTGTTGGTGCATCGCGGGTGCGTGACCTTTTTGCAAAAGCCAAGAAGAATGCTCCGTGCATAATCTTTATTGACGAGATTGACGCCGTAGGACGAAGGCGTGGTAGTGGTATGGGTGGTGGACACGATGAACGTGAGCAAACTCTTAACCAGATTTTGGTTGAAATGGACGGCTTCGAGCAAGGCGAGAACGTGATCGTACTAGCTGCAACTAACCGAGCTGACGTGCTAGATCCGGCTTTACTACGACCCGGTAGGTTTGACCGTCGCGTTAGCATTGGCTTGCCTGACCGCGAAGACCGTAAGGCAATCTTGAAAGTACATTTTGCCAAGAAACCACTTGAGAAATCTGTTGACCTGGATGCTCTTGCTGCTAAGACAGCCGGTAGTTCTGGAGCTGATCTTTCCAACATTGCTAACGAGTCAGCTATTTTAGCAGCTCGCAAGAATCAAAAAACCATCACTAATGATATTGTTACGGCGGCCTTTGAAAAAGTGGCGATTGGCCCAGAGCGCAAAAGCTCGATAATGAGCGATAAAGAGAAAGAACTGACCGCTTACCACGAAGCGGGCCACGCACTAGTTGGACATATACTGCCAGAAAGTGACCTTGTACATAAAGTTACAATTATTCCACGTGGCGGGACTGGCGGTGTCACTTGGTTTATCCCGCCAGAGGATAAAAGCTACCATAGTATTTTAGAGTATAAGGATGTGCTTGGCCGGATGTTGGGTGGCCGTATTGCTGAGGAAGTAATTTACGGAAAAGATAAAGTTACAACAGGCGCTGGTTCTGACCTGCAAAAAGCTGCGGAACTTGCTCGTGACATGGTAGTCAGCCAGGGGATGGGTGATAAGCTGCGCGACCAGGTGTTTCACGTTGAGTCTGGCATGATGTTCGAACGTATGACTCATGAAAAACAATATTCTGAAGACACTGCGAAAGTGATTGACCAAGAAATTGAGGCTCTAGTTACGGAAGCTGCCAATAGAGCGCGAGAAGTGATAAAAGCCAACCTAAGCTACCTAGAAAAACTAAAGGATAAACTACTAGAAAAAGAGACAGTTGAAGCTGAAGAAGTGATCAAACTTTTAGAAGGTACGCATTTGCCAAAATCTGCAAGCTTATAAAACCTAATTTTATCTGTCATTTATAACCTTAGGGGCATATAATAGAGTTCAGTTATTATGCCCAAAAAACAGAACTTTAGTATAAAAAAGCAATCGAAGAGGGTTTTTGCGCGCGCCAATAAACGGATCAGTCTAACTAATGCAGCAACCCTTTTAATAGTCGCATCTGCACTCGGCCAGTTGATTGGGTTTTTGCGCACAAAGTTGGTAAACGCCAACTTCTCGGCGCTCGGCCCAGATAGTACGGATGCATATTTTGCTGCATTTAAAATTCCCGATCTGTTTTTCTTTACATTGGCCGCCGGTGCCTTAGGTGTGGCTTTTATGCCCTTCCTGGCAGACCATTTAAATCGTGGCGATAAAAAAGGTGTTTTCCAGCTAACCAACAGTTTGTTAAATTTGCTAGCGTTGGTAATGTTGCTGGTTGGTATTGTGATCTTTGTTTTTGCTGACCCGCTTTTGCGCTATATTGTTGCGCCTAACCTTAGTCCAGAACAAATGCATAACGCCACAACCATAATGCGACTCATTGCATTTAATCCATTGCTTTTTACATTGGCCGGTATTTTTACCAGTGTCCAGCAAACGTTCGGTAGATTTTTCTTTTATGCTATAGCTCCGCTTGTGTATAGCGGAAGCATTCTTTTCAGCGCGATTATCTTTAGTGAGGTTGGCAATGATGGCGGTCCGGGCGAACTTGGGCTAATTGGTTTGGGTGTTGGTGCGTTGATTGGTGCATTGGCACAGTTGTTGATTTCGATCCTTGGCTTCGTTGGACTTAAGTACAAATACCAGGCGAAAATCAACTGGAGAAGTCGTGACTTCAAAGAAATAATGAGACAACTTCCTACTAGGTCACTTGATCAAGGTATTGACTCGATTAACTCCGTTGTAGAAACCAATCTGGCGCGACGACTCGGTGAAGGAAAGCTAAGTTATTATGAAAACGCCTACGTACTGCAGAGCGCACCAACCTTATTAATCGGCACCACTATATCAACAGCAGCGTTTCCTAGACTTACTGACAGGTTGGCTCAAGGTAGACAAGATTTATTCAGAAAAGAATTCTTGCAGATTTTACGAGCTATGATCTGGATAATTATGCCGATTGTGGTTGTTAGTTATTTCTTGCGTGGTTATTTGGCTCGTTTAATTTTTGCTAATGACGCACCACAAATTGCTCTAATTTTTGGGTTTTTTGCTGGGGCGATTTTATTTAGAACAATTTACGCTCTAGTTTCTAGGTGGTTTTATGCGCAGAAGGATAGTCGAACACCGCTATACATTTCTATTTTTGCAATTGCACTTAATATTATCTTGGCTTACTTTTTGTCTCGACCCGAGGCTTATGATGTTGCAGGTCTTGCGATGGCGCAGTCTATAGTTGCTGCCGCCGAGGTACTGATTTTGTTTATGGTTATGGTTATTCGTGATAATAAACTCATAAATCGCAATTTCTGGAGTGGCATATTTAGAATATTGTCGGTTACTGGCTTTGCAGTTATAACTGCCTACATTATGCTCTCGATTTATCCTTTATCTGTATCAGACAAAGGTTTCTTTGTTTTGGGCGGTAAGCTAGCAGCGATTGTTATTCCTACATTTCTAGTTTACATAACAATGTCGGTAGTATTTGAGCTAGAAGAAGCAAAACCCGTTATTAATAAAATTAAAAATATTATATTAAAGCCAATAAAATTCTAATACCTCGTCTCATCTGTTAGAATGTAGCTAAATGGAGAAAATTCGTAACTACTCAATTATTGCTCATATTGATCACGGCAAGAGCACTCTAGCCGATCGCCTGCTTGAGATTACTGGAACTGTGCAGAAGCGTGATATGAAGGCGCAGTTGTTGGACAAAATGGATCTAGAGCGCGAAAAAGGGATCACTATTAAACTTGCGCCGGTTAGGATGAATTATAAAGGCTATCAACTTAATCTTATTGATACACCGGGACATGTAGACTTTAGTTATGAGGTTTCGCGCAGTCTTGAGGCTTGTGAAGGTGCTATTTTGGTGGTGGATGCTTCTCAGGGAATTCAAGCTCAGACATTAGCAAATGTTTATTTAGCTATGGAAGCCGATTTAAAAATCATTCCGGTGCTTAACAAGATCGATCTGCCAGCAGCAGATGTTCCGAAGGTTTCTAAAGAAGTTGTTAGCCTTTTGGGATGCGATGAGTCAGAAATTTTACACATTAGTGCCAAAACTGGAGAGGGTGTAAAAAAAGTCCTAGAGGCAGTCATAGACAGGGTCCCGCCACCAAAAGCTCAAAATCAGGATCAAACCCGAGCTTTAATTTTTGATAGTTATTATGACGATTATCGAGGTGTAATTTTGTACGTCAGAATAGTAGATGGACAAATAAAAAAAGGCGAGACCATAAAAATGTTTGCCACCGGAGCCCAAGGCCTAGCTTTAGAAGTAGGACACTTAGGCCCAGGCATGAAGCCCGACTCCACTCTAAGTAGTGGCGAAATAGGATATATAGTTACCAACTTACGCACTACTCGTGAAGCAAAGGTAGGTGACACGGTAACTTTATCGGACGGTTCTACAACGTCACCATTACCTGGATACAAAGATGTGAAGCCATTTGTCTATGCTGGATTTTTCCCTGAAAGTAACGAGCAGTATCAAGAGCTAAAAGATGCGATTGAAAAGTTAAGTCTTAGTGACTCAGCCTTGCAGTATGAGCTAGAAAATTCACCAGTTTTGGGTTTTGGGGTGCGGATCGGATTTTTGGGGCTGTTGCATATGGATATTGTTCGCGAGAGACTAGAGCGTGAGTATGATCTAGAACTTATCGTTACAAATCCTAGCACTGACTATCAGGTAAAAATGCTAAACGGTGAACAAATAGACATCAAAAGTGCAGCAGATTTGCCAGAAATGAGTAAAGTCGCAGAAATCGCCGAGCCGTGGATTAAGGGTGAGATTGTAGTTCCTAAAGATTATGTGGGGGGCGTAATTCAGTTAATTTCATCTAAGCGCGGAGTCCAAAAGAATATTAGTTTTGTTGATGAGCAACTAGCGCTTATAAGTTTTGACGCTCCACTAGCTAACCTGCTAACAGATTTCTACGATCAACTAAAGAGCGCAACTAGTGGTTATGGAAGTTTCAATTATGAATTAGATAATTACCGAGTAGAAAGCTTAGTTCGTTTGGATTTTTATGTTGCTGGAGAAATAGTTAACGCGTTAAGTATTATGGTGCATAAGTCTGAAGCCGAGAGTTTAGGTAGGGAAATTGTAGGTAAGTTAAAGGAGGTAATCCCACGTCAAAACTTTCAGGTCGCACTGCAGGCTGCGATTGGCGGAAGGTTTATTGCCCGTGAGGACGTAAAGGCCTACCGCAAAGACGTGACGGCTAAACTGTATGGTGGTGACGTGAGTCGGCGTAAAAAACTTCTAGCAAAACAAAAGAAGGGCAAAGCCAAGGCTAAGCGATTCGGAAATGTCGATATCCCAGCCGAAGCCTTTACGGTACTTTTAAAGAGGGATTAATTTTGTGAAACAGAGATTATTGACTAGTAGCGAAGCTGAGCAATATAAAATCCTAGCGGATAATTATCATCCCAATGGTCAGGTTGTGTATGATTTTGCACGGAGTAATTTTGGAGTTATTGCAGGTCCGACTGGAGCTGGTAAAGATACCCTGCGAGAAAAACTTGTAGAAAATAAAAAATTTATAAAAATATTGTCTACAACTTCACGCCCGATGCGCGATGGAGAAAAAGATGGAGTTGAATATCATTTTCATGATTTAGAATTCTTTGACCAAGGTCTTGAAGATCGCAGATTTTTGCAGATGGCATTGGTGCATAACCAGCAGTTGTCTGCACTAGATTTTGCTGACGTGCAAAGCCTAAATGAGGCGCAAATTGGCTTAGCAATCTTGGTTGTCCAGACAGAAATTGGTCTGCGTAAATTAAATTCAAATATGAAAACTATTTTCGTTGTACCGCCAAGTTTAGATATTTTAAAACAACGTATCCAAAATGAGCGGATAATGGATCAGGATGAAATGAACAGGCGAATGCAGGCTGCTAAAACAGAACTATCAATCGCAGATGCTCAGGAAAGTTATTTTTGTGTTATCAATGACGACATAATTAGGGCTTCTAACTTAGCTTTAGCCTATTTTGAATCCGGGGTAAAGGATGCCTCAGAAGATAGCAACGCACGAGAAATTATAAAACAACTATTAAAAGAGTTAGAATAAACATTATGGCAAAGAAAAATTTCATACCTTTTACTCAGGCAGAAGAAAAAATGATCGAAAAAATCGCTCAAGAGCGAGTAAGGGTCCAAACTCGGTTTCCTATTCTGATTGCACTGTCCGCGACCTTTGGACTAGTCTCTGTATTTTATGGGTTCGAGAAACTAATTGACCGCGTAGATTTGTTTGTTGAGCATCCCTGGATACTGTTAATCATAGGATTAAGTTTGCTTGCAGTAACTGGTAGGGTTTATCAAAAGTTAGACTAAAGTGTTATAGTTTTCTAATGACGGAAGATCTACTGCAAAAAGTTCAAAAATACAAAGCCCCTAAAGACGCAATAAGTTTAGTTCAAAATACTTACATTGTTTTTTTAGTAGGAGTTACTGCTGCAGGTAAAGACACAATACTAAGACAGCTAGTAAAAAATACCGACTATCATCATATTGTTTCTCACACCACCAGACTTCCCCGAGAAAATCACGGAGTAATGGAAATAGACGGCCAAGATTATCATTTTATTGACCAACTTACAGCTAGTAAGATGTTGGATAACGGCGGATACATTGAGGCAAAAATGTTTAGTGGAAACATATATGGAACTAGCGTTGCAGAGCTACAAATGGCGCACGACGAAGACAAGATTGCGATTACAGACATTGAAGTTCAAGGGGTCGAAGAATATGAAAAGGTAGCCCCAGCAAGAGTTACTCCAATTTTTGTTTTGCCACCTGATTTTTATACTTGGCAAGAGAGGCTAACTAAGCGTCACGAGGATAACCATATGAACCCTGCCGAACTGCAAAAGCGCCTCGAAACAGCAGGTCACGAGCTAAAGGAAGCCTTAAACAAGTCATATTTTGAATACGTAGTTAACAAAGATTTAGATTTGACTGTAAAAATTGTTGATGAGATTGCTCACGGTAGTAAATCTGCAGAAAAAAACGAAAATGCCAAAAGTGTTGCAAAACAACTGTTAGCTGACCTAGAAACCTTCTTAGCTAAAAACTCTTAATTTATAGGTGAAAACGGGGTATTTTGGCGAGCAATTATTTCTTGTGCTGGAGAGTTTGCTTCTGCAGATATGCTTTTTGCTATCATTCCCGTACTTAAGACACCTGCTCCAATAGTTGCTGCAAAGTGTCCCGTAATACCTATAATTCCAGAAATAGTGGTGATGGTGTTTCCTGCAGCTATTCTAAAGTTGTCAACCGAATTTAAATTTTCTTTTTGAGAGATTTCCTGAGTAGCTTCTAAAAAGTATTCAGTAGTAAATCACGAGTTTATATATAATACATAGCCTGCAACCGTAAATATTAAACCGCCTTTAATCAAATTTGAAGAAAATCTACTAAACTCATTACCGTCAGAACGGTCTATAGTTGGTTGATGCTCCAAACTTATATTTCTCGGATAAGGTAACCCTTCTGGGCTATTTGGCATATATTATCTCCTAATTTATATACTATTATACATTAAAAAAACAAAAATGTCCAGTATTTTAGCAGTCTTGTGCTTTGACTGCCAAAATTATATAATGCCTGTCAGTATGACGCAGAGACAAGCACTTATTTTGAGAGCTATCGTAGAACAATACGCCGAGGTAGCAGTACCGGTCGGCAGTTCGCTTTTGGCTAAAGTTTTTAATGTTTCTAGCGCTACTATACGTGCAGAAATGGCCGAACTAGAGCGTCAAGGCTTTATTGCTCAACCGCATACCAGTGCTGGTCGTATGCCTACAGACAAAGGTTATAGATTTTATGTTAACCAAGTTGCAGAAGTCGCTCAGCCAGAGATAGACCGCAGGTCAGAACGCGCACTTGCCGCCCGCGTTAGTGAAGGCGGTATGCCGGAGCGTACTATCCGCAATGCCGTGGATACGCTAGTAGATTTAACTCACAACCTAGGCCTAGCAACTATTGGTAATCAGCTATATATGTCTGGCCTTACTAATCTTTTTGCAAACCCAGAGTTTGCAGGTGGTGAACATATTAAAGAAGTAGCAAAACTGCTAGACAACCTAGAGCCTTGGCTAAATGAAGCAGCGCCAAATGAGCCACTCAGCGTATACATCGGCGCAGAGAATCCGATTGGTCGCAATAGTGGTTGCAGTCTAATCATCAGTAAATTCCGTAGCCCGTATAGCGACAAAAGTTATGTTGGTGTACTTGGCCCAACTCGTCAAAGTTATGGTCCGGTCATGAACCTGGTGCAACGCACAGGCCAATCTTTGGAGAAAGCCCTTTATGAATCGTGAACAACAACAAATTGCAATAGATGCACAAAAAGAGCACGTCATGGCAGCTCTATTTGCTTTAAGTAGCAGAAGTCTAGACGTAACTTGCGCTCTATCAGATACCTTTGATACTCTGGCTGAGACTAAGGAAGGGATGACCGACGCAGAATCAAGGCTTGTAAGAGATAGAGCGCTAGGAGAGCTAGGATTCTACAGGGCATTAAATGAGATTGATTGATCTATGACAAAGAAATTAACCCAAAAAGAAATAAATGAACAGTTCGCAAAGGAAGTCGCTGAATTAACTGAAGCTTTGCAACGTGAGCGAGCCGACGTTATAAATGTGCGCAGACGTCATGATGAGCAAATGGCATCTGTGCGTAATGTGGTGAAGGCTGGAGTTGTTCGTGATCTACTGCCTAGTATAGATAACTTGGAACGAGCCTTAAAACACGTGCCTAAAGATATAGAAAACCATGAATATGTTAAAGGCGTTTCAGGTGTAGTAAAACAATTCGAGAAAGCTCTTGCAGATCTTGGCGTAGTCAAAATCCACACGGTAGGTGAGCCTTTTGACGCCCAACTTCATGAGGCTGTCAGTATGGAAGACGGCGAAGGGGATAACGAAATTATTAGTGAAGAATTACAATCTGGCTATATCCTTGGCGACGAAGTAATTCGCCACGCTATGGTAAGAGTCAAAAGGGCTACATAATGGGCTTAATTGAGAGGATTGGAAAATCTAGCACTGGCACAATTCGTTATATTCCATTTCCGCTAAGTACTTTTATGCGAGCACCAGACCATTATGTTCAAGATGTTCGTAGCCAGTTTCTTGATGATATTGACCCCCCTATTCCGCCAGATGAACTCTTGGGGATTATCAAGGCATATGAGGATAGATTGGCATTATTTGGTATAATCGAAGCCGATAAATTCAGAAAATTGAAATAAATAAATTCGTATTCGATAAAGATAAAAAGTGCCCCAGAGATCTCTTCTGTGTATTAAAAAACTTAGTCTGTAGAAATTTTCTCTGCGTTGAGAGGGATTTGGTTGATAATCATCGGACGCTCAATTTTATCGATGTTAGACAGGTCAATTTGTCGTAATATTTTCGGTAAAATATAGGTTGTGGCTGGATCTACAAATCCAAATTCATCAATTTCGTGACTTCCGTGAGTTGTTTTATTTAAATCTATGTTTTCAAAATCGTCAGCGTTGGTGACATGAAAGAAAAATTCCATTTGTTCACGACCCTTGCTGTCTACAAACTGTTGGATCAAAACTAAATTTCCAATTTCTGGATTTACGCCAGTTTCTTCGATTATCTCACGCTTCAGACCTGTCACTAGAGGTTCTCTTATGTCTAAACCCCCACCAGGCGTACACCAATAGTCTACAGTTTGTCCGGCACTATTGCGCTGTTTTACGCAGAAAATCATACCATTTTTTATAATAACTGCTCGCGTAGTAACTCTTCTAATCATCCTAACACTTTATCACAACATCTATGATGCCTCGAACATGTTACAATGTTCGGACTAAAGCAAATACAAAAAGTGTGTTTTGTGCGGTAAATTTATACAAAAAAAGCTTTTTAGTTTTGCCTAAAATAATTCAAACAGGAGAAAGAAAATTAATAGAGAAGAGTTTATTAAAGTTGCCAAAAGTTTAGAAGGCTCAAATTTTGAGTACGATGCCGTAGGAGAAGGTGGCGCATTTGATTGCTTTGGTTTAGTTATAGCCACTCTGTGCCAGGCGTTAAGCATGAAAACGGAGGATTACCCGAATTATCTAAGGTACCCTACTCAAGTTATTAAGTTTTTTAAGGCAAGCAGGACCATCCCACTAGTGGGTGATCTTTTATTTGTTAAAAATCAGGATGAAATAACTCATCACACCCTGATTTACATGGGCACCGACAAATTCGTTCACTCAACTAGCGCTACTACAGATGATGGTGAACAAAAAGGCGTAGTTATAGAATCTTTACCGCCACTTTTAAGTGGTGAGTATGCTGTACTTAGTCTTGAACGCTATGTGGAATACGTAAAATCTCATTTTGATGGCACAAATATCAATACATTTGAGTAGGTCAAAGAAGTAAAAAGTCTATTAGCACTCTTGACAACACGTCAAGAATACTCAGCAAAAACATCTCTTATCGCAAAATACCTAGATCGTTGATCTATCTAATTTATTCCGATTCAGCTCATTGTAGCTACGGTTACAAATCGCTCAGATTTTCATAAATTAACGACCAATAATTTGTTATTTTACGCTAATAAATATTTTCGTTAGCACTCTTGACATGTGAGTGCCAATTCGTATAAACTGGCAATATACGCACTTGAGTGCCAATAATAATGAATATTTATAAGGAGAACTAAAAATGGGAAAAATTATTGGAATAGATCTAGGAACAACTAACTCAGCAATGGCTGTCATGCAATCTGGCAAGCCAGAAATCATTGCCAACAGTGAAGGTAACCGCACCACACCATCTGTTGTGGCTATCAACAAAAATGATGAAAGATTAGTCGGTCAGGTAGCTAATCGCCAGCGTGTGACTAACCCAACTAATACTATTTTTGGTGTAAAGCGTTTAATTGGTCGCAAATTTTCAGATAAAGAAGTCCAGAAAGACATCGACCTAATGCCATACAAGATAGAGAAAAAGGGCACAGGTGTCACCGTAGAGATGGCTGGCAAGGGCTACACTCCAGAAGAAGTGTCTGCCATGATCCTGAGCAAGCTTAAGGCTGACGCTGAAGCGTTCTTGGGTGAACCAGTAACAGAAGCTGTCATTACCGTGCCTGCATATTTTGATGATAGCCAGCGCCAAGCAACTAAAGACGCCGGTAAAATTGCTGGCCTTGAAGTTAAGCGTATTATTAACGAGCCAACTGCCGCTGCTCTAGCTTATGGATTAGACAAGGGTAAAGAAGAGAAAATCGCTGTTTTTGACCTTGGTGGAGGTACATTTGACGTATCAATCTTGCAGTTAGGCGATGGCGTGTTTGAAGTACTCAGTACCAATGGTGACACGCACCTTGGGGGTGAAGACTTTGACCTGCGCATAGTTAACCACTTTGTTGATGAGTTCAAGAAAGAATCTGGAATAAATGTCAAAGATGACAAAGCTGCTATGCAACGTCTCAAAGAAGAAGCCGAAAAAGCAAAAAAAGAGCTGTCTACTACAGAGGTGGCTGACATTAACCTGCCGTTCCTTACTGCTGACGCCGACGGTCCAAAGCACTTTGAATACAAGCTAACTCGCTCTAAACTAATCGACCTAGTTGGTGACCTCATCGAAGGTACCGCAACTCCATGCGAAAAGGCCCTAAAAGACGCCAAACTAAAGGCCAGCGATATTAATGAAGTTATTCTGGTTGGTGGTATGACTCGTATGCCAGCCGTGATAGAAAAAGTCGAAAAAATCTTTGGTAAAGCACCTAAACAAGGTGTTAACCCTGATGAAGTCGTCGCTGTAGGTGCAGCTATCCAGGGTGGAGTATTGCAGGGCGATGTAAAAGATGTGCTACTTCTAGACGTGACTCCACTAAGTCTTGGTATTGAGACTATGGGAGGTGTTGCAACCAAACTTATTGAGCGCAATACTACTATCCCAACATCCAAGAGTGAAGTATTTTCTACCGCAGCCGACAATCAGCCACAAGTAGAAATCCACGTTGTCCAGGGTGAACGTGAAATGGTGGCCGACAACAAATCACTAGGGCGCTTTGTGCTAGATGGTATCCCGTCTGCGCCTCGTGGTGTGCCGCAGATTGAGGTTACATTTAACCTGGACGCTAACGGAATTTTGAACGTAACCGCTAAGGACAAGGGTTCTGGTAAAGAACAAAGTATTACCATCCAAAACAGTGGCAACTTATCCAAAGACGAGGTAGAAAAAGCCGCCAAAGAGGCCGAAGTCCACGCCGAAGAAGATAAGAAAAAGCGTGAAGAAATAGAACTCCGCAACAATCTAGAAAACGCTATATATCAGGCAGAGAAAATGAAGACCGACAACAAAGATAAGATCAGTGAAGAAGACATTAAGACTATTAACGAAGCCGTAGAGTCTGCTAAAGAAGTCCAGAAAGACGAAAAAGCCAACAAAGAAGCCCTAGAATCTGCCAGCAAAGAACTAAGCGAAAAAATCATGCCAATCGGCGCTAAAATGTATCAAGCTGAGCAAGGCGAAGCGCAGTCCTCCGAAGCTTCAGCGAAGGATGGAGAAGAATCTGGAAAGAAAAAATCCAAAAAGAAATCAGATGACGAACCCGTCGAAGGCGAAGTCGTCGACGAAAAGTAGTTATAGGGCGTAGTAAAGATGCTTTAAAAATTGCGTAAAACCCAAAAAGCATAGTTTAGAACTAGTTTATATTACCAATCAAAGCCTTCTGGTGGGCCTTCATCGCTAATAAACTGAGATACAAAATATACTATCTGTTTGAGTACTTCTGGGTCAGCATCTGGGTTAAGCAATGAAGGGTCGGCTTCGCACGCAAAGTAGGTAGCACAGTTAGGGATAGGGAGTACTAAGTCTTTTGCGCCAGACTCTGTGTCGAAGTATCTAAGTAGTCCAAGTTTAGGGTCGGGATGACCAAGCTGTAGAGACCATCCCCTAAGTTCGTATCCGTCGGGCCGTTCTGTCCCCAGACCCAAGATACCAATATCGGCAACAGGATGACCCTCCTCCCCAACAAGCGAAAGTCCGCCGAGCGCTACTACAGTACCTTCATTGAGTCTTATACCCACTTCATCCATGTAGGTTCCATGTACTGTGTCAAATCTTTTTAAAACAGATGGTGAAGGATAAATTTTGTCTTCAACCGGTGGTTCAATTTCGTATCTAGGCATGTCGGAAAACCTCAAAAAGTTAATAATTCAAGTATATTATATAAACAATACACGATTTATCAATACGCATAGTGCAAAGAATATGCTAATCCTCATAATCTCATTGGCAAGATTGTAAGGCTTGGAGCTATGAGGTCACTTTGTAAAGATTACAGTATCAAATACACGACTCTTTAAGCGTCCCCGAGTTGTCTGTAGAAGGCATGTTTCAACCAGAGTTACTATAAAAATTTGTTGACTTATTTTCAATTTTTATATATTTTATTTAAAACTACCATTGGTAAAGAAAATTATTTTTATGCAAAATATTAGCAACCAGCTTATCGCTAGAGCAATCGAAAAGTTCGATATAAAGTATGTGCCAAAAAAGATAATTATTTGTACGCACTTAAAAAGATCTGTTGTTGAGCTGATAGATAGCCTGAATCCTATAATAGACCAAATATTACTGTATCCAGTGGAGTATAGTGTTGATAAAGCGCAGTTAGTAGAAGTCAAAAAACTAGGCGTGAAGGTAATAACTTCTGAAAGTGAAGTAAGGAAAGAACTAAAAGACACAGACTGTATCATAGAAGATGGTGCCAGAATTTCTAAGATAATTTACAAGGATAAGCTAAAGTTAAAAGATAAGTTCTTTAGTGTAGAGCAGACTTCAGGCGGTGTAAGACTACACAGGCAATATAAGAATCCATATCCTGTAATAAATGTAGCTTTCTCTTCCATAAAACTTGATATTGAAAACCGTAGAGCTACGCCAGAGAGCATCATCCAAACTACGCTAAAGCAGGTAGATATATCTTTTGGAGGTAAAGAAGTTCTGGTAATTGGTTTTGGGAGTATTGGGGAAGGTCTAGCTAGGTATCTTAGAATGTTGGGAGCTAATGTCTCAATATACGACACCTCCGATAAAAAACTCTTATTTGCTAAACACCGTGCGTACAGAACTTTATCTAATAATAGCTTGCACTCGAGCCTTGGAAATTATGATGCCATTTTTATGGCAACAGACAGATATGATGGTGATAACCTTGGCATAGAAGAGTTTCTTCTGCTAAAAAACGGGGCCTTAATAATAAATGCCGGATCTGGTACCGGAGAGCTGGACCAAAAAGTTTTAAACGAAGGTTTATTTGAGCATCACAACGCGACATTTGAGGTCGAGCCTGATGAGGATAATTTAGTAGTAAAAATATCTAAAGCTGACCAAAAGAAGTCGATCTGTATATTAGGCGGGGGATATCCGTTAAATCTACACATAGGTAAAGGTACGTCTCATGATGTAATCGAGGTAGTGATGACAATGATGGCGCTTGCTGTTTTTGATGGCTATCCAGAATCAGATGACCTAATTTGTGATTTAAGTCCAAAAATAGAAGACTTTGTCGCTAAACTCCTTTTAGCTGAAATGGAAGATAATTCTGTAGAGCCGATTCTGGTTGATTTTAAAGATAAGGAGAAGTTAGAAAAACCATATGGCGACATCGTGCCATTTCATAATGAGATTAATGATTTTGCACACTTTTCTGTCGTAAAGGCTCGTTTTGAGTATGGGTCAAAAACCAAGGGCCATTACCACAAACGCTCACAAGAGGCCTATTTTGGTCTGACCGGTTCGGCTAAAATAGTAATGTGGCACAAGGATGGCCAAAAACTTAAAAAAGAGGTGATTATCACTAAAGATAAATATGTTTTTATACCTCAAAACTACTTTCATGATGTTGTTGTAACTTCTAAAGAAGATTTTGAATGCTTGGTTATTGCCTCGCCACCTTTTATGATTTGGGATCAATTTTTTAAGGCAAATGATGAGCAATAAATCCAAAGTAAATTGGGACAAGGCGTACAAAAGTGGCAAGTATATTGGCGATGAACCTATAAAGTTTACAAAAGATATTGTAAATCTTGTTCAACTGCATCTTCCCAGTAAAGCCTATGGTTTTTATCCCGGGTGTGGCAATGGACGGAATTATCTGCCACTTTTAGACGCTGGATTAATGCTTGAAGGTAACGATATTTCTTCTCAGGCCATACAGCAACTAAAAAAAGTGCGCCCTAGCGCCAAAGTAGAGGTTGGAGATTTTATGAAAGGCTCGAATAAAACGTATGACTACGTTGTCTCGATTCAGCTTTTTCAACATGGCACATTTAGTGAAGTCAAAAAGTTTTTTGATAAAACCTATCAGTTAATAAACGACAATGGACTATTTTTTCTTCGCGTAAACTCTGTTAATACTCAAATTATTGAAGATTATGAAGTGGTAGAGAATACTCCAGAAAATGGGCTTACGATTCTTTATAAAACAGGCCAAAAACCAGGCCAAAACATACATTTTTATTCTGCAAAAGAAATCCAGAAGTTGACTGCGGATAGGTATAAAGTTATCTTGCCACTTCGAGAAGAGGTGATTTACAGAGATAATGGAACCTATTGGGTGCAGTGGGAAACGGTTTTGCAAAAAATTAAATAACTCTAGTTCTAAGCATTAATCTGGGAGTTGAGCTTCTTTCACGTCTGTAAGGCTCTCTGCCATGCAAGAGTTTGTGGTTATTAAAAAACATAACATCTCCTGGCGAAAGTTGAATCTTTCGAGTTGTAGCAGAGCCCTCTCTGTCAATAATTGCTGAAACTCGTTCTATCAATAGCTTGTCATCTTCATGGGTGGCATATCTCCCTAGTCTGAGCTGTCCGTCTTCTGGAGAGAATATAGTGCCAGTGTATTGTGTGTCTCCGTATCTAAACTCAACAGGTTTTTTAACTACTAATTCTGCTAATTCTTTATCGTTTTTGTGGAGTTCTTCTAAAAAATCAGCTGAATTTAAAAGAACATTAGCGCCATCATTAGCAGAACTGACACACCAAAATCCAACATATCTTTCGGGGGATGGATAATGAGGGTTATCGGTGTGATAATCAACTCTACTCGGCTTACTCTTTGCTTCGTCTAGGCTCCAGACATCTGTTTGATCTACTCCGCTCCCGCTTAGGCTTAACTGTCCAAGTTGTTCTGTTGCTTCTCTCGCAAATTGACGAATATCTGAGTTGTGCATAAACCCTGCATCCCTAACCACCACAAACTCGTTGCCGTTATCTAGCTGTTCTCCTACTGTTTCACCTAGAATCTTAGGTGTGGGTCTAAAAGATATCATAACTATCATAAAAATATTATAGCATTTTGCAATAAATTATTGCATGGTATATAAAAAATATTCTTTTGCCATTTTCAAAAAAGCTAAAACATGGTTAAATTAGCCCAAAATAATTATGAGTTTAAAACCAGAGACGTATTTTAACAGTGTTGACCTGGCGATGGGTGAAGGCAGGCTTTATCTAGGCGTAATCTTGGACCAGAACACTCTACTCACAATGCATTTCAGGCAGATGGTCGGTAACAGGCCTGAGGGGCTGGTTGCTCTGGCTATTGCTTTAGCGAGCATGGACAGAGAAGACGACAACTCTGCTGGAGAAATTGATTTTACTGATGCAAATAAAGCCCTTTTGTCTTACTATGATATTGAATTGGAGCAAGGTCTGGATAAGCCACCTAGTATTTTATGATTACAAGTAAGCTCAGAATGAGTTTTCCAGAATGTGTATCGCCTCTTTTTCCGCAGGAGGCAGACCTAGCAGAAATTGATGATTTTGTTCCTCATCTGCCGGTGTTTGATTGTGGTGATGGCAGGTTGTCTATTCCGGTCGACCAAAGGCCCTTGACTAACTATTTTCATAAACTAGGCATGTTTGCGTTTGTATTTGACCGGGCGGATACGAAGTACGCCATCGTACTTGCTGGCACGCCGGCAAGTTTAGGATTTGATTATCTTCCAAATTCGATAGGCTATAGAAGGCAAAAGTCGGCACCAATAGCAAAATTTGTACTAAATTTAGAGGAACCACTTTTGGGTGGTAGGGTAACTGCTTGGTCGCCAGATGAGGAGAAGCTTGAATTAACCGACCTTGACTTAGTCGATCTAGCTCCTCATTTACAGAGTTGTATTTTTAATACAAACACTCTAAAAAACCGCTGGGGCAGGAGACTAATATTGACTAAATAAAATAATTATAGTATTATATAAATAATAATGCTTCATAAAGTTTCTGTAGCCGAGTCTTCACCAGCGCTTACCCCCGAGCATATAGAGATTATCGAGAGAGTTGTGCCGATCCTGAGACTACTTCGCGACGAAGTTAAAGTTATCCAAGGCTTTGCT
This sequence comes from uncultured Candidatus Saccharibacteria bacterium, assembly GCA_964444225.1. Lineage (GTDB taxonomy): Bacteria > Patescibacteriota > Saccharimonadia > Saccharimonadales > 2-12-FULL-41-12 > JALHOM01. The sequence goes on along the minus strand of CAYUFM010000001.1, from coordinate 18,983 downwards.
CCTAATGATCATCCGGATTTCCCGGGCTCGCCTATTTTTGTAGGCCCTTTTTATAAGAGCAGGTTTGACCCTCGGGAATCAGGTAGTTGGCTTCTAAAAGTTGGGTTGACTAATGATAAGGAAATAAACGCAAGAATTCACACATTACCAGGCAGAGATGGGGTTTCATACGGTATAACTGTTGCGGATGAAGATGGACCAACTGGGTTTAGGCAAGCAAATCCAGATGAAGTATCGAAAATCCTAAAACTAATGGACTTTGTTTGTTCTTCCACAAAAGAAGGTAATTAAAAAAAGCATCAACCAAAAAAGGCTTCCATAGACAAATATTCAGTTCAGCAAATATCGGGTAGCTCAAAGATAAGGTTCCAGACTTCCTAGGCTTAAGATAGGGGAAGAAAATCTCTTTTAACAGAGGTGGGTTATTATTCAATGTATTGACAAAATATGGATGATATGATAATATGTAATTATTACTCGACCTTGGGGTAGGGTAAGGCAACTTAACAGATTAGAAACAGCAAACAGCCATGGGTTTTTAACCCATGTAACTGAATTTTAGCGAATTAATAGCGATTTTTGGTAAAGCGTGATTAGTTGTAGCAAGGATTTGGTCAAGACAAACAAGCTCTAAAATCCCGGTAATCTATGGATATTTATATATTTTATGATTACTCCCGGGGTAGTATTTAGGGTTTTTTTGTCTTGACCATTGGTCTTTGACACCTGCTTTTTGCCTCCCGGCAGAAAGTGCTCTTTTCGTCCGGTCGCCACCCGGCTTCCGGAGTTTTGTGGTCACACCCCACGAAGGACACGAAGGAGAAGTACAATGAAGTACCGCCTTATCCTCGGAGCAGCCCTTGTGGCCGCTCCTCTTGCATTTGCTGTCCCGGCATTCGCCGAGACAGTTCACCCTGACCATGTCACCTACGCAAATACGACGGTCAACATGAAGTACCCGGACTACAAGGGCTGGATCATCCGAATTCGGTCGTTGGAAAATCCAACGCCCACTGAGGGCGACGACCTTCTCGACAACCAACGTCCGGAGGCCCCCGAGGTCACCCTGACGTGTGCAGGAACGAACGCGATCAGCGTTCGTGTTGCCGGTCAGGACCCGACGAAGACGATCATCCCGGTTGACGGGCTGCTCGTTGCGGACGCCCGCGTGCTCGATCCGAGCGCGCTCACCGGTTTCAACTTGGTCCATGACCAGGTTGTGACCCGAACTGTGCAGGTTCAGGGCACGAACCCCCGGGTTCGAGTCCAGATCAACGCTTTCGACAATTCCGTCGCAGACACGCGCAATGCGTGGGTCAGCTTCGACATGTCGAACTGCGCTCCGCCACCTCCGCCTCCGGCGAAGTGTATCGTTCGCCCAGCGAACGGTAAGCTGGTGGCCTCGGCCCCGGCACGTGTTGGGTTCAAGCAACGCTACCTCACGGTGGCGACTGTGACGAACACCAGCAAGCGCACGGAACGAATCGTTCTGCGGGCAACGCCCCAGAACCACAATCTCCTTCGCTTCTGGCACTCTTCCGCAAGGAGCAGGACCACCACGGTCGTGCTCAAGCCCGGACAGCGCTTCGTCTGGAGGGTGAAGGTCGTTCCGACCGCCGCCGCCAGCAAGCGCAATGTCCAGATGAACTTCAGTGCGAAGTTCATCGTGGTCCCTGTCCAGGGTCTCTGTGCGGCCAATCCGATCGTTCGACTGTCCAAGGCTCGCACCTACGAGCCCCCTGGCGAACTTCCTCTCGACGAGAAGTACACCTTCTCGTTCTCGGAAGAGCGCTGATCGCTGAGGCGAACCCTTTTCGGACCTCCGGGTTCGGATAGAGGTTCGCCTCGTTCGCTACAGTTACAGGGCAGGGGTCCGGTAAGTAAGTTGACATTCGTCGACCCAACACTGGCACCCTTGCCCCGTAGCTGGTTGCGTTCTTTCTTTTGTTCGAGCACTTTGCTCCAATCGAAACCCCAAGAACCAACCAGCTACAAAACAACCCTATTCAGTTTAAAACCAATGATTGTTTGCTAGTTGACCAATAAAAAGGCCCCGTTTTGGGGCCTTTTTTAGTTTTGTGTGCTTTTTAGGGTTATTTAATCTTTTTATCAGCGATCATTTGACCAAGTTGTACACCGATCAGTCCACCTACTAGTGGTCCGATGATTGATGACAAGCTAACGTCTGCAAAGCCAAAGGCAAGGGCAGGGTTAACTAATCCACCAAATAGCGCACCTAGGAATAATGAGCCACCCACAGCCACTGCTAGACGTATGCCGTCTAGTTTTTGTGTTACTGCTAGGGTTAGACCCATCAAGAACACGGCCGCACCGATGATCTCTATCACTACATCTCGGCCGTCTAAGGCTAAGAAGTTCATGCTGAGGCTTACGTCTACGTCGCGAATGTAGTCATAGACCACGCGCGCTAGTAGAGCACCAAGAACCTGCACAATCCAGAACTTGATCATTGTTTCGCTTTTTATTTTATTAACACTTGCCATGCCGGCCGATACTGCTGGGTTAACGTGTGCCCCTGATATACCTCCTATCAAAAGCACTAGTATACCTAGCGCGACACCTGGATTGGCTCCCATCAGAACCGCCCCTACTAGTAAAAATGTGCCCACAAACTCCGCAACAAGAATAGCTGTACTCTTGCTCATAGAATTTATCTCCTTATGGTTACTTTGTAATTAAATTGAACCACAAAAAAATGATATTGCAAATGCTTTTTATAAAAATATCTAGCACTCGAATACCTCAAGTGCTAAAATATCTATAGTATGACTAAGGCAGCTAATAAAATCACGAATTCAAAGAAAACTAAATGGACGGTCCAAAAAGCCTTGCCCTACATTCTTATTGCCGGTGCAGTCGTAGGCCTGGTCGCTTCTATGGTTTTAACTCTAGAGCACATTGCGCTTATAAAAGATCCAAGCCATAAATTGAGTTGCAGTTTAAACCCGATCCTCAACTGTGGTCCTATCATGACATCAGAACAAGCTACTGCATTCGGGTTTCCTAATCCCTTAATTGGTTTAGTTACATTTGGCGCACAAGCATTGTTGGGTGTTTCTATGCTTGCAGGAGCGAGACTAAAGACTTGGTTCTGGAAACTTTATAGTTTAAGTATAGTAGGCGGTCTGATTTTTACTCTATGGCTGATGTATGAAAGTATCTTTAAGATACAAACATTATGTATTTACTGCATGAGCGTCTGGATCGTAACATTCATAACTGCCTGGTATTTGTTCCAATTTATGTTGGCAGAAAAACACATAAAATTAAAAAACCAAAAACTAACAATATTCTTACGTCAACATCATGGCGACATTATAATTAGTTGGTTTGTTGTAGTAATTTTGTTAGTTTTGCATGAATTTTGGTACTATTACAAACAATTTTTTGGATTTTAAACTATGAGCAAGCGTGACTATTATGAAGTTTTAGGTGTATCTAAAGATGCGTCGGATGATGAGATCAAAAAAGCGTTTAGGCGTAAGGCTGTCGAGCATCACCCGGATAAGACAGGTGGTGACGACAAAGCATTCAAAGAAATAAATGAAGCCTATGAGGTATTGAAAGATTCGTCAAAACGCCAACGCTATGATCAGTTTGGTCATGCTGGGGTTGGCTCATCAGCGGCTAGCGACGGTGGCAACCCATTTGCTGGGTTTGGTGGTGGGTTTAATGGACAGGATATTCATTTTGATTTTGGAGATATACTTGGCAATTTCTTTAGCGGTGGACAGCAACGTAGTAACCGCCAAACACGTGGAAATGACGTAGAAACAGCGATAGAAATATCTTTTGAGCAAGCCATCTTCGGGGTAGAAGAGGATATTAGACTAAATTTAGAAGACACCTGTAGTCATTGTAAGGGCACTACAGCCGAGCCTGGACATGAGCTAAAAACATGCGAAACTTGTGGCGGGAGAGGCCAAATAGTTCAAGAAATGCGCACTATCTTTGGCAATATTCAGCAGGCCGCCCCTTGTAAAACTTGTAAAGCAACAGGTAAAGTGCCGGAGCAGGTCTGTAGTGTCTGTCATGGCTCAGGAACAGAGAGAAAAAGCCAAAAAATTAAGCTCAAAATTCCGGCCGGTATAGATGATGGCGCTGTTATACGACTAACCGAACGTGGCGAAGCCATAGCCAATGGTCCAAAGGGTGACTTATATGTTCATATTCGGGTTAAGCCTCACAAGAAATTCACCCGCGAAGGACTGCTGGTGCTAAGTAGTGAGCATGTAGATATGGTGGGCGCCACACTAGGCATGGAAATAGAAGTAGATACTGTAGACGGGCCAGTAAAAATGAAAATTCCGGCAGGAACTCAAAGTGGAACAGACTTCAAACTATCGGGTCACGGTGTTCACAAGATGAAGAGCGATCAACGCGGTGCGCATATAGTTACAATTATTGTCGATACTCCAACTAAAATATCAAAAAGCCAACGTGAATTATTAGAAAAATTCAATGATTCTTCCAAAAAAGGGTTTTTTGGTATCTAGAAAAGTGCAATAATACTCTTATGTTTAAAAAACCTCAGCAAGACGGTTTTATCACAATGTTGCTACTAATGATAATAGTAATTGGTACAGTTGTTTATTTGGCTTATTCTCGCGTTGCTGGCGCTAAATAAACAAGAATATTTTTATTGACTTTTTACCTAAAAACCAGTATAATATTACTTAATTATGTCGAATATTGTTATTAATGTCCCAAAACCAAAGTCTCCAATACCTGAAGGTACTTATGAATACGCGGGTTATGAAACCTGGGGTCGTCGAGAATTAGTTGATGCTATTTATGGGTTAGGGCACACACCTCTGCTTACTCGTGGCAGGGATGCGTATGATCTAGATAAAGGCGTGGCTAATGTCTTTAGGCTAGAGCCTGGCTCAAACTGTGTCACTCCAGATGTGATTGATATTGATACAATAGGTGCCATCAGAAATATTGGCAATGTAATTGATCCCAATGGTGAGCTTAACGAGCTTAACCATCCTTCAGTGAGAGGAATTACTAAGAACCCTGATAGAGCTAGGTCAGTCTTGGAAATGTCGGGAGTTGTTATAGGGGCAGAATACGAAGAAGAGCCAATACTCAGAGCCTTTGTTTTTGGTAAAAGCGATGAAGGCAAGCTACATACTAGGTATGCATTAATGAGAAATCCGTCTAATCCGTCCGACCCAAACTGGAAATTTGTCAACGAAGAACAGGCCCGTGAGGACCACGGAGAACAAGTAGAAGCAATCCATGATCTCATCCAGGAAGAGACCGGGGCGCCTGAGATACACATGGCTATTGATTTTTCTGTCTCTAGGTTAAGTGTGTCTCCTAGGGCATTAAAGCTAAGAGAGCCAACTTTGGTCTACAGGAAAGACCATAAACAAATAGGCAACCAGCATGCATACTTATTGGCACGACAGCTAGTTCGTTTAGCAAATAAATAAAACCAGAAATTTAAAAGAAAACTTGCAATGCTAAAGAATATGCCCATAATACCCGGTATTGGCTAAAAGAGTAGGCATTTTACTCTTGAATATTATAGTATTTTATGTTATAATTAAGAAGTAATGAAAAAAGAAAAGAATTTACCAATTGTTGGCTCTAAAATTACCGTAGATTTTCCGGAACTATCCCTTTCTGGCATACCTGCAAAGGTTGACACGGGTGCCGATTCCTCATCTATATGGGCTAGCAATATAGTAGAAGATAACGAAGTTTTGTCGTTTACACTTTTTGACGAATCGTCCTCACACTATACTGGCCAGAGATTATTTTTTGATAAATTTACAGTCAGTAAGATAAAAAACTCTTTTGGAGCATCAGAATATAGATACAAAATTGCTCTACAGCTGTCTATAAAAGGAAAAACTATCAATACAAGATTTACGTTATCTGATCGCAAAGATAATAAGTTTCCGATATTAATTGGTAGCCAGACACTAAAAAATCACTTTTTAGTAGACGTATCTAAGGTTTCTTTGAGAAAAAGTTACAAAATACTTATGATTTCTACCCGCAAAACTTCCGTCACTGAGACGTTCGCGAAAAATCTGACGACTCACGGTAAAAAGCTAGATGTAACATACATTGCATATGAGGATTTGGTTTTTATCACTGGCAATAAGAATGAAATAAAGCTACTTGGAAGTAACCAAAATATCACCAATTTTGACCTTGTGCACTTCAAGACAACTGCAAAATATCAGGATATTGCCGCAGCAACGGCTCGCTACCTGGCCAAAAGACGCGTGCCATTTATGGACACGGCTATCATGCATTTTCCGGCTAGTTCCAAACTGTACCAATACATAATCTTGGCGGATGATTCCTTTAAGATTCCAAAATCGGTATTCTTATTTCCGTCTAAGCTAGTAGACTCATACCAATTTTTAGTCGACAGTTTAGCCTTGCCATTCGTGCTAAAAGATATTCATGGCAATAAGGGTGAACACAACTATGTTGTAAAAGATGAAAAATCGTTCAACAGAGCCTGCAAAGAAGCCAACAAAGATAATGTGCAATTAATCGCTCAAGCTTTCATACCAAATGAATGCGACTATCGCTTGCTGGTTTTTGGTGCTCGAATCCCACTTGTTATTAAAAGGGCAAGAATAAGTAAAAACACGCACCTTAACAATACTTCACAGGGCGCACCGGCAACTATCGTCCCCCTAGAAACTGTCCCACCAGAACTACAAAGAGCTTCAATCAGAGCTGCAAAAACTCTAGATCGAGAAGTAGCTGGAGTCGATTTAGTACAAGATAAAAATACAGGTTTGTGGTATTGTTTTGAAGTAAATGACGGCCCTCAGATAGCTAGTGGTAGCTTTACGGCCGAGAAGAATCTAGCATTTGCCGAATTTTTGCGCAGAAAGGTGGAAAACTAACAATTATGAAAATTGCGATTTTATCTAAAGGGTCACTAAATTACTCTACAAAGCGCCTCAAGGAAGAGGCTATTGCTCGTGGACATGAAGTGCAGGTTATAAATTACGCCAAATGTTACGTAACAGTCAAACGTGATACGCCTGTTATTCGCTATAAGGGTAAGGATTTGTCTAATTTTGACGCGATTATACCTCGTATCGCTACCAGTCTCACAAAATATGGCACATCGATTGTTCGTCAGTTTGAAACACAGGGCGCCTTTAGCACCGCTAGTTCTATCGCGATTGTACGTTCACGTGATAAGTTGCGCAGTATGCAACTTTTAGCTAGGTCTGGGGTAGGAATCCCAAAAACCGTGTTTGCTCGCGAAACAGCTGATCTAGATGATGTGATAGAACAAGCCGGAGGTGCTCCACTGATCATCAAGGTGGCTCGTGGAACGCACGGTAATGGTGTGGTGCTGGCCGAGACTAAAAAAGCAGCACAAGCCGTAATGCAAGCTTTTTATGTAGAAGGCGTGACTTTTTTAGTGCAAGAGTTTATTAAAGAATCTGCTGGTACCGACATTCGAGCTTTTGTAGTAGGTGGCAAAGTTGTAGCAAGCATGGAACGTCAAAGTCTCGATGATGATTTTAGGTCTAATATACACCAGGGAGGCTCTGGTAAAAAAGTAAAATTAACTGATGAGGAACGCAAGACAGCTCAAAAAGCTGCCAGGTCTATGGGTCTACCGGTTTGTGGTGTAGACATGATGCGTTCAGAAAACGGCCCATTGGTGTTAGAGGTTAACGCTAGTCCAGGGTTTGCCATAGAAACAGTTACAGGACAGAATGTTGCTGGTAAAATAATTGAATATGTCGAACAAAACGCCAAGGGCCGAAGACGTAAAGACCGAGTTGGCGCCTAAGTTCAAGTTATTTAGCTTTCGTAGTTTATTTTATTTTGGGTTGATTGTTACGACTTGGCTTGTGGGTCTGTATCTTTATACCTTTGATAAGCCAGAAACATTTATCTCAGAACAACCACAAAATATCAGACTCACAAGATGTTTGCGCGTAGATGTCGGAGGTGAGACTTGCCATGCAATACTAGAAGTTGCCGATGACAATACAGAGCGAATGAAAGGTTTGTCTGGGCGTGAAAGCATGGATTATGGTAGTGGGATGTTGTTTGAGGACGCGATGGAGCAGTTCCAGTGTTTTTGGATGAAGGATATGAAGTTTGCCTTGGATATATTATGGCTTGATGATGAAAAGAAGGTTGTTAAAGCCGAATATAACGTCAGCCCAGATACCTATCCTCAACAATTTTGTGCAGATAACACGCGTTACGTTATTGAGTTAAGTGCCGGGCGAGCGCATCAGTTGAGTTTAGGTGTTGGCTCGAAGCTAGATTTTTAGGTCAAAAGCACGAGCGTGATAAGATTATAGCTATGAGTACCGAACTGATAATTCTTTTGGCTACTTTAGCAGTTGTCTGGATAGGGATCTTAATTTTACGCGTACCTGCATTTGTGGCATTTTTTGCTCTTTTGGTTGGACAGTTACTTTCTGTTGAACTTGCTCTAAATATAAATACTTCAGAATTCATGAGTATGACTATATTGGTTTTGCCCCTCCTTTTAACGGTACTCTTGCTTAAGGGAAGGGCGCCAAAATCTAAACTGCCGATGGAATTTTTACCGGCATTTAGTGTGGCAGTTGTCTTGATATTGTTTTTATATCCAATGGTTGACCAGCTACGCATAGGTATAGAAATAGCCACCAATGATAGAATTTCGGACTATCGATCGTGGTTGTTGATTGTATGCTCTGGTTTGGTTTTAGTAACAACTTTACTTAATTACCCAAAGCCCGATCATGGCAAGCACAAGTAGAGGAGTTGACTTTTTGTAAAAAATAGGTATAATATGATAAGCCTATTTTAGCAAATATAATCTGTTAAAATAAATAAGTCCACATTTTTGTGGGCCCGTAGCTCAGTTGGTAGAGCAGAGGCCTTTTAAGCCTCGTGACCCGGGTTCGAGCCCCGGCGGGCCCTCCAAACTAAGAACCGTCCTTCTAGGGCGGTTTTTAGTTTGGAGACCTTCCGGGGCGAGAACCCGATTTTTGCTTTAGCAAGAAAGGGTTCGGTCATCCAGCTCGTGCGCAGAAACTTGTTTCGAGCACGAGTACAGATGTGCGTTGCCCCGGCGGGCCCTCCAATAAATAATCTCCATCTAGGGCTTTTTTAATTAGTTTTCTTCACCTTAATTAACACCGTGGTATAATTTTGATAGATGAGAAAGGTTGGTTTTTGATATGTCTGGACATAGTAAATGGGCAAAAATTCATAGAGGCAAGGCAGTAGAAGACGCTAAGCGAGGCGCGGTGTTTACTAAACTTGGTAACGCCATTGCTCTAGCTGCTAGAGCGGGTGCCGACCCGAGTATGAACTTTACGTTGCGACTTGCAATCGATAAAGCAAAGGCCGCCAACATGCCGGCAAACAACATTCAGCGCTCCGTAGATCGTGGTAGTGGCAAGCTTGGTGGTGATGCTTTGCAAGAAGTTATGTATGAAGGTTATGGACCAGGTGGCTCGGCAATTTTGGTAGAGTGCGCAACCGATAACGTGAACAGGACACTCCCTAACGTAAAGTTAGCTTTTAGTAAACACGGCGGTAACTTGGCAGAAAAAGGATCAGTGGCTTTTCAATTCGAGAGAAAGGGTACTATTACCGTAAAAGGATCTGGTGAAGATTTACTATTACAAGTTCTAGATGCTGGAGCTGAAGATGCCGAAGAAGACGACGGAGAAATTATAGTTTATACCGATCCTAAAGAGTTTACCTCTGTGCGTGAAAGTCTGAAAGAGCAAGGACTTGAACTGATTGAATCTGAACTAGCATACGTTGCTAAAAATACAGTTCTTATCGAAGATTCTGTTACGGCCGGAAAAGTGAGTAGGTTAATGGACGCGCTTGAAGGCTTGGATGATGTGTCTGCGACTCACGTCAACTTTGAATTCGCCGACGGCGTAGAGGTATAGGATAACTATGCGTTTATATTTATCTTCTGACAATGTCGGGAAGCATGGTGATGTGTTGCAAAAAATGGCTGGCGACAATCGAAAAGTAGCGTACATTGGAAATGCTAAAGATTATTGGGGTGCGGAATCTCGGGCTAAAAAAACAGCGGATCATAGGGCAGAGTTTGAAGAAAAAGGCTTTGAATTTACTGAATTTGACCTCAGGAATTACTTCGACCAAGCCAAATTAAGTAAAGAAGAAATGTCCAAATTTGGACTTATTTGGTGTAGTGGAGGCAATTCTTTTATGTTGCGCAGAGCGCTACGTGATAGCGGGCTAGATAAAATAATTGTCGATTTAGTAAGCGAAGATAAAGTTGTTTATGGTGGCTCAAGTGCTGGGGCGATAGTAGCTACCCCGACACTTCATGGTACCGAGCTTGCCGATGACCCTAATGTTGTAGGAGATTTTTACAATCAAGAAGTCTTATGGGAGGGACTAAATCTTGTGTCTTATCACATCGTGCCACATGTAAATTCGTATTGGTTTGGTCCAGAATCGGCATCGATGATTCAGTATTTAAAAAAGAACCAAATAGAATACAAAGCTCTCGAGGATGGCCACGTAATAGTAGTAGATGGGGATAAGCAGGAACTGTTAACTTGAGGATTTTAGGAATAGACCCAGGTACGGGAATACTGGGTTTCGGAGTTATTGATAGTAACCCGGCAGGTAAATCAGTGTTAGTTGATGCTGGAGTGATTCGTACGCCAGTTAATGAAGCTGACGCCGTGAGATTACTGACTATTTACGACGAACTGAGTGCATTAATAAAAGAGTTGAAGCCAGATACTATGTCGGTAGAAAAATTGTTTTTTGCACAGAATGTTACTACGGCTATGACTGTGGCTCAGGCTAGGGGTGTGGTGATTTTATGTGGCATGAAGGCCGGTCTGGAGATCTTTGAATATACGCCTCTACAGATTAAGCAGGCTATTACAGGTTACGGCAGAGCAGATAAAAAACAAATGCAAGAAATGGTGCGGGTAATTTTGGGATTAAAAGAAACTCCCAAACCGGACGATTGTGCAGATGCACTGGCGGCGGCGATTTGTCATTCAATGACAGCCAGATTTGCCTGAAAGGCAAAAAAGTGTGGGATAATATAGGTAAATGATTAGCTATTTGCATGGGGAAGTTGCTGAAAAAGGTATTGACCACGTGATTCTTGATATTGGTGGCGTAGGTTATGGCGTGCGCGTGCCAGTTATTGACTATGATGCACTGATTATCGGGGCTAAAACAAAACTCCATATTTACGAGCATATCCGCGAGGATACACATGATCTGTTTGGGTTTATTTCGGCAGGGACACTAGGTTTGTTCAACCAACTTCTGAGCGTAAAAAACGTAGGGCCTAAGGTAGCCTTGGCCATACTCGGTATCGGCACAGAAGCTTCAATTCGTGAATCTATAGCTGGCGGTGACGTAAAGCGTCTGCAGACTGCAAAAGGTGTAGGCAAGCGAGCCGCTGAGCAAATAATAGTAGAGTTACGTGATAAAGTTGGACTTGTTAGCTCGGCAGATGCTGAAGGGTTGGTGACTCGAGGTGGTGTTGACGCTAGCGATGAAGTAGTTCAGGCTCTAATTGCTCTTGGTTACAGCGAATACGACGCCCAAAAAGCCCTAGTAAACGCGGACAAAACTCTGTCAACAGAAGACCGCATTAAACAGGCCTTGAAAGGCAATTTCTAGATGGCTGTTGAGAGAATTATGCAACCGGACTTACCGGCAGAAGACCCCGTTGAGGCGGAGATTGAGGTTACGCTCAGGCCGAAAGATTTTAGTAGCTATATTGGCCAAGAACGGCTAAAAAACGCACTTTTACTAGCAATAGCTGCAGCCAAAAAACGCGGTGAGCCGATTGATCACGTATTATTATATGGCCCTCCAGGACTTGGCAAAACCACCATGGCTAGCGTTATCGCGCACGAGATGGGCGCTAATATTCGCATTACATCTGGCCCGGCAATAGAGAGGGCGGGGGATCTAGCCAGCCTGCTAACCAACCTACAAGATGGAGATATTTTGTTTATTGACGAAATTCACAGACTTCATAGAAGCGTTGAGGAAGTACTGTATAGTGCTATGGAAGATTTTAAGTTAGATATTATGCTAGGCAAGGGTCCGAGTGCACGGAGCCTGCGTCTTGATTTACCCAAGTTTACTATTATCGGCGCAACTACTAGAACCGGTGCATTAGCTGCACCTTTACGAGACAGATTTGGAATTCAGCACAGATTAGAATTTTATACAGATGATGAAATTGCCCAAATAATAAAACGCGCCGCCAATATTTTGGACGTAGTTATTGATGATTCAGCATCAAAAGAATTAGCCAAACGTTCTAGGCTAACACCCAGAATCGCCAACAGACTACTAAAAAGAGTTAGAGACTACGCCGATATAAACGGTGATGGAATTATCGACACAAAGATCGCGCATGGCACGATGCAGTTACTAGAAATAGATGAAGTTGGGCTGGACCCGGCCGATAGACGAATTTTAGAAACGATAATAGAGCACCATAACGGTGGACCGGTTGGGGTTGAGACATTGGCGGCGATTACGGGTGATGAACGCACAACAATCGAAGATTTTTTTGAGCCATACTTGATGCAAATTGGCATGCTGGAACGAACTCCTAGAGGAAGGAAAGTAACACCCAAGGCCTATAAGCACCTTAATAAAAAACCAACCAAAGATAAAGATCAGACATCGCTAGTGTGATATTATTCTACCTATGAATCCAGATAATCAAGATCCCAAACAACCACAAGAAAGCCATATTTTGCCAGAGGCAGAGAAGCGACGCAGACCAGTTTTTGACCCAACCGGTAGGGTAGAGCAGGTCATGCACGACGAAGTAAAGGTGGCCGACACGCGTAGGCACCCGATTGGACTTTTTATACTGTATTTACAAACAATAGTTGGGCTAGGTTTAGCATTTTTTTTAATAATTTTATTATTGCCAACATTTCTTGATACATTAGATGTGTCAGAAGCAATTGCTAAGAGTTTTTTGACCTTACTTATACTTATTTCCTTGGTTTTTGGAGTAATTTTCTTAATTCTAGCAGCTAGCATTTACAAAGCAAATCAATTGATTGTCACGGATGAAAATATTACTCAGGTTACTCAAATAGGATTATTTAGAAGGAAGATATCAGAACTCTCGATGCATAATGTAGAAGACGTTACTGCTGAGCAACACGGTATTATACAAACTTTTTTTAACTATGGGACTTTAACCATAGAGACAGCAGGTGAGCAACATAACTTTAACTTTGCGTATTGCCCCAATCCAAACGCCTACGCCAAGGCGGTCTTAGATGCGAGGCAAATGTACTTTAAGCGTCACGGTGCTGGTTCTGATCAGTAGCTATTCCTTAAAAGGATTATTTCTAGCTTCTTCAAACAATGATTGCACGACAACGTTCTGGTCTTGTAGCTGTTGAATTTTTGTTATAGATTCTTCGTCGATTCTCAGACGCTTGATCGTATTGAGTTGGGCCGTAATGTCGTCTTGGTTAGGCTCGTTTTGCGAGGCTTTGCTGATTTGTAAAACCAAGAATCCATATAAGCTTAAAATAAGTACAAATGAAATTAGCACTATGTATTTTTGAACTTTTTTAGCATACCGACTCACGGTCTTTAATAGTTGCTTGGGATCTAGTGATATATTATTTTTCATGGCTTTACGTAGGCATTAAGTGTTATTGAAAACGTTAGCGTGTTGCCGTTTTCTAGCGGCTTTATAGCAATTTTATCAACATGTGCAGTCCGGCGGTTTGTCTCTAGTTTTTCTAGGAAATCTATAAGTTGTTGATAGGTAGTTGGTTGAGTCTCTAGACTGCTGATAATTATTTCTAAGGCAAAAACACCCTTTATTCCATCGATCGCCTTAACTTGACTAAGTGTTGGGGCTGCCTGTGCTTTGGGTGCAGCAGAGTCGTCAGTGGTTGCCTTGGGTGGTGCTGTAACTTGACCCAGGTTAGATGTTTGGAACCTTATGTCTTTTAAGGTTACACCGGCTTCTGTGGCTAATTTGGAGATTTCTCTAACAGTTTTAGCTTGGTCTTTATCTTGTGGCACTATAGCCTTTACGATTTCGCTCAGGTCTTTATATTTATCGACATCTTTTTTAGCTTGCAAAAGGGAAATCTGTTGTTGCTCAATTATCGCACTCTCGGTTTTAGCGGATCTTAATTTATCGCTTTGTTTACTGATTAGTCCGTTGCCCCAAACAACGGTTGCTATTAGTAATATCAAAAATAAGAAGTTCAGGCCTACCATCACAAAGTAGAATCTCTTAGTTGTCATTATTGGCTCCCTCCAGATGAAGGTGAGATGAACAAGAATGGATTATCCTTGGCGAATAAGGCCCTTATCTGAACGATACAACTATAAACGTCGGTAGGTTTAGGGTTGCAGGTAATATTCTCTATGTCGGCTTTGTCGAATATTTTATTACTCGGATCCTGTAAGTTTATCTGAATTTGAGTTGCAGAATTGATATCTTTGGCTTGGGCAATAATTGTGAGTCCACCCTGAACTTTATCAATCTGAAGTTGCTGAAGAGCTGTATTGGCTGGAAGCGCTGCACCTAGTTGTTTGAGCAGTTTTGAAAATAATATTTCTCTGGATAGAACCTGTGTAGTCAACTTAACATTATTAGATATTTGCTCAATTTCTTTTTGGGTTTCATCAATTTTTTGAGCCTGAAGTGAGTCTTTAGATAGTACGGTTTCTTTCTCTAGAGATTTTGTAGTTTGAGATAAGTAGAACACACCAACCCCGACAATTACTAGGACACCAATTAGCCCAAAAATAGAGTAGGTTAACCACTTTCTTAGTAGACTGTTTTTTCTGGCATACAGCATATCTTTGCGAGTATCTGAGGGTAGGAGGTTAATCATGACTGAAACAACTCCTTTGGATTAATCAGAGATAAGCCAGCAACGGTTACGTAGATGGATTTTTCTAGGTTACTAGGTGGACGCAATTTGTGTAGATTGAAATTACGCAGTGGCTCGCAGGTTCTAACTGGTAAGCGTATTACATTTGTTAGATAATCGCTCAGTCCTGGCATGTTGGCTCCACCGCCCATAGTGATAACTTGGCCGATTTTTTGCTTAGCATCAGAACGCTCTTCATGGTAGCGGATCATTCTTTGAATTTCTTTGGCCAGTTGGTCAACAGTTGGCTGTAGTGCGGATAAGATCTCGTTTTGTTTTTTGCTTTTACCCATGCCGTATTTAGTTTTTATAATGTGGGCTTCTTCGTCTGAAACACCCAAAACCCGAGCTATACTAGAAGTGAAAATATCCCCTCCGCCAAGTATTGTTCCTGTGACAATCACTGTTTTGTCGTAGATAGTGATATCTGTTGAAACTGAACCAAAATCTACTAAAACAGCAGGGATTTCTCGGTGCTCGTCTTGTTTCTCGAATAAACGAGAAGCAGCCAGTATGCTTGTATCAAACCCTACTGGTTCTAGGCCTAGGATCCTGGCAAGTTTTATGTGTGAATCTACAATTTTACGAGGTGTAGCTACTGCGAGCACTTCTACACCTTTCTCGGTTCGTCCAATAATCGAATGGTCAAGGTAGAGATCATCGAGCGGTATCGGGATGTATTGTTCTGCTTCTATTCGTACGGCGTCAGGAATTTCCTCGTCTTTTATTTTTGGTAGTTCGATTGTTCTAGTGTAGGTTTTTGACGCAGGTACAGACAGTGCAACTCTGTGAGTGTTTATCTCACCGATAACGTTGTCTTTGAATAGATTAGTCATAGATTCTGCGATGCTCTTGTAATTGACAATAACTCCGTCTTCTACTGAGTTGGGGTCAAATGCGCCAACTCCATAGCCTACAATTGAGTAACCTTTGCCGTCTGGTTCTGACTGCATGACTTTAATAGAGCTAAACCCTATGTCTAGTCCAAACAGAGGTTTGTCATGATAAAAAAACTGCGAATTCATCTTATTTTACCCACCGTATCATTTGTATATTTTAGCATACTTGAATGTACTTATGGATTTGTTAGGACTTCACGCCAAGATAAAATATTATAAGTTGTAGTTACTGGGAAACTTGGAGGTGGTGCGTATAATAAGTTGTTATCGTACTGAGTTGTGTTATTCTTTACTCCTGCAACATATGCCCCGTCACTGGGTGAATAAACAGCATTTGGACAATAATTTGTTGTCCATGTCCATGTCCATGTTTGGCGAGATGCAATTGACCCATAAGATAAAAAATTTTGATCATTGCCTATCCAGCCTTTTGAGCATTTAGAGCTAGCAGTTATATATTTCAATGGGTAGCCAACATTACCAGTTTGAGCGATCATTGCTGCATCGATTTCAAAATTAAACGAGCCTGTTTGCGGTATAGCGTACTGCTTCACGATTACTGAATTTTCAGCAATTAGACCTATTACGTCACTGCCATTTTTTGTGCTATATAATACATCATCAGCGATTGATATGTTTGCAGTTGTTGCTGCTGAAGCGAGACGTCCTGCCCCAATAGTGATCCGACCGTGATAATTAGGATTAGTTCTTATCCAGACATTATCTTCAGAAAACACTATTCCACTACTAGGTGGTGAGATATTAGTTCCTAGCGAAACTAAGGTTAGAGCACTACTGTAAGAGCTAGCTTGGTCATTTTCTCCATTAACTTGGTACAGATTATATGTACCACTGCTATTTAGCTCGATTAAATAACCCCTAGAAACATTGTAGGTACCTGAAGTGCTTCTTTGAGGTAAGTAGGCATTTGTGAGAGTGGTAGGAACTTGACTACAGGCATTTGCAAGGTTTGCTAGACTTGATGTAGAGGAATTAGCCTGAAATGCTTGTTTTTTAATTGAGCATAAACTTCCAGATACTTGATTAAAATCAACTAAGGCAACAGGGTATTTCCAATTTGTCTTTGATCGAGTAGAGCAATCAACAGGAGTAGTCACTAAGTTATTACACCAAACACCTGGGTGGGTATACCCGTCGCCTCCAAGAGAAACAGGAGGGGTATATATACTATTTGAGCTAGACACCTCTGCATTATTTGCTCCGTCCATTCTTATTCCTTGATTGGAATGAACTGGTCCATCAGCGGATTCTGTATTTCCGAACCAAAAAGCCGTGTCTGAAACTAAACCATAGCTTGCAAACGAAGCTGCTCCGATTCTGGTTTCAATAGTTCTTTTTACAGAAGTATTTTTTACTTGCCCGATTGACCTAATTGTGGCTATTGTAGATCCGACACTGTCCGGTTTTATCCAGAGAGTATAGCTACCTGTGTTTCTACCGTTATCATCATAATATTGGTGTACATATGGTCCATAGCCAAGTTCGACATCTGGAGTTGAGGGAGTGCTCTGTCCATCTTTAAAATCGCTGCCATTATGACTTAAGTGCCAGAGATAGTAGTTCGCTCCTGCTTCGGCAATATTAAATGCCTGTTGTGATTGGATGTTGCGTGCTACAGATGTTAAGTTAGAATTGATGACTGTTATGACAGCTCCTGACAGTATCAAGAAGGCAACAATCGCACTCAGAACCCCTGGCAAAATAAATCCTTGACTGTCTTCTTTTTTTAAAAAATTCACAGATTACTCTTTCTGTTTCGTAAACTGACCTGACTAGTCATTGTTGTATGATTGGTTTTTTGGAGGCCATCTATAGGTGTTTTCAAGTTTATTCTAATAGCTTTTATAGACTTTAGATCAGCAATAGGAGTCGCAAGGCTTTGATTATTAGCATCAAGATACTCAAAGAGCTTAAGGCCATTAGATTGGTAATAGTAAGGAATAATTGTATACGTTTTTTTCTGAGCAGTTATTAGGGTGCCGTTTGGCGGATTAGCTGTCATCGGAGTGACGTCTGCGAACATAGTAGTCTTGCTTGGGTTTAGGTAGTAGTTAATTTGTGAAACATATTGTTTGTTAGGAAAAAAGTAAGCATAGACAGTAATAGATTCGTCTGCTGCTCCAAGAATATCCGTTGATCCTCTTAATACATTGCTGATTCTTTGTGATTGTTGGTTGATGTCTGAAAAAGCTGTAGCGTCTTTTTGGAGACCAAGATATTGTCTTAGATTGGATGTGACAAATGACACTAGTCCGATAGACGCAATCCCGACTACTACCATTACTACAAGGAGTTCTATTATCGTAAACCCTTTATGATTAATTTTATGGTATAACATTAAAGCTCCCTAAAATCATATCTGGTGGAGAAGTGTAATTATTGGACCCAACGGTAATGCTAATCTGGGTACTTCCCGCCACTATGCCAGTTAGATTTATTAGACAATCTAGAGTCAGTCCTGCAGATGTTCCTGTACAAGATGCGGTGAAGGTATTGCTACCTTGGATGACCTTAACCAGAGTAGAACAGCTTGCAGCAGAACTTGTACATGGTAGGTTTGCTCCATTAATCTGAAAATTATATGCACCGATATTGTCTGTAGATAGTGATATTTCATGACTGTTTATATTGTTTAATCTAGGAAAAGTGGAGCTTGTGGTCATTATCATTCTATTTTTTTGGTAGTAGTTCTTGGTCTGATAAGGAAAAGTTATGGCTGGCGGATTACCTGGATCATAGCTCGGAACAACAACTGGTAAATACGCCGAACTGCCACCGTAAGGTATGGACGCGACTAGGTAGTAATTTGTACCACCAATTACGCAAGATGTTGAACCGCTATCGCCACATGCGTAGTATGCTCCAGGTACTAAATTGGAAAATGCGACTAAACCATTACTATCGGTGCTTGGTCTATTGTCAGAAGGTAACATATTATCGTAGTAGTACTGTGTGTCTGTAGATGAAGAAAACTTTTTATAGCCACCTTTTAAATATATTTTCAGATTGGCCAGGTTAGTTCCTGATAAATCTTTAGCTTCTAGCACAAGACTATCTGAGCCTTGTTTCTTTAGCACTAAACTAACGAATGCTGAGCTTTGAGTGAATATCTTTTGGTTAGAATATGTAG